>NZ_NNRN01000062.1:0-624561 GCF_002252535.1 Brucella lupini
CTCGGTGGAAACGCCGGGTCAGTTCTCAGTGGCAATCAACACTACTGTCTCTGTTGTGACTGAGTTGCACAGAAAAGTCTTTCAATCAACACGACAAGCATACGATTTGACTAATGTCAAATGATGGTGCCAATTGTATTTGAGAGTAAGAAGAGTTTCCATAAGGCATTGTTACACAACATAAAAAGAAAATCTCTTATGAAGGCATCTATGAGTTCGCACTTCAATTTGTGGGTCAGCAGTTAAGGAAACTGCAGATGAAATCAAATCGGTGACAGGCAGACTTCGACAGGATTGTCAGCTTACGAAAAGGCGAGGGCGGCTTCTGGTATGACAAGCGGCGATGCGCCTCCCAGTGTTAGCCGGTCTACGAAGCTGAGGGATGCTTTCAAATCGCCCCAACATGAGACGATAGGCGTCAGGCTTGTCGTGGGCCATCGGCTTCCCTGTCTGGATGCCCATTCGTCATGCACCAACCTGTTGCAATTAGTCTGATCGTATTGACCCTTTTGTTTACAATGAACGCATATGGCGAAGGCTTTCGCTCATTATGTCCAGCTGTCGGATGTAGTAGTGCCCCGAACAGCACTCAGCCTATACCGGCGCTTCCGCTACGATGCGCTCATTTGATGTCATGCCGGGACCGACGAATGGCTCTTACCTTTCCGCTGCTTCCACCTCCGCAGAAAAAGAGGTCGCCGCCATCGGATTCAAGTCCCGATACTCCGGTTCCGTCCGGCATGTCCAAACGTTCTAGCACGGCACCCGTTTTCTGATCGATGCGGCGAATATCGCTCCCGGTGTCTTCCCACGTACCGTGCCAAAGTTCGCCGTCGACCCAAGTGACGCCGGTGACGAACCGATCGGATTCGATCGTGCGCAGTACTTCTCCTGTCTCGGGGTTCACCTGATGTATCTTTCGAGCACGATGCTGTCCGACCCAGAGCGAACCTTCTGCCCAGGCCAGGCCGGAGTTTCCGCCATTTCCGGGAGCCGGTATTGTGGCGACTATCTCCCCGGTCTTGGGGTCGATCTTTCGGATGACGGAATCACCGATCTGGAACAAGTGCTCGCCGTCGAACGCGGTTCCCGCATCGGCCGCGACGTCGAGCGAGCGCAGGATCTCCCCGCTTTCGGGGTCAAGAGCATTCAGTTTTTTGCCCGTTGCAAACCAAACTTTATTGCCGTCGAAGCTGACCCCGGCCACATCATCTGCATCGGGGAAGGGGCCATATTCACGGATGATTTCAGCGGTTGAGTGTTTCATGTCTTCATCCTAACTGTAAATCTGTGTGGCGGGGAGCAACAAGCTTGTCGGGAATCCAGGCACACTCGCCGCGATCCAGCGGCATGCTCTTCCGCGCCCGAACGTCTCGACCTTGTTGTCGCGGGCAAGCTCTTCGAGTGCTCGCTGCACCGTACGCGGGCTCACGTTCAAGGCCAGCGCCAATGCCGAACTCGACCAGGCTTCCCCATCGCTGAGCAAAGCTAGGATTTGGGCACGGTCGCCTTCTACGTGCGGCACCAGCACGGCGACATTGCGCGTGGTGTGAGGTTGCAGAACAAACCCGTCCCTGGTTGCATTCAGTGTCGCCAGCGGTTTGACGGCCTCACGCAGCCGGGCAACTTCAACACGCAGGCGCGCGCGGTGTGACGCATCAGCTTGCCGCGCGTTGAAAGCGCGTTTGAGAAGCGTCTCACGTGCTACATCCTTCGGCCAAGCTTCCGCCAGAGCGCGCATGAGTTTAAGCAGCACCGGACGAGTGATGAGTGGAACTATTGTTGTCCCTCCACGCACCACATTGCGGCAGGTATCCACTATGAGTGTATCGGACGCCAAAAGCCTTTCGATGTCTTCGAGATGGAGCAAACGCTCTTTGCCACAGGTTACCAAGCGAGCTGCTGGCGCGCCGAATGCTTGTGCTGCCCGGTCGACCTCGGTCGAGAGCGCCGGAATACGTGCGTCTGTCGCCGCCTGTCTTGCCCGTTCCAGAGCTGCTTTCGCCGGTTCGGTCCTGATGCGGCGGATGGCTATGCCAGCCGCCACTAGTTCCCGACCGGCCAGCGACGCGCGAGGCAGAGCGCTGTCATCCAATTGACTGAGCAATGCTTCGGCTTCATCAAGACGGCCGATCAGGAGAAGGTGCCGGGCTTCGAGATAGCCGGCGTGGGCCGCGTTGCTGCGGTCACCGAACGCTTGAAGTGCCGACCGGGCTGCATTGAGCCTTTGCAATGACCGGCCGAGATCACGCGAAACAAGTGCGATTTCGGCTTCGGCAACGGCGCAACGCGCACGCGCTACAATTTCTTTCGAGCCGAAGCTGCGCGCCGCGCTTCGCAGCAGTCCTCGGGCACGCACGAAGTCGCCGAGTTGCGCCATTGCGATGCCGCGCAACGCCAGTGCCGGCGGATCGTCGCGTAGTGCAACCCTTTTCAGGGCAGCGAGGGGGTCGCCTGCCGAGAGAGCGTTTGCAGCGGCGGCGATCAGCGGGTCCATTGAAATCCCGTCATACTTGTAACTCTCATGATCCCCTCCATCCGAGCTAGCTTGATTGTATCGCAACGGCTGGAAACGGCAATTCGATGGGAGAAGCAGAAATGCCAAGGCGCACCTTAACAGAAAAAGTTGGTTCGTCGTCCAAGCTGACGAGTGATGCGTCCGGTTGGATTGGGCTCGCCGCCACCCCGACATTCGCGCTGATGGCGTGGATGTCTGCAGTCGGCTCGCAGGACATAATGATGTGTTCTGGCGCATCGACCTTCGTCTCCGTCAACAGTATGGCCGTGATGTACGTGTTGATGAGCCTCTTTCACCTACCGCCGTGGATGAAGCTTTTTGCCGCCCGTTTCCAACTCCCCAATACCAAACCATAGGAGACTCACAATGCAACACGCTGTTGTTTCACATGATGACTGGCTGACCGCTCGCCGGGATTTCCTGAAAGCGGAGAAGGAGTTGACGCGTCTTCGCGACAAGGTTGCCCAGCAGCGGCTCGCCTTGCCGTGGGTGCGCATCAACAAGGAATATGTCTTCGACACGCCGGACGGCTCAAGCACGCTGGCAGATCTCTTCGATGGCCGGTCTCAACTTCTGGTGCAGCATTTCATGTTCGCGCCGGGATGGAAGGAAGGCTGCCCCAGCTGCTCCTTCATGGCTGACCACACCGATGGTATGAACAAGCACCTTGCGCATCACGACGTCACCATGATCGCCGTCTCCCGCGCGCCGCTTGCCGACATTGAACGTTACCGCAAACGTATGGGCTGGGAGTTCAAATGGGTGTCGTCGTTTGACACTGACTTCAACTACGATTTTCGGGTGAGCTTCTCACCCGATGAGGTCGCCAGCGGAAAAATTGACTATAATTTCGGCGAATGGAAGGAAAACGGTGAAGAATGGCCGGGCGTCAGCGCCTTTTACAAAGACGATGCGGGCGAGGTCTTCCGGACCTACTCCACTTATGGGCGCGGCGTCGAGGTAATGATGGGCACTTACAATATGCTCGATCTCGCTCCGAAAGGTCGCAACGAAGCCGGAGGCATGGACTGGGTGCGCCGTCACGATCGCTACGGGCAATCGCTCCATAAGGCATGATAACCGGACGGCAAAGAGAGAACGAAGCACTAGCCGGAATCCGTTGGAGTTCCGGCTAGTGCCTTTCGCCGTTATGGCACCGCCTTCTCTTTTAAACTGTTCAACAACGGCCCCTGTGAACATTTGAGTATTCAGGGCTCGGGGAGCAAACTCTGAACGCAGATCAAGCCGACGCCGTATTCTTGGAATTGGCCGTTTAATGTGTTTTTGCTCGGATATTGTCTTCGTATGAATACATGAACCATCTTCTTGATAGTCCAAGTTTTCTTCTGCATTCCCTTATGTCAGGTTGCTTCGGCTTATTGTCATGGTTTCTGTTCTTGTGCCGATCCTGCAACATTTTTATCTCGACGCAATGCGAGTTTTCGCACCACGACGTAGAATATCGGCGTCAGGAGCAGCCCGAACAACGTGACGCCGAGCATGCCGGAAAACACGGCTATGCCCATGACATGCCGCATTTCGGCACCCGCTCCTGTTGCGATCACAAGTGGCACGACACCGGCAATGAAGGCGAGCGAAGTCATCAGGATGGGTCGAAGTCGAAGCCGTGCCGCCTCTAGCACCGCATTTAACGGATCGACGCCCTCATTTTCCTTCGCTCGCGCGAACTCGACGATCAGGATCGCATTCTTGGCAGCAAGGCCAACCAGAACGACGAAACCGATCTGAGTAAAAATGTTGTTGTCGCCACCGGTAAGCCAGACTCCGACAATTGCCGAAAGGAGAGCCATCGGCGCGATCAGCAATACAGCAAGCGGTAATGACCAGCTATTATACTGGGCAGCCAGAATGAGAAAAGCGAGTAGAACGGAAAGTGGGAAGATATACATTGCCGTGTTTCCGGCCTGCTTCTCCTGATAGGCGAGCTCCGTCCATTCGAAGGCCATGCCGGATGGCAGGGTTTCTGTCATGATGCGTTCTATTGCGGCTGTTGCCTGTCCGAACGAATAGCCGGGGGCCGGACCGCCGCTGATATCAGCTGATGGAAAGCTGTTGTAATGCATGACACGATCCGGTCCCGAACTATGCTGGATCGTCAAAAGCGCCGACAACGGAATCATTTCGCCCGCCATGTTGCGCACCTTCAGTCGGCCAATATCTTCCGGGTGCATCCGGAAAGGCGCATCTGCCTGGACAACCACCCGATAAGTCCTGCCAAAACGATTGAAATCATTCACATAGAGAGAACCAAGGTTCACCTGCAGCGTTTCAAAAATTGTGTTGAGGGGCACACCTTGCGATTTGGCTTTCACCCGGTCGATATCCACCTGAACCTGTGGCGCATTCATCTGGAAGCTTGCAAGCATGCCCGCGAGTTCCGGTGCCTGCATCGCCTTGGCCATGATTGCCCCTTGCGCCCCGGCAAGCGCTTCAAGCCCCAGGCCGGCCCTGTCTTCGATCTGGATTTTGAAACCTCCAGTCGTACCGAGGCCAGGAACCGGCGGTGGCGGAAATATACCGGCAAAACCATCAGGTATCTGGCTGAACTTGCCCATCAAGCGGCCTGCTATGGCAAAGGCGGACAAGGAGGGATCGTTACGTTCGTCAAAGGGCTTGAGCATCGTGAACATGACAGCAGCGTTCGGGATATTGACCATGCCATTGACCGAAAGCCCCGGGAAAGCGACCACACTTTCCACGCCGGGTTCGGCAAGTGCGATCTCTGACATTTTCTTAACCACCGCCTCGGTTCTGTCGAGCGACGCTCCCGTTGGCAGCTGCGCAATACCAACGAGATAATATTTGTCCTGAGCCGGAACAAATCCGCTAGGTACAGTCTGGAACCCCATCCATGTCATGCCGAGCAGGCCAGCATAGACGAACAGGACGACCGCGCTCAACCTCAAGGCCCGTCGCACCGACCAGACATAGGCAGTCGATGCACTGTCGAAGAACCGGTTGAAGAGCCTGAAGAACCAGCCGAACAAGCCGTCGATCACCCGTGTCAGGAGATCACGTTTGACGTCGCCGTGATGCGGCTTCAAGAGCACACCTGCAAGCGCAGGAGAAAGTGTGAGGGAGTTGATTGCCGACAGGATGGTCGAAATTGCGATTGTAAGGGCGAATTGGCGATAGAACTCACCTTGCAGGCCGGACAGAAATGCGGAGGGGATAAAGACCGCCGAGAGCACAGACGTAATGGCAATGATTGGTCCCGTCACTTCGTCCATAGCCTTGCGAGCAGCTTGCTTGGGCGTTTCGCCGAGCGCGATGTGACGCTCGACATTTTCGACGACGACGATAGCGTCATCGACCACAATTCCGATGGATAGCACCAAGCCGAACAGAGATAGCGTGTTCAGCGAGAAACCGAACATATACATGAGGGCGAATGTGCCGACCAACGATATCGGCACGGCGACCAAAGGAATGATCGAAGCACGCCAAGTCTGAAGGAAGAGCACGACAACGATTACGACCAGGACAATGGCTTCAAGCAATGTCATCACGACAGCCTCAAGGGAGGCTTTCACGAAGACTGTGGGATCATAGGCAATGCGATATTCGATCCCTTCGGGAAACCCCTTCTGCAGTTCTTCCATGGTGCCGCGAATGGCACTGGCTACATCAAGTGCGTTGGCGCCGGGGCTCTGGACGATCTGCATCGCCAGTGCCGGTTTTCCATCGAGAAGACTGCGTAGAGCATAGCCGTCAGCCCCTAGTTCGATTCGTGAAACGTCCCGCAACCGGGTAACCTGACCATCAGCGCCGGTCTTGACGACGATATCGCCGAACTGTTCCTCATTGGATAACCTGCCGAGTGTATTGACCGTAACCTGAAGTGCAGCCGAGGCATCTGGTTGTTGGCCTACCGAGCCTGCGGCTACCTGGGCATTCTGCTCCTGAATTGCTGCCACGACGTCCGAAGCGGTCAGACCGCGGGCGGCCACTTTCGCCGGATCAAGCCAGACCCGCATGGAGTATTCACCAGCCCCCCAGACAAGCACATCGCCTACACCCGAGATACGCGCAAGCTGGTCGCGTACCTGCAAGGTGGCGAAATTCGACAGATAGAGCGGATCATAGCGATCATCGGGTGATACGAGATGAACCACCATCAGGATATCGGGCGAAGTCTTTTGCGTCACCACGCCGATGCGCTGAACCTCCTGCGGCAGACGCGGAAGCGCGCGTGAGACGCGATTCTGCACCTGAATTTGCGCCATGTCAGGATCCGTGCCCTGCTGGAACGTTACGGTCAACGTCATACGTCCATCGGTGGCAGCCTGCGAGCTCATATAGAGCATATTCTCCACGCCATTAATGACCTGCTCCAGCGGCGCGGCGACCGTTTCGGCGATCACTTCAGGGCTGGCACCCGGATAGTTCGCCGTAACCTGCACCGTTGGAGGAGTTACCTGCGGATACTCACTCAAGGGCAGCTTCAGGAGTGTGAGCCCTCCACCAATCAACATCAGGACAGAGAGGACAACCGCAAAGATCGGGCGGTCTACGAAAAAGCGCGGGATGTTCATCGATGCGCCTCCCGAACACCTGCTGCAGCCTGGGCAGCTTCGCCCTGCTGGTTGGAGAGCATCGGCACTATCTGCGGATCGACTTCCATTCCGGGGCGAACGAGCCCCTTGATGATGATTTTTTCACCGGACTTGAGCCCCGCAGAAACAACGCGCATTCCGTCGATCATCGGCCCCAGTTCAATCGGGCGGTACTCTGCCTTATTCTCCGCTCCGAGTACCAGCACATAGCGTCGCCCCTGGTCGACGGCAATCGCCTGCTCATCAATGAGTACGGTTTGGGTCGGTTCGGCAGTCACGAGCTTCACTCGCACGAAAAGGCCAGGAGCCAGCCTGTCGTCGTAATTCTGAACGATTGCACGGGCTCTGATCGTGCCTGTGCCCCGGTCGATGCGGTTGCCGAGAAAATCGAGTTCGCCGACAAGCGGGTGGCCATTATCGGTCATCAAGCCGACCTTAACCGGAAGCCTGTCCGCTTCGCCCTCCGTCACGGATGCGCGTCCACGAGCTGCGAATTCCAGATAGGTTGCTTCATCGATATCGAAATAAACATAGAGTGGATCGGTCGAAACAATCGTGGTGAGAAGCGTGGCAGCCCCCGCATTGCCGCCGGTAACGAGATTGCCTTCTGTGACAAGAACGCGATCAACGCGACCGGCAATCGGTGCTGTGACACGCGTGAAAGACAGGTCGAGTTCTGCAGCTGCAATGGCAGCCTTGACGATCTCCACCTGAGCCTTGCGTTGCCGAAGTGCAGCCCTCGCATCATCAAAGGTCTTACGCGATACAGTCCCATTCGGAGCCAGCGCTTCAGCGCGTTTGAAATCGACCTCAGCCTGATCAAGCAAAGCAATAGCCTGCTGCAATTGAGCTTTGGCTGCATCCAATGCGACCTGGAACGGCCTTGCATCAATCTGGAACAGAAGGTCGCCGGGTCGAACAAGGCCGCCTTCAGGAACGCTGACGCTAACTATGGCCCCACCTACACGTGGACGCAGGTCAACTGTCCTTGTTGCCTCGGTATGACCGGTAAACTCTACGGATGGGGCAACATTGCGTGTGACGACCTCGGCAATCGGTACTTGGGGAGCAGGCATTTGAGCGGGCTGTGCGGCTGCGGATGAAACAAGCGAGAGGAATCTTTGGGTATATGGCTCGATATCGTCTCGATAGACCGCATAAAAGGTACCACCAACGATGACGGCGCCGGCCAGGAACAGGGCGGCGGCTCTATTACTCATTCTCGTTCTCCTTCATAGGGCCGCAGCGTCTGCCAGCGGGACATGACGACGGTCATTTGACGACCTTGCTGTTTCCAACGGTGGAAAGGTCAAGGCCCTGAGAGTTATTTTCCCAAGGAGAGTATTGGTGGCAGCTGCAACCTCGTTTGGCGGCCAATCTCGCGCATTGTTTCGCCAATATTCCGGGAAAGAGAAGAAGCGATTGATCAAACGATGCTGCTCTTACATGTGAGGGCCGGAGCCTTCGCACTGTTCGTGATCGGGTTCACGTCCCTGCGCAAAAAAAACGGCCTTGACCTTACAAGTGTTGGAAGCTGCAGGCTGACAAAAATTCCGCTCAGAACGCCAGTCGATTGTCGGCCGAACTGGGAACGAAAGCACGTCCACCGAGTGAAAGGCCCATATATGACGCACACCAGTACGCCACGCATTCTCATTTACACAACCCCGACTTGTCCGGACTGTCATGCCCTTAAGCGCTGGCTCTCCGAGCAGGGGCTTTCCTATGAGGAGCGCGACCTCAGTGAGCCGGAGATTGCCGAGGAAGCCAAAGCGCGCACAGGGGTTCGGGTGGCTCCGATCACGATTGTCGGTTCCGAAATTTTCTACGGAACATTCGTGCGGCAGAAGCCAGGTTTGCTCAAGGCCCTCGGATTGAATGATGGACTGTAAGGAAAGCCGGATGACCAGAAGAATCGTTGATATACGACAGACACGGACCCGACTGGAAGTCTTGAACGGACAAACAATCCTCGAAGCTGCACTCGCTGCCGGTATTTCCTATCCTCATGGCTGCCGATCCGGTCGCTGCGGCTCATGCAAATCGCGCCTGATCGAGGGTGAGGTTCAATTGCTTCAGCACTCGCGCTTTGCACTGACTGAGGAGGAGAAATCCGACGGCTTGATCCTCGCGTGCTGCGCATTGCCGCAAACGGATGTCGCTGTCGCGTGGCTTGTCAGCGACGAAAAGGCCGTGGAGGCTCCGCGGCGTCTTGATGCGGTCGTGACCGGGCTATATGACCTCACGCACGACATCAAACTGATACGAATTGCGCCTGCAGATGGCTCGTCTTTGCCGTTTACCGCCGGACAATATGCCTAGATCAGATTTACCGGAACTCCGGTGCGCAGCTATTCCATGGCCAACCGTGTAGGTGAGGGCAGTCTGGAATTTCACGTTCGCCGCGTCGCAGGAGGTATTACGTCCGAACACATACACGGCGCGCTGAAGTCTGGTGACAAAGTTGAACTCGAATTTCCCCTTGGTTCCTCCTATCTGCGCCAAAATCATTCCGGTCCGATGCTGTGCATCGCTGGCGGTTCCGGCCTTGCGCCGATCAAGTCGATCGTTGAGACCGCCCTTGCTCACGGCATGAAGCAGCCGATCCATGTTTATTTCGGAGCACGCAGCGAATGTGATCTCTACCTAGTCGAGCATTTTCAGTCCTTGGCCGAACAGTATGCCAATCTTACCTTTGTGGTGGTGTTATCCGAGGCAGAAGCGACACAGTACCGCTGTGGTTTTGTGACAAAGGCGGTTGCCGACGACCTGATGGACCTTGATGGGTGGAAGGCCTATGTCGCCGGCCCACCGGGAATGGTTGACGCTGCCATTCAGCTCGCCTTGGCGCGCGGATTACGTGGTGAGGACATGCATGCCGATGTGTTTTTCACGCCCGATGACGGGCCTAACCAAACACCAGCCCAGTGAACTGGATCAAGGATCAATCCTGAGAGAGTGCGAAGGGAGAGAATTCATATGTGCAATAGGTTCGACTGTTACCCGGAGCCAACCGCTCAGGAACTACTCTCGGATCCCATAATCCGCGCTGTCATGGCTGCAGATGCTGTGGATGAAAACCAGTTGCGAGGCTTGCTTGAACAGATGAGCCGGCAGCAGGCGGCGAAAACTCAGAATATTGCTGCTCGCCACTAAAATCGCTGTGCAAGTCGACGAAGTGGACAACGTGATGATAGAGCGCAGGTCTGGATCAGATTTGCGCCCTTTAACTTTGCTCCGAAAGCCGACCTGTTCGAAACCTTTTCACTTTTTCCGAGATGCGTTCCAGACAGGACAGCCCCATACCGATGATTTCCGGCGGAGAATAATACTGAAATAAAAAGCCGCCGCTGCGTATGGTCATGATACGCGGCGGCGGTTCCAGGCAGCTAGTCGCTGTGATCGGCGATTCATTTCTTCATCATGGTATCCATGGAGACTGTAGAAGCCTTTGTCGAAGGGCTGCTCGGCAAAGGGCTTCTACATTGCAGACATATCGTGACAGTGCATGGATTATCCGTTGTCATCTAGCCTTGTGCGATCGCCATGCCCGCGCTGATCGCAAGCACATCCGTGATGAATATCAGCGCGATCTTGTTCCTATTCAGTTAGCGGTTGCGGGATAACCTGCTTCCTCGAGAACCTTCAAGACAGACGCCAGTGTCGCAGTTGTTTCGACCTTGACCGCGCGCTCTGTCGGATTGGTGTCGACCTTAGCGCCGGAATCTACCGATTGGATCGCCATAGT
Organism: Brucella lupini; assembly: GCF_002252535.1. NCBI lineage: Bacteria > Pseudomonadati > Pseudomonadota > Alphaproteobacteria > Hyphomicrobiales > Brucellaceae > Brucella > Brucella lupini. The sequence continues at coordinate 10,844 of NZ_NNRN01000062.1, forward strand.
TACAGATTTGGCGCACCCGCCGCAGGTCATGCCTTCGATTTTCAATTCCATGAGATTTCTCCTTGTTTGGGTCTCATGACATGCAAGGTGGTTCTTCCAACCGTGGAAAGGTCAAGCGGAAAAAACAAGAAAAATATCATTGACCTTCCCACGGTTGGAAGAACCATACTTCGACTGAACCTGAATTTCGGAACGAAAAAGGAGTCAGCTATGAATGCTCTTGTTAGAACTCCAGAGACGAAGAACGCAGCAATTTGTCTACCCAATAAAGGCGATACTTGCACGTTCCAGATCGGCTCTCGCGAAAATGCTCTTAAGGCTTTGCCGGCCTGAAGATTGCGGGAGTGATTACATGAATATTGGACAAGCTTCTAAAGCATCCGGCGTATCAGCCAAGATGATCCGCTACTATGAGCAGACCGGCCTCATACCTGCTGCCGACCGAACAGCTTCCGGCTACCGCGACTATTCGGACACAGACGTGCATATGCTCCGTTTCATACGGCGAGCCAGAGATCTCGGCTTCTCCGTTGCGGAGATAGGCGATCTTCTCGGGTTATGGCGTGACGAGACGCGACAGAGCGCGGTAGTCAAACGTTTGGCACAAGTTCATATCGACGAACTCCAGAAGAAGATCGCCGATCTGCAAGACATGACCCAGACACTCACGACGTTGGTCAACGCCTGTCACGGCGACCATCGCCCCCATTGCCCGATTCTGCAGCGGCTCGAAACCGATCAGGATGATGAAGACCTTTCGGTTCAGCCGCGTAGTGGTGCTATTGCCCGCTTCATGCAGTGAGACTGACGCCACTGCGACAGAACCCATGAACGCCTTGCGTCTGCCGTCATTGAGAACCTCGACTGGAGCGCCTTCATCGACCGCTACGACCGACCGGAGACGCTGTTTTATCTCGATCCGCCGTATTGGGGCAGCGAGGACTGTTATGGGAAGGAGTTGTTCAGCCGAGGCCAATACGAGGTGATGGCCGAGCGCCTCGGTCGCATCAAGGGTCGCTTTATCATGTCCATCAACGACGTGCCGGAGATCCGATCGATCTTTTCGGTCTTCGACATCGAAGATGTGGACCTGACCTACGCAGCGGCTGACGGTAAGGGGAAGGTGGTCAACGAACTGATAATTAGCGGGAGGGCTTAACGGCCCCTTTAGTGGGGCTTCAATGAACGTTCCGCTCAGTTCTTTGAAATCGTAAAACTGTTGTCATTCGATTTTGCGCGCTACACGACGATGATTGCTATTTGATTGCTAGCGTCAATGTGGTGAAAACGAAAACTGGCTAAATCATTGATTTTATGGTGCCGCTTAGGTGACTCGAACACCTGACCCCATCATTACGAATGATGTGCTCTACCAACTGAGCTAAAGCGGCCCGGAACATTACATTCCAATTTCCCGAAGGAAGCCAACCGTTTCCGGTTGAACGGTGCGCTGATAACCAAAAGCATGAAGGAAAGCAAGGCCCAAATCAAACAATCTCGTTGTTTGTTCAAAAGCTTTCACAACATGTATACCGCCAGCGTCAGGCAGGGCGGAAATCAACCGGTTTTTACAGCAGGCATGCGACAATGACCCGTTGAGTGTGAAACGCTGGAACCACACCAGCCTTTAAGCTGGCGCGGTTCCGTGACCATCAAAGAATCAAACGCCTGTGCAGAGACGCTGGCGGGCGTCGTTATATTCACGCTCCAGCCGGTCGACCAGTTGCCCGGCAGGTGCCACTTCGTGGATGGCGGCGATACCCTGACCGCAGCCCCATATATCCTTCCAGGCCTTGGCGCCTTCCTGCTGAGCCTTGTCGAAATCCATCTTGGATGGATCGGCTTCCGGTAGGTTTTCCGGATCGAGACCTGAATTGGCGATCGACGGCTTCAGATAATTGCCTCCGATGCCGGTGAAGTAGTTGGAATAGACGATGTCGGATGAATTCGAGTCTACGATCATCTGCTTGTAGGCATCTGTCGCGCGCGCTTCGGTCGTGGCGATGAAGGGCGAGCCGATATAGGCGAGGTCGGCGCCCATGGCCTGAGCGGCGAGGATCGATCCGCCATTGGCGATGGCGCCCGAAAGGAGCAAGGGGCCGTCGAACCAAGAACGGATTTCCTGCACAAGCGCGAAGGGCGACAGCGCACCGGCGTGGCCGCCAGCACCGGCAGCGACCGCGATGAGGCCGTCCGCGCCCTTGCGGATTGCTGAATTAGCATGGCGGTTGTTGATGACGTCATGAAGGACGATACCGCCATAGGAATGGATTGCCGCATTCACTTCCGGCACAGCGCCGAGCGAGGAAATGACGATCGGCACCTTGTATTTCACACAAAGGCCGAGATCGTGCTCAAGGCGCTTGTTGGAACGGTGCACGATCTGGTTGACCGCGAAGGGCGCGGATGGCCGATCCGGATTGGCCTTGTCGTAAGCGGCAAGTCCTTCTGTGATCTCTGCCAGCCACTCGTCCAGTTGTGCTTCAGGACGGGCATTGAGTGCGGGAAAGGAACCGACGACGCCTGCCTTGCACTGCGCCATGACCAGAGCCGGATGCGAAATGATGAATAGGGGAGCACCAACCACCGGGATGCGCAGTCTGCTTTTCAGGATATCCGGCAAGGCCATCTTCAATCGTCCTCCATGATTGACGTTTCCGTAAACGTAATAGTTTTAGCATCTCCTCGCTCAACGGCAATATCAAAAGCGCGCGAGCCGATCTATCAATACAGGTCGCCCGCGGTTTTCCGAGAATCTTGACAGGGAGTGACGGAAACCAGCTGATTGGGACATTCTTGATGCATGGACACTCCATGGTTAGCAGAATTGCCCGGAGGGGAGGGAATCGCCAGCCTACTTCGGGATGTCTCGTTCATTCGCATGGGGCAGTTCGGCGCTGTAAAACCATACGGATGGGGGAAAACCGCAGTCAGAGTTAATATTTGGTGTCTCCGACATGCTTATTGGCTAGTCAAAGCGGGTGATGAACAGCTAAATGCCTTGATTCAGACGTTAATTTCGCTGAGGCTTATGAAATCGTCTGCATCGGAGACCGCTTGCTCCTGTTGAGGGCGTGACGAAACGGCGGGAAGAACGAACAAGGGAAGAGCAGCCTTTGGAAAGTATTGAGCGCGCGATCAGGAATGCATTTGCCAAGGCGGATGCGCATAATCCGGCGACCCGCCAGCGAATCTATGAATCCGCTTGGGGTGCGCATGAGCGCGCTCTTGCGGCAAATACCGCGCTCAGCGATGTGCAGAAGGAACAGCGCCGCCAAAAGCTAAAGGACGCGATCTCGCACATTGAACAGGAATTCAAGACCGGTGGTGACAAGACTGAGCGTCACGACCCGTCACTTGATGCTCCGCACAGGGAAGATCCGATCCTTGGCGGTAAGGCGGAAGAGGCATCGCCTGCGCTCGATACCAGCGACATCCGTGCGACCTCGCGGCAGAAGAAGCGCAGCAATGCCGATCTCGGTTATGAGGGCGGCGTTTCGCGTAAGGACCGCAGGAAAAAGAAACGTCATTCACCTTTCTATAGCTATGGTATTCCGGCGCTTGTGCTCGCTGTTGCCGCTTTCATCGGTTATTCGCTCTATAACAGCTTTATCGATTTGAGCCGTGGACCGGCGAACAATCCGCTGCATAGCGATGGCAGTATTGCGCCTTTGAAAGAAGGCGAAGAGCCTGGCGGATTGAAATGGATCACGATTTTCCAGCCGTCTGAGGCAACACGAATGTCCGTCAAGGGACGTGCGACGGCGGAAATCAGGCAGGAAGGCACACGCAGTTTCGCACGTGTACAATCTTCCGGTACCGAAGATACGGTCACATTCGATGTGGGCGAAGGCATTTTGAACCAGCTGGAAGGCAAGAAGGCGACCTTCGACATTGTTGCGCGAGCGGATGATGGCAAGACGACCCAGATGTCAGTCAATTGTGATTTCGGCGGTCTTGGCGATTGCGGGCGCAGGCGCTACGACGTTCGCGATTCCGTGAGCGACTTCCTTTTCGATATGGATATTTCGTCCGGCCAGAAGGCAGGTCGCGCCGGCACGATCACGGTCAACTCGGATTTGAGCGGTTCCGGCAAGCCGGTCAATATCTACGAAATCCGCGTTTCAACGGCGGCTGAATAATCAGCTCAGCAGCTTTTCCAGCGTTTCAAGCCGGTCCGCTTCGCGGGGCGGCTTGTCCCAGCGAAGCCGTGAGAAACGCGGAAAGCGCATGGCAACGCCGGATTTATGGCGCGTGGAGCGGTTGAGACCCTCGAAGGCAACTTCCACCACCAGCCCATGATTGGGCTCGGCGCGGACAGATCGCACCGGGCCGAAGCGCTCGGTGGTGTTCTCGCGCACAAACTTGTCCAGCAGCTTCAATTCTTCGTCCGTAAAGCCGAAATAAGCCTTGCCGACCGGCACCAGCACTGGCTCGTCTTCCGGTCCCGTCCAGACGGCAAAGGTGAAATCTGAATAATAGCTGGAGCGCTTGCCGTGCCCACGCTGGGCATAGACGATCACGGCATCGACGGTGAAAGGATCGCGCTTCCATTTGAACCAAGGTCCTTTCGGGCGTCCGGGCAGATAAGTGCTGTCGTGGCGCTTTAGCATCACGCCTTCGATGACGGGATGGGGTGGATTGGCGCGAAACTGCGCCAGTTCCTGAAAGTCAGCGAAAGGCAGTATCGGCGAAAGATCGAACCGGCGGGGGTCGAGCTTGCCGAGGAATTTTTGCAGGCGGGCACGGCGTTCGGAAAAGGGCAGGGCGCGCAAATCGGTGCCGGTCTGCTGGTTCCCTTCCTGCAACAGATCATAGGCCCGCACGAAAGCCGGATAGTCGTGTAACTGTTTTGCACTCACGGTCTTGCGGTTCAATCTTTGCTGGAGATCGGAAAACGTGGCGGTTTCTATGCCGGTTTTGCCGTGATGACCGACGAGCAATTCGCCATCGATTGAACCTTCGAAATCCATAGCCTCCAGAATGTCCGGGAATGCGCCGGAAATATCGTCACCGGTGCGTGAATAGAGACGGCGCACGCCGTTTTCCGCAACGGCCTGAACCCGAATGCCGTCCCACTTCCACTCGGCGCTGTAAGCGGATGCATCGAGCGAGGGGATTTCAGCTTCATTAAGCGCTGTCGCCAGCATGACGGGGCGAAACGGTGCGGCTGCGGTGGCAGCAGGTTTTTCGCCACGGCCTTCCAGCCAGGCGAAAAGCACCTCATAGGGCGGTGACTGGCCGTGCCAGAGTTCCTCGATTTCGACAACGTTGACGCCGCCGAAATCAGCAAGAGCCTGTTTGGCGAGGCGGGCCGAAACCCCGATGCGCAAACCGCCGGTGACCAGCTTCAACAGTGCATAACGTTCCGAAATGCCGAGCAGATCGAGCCATCCGGCCACAAGCATCGGGCCTTCGCGGCGCGAAGCATTCTGCAACTCGTGCACGACGATGCCAAGCGGCAGGTTGGCTCCCGGAGCAGTTTCACTAGGGCCGGGCCAGATGAGCGAAATCGTTTCGGCGAGGTCTCCAACATAATCATAGGAATAGGCAAAGAGTGTGGGATCGGTGCGCTCGGCTATCAGTGCGCGCAGCATGGCGGGCTTCACGCTTTGCAGTTCGAGATCACGCGTGATTGCCGCCAATGCCAGACCGCGATCGGGGTCGGGAGTAGCACGGAAATAGTCAACAAGCAGCCGAAGCTTGCCGTTGCGCTGCGGTGTCAGAACCAGCCGATCAAGAAGTTCAGCGAAAGCACGCATCAATCGCCCTCATCTTCATAGCCGACGAGATGCAGCGGCTTGGCTGGTATGTTCTGCAGTTCGCACCAGCGAACGAGCGCTTCCTCGCGCCCATGTGTGACCCATACTTCGGCGGGTGCAATTTCCGTAATTGTCGCCGTCAGTTCATCCCAGTCGCAATGGTCGGAAATGATGAGTGGCAGTTCCACGCCCTGTTGTTTGGCGCGCTGGCGGATGCGCATCCAGCCGGAGGCGAAGGCTGAAATGGGATCGGGAAAACGCCGCGCCCAACGGTCGGAAAAAGCCGATGGAGGACCGACGATGATCTTGCCTGTAAAATCCGGCTGCGCCTCGTCACGCTCCACGGTTGCCGGTTCGAGCGGACCGAGATCGATACCTTGTGCCTGGTAATAATCGCAGATCTTTTCCAGTGCACCGTGAATATAGATCGGTTCCGAGTAGCCTGCATTGCGTATGAGTTTGATAACCCGCTGTGCCTTTCCCAGTGAATAGGCGCCGACAAGATGTGCGCGTTCAGGAAATTGCCGGATTGATTTGAGAAGCGTCGCGATCTCGTGTGACGCATCAGGGTGACGGAACACCGGCAGCGCAAAGGTTGCTTCGGTGATGAAGACATCACAGGCCACCGGCTCAAAAGGCGCGCAGGTTGGATCGACTGCGCGCTTGTAATCGCCCGAAGCGACAATGCGGGTTCCATCTTTTTCCACCGCGATCTGGGCCGAGCCGAGCACATGGCCCGCGCCATGAAAACGGACCCGAACACCGTTGATCGTCAGGGTTTCACCGAGGCCAATCGGTTGTGTGGTTTCGGCGAAGTTCGCGCCGTAGCGTAGCGCCATGATGTCGAGCGTTTCGGGCGTTGCCAGCACATGGGTGTGGCCCGAGCGAGCGTGATCGGAATGCCCGTGGGTTATGAGCGCGCGTTCCACTGGACGCACGGGGTCGATGTAGAAATCGCCGGGCGGGCAATAAAGGCCTTTGGGAGAGGAGCAGAGAAGCTGGTTGAAACGCATGGTTTGAAGATAGGTCACGAAGTTCGCCCCGAAAAGAGAGGGAGCTTGCGTCTGCTGACAAAATGAGAACAAAAGTGAACAAACACCTTGGCGGCTTGCCTTGCTGCGATTAGATTGACGGCGTGACACTGAACCTGAAACCCGCCGCCGCATCTGCCGCTTTTCCCTTGCCGGACCGTTTTCTCGAATGGTTTGCGGCCAAGGGTTGGTCGCCGCGCGCGCATCAGCTTGAGCTTCTGGCCCGTGCAGAACAGGGCCAGTCGACGCTGCTGATCGCGCCGACCGGTGCGGGTAAAACGCTGGCCGGGTTTCTGCCGGCGCTGGTGGACCTGGAACGAAATGGCCGTAAAAAGCCGGGTATGGCGAAGCGCGGCGTGCATACGCTTTATATCTCGCCGCTGAAGGCTCTGGCCGTCGATATTCATCGCAATCTGACGGTGCCGGTCGAGGAAATGGGTCTCGACATCTCAATCGAGACCCGGACCGGCGATACGCCTGCGCACAAACGCCAGCGGCAGAAGCTGGCGCCACCGGATATTCTACTGACGACGCCAGAGCAGCTTGCACTGTTGATCGCTTCCAAAGGCGCGGAACAATTCTTCAAGGGTTTGCGCTACGTGGTGCTGGACGAATTGCATTCGCTGGTGATTTCCAAGCGCGGACACCTTCTGGCGCTGGGGCTGGCACGGCTGCGCCGCCTGCAACCGCAATTGCAGACCATCGGCCTTTCCGCAACGGTGGCTGAGCCCGATGAACTGCGCCGCTGGTTGGTGGAACAGGACAGCACCGGGCCGATGGCCGGACTTGTGACGGTGGACGGCGGAGCCAAGCCGGAAATCACCATTCTCGATTCCGACGAACGGGTGCCATGGTCAGGCCATTCGTCACGTTATGCCATTCCTGACATTTACGAGGCGATCCGCCAGCACCGCACGACGCTTTTATTCGTCAATACGCGCAGTCAGGCGGAGATGCTGTTTCAGGAACTGTGGCGGGTCAACGAGGACACGCTGCCCATTGCGCTGCATCACGGTTCGCTCGATGCCAGCCAGCGCCGCAAGGTCGAGCAGGCCATGGCCGCCAACACATTGCGGGCTGTGGTCGCGACTTCGACGCTTGATCTGGGGATCGACTGGGGTGATGTCGATCTGGTCATTCATGTCGGCGCACCGAAAGGGGCGAGCCGCCTTGCGCAGCGCATTGGCCGTGCCAATCACCGCATGGACGAGCCAAGCCGTGCCATTCTTGTGCCCGCCAATCGCTTCGAGGTGATGGAGTGCCGCGCCGCACTCGACGCCAATTATCTGGGCGCGCAGGATACGCCACCCCTGATCGACGGGGCGCTGGATGTGCTGGCGCAACACGTGCTTGGCATGGCCTGTGCCGAGCCTTTCAACGCCGATCAGCTTTATCGTGAAGTGCAGAGTGCTGCACCTTATTCGAACCTTCCGCGAGACACGTTCGACCGTATTCTGGATTTCGTGGCGACTGGCGGCTACGCGCTCAAGACCTATGAGCGGTTCGCGAAAATCCGCAAGACCGTGGACGGCACGTGGCGGGTGTCCAATCCGCGCATCGCGCAGCAATATCGGCTCAATATTGGCACGATTGTCGAAGCGCCAGAGCTGAATGTGCGGCTTACTCGTGGCGGCAAGGGTGGAAACGCGCGTGGCGGACGTGTTCTTGGTCGCATCGAAGAATACTTCCTTGAGACGTTGACGGCTGGCGACACGTTCCTGTTTGCCGGAAAGGTGCTGCGGTTTGAAGGCATCCGTGAGAATGAATGCATCGCCTCCAATGCTGCCGGGCAGGATGCCAAAATTCCTGTCTATGCAGGTGGCAAATTTCCGCTTTCCACCTATCTTGCGGCACAGGTGCGCGCCATGCTTGCCGACCGCACGCGCTGGCAGTTTTTGCCGGAACAGGTGCGGGAATGGCTTGAAGTGCAGCAATGGAAATCCGTGCTGCCTGCAACGGATGAGCTGCTGATCGAAACCTTTCCGCGCGGCAATCGCTTCTACATGGTCGCCTATCCGTTCGAGGGCAGGCTGGCGCATCAAACGCTCGGCATGTTGCTGACGCGCCGTCTGGAACGCATGGGCGCACATCCGCTTGGCTTTGTCGCGACCGATTATTCGCTGGGACTCTGGGGCCTCAAGGATATGGGCGCGATGATCGGCACGGGAAAGCTCAATCTCACCCGCCTGTTCGACGAGGATATGCTGGGGGACGATCTCGAAGCCTGGCTTGATGAAAGCTACCTTTTGAAACGCACTTTCCGCAATTGCGCCGTGATTTCAGGGCTTATCGAGCGCCGTCATCCGGGACAGGAGAAAACGGGCCGTCAGGTTACGGTTTCCACTGACCTGATCTATGACGTGCTGCGGACCCACGAGCCGGACCATATATTGTTGCAGGCGACGCGCGCGGATGCGGCGACCGGACTTCTGGATATCAAGCGTCTTGGCGACATGCTGGCACGCGTGAAAGGTCATCTTTTGCACAAGCCGCTCGACAGGATTTCACCGCTGGCGCTGCCTGTGATGCTCGAAATCGGACGTGAGCGTGTGGCAGGCGATGGCGAGGAAATGCTGCTTGAAGAGGCCGCAGATGATCTGATCAAAGAGGCGATGCAATGAAGACTGCGGTATGGGGCAATGGAGAGGCCTACAGTCTGGCCCATACGGAAGTGCGTGGCGTTGCAGCTGTGTGCGATCCATCCGGTGCACTGTTCCTGCCCGACCTGCATATGCTGATCGTTTCCGATCTGCATCTGGAAAAAGGTTCATCCTTTGCCCGGCGCGGCCAGCTCATCCCACCTTATGACACAGCAGCGACGCTCGACATGCTGGCGCTGGCCATCGCACGCTATCAGCCGCGAACCGTCATCAGCCTTGGCGACAGTTTTCATGATGCCACGGCCAGCGAGCGCCTGCCGTCGCTTTATGCCATCCGGCTGAAGTCGCTTATGGAGCATCGGGACTGGTTCTGGATCACCGGCAATCACGATCCGGATCGCCCGGTAGACCTACCGGGCGATTGTGTGGAGGAACTGGCAGTCGGGCCGCTTGTTCTCCGGCATGAACCATCGCGCAAGGCCGGGCAGGGCGAGATTGCAGGGCACCTTCACCCCGCGGCCCGCATTGTGCGACGTGGTCGGTCGGTGCGTCGCCCTTGTTTTGTAAGCGACGGCGAAAGGCTCATCATGCCTGCTTTTGGAGCCTATACGGGTGCGCTGAATATTCTGGATCGCGCTTTCCGAGGGCTGTTCGCTGACGAGACCCTGCGCGCCTATATGCTGGGACAGGGGAAGGTTTACCCTATTGCGCGCGGTGCGCTTTATGGGGGTTAATCCCTGCGGAACAGAATGCGTCCGAACCAGCCGGTGAAGACGGCAAGGAAAACGGCAAAAAGGCCGTAGAGAAAGCTGTTCTGGTGGGCGGCGTTGTAGATGCTCTGTTCAAAACCAGCCTTGACGATTTCGAGACTGGCATTGGCTTCACGCAAAAAAACACCGTTGCGGAACAGAAGCGCCCGAGCCTTGTGGCGCCCGACCGGCACATTGGCGGGCAGGTTCAATGTGGCGCGAAACAAGGTGCGGGAAATGAACTCCACGCCCCCGATGCGCTGCGTATAGAGGCCCTGGCGGATTTTCATTTCCCGCAGTTCGTTGCCGAATGTCGGGATATTGCCCGACAGGCTACCCGGATCTTCCGGCACGAGATAGAAGTTGCGCACGCCCACCGAAAGTTGTCGGTAGATTTTCTCTTCGGTAATGTCCTGCAGATTGCGGGTAGAGGCCAGCGAGTAGGAGAGCGGCACGCCCATGAAGGTTTCCGAATCCGAATTCACCCAGACACCGAGATAACGGTCCTTCTTGCGCACCACGAGATCGCGCGAGGGGCCTTGTAGCACGACGATGATATCGTAACGGCCTTGTCGTTGGATCATCGGATCGGCATTGTCGAGCGCGCCGAATATGGTGAGGTCAGTGCCGCCGAAATTCGATGTGATGGCGATGGTTTCGGTTGAAAGTCCGATTTCGATGGTTTCATCCGCAGGGTTCTGCAATTGCGGAACCGTGTTGCCGTTGCCGCTGGAATCGACCTGCGCCAGTGCGCTTCCCGTCATTAGAAGGAACATCAATGCGGAGGAAAGCGTAAGGCTCCGCATGTCAGATATCCGCAATCGAAATGGAAAACAGATTGTCGGGCCGCACGAACAGGCCAAAGGCGAGGCGCAGGCCAACGGCAAGCACGAGAAGCGCCAGCAAAAGGCGCAACTGTTCGCCGCGCAGTTTTTGGCCCGCGCGTGCGCCATATTGCGCACCGATCACGCCGCCAACCATCAGCAGGAAAGCAAGTACGATATCGATGGACTGGTTGGTCGTTGCCTGCAGGACGGTCGTGACTGCGGTCACAAAGGTGATCTGAAACAGCGAGGTTCCGACAACCACATTGGTCGGAACATGCAGCAGATAGATGAGCGCCGGAACCATAATGAAACCGCCGCCGACACCCATCACCGATGACAGAAGGCCGATGAAGAAGCCGATGCCGAGAACCGGAATGATGCTGACATAGATGGTGGAGGCGCGAAACCGCATCTTGAATGGCAGGCGGTGTATCCACGTATGCTGGCCGGACCGCCGCACAGCACCTGCTTGTCCCTTTTTTACGCGGCGCAAGGCGCGCAGGCTTTCCACCAGCATCAGACCGCCGACAGTGCCGAGAAAAAAGACGTAGAGGATGGAAACGATCAGGTCCAACTGGCCGAGATCGCGCAGCCACGAGAACACGAAGATACCGACGAGGGAACCCAATATACCACCCGCCACGAGAAACAGGCCGAGCTTGATATCGAGCGTGCGACGTTTGAAATGCGCCAGTGCGCCGGAAACCGACGAGGCGATGACCTGATTGGCACCGGTGGCGACCGCGATTGCAGGTGGAATGTTATAAAAGATCAGAAGCGGCGTGATCAGAAAGCCGCCGCCGACGCCGAACAGTCCGGAGAGAAAACCCACGGCGGCGCCCATGCCGAGAAGAACCAGCATGTTGACCGATAATTCCGCAATGGGAAGATAAATACCCAATTCCGAACCCGGCTTTCACGAACGCATGACACACAGCTGCTTGCGGTCGCGCTTCTCCGCAAGATGTTTCACTCTACTAAAACATCTCCGGCAAAATTATGAAACTGTTCTGCGTGCGGAAATGCATGAAAACAAGTAGTTAGGCTTAACTCCACACGTGAGTTTCAGCCCGGCCACTTCTCATAATGTCTTGCTCTGTCGCCATCGCGAAGTCAAACGCCGATTGCTGATAAAGTTATCTCGCGAAACTCTATTCGAGGAAAAATGCTAGGTGTTGTTTAAGAACAACAAAAAGAGCCTAGAAGAGAGCTTAAAACAGTCATTGTTGGTATAATCCCATAGAATATATAGGAAATACATGAGCGCAATCTGGCCACGATGCACTGTCGATCAGTCGGTAGCGTTCTGTCGGTTGCTGATGACGATATTGATATCTTCTTTCGGCGTGATGACGGAATGACCAGACGATGGGTAAAACTGTGCACGGATCGAAATGTTGTCGGACATTTTACTGTCGGTCAGGCTGCCGTTCTTTATGATATAAAGATAGGGATTGGTCAGGTTTACGCTGAAGTTTCCAGCAAAGCGGCTGCTGGACTTGAAGCCAAAGCAGTTCATGCTTTCGGCATAGTAGTTGCCATTCATGACATTCCATTCTTCCATAGGGCTGGACCGTGTGAGACAGGTCTTTTTGCCGTCTGGTGTGGTGAAGTTCGCATTGAACGACACGCCTATGAAGATGTTCTTCAGCTCGAAACTGCCGGATAGGACTTTGAAAATGGATTTGTACGGATGAATATCCTCGGCAGGGATAAGTTGCTTGTCGCCGGAAGAAATCTCAAAGTCGATCGCATCTCCCTGGAAGCTTTTGATGTCCTTGTCGAGCGCGAGGGGAATCTTCGCGATGATCCCGTTTTCCATGTCGTTGTTTACGTGCAAGAGCATCGTCTATCCCCTCGTTGATAGGGCTTAGATAATAAGGCTCAACGAGTCGATTCAACCTGTCACTTCTTTCAGACGCTTGTGATTGAAACGAGAAAGGGCAGCTTCTGCTGCCCTCGAAAAATCCGATTTACTTCAACGTGTTACTTGTTCTTCTCGAGAAGAAGCTGGACCAGTTGCTGGTCAACGTCGCCGGTCGGCGTCTGGCCATTCGCCTTCTGGAAGGCGGCAATTGCAGCGCGGGTCTTGCCGCCCATCAAGCCATCGGCAGTGCCGACGTCGTAGCCGTTCTTCTGGAGAATAAGCTGGATGTTACGAACAGCCTTCTTCATATCCACCGAGCCGGTGGTGAGCGGTTTGCTCTCGGTCCAAGCATCCGGGACGTCGATGGAGTTGGTTGCCTGATCGAGCGGCTTGGCCTTCCAGAGCTTGACCAAATCCTTGGCGCGTTCAAGCTGTTCCGGTTTCAATGCCTTGGCAATCTGGTCGCGCTTGTCGGCAGCATCCTTGTCACCAGCATTGGCGGCAAGCGAGAACCACTTGTAGCTTTCTTCCAGATTGACTGGCATGCCCAGTCCCTTGGCCGCAAGGATTCCGAGATTGAACTGGCTGTCCTTCACGCCGAGTTCGGCGGCATCGGTGAACCAGCGCACGGCGGAAGCATTGTCAGGGTTTCCATTGGCGCCGGTTGCGAAAAGGACGGCGAGGTTGTGCATCGCGCTGGCGTTACCCTGCTGCGCTGAAAGCTGGTACCAGGTCTTGGCCTTTTCGAGATCGCGGGCCATGCCAAGGCCCTTCTCGTTGAAGTTGCCGAGACGATATTGCGCCGGGGCAAAGCCTTGACCTGCAGAAATCTCATACCATTTCGCCGCCTTGGCAAAGTCGGCGGCAACGCCGCGACCTTCCATATAGCGATTGCCGACCTCGAAGAGCGCACGAGCATCGCCCTTGGCCGCAGCCACGCGAAGCGCTGCCGGACCGGCTTCTTCCGGTACAGGCGGAATGGCCGCCTGAGGCTTTGCGGCAGGTTCGGCCGATGCCGCCGTTTCAACAGGCTTCACCGGATTGGCGATTGTTGCGGCAGGCTGTTCAACCTGTGTCGGTATTTCCACCGCCGCCTGCTGCTCGTTTCCTGGTTCCGGGATTTCTTCCTGCGCAACTTTCTCCGAGCGCAGCTCCGTAACCGGAGGCACTGTTGCGGGGGCGGACGGCTCGAGCGCAGGTGTGGTGTCCGACGCGATTTTTGCAGCGATTTCGTCGGCTGGCACAGGTGTATTATCGGCGGCAGTTGTGTCGATCTGAGGCGGCACCGTATCAAGTGCGGCTTCCACCGGCTCGTCGCGGTTGAGGAAAGCTGAGCCGATCTGCAGGCCGGCCATCGCGATCATCACAGCACCGATTGCCATCAGGATCGGCTTACGCTGGCGCTGGATCATGTCGCCGACTGATGACTTTTTCTTACCGGTGCGCTTGGTCGCGCCCTTCTGAAGCTGTTCGGATTCGGCGGCGGCAAGCTGCGCGGCCCGCCGGGCCGCCGTGATGAAGTCCACCTTGCCGTTGGCTGCAAGGGCCAGATCGGCAGCATCTTCGCGCTGGCGGCGTTCTTCGCGCACCCGCTTCATAATCGAATTGAGGTCCGGCATGCCTTCGCCCTGAGGGCGAGGGGATGGTGTCGTTTCCAGCTCCGGTTCTTCGCGTGTGATCGGCTCGATGGCCGCAAGATCGCTTTCAAAGGCTGGCGCATCAAGCGTCGCGTCAAAAGCGCTGGCTTCGAGCGTTTCGTCGTTCTTTCCGACGGATTTGTCGGCGCGGCGACCGCGTATAGCTTTCGCGAAACCGCCGAAGAGCGATGACTTCCCGGTCAAGTCACCTGCCTGCGTATCGGCGGGACCGGCTTCGCTCTGGACGGTTGCAAAAGCTGCTTCCGCTGCCGCTGCAGCCGGGGAACGTGGTGCCGACGGACGCGGCGATCCAGCGTTGGGGCTGGTGAAGGCCGGTTTTTCAGTGTCCGACGTGTCTGATTTGCCTGCCACGTCTTGCTCAAGCCTGGCCAGACGATCAACGATCTTGACCAATGTGTCGTGGACGGTCTCGAATGTCTTGCCGTTGCGCTCGTCGGAATTGCGCGCCAGGGCCTCGAGCGATTTCATGTCTTCGGCGAGTTGCCGGGCGATCACGCTGTCGCCATGTGATCCATGCTGCAGAACGCGCGCGACAGCACTTTCGGCAGCTTCGCGCGCTGCATCCAGCACTGTTTCGCGATTGGAGGCGATGGAGCGCTCGATGGAATCGAGACGCGGCTTCAATTCTGCGATCTCGGCAACGGGCTGCGCAAGATGATGGGCGATATTTGCAATCTGATCTTCGAGGCTGCGGATTGCCTTCACATCCAGTCCAGGGCCGTCATAGGTCGGCGCCTGAAGCAGACCCAGTGAAATCTGCTGCGAAAGATCGTCGAGGCGGCCTTCCAGAGTGTGGATCGCGCTGTTGTCGACATGCTGCGTGGCATATTGCGCGTCGAGACGCTCGGTCAGTTCTGCAAAGCGGCGGTCGATTTTGTCCAGAACGGAAGGATGCGGCTCCTCTACCCGGCGCTCGGCAGCTTCGAGCTTCTCGCCGATGGCTTCAAGACGCGCCTCTACAACGTGATAGTCGGACTGGTTCAGATTCTCCATGACCTTGCCAACCTGATTGGCAAGCAGGTTAATCTGGTGTGCGAGCTGGTCGATGACGCCTTCCGGTAGCGCTGAGCCGCTTGAAAGACCGTCGATGCGAGAGGAAAGTTCGCCGAGCTTGCGATAGAGCGTGTCGGAATTCTGCTGCGTTGCCGAAGTGGCGAGCTGTTCTGCGAGCTCTGCCAAACGGCTTTCGATACGCTCCAGTCGGCGCGCACTGTCCTGATCCGGGCGCTGGGCGCGGCTGGTGGCGATGATAGCGCGGCTGATTTCGTCCAGCCGCTCATCGATCTGCTGCAGACGGCTCTGATCGAGCGACGACGCGTGTTGTGGGCTGAGCGATTCCTCGATGGAATTCGCGAGCTGGCCGATGCGATCCTCGATTGCGCTCAGGCGGTTCGACTGGGGCAACGTACCGATGGCGTCGCGCACCTGCTCAAGTCGCGAGCCTATCGCATCCAACGCCGGATCGACGGCGTTGTGGCGCTGTTCGAAGGCCTCGAAACGCGCGTCGAAGCGATCCCAACGATTGTTGAGACGATGCAGTGTTTCTTCGCGCGCGAGGCTCTGGACGGTGCGATTGAGCTCTTCGAGCTGGCGGCGGAGCGCCTGCGCGTTTGCCTCACTGCTGCGTTCGGCGAGAAGGCGTACACTGTCGTTGATACGCTCGAAATCATCGCTCATCTGCTGTGAAAAGCCTTCTTCGCTTGCGGCGCGCTGAAGGCGGGTCATCTCGCGGCTGGCACGGCTGACCTCGGCGCTTGAGGCATAATGCGGCTTCGGCTGCGGCTCTTCATGGCTACCGCGCATCCGACGCAGATTTTCGGCAATCTCGGCGAGGCCGGTTACAGTCTCGTCCGGATGGCGAACTGGGTGACGTTCGGAACGCAGAATATCACGCACGTCCGGGGCGCTGTCCTGTTCCAGATCCATCAGGCGTTTCTCAAGGCTCGCCAGCGTGCGGTTCAGTTCTTCCATGGCAGGTGATGACGCTCGGCGCTCGCGGCGGGCATTCAAATCGTCAATAATTGATCGTGAACCTGACGCCATATCTGGATTTGCCATGATAAATTCACTTTTTCTAATGATAGAGGCCGCCGGGAGCAAATTTCACCAGCGCAACAGGCAAGAATTTGCTCTGCTTACATTTGTACAAACGTGGTAAATAACTCGTTAATATATGCGGCTAAGTGAGTGCTTTCGTGGATGCCGAATAGCATCCCATGGTTGAGCGGGCTGAATTCAGCGTGTCAAACGCGACCCGGCATGAAAAGCGGATCTATCGAATACGAAAGATGCGTGAACCGCGGCGGCAAAATGTAAATCGAAGCTACGGCACTGACAGCAATGTCAATGTGAGCTGTCATCAACAGTGGTTCCATCGCGCAATCGCGCGGTGACCGGGCGTTTCCGGGGGCGGAAACAGGGTAGGACATGAGTAAACAGGCTAACGCACCAGGGCTGGTCGCAGATTTAGCAATTGCGGATTTGCTAACCGGCGCAAGCGGGAATATGCGAAAGGAAGGTCAGTCAGGCGGTCAACTATACCGGATCGGCGATCTAGCGGAGGAGTTCGACCTGACGTTGCGCGCCTTGCGCTTCTACGAAGACAAGGGATTGCTCAATCCACGCCGCGCGGGCGTGACGCGGCTTTATGATTACAACGACCATACACGCTTGCGTCTTATCCTGTTTGGGCGGCGCATCGGCTTCACACTGAGCGAGATGGGACAGTTGATCAGCGTGTGGGAAAATGAGACCCGCGACGCTGTCGAAGTGGAGAAGCTACGCAAGCGTTTCAAGGAAAAACTGGTCGAGCTTGAGAAGAAGAAGGACGAGGTGGATCGGTCGGTTGAAGAGCTGCGAACCATCCTCGCACGAATGGGGCGACAGTCGTTTTGATTGCGGGTGTATGAAGTTTGAAAATATGGCTGCCCCTATCTGATTGGCAGGACAGATAAGGGCAGCCTATTTGCTCGTAATAAAAAATATATATAAAAATCAACGCCTTTAGAATGCAATCTAGACCTTGACGCCATACGGGGAATGACGGAATAGCCTATCCTGTATCGGTAATATACAAGCCATTTTGCATCCTCCGTTTTTGCTCCGCATGCTGTGTTTGGTCTAATCCACCAACACAGATGTTGCTTGCAGAGCAAGAACGGGTCGCGTTTAGCAATAAGAAAGAGTTTTAAAACCTCCTGTTCGTTGAAAACAAAGCCATCTTAACTGGATTTAGATCGATCTTAAAATAGCAACTTGCTGGGTAAGATTTCTCAATCTACATTGTCTAATTTAACTAGCGCTAAAAATTGAAATGTAATTTTCGGATAACTGAATTATCCGCAAGGAAGCTTCCGGAAGGCTTCGTTCTGGGATTCCTGAAAACTTGTATCGACTTGTGTCTCGCCAAGTGCGCTCTGGGGCGGCTTTGGACGATGAAACTACGGTTCACAATTATTCGCCGTCATCTTTTTAATTTGGGTATATGTGTGCATCCACGAATGTGCGGCCTCGGCCAGATCGAAGTCGGAGCGAACTCCGCCTGGCAGGTCCGAATGTTTCAGCCTGTTGCATGAAGTGTGCCGTGGAGTGGGAACCTCGACGCATCGACGGGGTTATTCCAGCCTTGCGACTGATGGCGCATCCAAGATGTGCCCAGAACGAACAGATGGAGCGCCGGTCTGATCCAATCAGATCGAATTCGCTCTGATGCGAAAGTGAGGCCGACAATGAAAAAAGCTCTTGTTCTGACCGTAGCGACGTTTCTCACCAGCTCCGGTTTTGCGCTGGCGCAGGATCGAGTGCTTATCGAAGTGCCTCAGGCAGCACGCGATTATGTCATTGCAAATCCTTCGGACCCGGTCGTCATTGAGGGCGAAATCAGTGACGGTTATGTTCTCCCTGATGCAATCGCGGTTCATCCGATCCCCGACAATCCGGGTTTCGGTTACATCTATGTCAATGGTGAACCGGTGATCGTTTCCATGCAGAACCGTCAGGTCGTCTATTATACCGAAGGGCCGAATGCCGGTCCGCTGGTGCCGAATGAAGTCGTGACTTACATCGAAACCAATCCGGTTGATCCGGTCATCATCGAAGGAGATATCGCCGAAGGTATGGTCATCCCCGAGGATGTGCCTCTGGTGGCTGTTCCTGAGCAGCCGACTTATTCCTATGTTTATGTGGAAGATCGTCCGGCTCTGATCGATACGCAGACCCGCCGCGTTGTATGGGTCAAGTAAGCCTTCAAGGGTCGATGAATAGTAGAAGGGCGGCAGAATTGCCGCCTTTCTCATGTCTCACATGTGGTCATCCGGTCTACGTAATCGGCGTGATTTTCACCGTTCAGCTCGCGTTACCGGTCAAAAATGACCGTTCACGAAGCCGCAAATTTGACCATAACACCACGCTGGCGAAAATATGCCTGCATGAGCTTCCTGCCGGAGCGATTGTTCTGCACCAGCTTGGCCGGATCGAACACAGCCTCTTTCAGGCCCGCGCGCTCAAGCGCTGCTTTCAGGGCGGCGATATGTAAATCGATGTCGACATTATCCGCCTGAAGCGATTCATAAATTCGGTCTGTCGCTTCCGCTACAGTAGGTTCGCTCACCACTATACTCCTGTTGTTGCTTGCAGGCGCTTATCACACTTTCCCTTCGACCACTATCAGGATGAAAAGCGTCTTTACATGAACATTTCCCCGTCCCGCACGAACTTGTGTAATTTTTGACGTTTACGGAAACGTCAAAGTAGGTTAGCTTCGAGCCGAAATTGACTGGACGAGCGCGAATTCCGTGATGTGGTCAGTCAAAAAAGCGGCAAAAATGGCTGTTTTCGCAGAAAATCATCCCTTTTTGTTGCAACATGCGCGCTGTCACAACGTTTTGCTATAATGTGGCATGCAGGCATGAAACGCGGTTACGGGCTCGTTCCAGCCATCGCGGAACGGCTCAGGTGGTGAATTTGGAGGATTTCTATGCCGAGCTATCGCGCGCCAGTTGAGGATACGAATTTCGTTCTCAATGACGTTCTGAATTATCAGCGCTACAACAATCTGCCGGGCTTTGCCGACGCGTCGCCCGATGTCGTCGAGGCAATCCTGTCTGAAGGTGCGAAGCTCGCCGAGGGCACCCTGTTTCCGGTCAACCAGACCGCTGATCGCGAAGGCTGCAAGCGTCATTCGGATGGTTCGGTGACGACGCCGAAAGGCTACAAGCAGGCTTACGACCTTTATCGCGAAGGCGGCTGGCTCGGCCTTGCCGTGCCGGAGCAATATGGCGGGCAGGGGCTTCCTTATCTCCTGCACACGGCTGTCGGCGAATATATGTCGTCAGCCAATATGGCGCTCACCATGTATCCGGGCCTGACGCAGGGTGCGATTGCCGCAATCCTGACCCACGGCACCGATGAGCAGAAGGACACCTATCTGCCGAAGATGGTGGAAGGCACCTGGACCGGCACGATGAACCTGACCGAGCCGCATTGCGGTACGGATCTGGGCTTGCTGCG
This sequence comes from Brucella lupini, assembly GCF_002252535.1. Classification (NCBI taxonomy): domain Bacteria; kingdom Pseudomonadati; phylum Pseudomonadota; class Alphaproteobacteria; order Hyphomicrobiales; family Brucellaceae; genus Brucella; species Brucella lupini. Next base: position 30,846 of record NZ_NNRN01000062.1, read on the forward strand.
CACCAGCGCCGCGCCGCAAAAAGACGGTTCCTATAAGATTTCCGGTCAGAAGATTTTCATCTCGGCTGGCGAACACGACATGTCCGAAAACATCATCCATCTGGTGCTGGCCCGTATCGACGGCGCGCCGGAGGGCGTGAAAGGCATTTCGCTGTTCATCGTGCCGAAGTTCATTCTTGATGAAAATGGCAATCCCGGCGAGCGTAACGGCGTCTCCTGCGGTTCCATCGAAGAAAAGATGGGCATTCACGGCAACTCCACCTGCGTCATGAATTATGACGAGGCAAAGGGTTTTCTGATCGGTGAAGCCCATAAGGGTCTGCGCGCCATGTTCACCATGATGAATGAAGCGCGTCTTGGTGTAGCTTTGCAGGGCCTTTCGATTGCCGAAACCGCTTACCAGAATGCTGCCATCTATGCGCGTGAGCGCATTCAGGGCCGCGCGCTTTCGGGTGCTGCGGCACCGGACAAGAAGGCCGATCCGATCATCGTGCATCCGGATATCCGCCGCAACCTCATGAATATCCGTGCTTTCAACGAAGCCGGTCGGGCGCTTATCCTTTGGACGGCACTCAACTCCGATATCGCCCATCGTGCAGGCGATGAGGCGGAACGTCAGGCAGCAGATGATCTCGTTGGTCTTTTGACGCCGGTTCTGAAAGGCGTTCTGACCGACAAGGGATTTGAACACGCCGTCATGGCGCAGCAGGTCTTCGGCGGGCACGGCTATATCGAAGAACACGGCATGAGCCAGTATGTGCGCGATGCGCGCATCGCGATGATCTATGAAGGTGCAAACGGCATTCAGGCGCTTGACCTCGTCGGTCGCAAGCTGGCGCTTAACGGTGGCCGCGCAATCACCGCCTTCTTCAAGGAAGTGGGCGATTTCTGCGAAGCTAACCGTGAGAACGAGACGCTTTCTTTCTGCACCAAACATCTGAAGAAGGGCCTCAACGATCTTCAGGCCGCCACCATGTGGCTGATGCAGAATGCGATGGCCAAGCCCGACAATGCAGGTGCCGCCTCCAACGACTATATGCATCTGTTCGGTCTGGTGGCGCTCGGCTTCATGTGGGCGCGCATGGCCAAGATCGCGGAAGAAAAGCTTGGCAGTGGCGAAGGCAACAAGGCGTTCCTTGAAGCTAAGCTTGTTACCGCGCGCTATTATTTCGAGCGGATCATGCCGGAAAGCGCAGCACATCTCGCACGCATCCAGTCGGGCGCGGATTCGATGATGGCGCTCAACGCGGACACATTCTGAGTTAGGGATTGAGCTAAATTTCGAATTTAGCGGGAAGGAGTCAACATGGCTGAGGCTTATATTTACGATCACGTGCGCACACCGCGCGGACGTGGCAAGAAGGATGGCAGCCTGCACGAAGTGCCTGCCGTTCGTCTGGGTGCGAAGGTTCTGGAATCCCTGCGCGACCGCAACGGTATCGACACGGCAAAGGTCGATGACATTATTTTTGGCTGCGTCGACCCGGTCGGTGAAGCTGGTGCGGTCATCCCGCGGTCGTCAGCTTTTGAAGCCGGTTACGACTTCAAGGCGCCGGGCATCCAGATTTCGCGTTTCTGCGCCTCGGGCCTCGATGCGGTCAATCTGGCAGCAGCCAAGGTCGCCTTCGGTTCCGACGATCTGGTGATTGCAGGCGGCGTGGAAAGCATGTCGCGTGTCGGCATGGGCATGTCGGGCGGTGCCTGGTACATGGACCCATCGGTCGGCTTCCCCGGCTATTTCATGCCGCAGGGTGTTTCTGCTGATCTGATTGCCACGAAATATGGCTTCAGCCGCGATGACGTCGATGCCTATGCTGTCGAAAGCCAGAAGCGTGCCGCCAAGTCGTGGGAAAAGGGCTATTTCAGGAACTCGGTCATTTCGATCAAGGACCAGAATGGCCTGACCATTCTCGACCATGACGAGCACATGCGCCCGACGACCGATATGCAGGCTCTGGGCCAGCTCAACCCGTCATTCGTGATGCCGGGCGAAATGGGCGGCTTCAATGCGGTCGGCATTCAGGCTCATCCGGAAATCGAAACCGTCAATCACGTCCACCATGCTGGTAACTCGTCGGGCATCGTCGACGGTGCGGCTGGCGTTCTGGTTGGCTCCAGGAAGGCTGGCAAGGCATTCGATATCAAGCCGCGTGCGCGCATTCGTGCTTTCGCCAACATCGGCTCTGAACCAGCGCTCATGCTGACCGGCCCGGTCGATGTCACGGAAAAGCTTCTCAAGCAGGCGAAGATGAAAATCTCGGACATCGACCTGTTCGAGCTGAACGAAGCCTTTGCCGCTGTTGTTCTGCGCTACATGCAGGCCTTCGACATTCCGCACGACAAGATGAACGTCAATGGCGGTGCCATTGCCATGGGCCATCCGCTCGGCGCAACCGGCGCTATGATCCTCGGTACGGTGCTGGATGAACTGGAACGCCGCGATCTCAACACCGCGCTGGTGACCTTGTGCATCGGTGCCGGCATGGGCACGGCGACAATCATCGAGCGCGTTTAAGGCGAGGGAGGTTTTACGAATGGCTTATGTAAATTTCAAAGTTGAAACCGACGCCGATGGCATTGCTCTCGTCACCTGGGACATGCCTGAAAAGTCGATGAATGTCTTCACCGTCGAGGCGATGCAGGAACTGAATTCCATCATCGACGCGGTGACTGCCGATGATAAGATCAAGGGCGTTGTTATTACGTCAGGTAAGGACAGCTTCTCTGGCGGCGCGGACCTGACCATGCTGGAAGGCATGTTCAAGGAATTCCAGAAGCAGAAGGCCAAAGACCCGCAGGGCGCGGTCCAGACCCTGTTCGACAATGTCGGCAAGATGAGCGGTCTTTTCCGCAAGCTTGAAACTTGCGGCAAGCCTTGGGTTTCGGCTATCAACGGCACCTGCATGGGCGGCGCATTTGAAATGTCGCTCGCTTGCCATGCACGGGTGGTGTCGGATGCACCGGGCGTGAAGATGGCTCTGCCGGAAGTGAAAGTCGGTCTGTTTCCGGGCGCTGGCGGCACGCAGCGCGTTCCGCGCCTTGCCAATCAGCAGGATGCGCTCCAGATGATGACGACCGGCTCCAGCCTGACCGCGCAGCGCGCCAAGGCAATGGGTCTCGTCACCGAGATTGCTCCGGCCAAGAAGCTGGTCGAAACCGCAAAGAAGCTCATCAAGGGCGGTCTCAAGCCGGTTCAGCCATGGGATGAAAAAGGCTTCAAACTGCCGGGAGGCGCGATCTATTCGGCTGCCGGTGCGAATCTCTGGCCTGCCGCAACGGCAATCCTGCGTCGCGAAACATCCGGCAATTATCCGGCAGCGCTTGCCATTCTGAAGTCGGTTTATGAAGGCCTGCTGGTGCCGTTCGATACCGGCCTCAAGATCGAGCAGCGCTATTTCACCGAAATTCTCCAGACGACCGAAGCGGGCATGATGATCCGTTCGCTCTTCGTGTCGCTGCAGGAATTGAACAAGGGCGCACGCCGTCCGGTCGATGAAAAGCCGACCAAGCTCAAGAAGATCGGCGTTATCGGCGCTGGCTTCATGGGTGCAGGCATCGCCTATGTGACGGCCAAGGCAGGCATCCCGGTTGTGCTGATCGACCGCGATCAGGAGTCTGCCGACAAGGGCAAGGCGCATACGGCTGACCTCATCGCCAAGGAAATGCAGAAGGGCCGCGCGACGGAAGCAGACAAGGAAAAGCTCCTGTCGCTCATCACCGCAACGCCTGATTATGCGCTTCTCGAAGGTGCCGATCTGGTGATCGAAGCCGTGTTCGAGGACCGCGAAGTCAAGCGTGTTGCGACTGAGAAGGCCGAGGAAGTGCTCAAGACTTCCGCAGTCTTTGCTTCCAACACCTCGACCCTGCCGATCACTGGTCTTGCCAAAGTCTCAAAGCGTCCGAAGAACTTCATCGGCATTCACTTCTTCTCGCCTGTCGACAAGATGATGCTGGTGGAAGTGATCCTTGGCAAAAAGACGTCCGACAAGGCACTGGCCGTAGCCCTTGATTACGTTCGTGCGATCAAGAAGACGCCGATTGTCGTCAACGACACGCGTGGCTTCTACGTCAATCGTTGCGTGCTGCGCTATATGTCGGAAGCCTACAACATGCTGGTTGAAGGTGTTCCGGCGGCCATGATCGAAAATGCCGCCCGTATGGCCGGTATGCCGGTTGGTCCGCTTGCGCTCAACGACGAAACCGCTATCGACCTGTCGCAGAAGATCCTCAAGGCAACGCTTGCCGATCTTGGCGAAAAGGCGGTCGATCCGCGTCATGTGGAACTGGTGGATCGTCTCGTCAACGAGTTCGACCGCAAGGGCCGCAAGAACGGCAAGGGCTTCTACGATTATCCGGCAAAGCCCGCCAAGAAGCAGCTGTGGCCGGGCCTCAAGGATCTGTATCCGCAGCAGAACCCGGACAAGATCGATGTGAACGAGCTGAAGGAACGTTTCCTCGTCACCATCGCTCTGGAAGCTGCCCGCGTGATGGAAGAAGGCATTGTCACCGATCCGCGTGAAGCCGATGTCGGCTCCATTCTTGCCTTTGGTTTCGCGCCTTATACCGGCGGTACGCTGTCCTATATCGACGGTATGGGTGCGAAGAAATTCGTCAAGCTTGCCAAGGAGTTGCAGAAGAAGTACGGCCAGCAGTTCAAGGCGCCGAAACTTCTGCTCGACATGGCCGAAAACGGTGAAAGCTTCTACCAGCGTTTCAACCCGTACAAGACGGAAGCAAAGAAGGCAGCGTAAGTTTAACCCTTCGCAAGATTATCAGGCGCGGCATGTTTCATGCCGCGCTTTTTGTTTGTGCTCCTTGCCATAGCTGAACTGCACCATATCCAGGATAAGAAAATTTTCCCTGTTAATTCAGCCGTCTTGCGCAATTACTGCTTTTTCGGTAGGTTGAAGCTGAAGATGGGACGGAATAATAGGTTTAAAATCCTTTGAAGCATATCTTTCCTGATGGGGATTATTCAGGAAGATATGTCGGAACCTAGGTGGCGGATCATTACTATGTTTTCTCACGAGAGCGTGTGGGCGGCCATTGATGCCCTGGCTGAACGTCATTCCCTGAGCGCGTCCGGGCTGGCGCGTCGTGCAGGGCTCGACCCTACGACCTTTAACAAATCCAAGCGCTATGCTTCCGATGGGCGTGCGCGCTGGCCTTCGACGGAATCGCTGGCCAAGGTGATGGAAGCAACCGGCTCGACGTTCGATGAATTCACGCGGCTCATCCGTGGCGAAAATCGCACGCCGCAATTCGGCGAATATACGCAGGACATGCCGTCCATTCCATTGCTCGGCATGGCCGAAGCGGGCGCTGGCGGCTATTTCGATGATGCCGGGTTTCCGGCTGGACAAGGCTGGGACATTGTGGAATTCCCAGCCGGATCGGGAGAAGGTGTGTACGCGCTGGAGGTTTCGGGCGACTCAATGTTGCCCCTTTACCGTGATGGCGATACGCTGATCGTAGCACCCAATACCGCCATTCGCCGGGGCGATCGCGTGGTGGTGCGGACGAAAGACGGAGAAGTGATGGCCAAGATCCTGCATCGCCAGACGCCACGAACCATTGAGCTCCATTCGCTCAATCCCGAACATCCGAACCGCATTTTCGAGTCCAAGGATATCGAATGGGTCGCCCGCATTTTATGGGCGAGCCAGTAATGGCGCAATCGCAGGATAGAAGCCATGCACGCGCCGTTTTCGGCGGTCTGGCTGGCATAACAGGCGCAGTTCTGATCGCAGCCTTCGTGGCGCCGTTCTATGGTGCACTGGATCGCCCGGTGGTCGTCATCAACTCCAGTGATACGAAGACAGAATCCGGTACGGGAAACGGCATCGTCGTCGAACAGTTCGACTATAACGAGCCGGGGACATCGCCTGAAACGGGCAATGCCTCAGAGGAGACGTCGCCGCAACCGGGCCAAGCCGCCCCCGTTGAAGGGCAGCCGCCTGCGTGGAAAGAGAACGGCAAGGTCAACGACCAGGTGAATGACAACGGCATTGAACGCGAGGCACCGCGTCCACCGCTGAGCGATCTCGGTCTTGCATCCACGCCCAAACCGCCAGAGCCACCGGCACCGGCCACGCCTGTCGATGCGGGCGAACAGATGCAGCTTTTGCAGCGACCTGTCGCTGTGGCGGCCGGACGGCTTGAAAGTCAGGGCCGTATGATTGAATTGCAGGGCATCGAAATCGTACCCTTAGAACAGACCTGCCAGACCGCTTCCGGTGAAAGCTGGCCGTGCGGCATGCAGGCGCGCACTGCCTTCCGGCAATGGTTGCGTTCCCGTGCCGTTATGTGCCGCCTGCCGCAAAATGACAGCGGTGCTGCGGTGGCGACCGAATGCATGCTGGGCAATGAAGATGCAGCCGCATGGCTGGTTGCCAATGGCTGGGCGAAGGCCGCTCCGGGCGGTGCCTATGATGAAGCGGGTCGTAAGGCTGTGGAAGCGCGTCTCGGCATTTTCGGCGACAAGCCCGATACGTCTCTGCCCAATCCGGAGCCAGATAGCGGCAATATGATGGATAATCCGTCGCCGCTGGCCCCTGAACCGGAGCTGCAGCCATCTTCGCCGTCGCCACAGTTGCAAGGCGATTTTCCGCCCGCACCGCCTGCGCAATGACGAAAGAGGCAAAAACTCCTAAAGCAAGCCTCCAAGAAGAGGATCGTACCGAACTGGAATGCGGGTGCACCTGTTCTCAGATGCCAGAGAATACCGTTCGAAATGTGCTGTTCATCGACATGAGGCTTGCCGCGCACTGTGGTCGGAAGAACTGGTTCGATCACCGACCATTCGAAATCAGTTCAATCAAAGGCACTCTCACTGCCTCCAATCGCTGGAGACAGTGAATCGCAACATACTTTATAGTATGTGACGCAGACTTTCTTGGCTCGGTGCAGGACTTCCTTGTCGCAGATGCTACTGTCCGGTCGTTTTTTCTCCGACGACGAGTGCGAGTGCACGGACCGGCGAGCCGGTTCCTTTCACGAATTTCAAGGGTGCTGCGATCAGGATCGCCCCCTTGGCCGGTAGCTGATCAAGGTTGCTCAGGCTTGCCAGTCCGTATCGGTTTGCCTTGTGCATGAGGTTGTGTGCCGGAAATGGAGGGGTCATGGCTCCTGCGGATCCTGCATCCGTACCGACTGTTTCCTGACCCCAACCGATAATGCCTTTGGAAAGCAGATACTCGATTGCTTCAACGGTTGGTCCCGGAGAATGCGGGCCGTTTTCATCGGCATTCAGAAATGTATCGGCCGAACCATTGCGCTTGTACCAGTCGGTGCGCATCAAAACCCATGACCCGGCTTCAATTTCGCCATGCTCTGCTTCCCATTCCCTGATGCTATCAACCGTCAGCAGATAATCAGCGTCGGCGGCGGCTTGTGCGGAACGGTCGATTACGTTTACAGGAGCAACGAAGTTCTGTGGCGGGATCGTATCGGTGGTGTTGTTGGAGTGATCCTTGCCGGTGATCCAGTGACACGGGGCATCGAAATGGGTGCCGGTGTGCTCGCCAAGCTCTATCCAATTCCAGGCCCAGAACGGACCATTCTGATCGTATTGGCTGATAGTGTGAACTTTAACGTTCGGTGTGTTTTTGCCGAATTGTGGGGGAAGGTAAAGGACGGGCGTATCCGGACCGAGTGGTGCGGTGATGTCAACGACCTTGACGGTGCCAGACAGCAGTCCGGACGCAAGGCTGGAAAGAGCAGATGTATCGTTCATGAAATCCCCATTTCGCCCTGAGCCGGCGCCGGCATTATTGTGCGGTCCTTGATGAACCGGTCTCTTTCGGACGTTCACTCGAAGCCTATGGCAGGGAATATGCTCTTGCAAGTATCTCTTTTACAGAATCTTCCAGGAATTTTCTCGCGGCAGAAGAGCGTTCGCCAATAAACCGAATTTTCTGGACTTTTTTGTCCGTGCGTCCTGTCGTGACTGGTAGTGAAACCTCGTGCAAGGTAATGCAGTTATATGCATTCAAGTATAATATCGGTCATCTGTAAAAACTGGGCTCGCATGTCGACGGCATTCTTCACAGTTCGATTGCTTTAAGGGAAGGTTTTTGTGTGATCTGCCGACCAATAAAGGGCAGGGGTGTAGCGGTCAGGTTAATTTAGGCTTGAAATATCGGCTGTCTGGCGCAATTCTCATTGATTGCAGCGCAACGATATGCACCGGGCGGATAATGGATCTCGAATTTATAGTCACCGAAGTCGATGAGAGCGAAAAGCAGGAGTTGCGCCTCTGGCTGCGTATGCTTGCAACAACCAGACTGGTTTCACAGGAAATCCGCCGCCGTCTGCGCAAAGAATTTGGTGTCACGCTGCCACAATTCGACATTCTTGCCCAACTTTACCGGGAACCGAACGGGTTACGGCTCGGGGAACTCTCGCGCCGGACCATGGTGACGAATGGCAACATCACCGGCTTGATTGAGCGATTGGAAGCCGACGGTCTTGTGCGTCGTGAAACACCCGGTGCCGACAGACGCGTTACCGTCGCGCGATTGACTGATTCTGGGCAGACGGTGTTCGCAGAAATGGCGCGGGTCCATGAAAGCTGGTTACGTGATCTGATGGCCGAGGTCGATCGCGACACCATCGCTTCGTTGCTGAGAGATATGAAGTGTCTCAAAAAATCGGTCGGCAATCACCTCATTGATGACAATGAGGAATAGCATTCCCAGCTCCGCCATTCGATATGGATGACTGATCTACTCTCTGCCTTCGCGTTGAGGTACGATAAAAAACACAACAATAACAATTGGATATGAGGAATGATATAATTCCTGCACTTGCAGAAATTACCAGGGAATATTTCACTTGCTTATTTGATCAAATGATCTTTAGATGCGCGCATGTTGGGAAGCCAATCCAGGTTGAAGCTGCGTTCATGCAGTGTGCTCACGACGAAGATGTGAAAACAAAGGGACAGGACGGTGCTGGTTTGATTACGCCAAGCTGACCAGGCTCCCGGAAGGCCGGCTTTGACACTCGCTGAGGGGCGGGGCTGAGACGGAAAACAACAGGAGAGATAGATTCATGATCCGCCTTGCCAGACGCATCACCGAAAGTTCCAGCAAATCTTTTGGCATGTATGCCCGGGCGGCGGCACTCGGAGCGGATGCCGGTGACCTCATCCACATGGAGCTTGGCAGCCCCCATGCCGATACGCCACTGCATATCAAGCAGGCGACGGTCAATGCATTGATGGCAGGCGATGTCCATTATTCGCATTTTCAGGGAATCCCAAAATTGCGCGAAGCCCTGGCCGCCCGTCTGCGTGAGAAGAATGACATGGATGTTTCAGCCTCCGATATCGTTGTCACTAACGGGCTGACCCATGCGTCCTTTGCCGCTTTCATGGCGCTGCTTGACCCGGGCGACGAGGCAATCCTCTTGGAACCTTATTATCCTCAGCATATCGGCAAGATAGAACTCGCCGGAGCCAAACCTGTTCTGGCGCCGCTGGATGCCAGCGACCGTTTCTCGATCAAGGCGGAACTGATCGAACCGAAGATCACGGCCCGCACAAAAATGATTGTTCTGATCAATCCGTGTAACCCGACGGGACGGGTCTACAGTCGCGAGGAGCTGGAAGTTCTGGCGGATATTGCTCGCCGTCACGATCTGGTGGTGGTTTCTGACGAGGTTTACGAAGAGATACTGTTCGATGGCGCGCGCCATGTTTCGATCGCTTCGTTGCCCGGCATGAAGGAGCGAACGATTTCAATGTTCGCTTTTACCAAGAGTTTTGCCATGGATGGTTGGCGACTTGGGTATCTCACAGCACCGCAGCATATGATCGAAGGTATCTTGAAGATCACGACCAACGACGTCACTCACGTGAACACATTCATTCAGGCGGGGGCGCTGGCGGCGATCTCAGGGCCGGAGGAGATATTGGCCGAACTGGTGACGGAAGACAAAGTAAAGCGCGACATTGTCGTGTCGCGGTTAAATCAAATGTCTGGTGTCACGTGCGACTGGCCGGAAGGCACGATCTACGCGTTTCCCAAAATCGCTGCATTGGGTCTTAAGTCGCAGGACATGGCCGAACGCATCATGACAGAGGCGGGCGTTGTGCTGGAAGCGGGGAGTTTTTACGGAGCGGGCGGTGAAGGGCATTTGCGTGTCTGTTTCGGTTCGCAATCGCTTGCACGTGTCAATGAAGCCATGGATCGCCTTCAGCGGTTCTTTGGTTCCCTTTGAATGACTGGAGCATCTTCGCTGCGGTCTGGTTGCTCAGACCAATGCGATTTTAGTTGAAACTTAAAATTCCATATGATCAAATAATCAAATAGGTCGACGCAGGTAGGAGCAGGGACTTCTGCCGAAAAGAAACGACCCATAGAGGGAATAACAACATGATGATCTGTCGCCGTAATTTTCTGGCTATGGCAGGCCTTGCAAGCGCTCTGGCTGCGAGCTCCTTTGCCATGACATCTGCATCTCTGGCTGCCGACGCACTTAATATCGGTGCCTATCCCAGCAACCCTCCTTTCGAGTTGAAAAATGCCGATGGGACGTTTGAAGGCTTCGAAATCGATATCGCGACCGAGGCAGCCAAACGGGCCGGACTGGAGCCGGAAATCGCTGATTACGGGTTTCAGGCCCTGTTTGCCGCAACGACTTCCCGGCGTATCGACGTGGCGGTTTCGTCCATAACAATCACGCCGGAACGCCTGAAATCACAGTCCTTCACCCAGCCTTACTACGATTCAGATATCGGGGTTGCGACCAAGACCGATAGCGCTGTCACCGGACTGGCCGATTTGAAGGGCAAGACCGTTGGTGCCCTTTCCGGCTCTACCGGCGAAAAATGGGTCAAGGAAAACAAAGAGGCCAAAGGCTTCGCCGATATCAAAGGCTATAACTCGCAACAGGATCTGTTTCTTGATCTCGGTGCAGGCCGCATAGATGCCGTCATTTCCGACATACCCGGCATGGAACATCTCTTTCTGAAGATGAAGGGGTTTGCCGTGAAAGACCGAATTCAGACCGGGGAGCAATATGGTCTGATGATGGCGAAGGACCATCCGTTGCTTGGCAAGCTCAACGATGCGATTACCGCCATGAAGCAGGATGGGACCACTGCGGCTATTCACAAAAAGTGGTTCGGTACGGACCCTGCCGCCAATTCCTCGACAGTCACCGTCGTGCCGATCCCGCAGCCGTAATCTTTTGACGTTGGTGACAGATGGGCCGCATTTGCAGGATCGGCCCATCTTCGACCGTTACTTCTCAGACTGACCGGTCGTGCGCTCCCAGGATTTGCCTGCGAAGGACGCCAATATGACATTCGTCGAAACCTTCTTGAACACCGATGTTCTCGTTTCGAGCCTGCCAGCGCTTGGACGTGGCCTGCTCAATACGTTTCTCATCGGTATCGCCAGCATTTTCTTTGGTGTTCTGTCGGGCTTGCTGATCAGTATTGTCCGTATCTACGGACCGAAGGTTCTTCGTTATCTCGCGATCGCCTATATCGATGTATTCCGCGCCATGCCGGTTTTGGTCGTGCTGATCCTGATCTATTATGCACTGCCATTCATCGGGATACGCTTTTCTGCCTGGACCTCTGCCATCATGTCTTTCTCCATGGTTATGGCGGCATATTCGGCGGAAGTGTTCCGGTCCGGCATCGAAAGTGTACCACGCGGCCAGTTCGAAGCTGCTTCTGCGCTTGGAATTCCATTCCCGGTTACTCTGTGGAAAGTGGTTTTGCCACAGGCGATCCGTATCATCATTCCGCCGACTACCAGCAATTGTGTTTCCATGTTCAAGGACACCGCATTGGCGTCTACTGTGGCTCTGCCCGAGCTTTTGAAGGAAGCGCAGGACGCACAGGCGCTTTATGCCAATCCGACACCGTTGATCGGCGCAGCGCTTATCTATCTCATCCTCCTGCTGCCGCTGGTGCGCCTGGTCGCGCTTCTTGAGGCGCGGTTCAAAAAGGAAAGAGTCCGATAGTTCCAATTTCGGTTTCATCGACGGATATCGGCAACAGCAATGGCAGGCATAATATGAGCGGTTATTTTCTCTATCACTCGATCGGTACCTTTCCGGGTAAAGCGGAAAAGGTGAAAGCGGCACTTAGTCGTTATTCGGATATCTGGTCGGCAGAAAATGACTCTCAATGGCCGGCAATGCTGGCGGAGCGCGGGCATTTCATCCGAAGCTGGGAGAACCTGATTGGCGCCCCCGCAGGCTCCATGACTACCGTAGAGAATGTGACACTGGCCCTTTACAGTCTGATCGGTGCACTGCCTGAGGAATTATTGCGCGGCCGCCGAATTCTGGCCGCCGCCGATTGCTTCCCGAGTCTGCATTTTTTGCTGGCCGGGTTGCAGGCGCGGTTCGGATTTACGCTCGAAACCGTACCCATGAGACAGGGCGAGAGTTTTGTACGCGACGAGGATTTCATCGATGCTTGGGGCAGCGATGTTGCGATTGCGTTGGTGACATGGGTGTCGTCCACGACATCGAAGCGCGCCGACCTGGACCTGATGTCCCAACACGGCAGGCAGCACGGCACGATCATCGTTGCAGATGTCACCCAGGGCGTAGGCATCCGCCCCTTTTCCGTCGGAGAGATAGATGTCGTGGTGGGATCGTCTCTCAAATGGCTTTGTGGAAGTTCGGGAGCAGGGGCAATCTATGTGCGTCCGGGACTATTGACGACTTGCAAGCCGGAATTGCGTGGCTGGTTTAGTCAACCTAATCCGTTTTCCTGGGATCTTGATACTTTTGCCTATGCCGACGATGCGCGGCGCTTCGACCATGGCACGCCTGCCGTGCTGGCGGCTATAGCCTCGCAACCCGGCCTTGATTTTGTTTCCGCGACAGGTGTCGACGTGCTGGCCCGGCACAACGAACTGTTGACCGGCAAGATTGTGGAACGGGTCGCTGCCAACACTGCACTGTCGTTGGTCTCTCCAGAAAGGCCTGAAGAGCGCGGCGGCAGTGTGATGGTGCAAGCGGTTTCGGCTGAAAGGGCGGCGGCGATCGTGACCGCACTGAAGGCTGAAAATTTTTACTGTGATTGTCGCAGTCGTATTCTGCGGTTTTCACCTGGGTCGGTGACCTCCCTGATGGAAACGGAAGCCTTGTGTGATGCGCTGGATAGGCTGGCGCTCGATTAAACCTTTTGGTTCCATGCTGACTTCTGCTCGAACCTGTTGTTTTCACCGTATTTATGCGACACCCGGTGATCCTATCGGGTGGTAAAATGCTATAACTGAGGAACACGGAGACAAGGGATTTGAAGCAAATGATCGGTGAAACCCGTCTGTTGAAGGTATCCTCGCGCGTAACTGTGCAGGACGGTGTCTACCAACAGCTTCGCCAGGCTTTGATGTGGGGCTCATTCGAGCCGTCGCAGGCGGTGACGATCGCTTCACTTGCCGAGGAGTTCGGCACAAGCCATATGCCCGTACGTGAGGCGCTGCGACGGCTGGCGGCGGAGAACGGACTGGAAATCGCCCGCAATGGATCGGCACGTGTGCCTGATATTTCGCGGACACGGCTGGATGACATTTGTCGGGTCCGCGTTGCTCTCGAGGGGCTTGCCACCGAACTTGCGACGCCGCGGATGACGGCTGCCGATATTGACCGCTGTTTGACGCTCGCGCGGGAGCATGAAGCTCTCGGTCAAGAAGGCAAGATCTATGAGATGCTGCGCAAGAACCAGGAGTTTCATTTCACGATCTACGAACTATCGGGATCGGAAACATTGCCCCAGATGATTGAAACGCTGTGGCTGCGACTTGGACCCTATATGCGCCTTCTTTCCAATCATGTCCGTCAGCAAGTGGACCAGGGTATTATCCATCCTTATTCAGCCTATCATTACGAAATGCTGGATGCCATTCGTGCCGGCGACGCAAAAAAAGCGGGCAGTCTGATGATCCAGGACATTGAAGCAACGCAACGACTTTTGCAGAAACTTTGTTAGGCATCGAGATACGCTTGCCTTGATTGCGGACTGACGCGCTCTAAAGGGCTGATCGTTGCGATGGACGTTAAACCCTTTCAAGCGCGATGGCGATACCTTGCCCCACACCGATGCACATAGTGGCGAGCGCAAAGCGACCGCCGCCAAGTTTCAATTCCAGTGCTGCCGTGCCGGTGATACGGGCTCCGGACATGCCGAGCGGATGTCCGAGAGCGATGGCACCGCCATTCGGATTGACGCGGATGTCGTCGTCGGCAATTCCAAGAAGACGTAACGTGGCCAATCCCTGGCTGGCGAAGGCTTCATTCAGTTCGATTATATCGAACTGCTCCTGCTTCATTCCCAGCCGTGCCATCAATTTCTGGCTGGCTGGCGCTGGGCCGATACCCATGATGCGTGGAGGAACTCCTGCCGTAGCACCACCCAGAACTCGAGCAACAGGCGTGAGGCCGAACTTGCGGGCAGCGGCTTCCGAAGCAATGATGAGCGCTGCCGCTCCATCGTTGACGCCCGACGCATTCCCAGCTGTAACCGTGGCACCTTCCAGCCGGTTGATTGGTTTCAGTTTGGCCAGTGCGTCCAGCGTGGTTTCGCGCGGATGTTCGTCAGCACCGACGACCACGGGATCACCCTTGCGCTGAGGAATGGAAACGGGCGTTATTTCTTGCGCCAGTCGGCCGTTGCTTTGTGCTGCAGCAGCCTTCTTCTGGCTTCGCGAGGCGAATTCATCCTGATCGGCGCGTGTGACCGCGTAATCGACAGCCACGTGATCCCCGGTCTCCGGCATGGAGTCGATGCCGTATTGAGCTTTCATCACCGGATTGACGAAACGCCAGCCAATTGTCGTATCGTGAATTTCTGCGCGGCGGGAGAACGGGCTGTCTGCCTTAGGTAAAACAAAGGGCGCGCGGCTCATGCTTTCCACACCACCCGCAATCATAAGTTCTGCTTCGCCTGCACGAATGGCGCGCGCGGCGGCAAGCACGGCGTCCATCCCGGAACCGCAAAGCCTGTTGATCGTCGTACCGGTGGCGGTAACGGGATAACCAGCAAGCAGTGCCGCCATGCGCGCAACATTGCGGTTATCTTCCCCTGCCTGATTGGCGCAGCCGAAAATCACGTCCTCAATCGCCTCGCAATCCAGTGCCGGATTGCGCTCGACCAGTGCTTTGAGCGGAATAGCGGCAAGATCGTCCGTGCGGATGCTGGACAACGCCCCGCCAAAACGTCCGATGGGGGTGCGGATGTAGTCGCAGATGAAAGCTTCTGTCATCGGGTTTCTCCAGTCTGGCGTGTCGCGAACATGGGGCCGCCCTTGATCGAGGGAAAGCCGTAGCCATTGACCAGAACGAGATCAATGTCGTCGGAATGGCGCGCAATGCTTTCTTCGAGCAGGGCTTGCCCTTCATGCGCCATGGCGGCGAGCAGGCGCTGCATGATCGCTTCATCGCTGAAACTGCGAGGAACAATGGCGTTGTGCGCGCGATAATCGTCGATCAGTGCGTGGACGTCGGGGTCGCTTGTGCGGACACCGTCCGCATAGCGATACCAGCCGAGACCGGCCTTGCGGCCAAAACGTCCGGCTTCGCATAATTTGTCGGCAACGTCGAAATAGGGAAGGTTCGGATCGCGGCTTGCCGCCGCTCTCTTGCGCCGCGCCCAGGCAATTTCCAGGCCGGCCATGTCGTAAACCGCGAAGAGTCCCATCGGAAAGCCATAGGCTTCCATGGCACGGTCGATATCTTCGGGATAGGCGCCTTCAGCCAGCATTTTCTCGGCTTCCGTGCGATAGGCCGAAAACATCCGGTTGCCGATGAAGCCTTCACAGACACCGGTGACGATGGGCAGCTTCTTGATTTTGCGGGCAAAGGCGATACCCGTTGCAAGCGTCTCGTCGGAGGTTTTCGCACAGCGCACCACTTCCAGGAGCCGCATGATATTGGCTGGCGAGAAGAAATGTAATCCCAGCACCCGGTCGGTGCGGTTCGTAACGGCGGCCAGTTCATCCGGATTGAGATAGCTGGTATTGGTTGCCAGTATGGTTGCCGGAGACAGCAAAGCGTCGAGCTCGCGGAACAGCGATGCCTTGACGGTGAAATCATCGAAGACGGCTTCGACGACGAGATCGGCATCGGCAAGCGCAGCCATATCGGCACTGACGGAGAGCTTTGCACGCTGCGCGTCTGCGGCTTCGGTGGAAAGCCTGCCCGCATTGACGGCCTTCTGGATCATGTCGCTGATCCGCGCATGGCCCTTGGCGGCTGCTTCCACAGTCGTTTCATAGCCGATGACCTTATAGCCAGCGGCAAGGCAGGCGACGGCAATGCCTGATCCCATCAGGCCGGTCCCGGCAATGCCGATAGTGGAAAGCGCCAGAGGTTTTGCCTCCATGCCTTCGACTTTTCCAGCGGCGCGTTCGGCAAAGAAAAGATGCCGCAAGGCGGCTGCCTCTTCGCTGTCGCGCAGGCGGATGAAGGTTGTCCGTTCTTCGGCCAGACCTTCGGCAATCGAGATCGTGGTGGAAAGTTGCACCAGCCGCGCCGCTTCTCCGGGAGCGGTCGCGCCGCGCGCCTTTTTCAGTAATTTGGCTTTGGCCTGTTCAAAGGCGGCAGCATCGGGTGCGGTAACGGGCAGATCGCCGGTCCGGCGTAACGGCTTGCCGATCAGCGCATTGGCGAGCGCGATAGCGTCGGCCACAAGATCGCCGACCGATATCTGGTCGATCAGGCCCAGTTGCTGCGCTTCGTCCGGGGCAATCTGGCGTCCCGTGGCGATCATATCGAGTGCTGCGAGCGGCCCGATCAATCGGGGCAGGCGCTGTGTGCCGCCAGCGCCGGGCACGATCCCAAGCTTGACTTCCGGCAAGGCAAAGGAGGCGCTGGTCGATGCGATGCGGGCGTGAGCCGCAAGTGCTACTTCAAGTCCGCCGCCCAAAGCGGGGCCGTTGATTGCGACCACCACGGGTTTGTCGGCGTTTTCGATGATCGTGATGACATCGGGCAATGTCGGTTCAACCGGCGGTTTGCCGAATTCGCGAATGTCCGCCCCGCCGATGAAGATCTTGCCTGCACCGCTCAGCACGGTCGCCCGGATCGCAGCTGTTGCGGAAGCATGGTGAATGGCTGCGGCAAGCCCTTTGCGCACCTCGGCAGAGGTGGCATTGACCGGCGGGTTGTCGATCGTGACGACAAGAATGCCATCGACAACCATGCCTGTCACAACGGGGGAGAATTCGCGTCTATCGGCCATGGTGGTCTCAGTCCGGTATTACGGCAAAAGCCTGTATTTCGATCTTGGCCCGGTCTTCGACCAGCGCGACCACCTGCACCGCCGCCATGGCGGGGAAGTGCTTGCCGATCACATCGCGATAGGCGCGACCGATGCCTTTCAGATTGGCGGTATATTCAGCCTTGTCGGTGAAATACCAGGTCATGGAGGCGATATGCTCCGGCCTGCCGCCAGCTTCCGCCAGAATGGCGACAATGTTCTTCAATGTCTGCTCGGTCTGCTCGACAAAATCGTCGGTCTCGAACTGTTGCTGTTCGTTCCAGCCGATCTGGCCGCCGATATAGACGGTGCGCCCACGCGCTTCAACGCCATTGGCATATCCGATGGGGCGGGCCCAGCCTTGCGGCTGAAGTGTCTTATGCATGTTGTGTCTCCAGAAAATACGTGCGGGAAAGGCTTAGTTGGCCTTCAGCAGTTCGCGCGCGATAATGAGTTTCTGCACTTCCGTTGCGCCCTCATAGATGCGAAGTGCGCGTATCTCGCGATAAAGCCGCTCGGCGATTTCGCCGCTTTTCACGCCGCGACCGCCAAACATCTGCACGGCCTTGTCGATGGTTTGCTGGGCGTTTTCCGTCGCAACCATCTTGGCCATCGCGGCTTCCTTGGTGGTGTTCAGCTTCTGAACGTCGCGCCGCCATGCGGCGCGATAGGTCAGAAGTGCTGCGGCGTCGATATCGGTCGCCATGTCGCCGAGCGTGGCTTGTGTCAGCTGCAAGTCGGCCAAAGCGCCGCTGAACATCGGGCGCGACTGCGCATGGGACAGCGCCTCGCTGGCTGCACGGCGCGCAAAGCCAAGTGCCGCCGCCGCAACCGATGCGCGGAAAATATCGAGCGTGCGCATGGCGATCTTGAAACCTTCGCCCGGCGCACCGAGGCGACGCGAGGCCTGGATGCGGCAATTGTCGAAGCGGATCGTGGCGAGCGGATGCGGCGCGATCACATCAATGCGTTCTGCGATGGAAAAGCCGGGATCGGTAGCGAAAACCACAAAGGCGGAAATGCCCCGTGTTCCCGGTGCCTCGCCCGTGCGGGCAAAGACGGTGTAGACATCGGCGATGCCGCCATTAGAAATCCAGGTCTTTTCACCGTCGAGCACATAATCATCGCCGTCGGCTCTGGCGGCGCAGCTCATCGCCGCCACGTCGGACCCCGCCAGTTTTTCCGACAGGGCAAAGGCCGAAATCCATTCGCCGCTTGCCACTTTCGGCAGCACGGTCTGCTTGAGTTCGTCCGATGCCGTGAGGCTGATCGCACCGGTGCCAAGGCCCTGCATGGCAAAAGCGAAATCAGCGAGACCGTCATGATAGGCCAGTGTCTCGCGGGCAATGCAAAGCTTGCGGGAATCTATACCTTCGCCGCCCGTCAGGCTGACTGCTGCTTCCAGCAGCCCGGCTTGGCCGAGTGCCTTCACCAGCGCGCGGCAGGCATTGTCCGTGTCGCTGTGGTCGACACCGGCCAGCGCCGGGCTTGCCGCGAAGGCATCCAGTTTTGCGGCCCAGTCGGCATGGGCGCTTCCAAAAAACGGCCAGTCGAGATGCTCCCGCGTCAGCGGTTTTGCTGCGGAACTATCCATCGTCAGTTCCCCTCGAAAACGGGCTTCTGCTTGGCTGCGAAAGCCTCGAAGGCACGGCGGAAATCCTGCGTTGCCATGCAGATCGCCTGTGCTTGCGCTTCCGATTCCACCAGCTCTTCAATGCCCATCGCCCATTCCTGATTGAGCATGGTTTTGGTCATGCCATGCGCGAACCATGGACCGTCGGCAATACTACGCGCCAGCGCTTCGGCCTTACCCGAAAGATCGCCTTGCGGATGTAGCGCGTTGAAGAAGCCCCAGCGCTCGCCTTCGTCAGCACTCATGAAACGTCCGGTATAAAGAAGTTCCGACGCGCGGCCCTGACCGATCAGTCGCGGGAGAATGCCGCATGCGCCCATATCGGCGCCAGCAAGGCCGACGCGGGTGAAGAGGAAGGCCGTCTTGGCTTCCGGCGTGGCGATGCGCAAATCCGATGCCATGGCGAGAATAGCGCCAGCACCGGCGCAAATGCCGTCAACGGCGGCAATGATCTGCTGCGGACATTTGCGCATGGCCTTGACGACATCGCCGGTCATGCGCGTGAAAGCCAGAAGATCTGGCATCGTCATATGGGTCAGCGGTTCGATGATCTCGAAAACATCGCCGCCCGACGAGAAGTTTCCTCCAGCGCCGGTCAGGACGATGGTGCGCACGTCGGAGGCATAGACGAGATTGCGAAACAGGTCGCGCAGCTCGGCATAGCTTTCAAACGTCAGCGGATTTTTCCGGTCCGGGCGGTTCAGGGTCAGCGTGGCAACGCGACCGTCTTCGCTCGTCTGCCATAGAAAATGCGTCGCCTGATAATCCTTGAAAGGCTTCAGATTGCTCGCCATCGAAATTGTGCCGTCGTTCATCCTGCCATTACCTCCCCACCGGCGATTGCAATCGCCTGTCCAGTTATCGATTGCGCGCTGGGCGATGTGAGCCACAGCACGGTTTCAGCCACTTCTTCCGGCTGTATCAGGCGTCCCTGCGGGTTCGCCTTGACAAATTCCGCCAGCACATCTTCCTCCGACCGCCCGGTCTTGGCGACAATGGCCGCAATCGAGCGGGAAATGATCGGCGTATCGGTGAAGCCGGGGCAAACGGCGTTGACGGTCACGCCCTTGCGGGCGAGTTCCAACGCCAGCGCGCGGGTCAACCCGACGACCCCGTGCTTTGCGGCGCAATAGGCCGAGACATAGGAATAACCGCTCAGGCCCGCCGTGGAGGCGATATTGATGATGCGCCCGCCTTTGCCGCCCGCCTTGATGTCGTCAAGGGTGGCCTGCGTTACATTGAACACGCCGGTCAGATCGACATCGAGAACGCGGCTCCACATATCGAGACTGGTTTTCTCGAAAGGTGCGCTCGGCGCTTCCCCTGCATTATTAATAAGAATGCTGACCGGTCCGAAAGCGGCGCGCGCGCTGTCCAGCCCGGTTGCAATGGCTTCGCGGTTGGTCACATCGAAACCATCGGCAATGAAGCATCGCTGCCAGTCCAGAAGGGCGGCGGTTGCTTCCAGCGGTTCGCGGCGGCGACCCGCCAGGGTCACATTCGCCCCGGCGCGCGCAAGGCCAACGGCGATCGCGGCGCCGATGCCGCTACCGGCGCCGGTGACCAGCGCATGCTTGCCGGAAAGGGCAAGGCCAACAGCGGCATCGTTCATCGCAATCTCCCGTTACTTCGCGCCTTGCGGCGCTGTGGCGGCGCGGGCGAGATTGGCTTCATACTGATATTTGGCGGAGCGATATTGCTTCGGCCATGCGATGGAGTTGATGCCGATTTTTGCCGCCTCATGCAGCGCCCATGACGGATCGGCAAGATGTGGGCGTGCCACGGCGCACAGATCGGCGCGCCCGGCAGCAATGATCGAGTTGGCATGATCGGCTTCCGAAATCGCACCGACGGCAATGGTCGGAATGTGGATTTCGTTGCGGATCTTGTCGGAGAACGGGGTCTGGAACAGACGGCCATAAACCGGCTTTTCTTCCTTCCAGACCTGACCCGACGAACAGTCGATCAGATCGGCACCTGCGGCCTTGAACATGTCCGCGAAGATGGCTGCATCTTCCGGCGTGTTGCCGCCTTCGAACCAGTCGTGGCAGGAAAGACGAACCGAGATCGGCTTGTCCTGCGGCCAGACTTCGCGGATTGCGTGGAAGACTTCCAGCGGATAGCGCGCACGGTTTTCGTAAGCGCCGCCATATTCATCCTCGCGCCGGTTGGTGAGCGGCGAGAGGAAGCTCGACAGAAGATAGCCATGCGCACAGTGCAGTTCGAGCCAATCGACGCCAGCTTCTGCGGCGCGCTTGGTGGCGGCGACAAAGTCCGCTTTCACCCGATCCATGTCGGCGCGGTCCATCGCCTTTGGCGTCTGGCTGTGCTTGAGATAGGGAAGGGCGGAAGCGGACAGAAGCGGCCATGAACCCTCTTCCAGCGGCTGGTCGATCCCTTCCCATGCAAGCTTGGTAGCACCTTTGCGCCCGGCATGGCCGATCTGCATGGCAACTTTGGCATTGCTGTTGTTGTGCACGAAATCCACAACGCGCTTCCAGCCTTCGGCCTGTGCATCGTTCCAGATGCCGAGACAGCCGGGCGTAATCCGCGCATCAGGAGACACGCAGGTCATTTCGGCAAAGACCAGTCCCGCGCCGCCCATGGCGCGGCTGCCCAGATGCACCATATGGAAATCGTCGATCAGGCCATCGGTCGCGGAATACATCGCCATCGGCGACACGACGATGCGGTTTGGCAGCGTCACGCCACGCAGCGTATAGGGCGTGAACATCGGCGGCAGGCAACGCTCGTCTTCCGTCACGTTCAACCCCTGTTTGCGGGCAAACCAGCGCTCATAGCCTTCCAGCCAGTTCTTGTCGCGCAGGCGCAGATTTTCGTGGCTGATGCGCTGCGAGCGCGTCAGCATGGAATACATGAACTGTTCCGGCTCCAGCGTGTCGGCATAACGCTGGCCTACGACCTCGAACCATTCCATGGCATTGCGCGCAGCGTTTTGAATGCGTGCGACATCGACGCGGCGGATTTCCTCATAGGCATGCAGGACTTCAGGAATGCCTTCCTTGCCGTGACCGAGTTTCTGGAACTGGTTGGCCAGTTCAATCGCGTCGTCGATGGCAAGTTTGGTGCCCGATCCGATGGCGAAATGCGCGGTATGGGCTGCGTCACCCATCAGCACCACATGGGAATTGCCGTTGAAGTGGCTCCATTTTCCGCAAATCAGACGGTTGAAGTTCAGCCAGGCCGAGCCGCGCATATGGCGCGCATTGGTCATCAGCGGCACGCCTTCCAGCGTTTCCGCAAACAGCTTTTCGCAGAAATCGATGGATGCTGTCTGGTCCATCTGGTCCAGGC
Organism: Brucella lupini; assembly: GCF_002252535.1. Classification (NCBI taxonomy): domain Bacteria; kingdom Pseudomonadati; phylum Pseudomonadota; class Alphaproteobacteria; order Hyphomicrobiales; family Brucellaceae; genus Brucella; species Brucella lupini. The sequence goes on from NZ_NNRN01000062.1 coordinate 53,027, forward strand.
CATGCGCCAGATAGGCTTCCTCGGTGGTTTCGATGATGAAGGTCGAGGTTTTGTCGTCGAACTTGTAGATATGCGCCTGGAACCAGCCATGATCGGTCTTGCGGAAGTCGAAGGTAAAGGCGTCGAACAGCTTTTCCGTGCCGAGCCAGATATAGCGATTGGGCCGCACGATCAGGTCGGGCTCGAACACATCCTCATAGCGATTGCGAATGCGGGAGTTCAGGCCGTCCGAAGCGATGATGAGATCGGCGTCCGGGAAATCGAGATCGCTTTCCACGTCGGTTTCAAACTGAAGCTTCACGCCCAGCGCTTCGCAGCGCAGCTGAAGAATGTTGAGCAGGCGCTTGCGCCCGATGCCGACAAAGCCGTGACCGCTGGTGCGCTGGCGCGTGCCCTTGAACAGCACCTCGATATCATCCCAGTGATTGAAGGCGTCCTGAATTTCGGCCGCACTTTCCGGGTCCCAGACCTTCATGGATTCCATGGTCGCGTCGGAAAACACCACACCCCAGCCGAACGTGTCGTAAGGGCGGTTCCGCTCCACGACCGTAATGTCATGTTCCGGATGAAGTTTTTTCATCAGAAGGCCGAAATAAAGGCCGGCCGGACCTCCTCCAATACACACGATACGCATGTTGAGTTCCCTTTCCGATATGCTGCCAAACGGCGCCGGTTAATTATTTTAAGTTTAAAATATAATTGGCGACTTCGACGCGTCAAGTGAAAAAATCGCCATCTTTTTCATATCGCCTGCGACACAGGGGAAATGGCTGTGAACTAAAATATGCAAATGCAATAATTATAATCACACCAAAAACCGCTATTGACACAGTTTAGAATTGGAAAATATGCTGATGCAAATGAATTGATATTCCGGCAAACGGAAAAGGGGAACTATCATGGCGGAGCGGTCATTCGCCCGCGAGGTCGAGGATCTGAAACTCGGCTCAGGCGAAATTTTCAGTGGTGAAGGCATTCTCGCCATCACCAAGGCGCTGTTGCAGTCGGGCGTGTCCTATGTCGGCGGCTATCAGGGTTCGCCGATTTCGCATCTGATGGATGTTCTCGCGGATGCGAAGGACGTGATGGAAGACCTGGGCGTCCATTTCGAATCGTCCGCGTCGGAAGCCGCAGCCGCAGCCATGCTTTCCGCCTCCGTGATGTATCCGGTGCGCGGTGCAGTGACCTGGAAATCGACGGCCGGCACCAATGTCGCCTCCGACGCCCTGTCCAACCTTGCCTCTGGCGGTGTGACCGGCGGCGCGCTGGTCATCATCGGCGAGGATTATGGCGAAGGCTCCTCAATCATGCAGGAGCGCAGCCATGCCTATGCGATGAAATCGCAAATGTGGCTTTTGACGCCGCGGCCCAACCTGCCCTCGATTGTGGAAGCCGTTGAAAAGGGCTTTGAACTGTCGGAAGCCTCCAACACGCCGGTCATGTTGCAGGTCGGCATTCGCAGCTGCCACGTGCATGGTCAGTTTGTGGCGAAGGATAACAAGCGGCCTGCCCACACGCTGGCCGAAGCGCTGGAAAATCCGAGGCGCGACGTCAACCGCATCGTGCTGCCGCCCGCGTCTTTCCTGCACGAGAAGGAAAAGCTCGAAAAGCGCTGGCCCGCAGCCGTCGAGTTCGTCAAAGCTAATCGTCTCAACGAATATTTCGGCCCGAAAGAGGGCGATGTCGGCATCATCCTGCAAGGCGGACTTTACAACAGCGCCATGCGCGCCTTGCAGCAAATGGGGCTGGCCGATGTTTACGGCGAAAGCCGGGTTCCGCTCTATGTGATGAATGTCGCCTATCCGATGATAGACGACGAGGTCATCGACTTCGTTGCCGGCAAAAAAGCCGTGGTGATACTGGAAGAGGGCGCGCCTGAATATATCGAGCAGGCGCTGCATACGTTGCTGCGCCGCCGCGATATCCAGACAAAACTGTCCGGCAAGGATGTGCTGCCGCTGGGCGGCGAATACACAACGCCTGTGCTTTTGAAGGGCCTGACGGCATTCTTCGATGCGCATGCACCGCAATTGCTCGGTAACCGTCCGCCGCTGCCAGATCCGTCGCCGGTTCTGGCCGATGAGCGCGTCAAGGCGCTGGCCGAAGTGGTGCCGCCGCGCCCCGCAGGTTTCTGCACCGGTTGCCCGGAACGCCCGATCTTCGCCGCCATGAAGCTGGTGGAAAAGGAGCTCGGCGAGCATCACGTGTCAGCGGATATCGGCTGCCACCTCTTTTCCATTCTGCCGCCGTTCAATCTCGGCGGCACGACCATGGGTTACGGCCTTGGTCCGGCCTCGGCCTCCGCTTTCAACGTGCCTGCGGGCAAACGCTCCATTTCCGTGATGGGTGATGGCGGTTTCTGGCACAACGGTCTTGCCACTTCGGTCGGCAATGCCGTCTTCAACAAGCAGGACGGCGTCATCCTCGTGGTCGACAATTACTATTCGTCGGCGACGGGCGGTCAGGACGTGATGTCCTCCAGAGCGATCAATCCGCGCCGCAAGACCAACAATTCCATCGTCGATGCGGTCAAGGGAATTGGTGCGGGCTGGGTCCGCCAGATCGACCACACCTATGACGTTGCAAAGATGCGCGACACGCTGAAGGAAGCGCTGACGACGGAAGAAAAAGGCCCAAAGATCATCGTGGCGTCGTCGGAATGCATGCTCAACAAGCAGCGCCGCGTGAAGCCGCAATTCGCCAAGGCCGTCAAGGACGGCAAGCGGATGGTCAAGCAGCGTTTCGGTGTCGATGAGGATGTGTGTACCGGTGATCACGCCTGCATCCGTCTGTCGGGTTGTCCGTCGCTTTCGGTGAAGCACACCGACGATCCGCTGAAGGACGATCCGGTCGCGGCCATCGACAATTCCTGCGTCGGTTGCGGCAATTGCGGTGAGGTTTCGGAAGCGGCGGTTCTGTGCCCGTCCTTCTATCGCGCCGATGTTATCCACAACCCGACGGGTTGGGACAAGTTCGTGCATCGCCTGCGCTCGGGCGTCATCGGCTGGCTGCAAAAGCGCCGCCGCGCGTCGCGCATTGTCTTTGCGGATTGAGGAACAGGCATGTCTACATTGAATGCATCGCCGTCCGCCCCTCTTTCGCAGGACAAGCCGCTATCGATTGCTATTCTCGCCATGGGCGGTCAGGGCGGCGGCGTTCTGGCCGACTGGGTTGTGGCGCTGGCGGAAACCAATGGCTGGGTCGCGCAGACCACATCCGTGCCCGGCGTGGCGCAGAGAACCGGCGCGACGATCTATTATCTCGAACTGTTGCGGGCCCGCGAAGGGGCGCATCCGATCCTGTCGCTGATGCCCACGCCCGGCGACGTCGATATCGTCATCGCGGCTGAATTGATGGAAGCGGGGCGCTCGGTGCTGCGCGGCCTCGTGACGCCCGACAAGACATTGCTCATCACCTCCACCCATCGCTCCTTCGCGGTGGGCGAAAAGGAAAAGCCTGGTGATGGTATCGGCAATCCGGTGGTGGTTGAGGACGCGACGGCCTTTGCTGCGCGCAAGACCATTGCCTTTGACATGGAAGCGCTGGCAACGAAAAGCGGCAGCGTGGTGTCTTCGGCTTTGTTCGGCGCGCTTGCGGCTTCCGGCGCTTTGCCTTTTGACAAGGCCGCCTTCGAAGCGACCATCAAGTCTGGCGGCAAGGGCATCGAGGCAAGTCTCAGGGCTTTTGAAGCTGCCTATCAGCGCGCGCTTGGCGGCGCGAACGACAAGCTTGCGGCAACGCCCGCAAAGCGGCTCGACCCTCTGCCCGAACGGTCCGATCATCCGGCACTTGACGGGCTTATCAAGCGCATTCGCAGCGAATTCCCGGGTGAATGTCATCCGATGCTTTTTGCGGGCATCAAGAAACTGACCGAGTTTCAGGACCCGGCCTATGCGGATGAATATCTGACCCGTTGCGCTGCCTTGCTCAAGGCCGATCGCGATAATGGCGGCACGGCTCACGGCTTTGCCTTCACCGTACAGGCGGCAAAATATGTCGCTATCGCCATGGCCTATGACGATGTGGTCCGGGTGGCCGATATCAAGGTGCGGGGCTCGCGGTTTGAGCGGGTGCGCAAGGAAATCGGCCTCAAGAAAGACCAGATTGCCTATACGACCGAATATATGCATCCGCGCATGGAAGAAGTGTGCGGCACTTTGCCCAAAGGCATCGGCGTCTGGATCGAAAATCGGCCAAAACTCTTTGCCTGGCTTGACAAGCGCATCAGCAAAGGTCGCCGGGTAAACACGGGAACGTTGTTCTGGTTCACCGGGCTTTATGTCGTTTCGGGGCTGCGGCGTTTTCGACGCGGCAGCCTGCGCCATCAGCGTGAGGTCGAACATCGCGAAGCCTGGCTGGCACAGGCGATGGCCGCCTTACCCAAAAATTACGATCTCGCGGTCGAGGTGCTTGGCTGCCGCCGTCTGGTCAAGGGCTACTCCGACACGCATTCGCGCGGCTTGTCGAAATTCGACCGCGTCCTGTCCGCCTTGCCTGTTCTGACCGAGCGGGACGACGGCGCGGACTGGTTGCGGCGCCTGCGGCAGGCAGCCTTGCTGGACGAACAGGGTATCGCGCTTGATGGCGCGCTGAAAACAATCGCGACGCTCTGAGAGAAGCGCGCCGCTATTTCAAAGAAAAAAGGGGAAGGACTATGTCTCAAGCGCAGAGCATAGATGCGCCGGCTGTTGCCGGAAAGGAAATATCGGCAGGCAAAAGCCTGCTCGTCGTCGGCCTGTGCTGGCTTGCCATTTTTGCGGAAGGCTATGATGTCGGCGTCATCGGGGCCATTCTGCCCGCCTTGTCCGTCGATCCGGTCTGGCAACTGACGCCGATAGAGCTTGGCGCCATCGGCAGCTATACGGTGATCGGCATGCTGATCGGCGGCATTCTTGCGGGCACGCTGAGCGAGCTTCATGGACGCAAGCCGCTATTCGTCGCCTGTATCACCCTGTTTTCGCTGTGCATGATCGTCAGCGCCGTGGCGCCGTCGCCTTTCATCTTCGGGCTGAGCCGGTTCATTTCCGGCATCGGGCTTGGCGGGATTATTCCGGTCGCCGCCGCGCTGACGGTGGAATATTCCCCGATCAAGAAGAAGAGCTTCAACTACGGTCTCATGTATTCGGGTTATTCAATGGGATTGCTTGCCGCCGCCTTGTGCGGTCGTGGCTTTCTGGAAGTCCATGGCTGGCGCACCATCGTTCTGATCGGCGCAATCCCGCTGCTGTTTGTTCCGATCTTCCTCGCATTCCTGCCGGAAAGCGTGGAATCGCTGGTCCAGCGCGGTAAGCATGATGCAGCGCGCAAGACGGCAGCGCGCATGGGCGTCGGCGTTCCGGCGGCAATTGTCCGCAAGCATGGCAAGGTCGGCTGGCGCACTGTTTTCAGTGAAATCTTCTCCCCGAAAAAGGCGTTCGAAACAGCCTGCTTCTGGATCGCGCTCTTCATGGGGCTGCTCTTGGTCTATGGTCTCGCGCAATGGCTGCCGCAGATCATGCGCAAGAATGGCTATGATCTTGGCAACAGCCTGCTGTTCCTCGCTGTCTTCAGCCTCAGCTCGGCGATTGGCGGTATTGTATTGGGCACATGGGCGGATCGCTTTGGCGTGCGCCGCACGGTTGCCTGCTCCTATGCGCTGGGCGCGCTTGGCATTGTGGCGCTCGCCTTCAAGGGTTCGCTGCTGATGAACTATGTGTTCGTCGCAATTGCCGGTTTTGGCACCGTGTCGGCGTCGCTGGTTCTGACAGGCTTTCTGGCCCAGCGACTTGATTCCTCGATCCGCTCCGCCGGAACTGGCTGGGCGCTGAGCTTCTCACGCATTGGTGCGTTGTCAGGTCCGCTGCTGGGCGGATTGATCGCAAGCCTTAATGTCGGTCCGCAATGGAACTTCTATATCTTCGCCATTGTCGCTACACTGGCCGCTGTGGCAACTGCGTTGATCCCGTCACGCCCGACGGACTAAGCCACAAAAAGCCGATCCGCTCTCAATAGCGGATCGGCCTATTATCGAACATAATATCAAAGTTCGTTTTTACGGATGTTCCGCAGCATTTTCTGCAAGGTGCCGACAAAGGCGCGATGCTCGTCTTCATCAATGCCTTCAAACAATTGCAACAGCAGATCATACATGACCGGCCATGCTTCGTTAAAAATGTTGCGGCCTTCTTCGGTCATCGAAATATCGCGGATGCGCATATCTTCGGCGCGCGCCTGACGGCGAATGTAACCCTGCTCCTCAAGGGAATCGAGCGTGCGGCTCATCGTCGATTGTTCGGTCACGGTAAAGACCGCAAGCTCATTGATCGTCGCCGAAGGCGTGACACTCAGGACAGCCAGCGTTCGCAATTTGACTGTCGTGATCTGGCGGCCTTTCAGCGCCTCCGCAAGGTTCGCATTGTAGCGTGCCATCAGGCGGTTCATCAGGTAGGGCGCAAAACTGTTCAAGCCGATCTCGCCCAGCGAACGCGCGGGGTTCTCCTCCTGATGTTCGGAAGCCAGAACCGTACCTGAGAAGCGTTCCTCCATGAATTCCCTCACTTTAGATCATGGTTACAATAGTCATGCGCCCGATGCGGTAAGGCATCAGGCGCAACAAGGCGCTCTCATCGGTGTTAATATCGGTTGTGGAAAGATGCCAGAGAAAAAGGCGGATGCGATCTTGCAATCGCATCCGCTGCTGTTTCTGGATCAGGGGCGGGAGGCCTCACCCGAGATGCCGTTACCGCTGGTGGCAATGGCAACCTTGTCGTCGTTGAGGCTGAAACTCTCGCGGGTGACTACAAGAACGATAGCCAGAATGATCGCTTCCATGATTGCGAAGGTCAGGAAGGCGCTGACAAAGGACCCGCCCGAAACCTTGATGACCACGCCCATGACCCAGGGCGAAATGAACGTCGCAAGGATGGCGAAGATTTCGGCATAACCAACCGCTGCTGTTGCCAGCTCTTCTGGGTATTTTTCACTGAGAAAGGCGAAGATCGCACCGCCGCCGAAAAGTGCCATGCCGCTCAGGAGCGCCATCAGGATGAGCCAGCCGAAGCCAAGCGGTATGGCCATGCCGACGGTGAACATTGCCGCGACGAGGACGGCAAGCACGGTTCCGAACTTGATCATCCCTGTTTTGTTCAGGCGGTCGGCGGCGTAACCGCCGATGACGAGAAACACGACCTGCGACAGTCCCATCAAGGTGCCGATTAGGGCGGCGTCTTCCACCGGCATCTGATGCACGGCAATATATCCGGGAATGACCCAGGTGGCGGTTCCGGCAATGGCCATCGTGCAGGCCGAAATGCCGAGGCTGCCGACGATAATCCATTTCGAGCGGAAGATGCTGGCCAGAGACGCCGTGGAGGTTTGCTGCTTTTCCGGTTCCCAGCGGAAATCCTTATAGCCGATATGAGCCGGATTGTTGCGGGTGAAGAGCAGCACGGCAGCCGCCGTCGCCAGCGTTCCGATGGCAAGAATGGCAAAGAAGGTGCGCCAGCCGTAGGTGATGGAAAGCGGAATGCCAATCGCAAAGTCCAGCGTGATTGCAAGACTATAGGCCGCGAGGATCAAGCCGATCATGCTGCCGCGCCGATTCTGCGGGAACCAGCCAATGATGAGTTTCATGTTGCCGAGGAAGATTGCGGCATCGAAGAAACCGATGAACAGGCGCAACGCAATCAGCTGGGCGTAGGTTTGCACATAGACTTGCGCCACCATGCCGATGGCGGTGCAGAACAGACCGATCAGCAGCAACGACCGCGCATTCATGCGGCGGCTCAATTGCGACCAGACAATCATGCCGAGACCATAGGTCAGTGCGAAAATCCCCTGTGCCAGACCGGCCTGCGCGGAATCAAGCTGGAGCGTTTCTGAAATGAACGGTATCACTGCCGCAAAGGCGTACCAGTCAGCGGCGAGAAACATTTCGCATAAAAGCGCCAGCGCCAGCATTCCCCATTGCCAGCGCTTTATTCTGGATTGATCGAAGTCCGATAGGCTTTCCCATTGCATGGTCTGGTTCCCCTTATTTTTACCTGCAAAGTTATGATGCTTCCTCGCGGGAGCGTGCGGTGCCCAATGTTTGAAGTCGGATATCAGACCGTAGACAGGAAATCGCGCACAAGTGTCGCCGCAGCTGGCGCCTCTTCAAACAGCAAATGTCCGGTCGCGCCGAGTTTCTCCAGCCGTGCTTCATCGGTCCCGCGCTGCCATTCTTCGGCATATTGCACGGGGATGACCCTGTCTTCCTCGCCCCAGAGGATCAGGGTCGGCATGTGAAGCCGGTGCAGCCAGTGTCCAAGCTTCGGATTGCCGCGTCCGTCAGTTGCGTGGACCAGCGCCAGCGCACCCATTTCGCGTCCGAGCGCCGCATCGAACCGGCTGTCGGGCTCGGTCGGGAAATAGCGGAGCGCAACTGCCGGATCATGCGTGAGATGGGCTGGGATATCGGCAGGCGCGACCTGAAACAGATCGGGGAGAGGGATTGTTGGAAGATCAAGACCGGCAGGTGCGGCGAGAAACAGCGCGGCAAGCCTTTCCGGCTGTCTTATCGCGAATTCTGCGGCAATCCAGCCGCCAAGTGAGAAGCCGCCAAGGCTGAATTGATCCAGTGCGAGTGCATCGAAGAAATCCATGTAATGGAGCACATAGTCGCCGATCTGCACGATATCGGCGTCGTCGTCGCTTTCACCGAAATTCGGATGAAACGGGATGATGAGCCGGTTTCGCGAAGCAATGTCGGCCAGGCTGTCAAAGCCGGGAAATGTCCCGGTTCCATGCAGAAAGACCACATCCTTACCTTCACCCTTCACAAGATAGGTGACGGTTTTGCCTCGGATTTCGACCGTGCGTTTTTCAAAACTGCTCGAGTAATTCAACATCTTTCCACCTTATGCCGCTGGCTTGGTGTGACTGGACCAATTGCTTTTTCATCTGATCGACAGCGCTGTCGATCCGCGCTTCCAAGGCCGGGGGCAGAAGCCCATCCGGTTCCAGGTCCGCCGAACAGGCATAGATGCCCGTTGCGACGGTTCCCGCTTCGAAAAAGCCGAAGAGCGGACGCAGATGATGTTCAACGACCAGCGCATGACGATGCCCGCCGCCCACTGCGCACAGCACGGTCGGGCGACCGCGCAGCGCGAGCGGATGGACGAGATCGAACACGTGTTTGAAAAGACCGGGATAGCTTCCCTGATAAACAGGGCAACCGACGATCAACGCATCGCAATGCTCGATCTCTGAAATGAGGCTTTCGGATTGCCGGTCCAGTGCCTTGCGATTGACCGTGAACAGGTTCGACCCGGCATGCGACAGGTCCAGATGCGTGACCGACACATCGTCTTCCGCTTCCAGCCTTGCGGCAATCGCCTGGGTTAGCCGGTGAACTTTCGTCGGGCGATCACACCCGACGAAGCTGACAATATTTCGCGCCATGGCCGGTCTCAGTTTTCGCTGATGCCGAAAACGGTCCATCGCGCATCGGCGCCTGAAAGGCCAAGTAGCCCCTTGCCGCATTCCTCGACGATCTGGTCGGCGAGCAAAATATGCTGGGTGCCGGAATGGATATCGCGATAAAAGCGCTGCATGGCCGTGTTGTGCAGCGAGGCTCCACGAGCCGCACGATGCGCGAATGTCGCTACATCTGAAACGATGTCGTGCATATAGCGCAGCGAGAGCTTCACCATCGTCATCTGGTCGAGGGACGGGACGCCGCCGGATGCGGTGGTCTGCGAGACGTCTTCCCATGTTTCCATGGCCAGCGCCCGTGCGGCCCGGTAACGGGCTTCGGCATTGGCAAACTGGAACCGCAGGCTGGCGCTGTCTGCGCTCTTGCCGAACGGATCCTGTCGCTGACGGATCACCTTGGCGAGTTCGTCGAGTATCCGGCGACCGACGCCGATGGCCCAGCTTGTATGGGTGAGGGCGCTGTAGCCCGCCAGCCCGAGATGGCCCTGTGTCTGACCGCGCTTCGGTGCGGACTGCGTGAAACTATAGGTCATTGAATCCGGCACGAAGAGGTCTTCATCGGTTGCCAGCGTGTAGTCGAAGCTGCCCGTGGCGCGCAGGCCCAGCACATCCCAGTTGCCAAGCAGCTGGATCGTCGAGCGCGGGTGATGTGCGACGATGATCTGCGGTGCGCCGGTTTCGTCTTTAAGAAGTGCCTTTCCGCTCGGGTCCTTGGGATCGAGAAGGAAGCAGCCGGAATGAATCCATTCCGCGTGGAAGATGGAGCTTCCATAAGCCCAGTTGCCGCGGATCATGTAGCCGCCATCGACCTTGCGGGCAAAGCCGCGCGGCACGCCATTGCCTGCAATAGTGATGTCGACGCCGTCCTTGAAGACATTCGCAATCCCCTCGTCGTCGAGGTAGATCGCCATGGTGGTGCCTTCCATATTGTTGACCATCGTGCACCAGCCCGATGAGGCATGGGCATAGGAAAGCGCCGACATGATCTTCATAGCATCGATGGGTCGCAATTCCGCGCCGCCGACTTCCTTGGGAAACAGCATTGTGTAGAAGCCACCCTTGCGCATGGCGTCCACGACGTCGTCATGCATCCGTCCGAGTGTCTCTGCCTCTTCTGCCTTTTCTTCAATCAAGGGTAGAATCGCTTGAAGGCGGTCATTGAAGCCCTGAAGGACTGCGGAATAGTTGTCGGCTGTGTGAGTCCGGTGCACGCTGGTATCCAAGTTAGTTCCCCTTGATTTAGTGGTTATAAGCAGGAATGATACGGACAAGAGTGGGAACGGACATTCCCCCCAGATGGGGGGCTTGGGAACTCGGGAGAGAGAATGCCCAGGCAAATATTATCGACAGACGAGCGGATATCTGCAGCGCTTTCCGTTGCGGAGAGTCGCAATTATGACGACTTTACAATAGCTTGTGATTATTTTGCCGCGAATGTCCTGCGGGTGCGATCGCTTGGAATTTATTTGCTGGAGAATAATCGGCCGCGCCTTTTTCACAGCATCAACACGCCCACCGGCTTTCTTCTTGAATATCAGAATGGGCTTGCGGATTCGGATCCGATGATTGCGGCAGTGGTGCAGAATGCCGGCGCGGTTGCGGGCTCGCGATTGCCCCAGAATGCGGCGGGGAATGTGCCGCTGATGCGAACGCTGCTCTATCGATGGAACTACAACGATAACTTGTGCTGTCCGGTTTACGTTGGCGACAACATACAGGCGCTGATCTATGCCGCCGGTTTCGAGATGCACGCAACACAGCTCGAAGAACAGGTTTCGCTGCTGTGCCGTTCGTCGGCGCTTGCCTTGCGCAACATTCAGGAAGCACGTCCGGCGAAGACGCCCAGCGCCAATCTGACCAACCTGTCGCCGCGCCTATCGACGGTCGCCCGGTTGCTTGCAGCTGGCAATACCAACAAGCAGATTGCCCGACATCTGGAGCTTTCGCCCCATACGGTGAAGGATTATGTCGACGATCTGATCAAGCGTTTCGGTGTTCGTAACAGAACCGAAGTGGCCGTCCTGATCAACCGCATGAGCGGTGCGAGGAAAGCCGAGCCGGCCGGATTTGTCCTGTCGGGACAGGAACGGCGCGGCCTTCCCATAGAGCATTTCTGAAAACGCTTTCCGCGTTACTAAGGGCAGAGGAATTTAACGGCGCGGCTTTCGGGATCGCACAGCGTGTCGATGACATTGCAATGATGCGTGCCATCGATTTCCCAAGCGCTGGTTTCTATCCCCAACCCGTACCAGATGTTTTCCAGCAGCGCATTTTGCCGTCTGAACTCCATCAGCTCATCGCCGCCGACGCAGCAATGAACGGCAATATCTGTACGCGGGCGCTGGAGTGTCGCGCTCTCCGCGACAGCTTCGGCCTCGTCCATAGAGAAAATATCGTTCATCGCGGTTTTGAGAAGCGGGCGTAAATCGTGCAGCCCGCTGATAGAAAGAACACGCTTGATCCGTTCCGCCGTTGCGACGGCAATGGGCGCATTTTCGCACGCCATGCGGCTGACCAGATGCCCTCCGGCGGAATGGCCGGTCAAGGCGATATCGCCGTCCACTTCCTGCGCCAGATGGTCGATAAAGCGGCCAATTTCCCGTGTGATACCAGAAATGCGCGCTTCGGGGCACAGCGTATAGCTTGGCATGGCAACGCGATATCCGCGCGCAAGCGCGCCTTGCGCCAGATGTGACCAGAAGCTTTTGTCCAGCCCCTTCCAATAGCCGCCATGGACATAAACAAGTGTGCCCTTGGCCGTGCCTTCCGGCAGGAAGAGGTCATAATGGTTCCGCGCGCCGTCGGCATAGGCGATGTCAGGGATCAAGCGACCCTGATCGCGCATTTTCTCGCGAAAGCCGGATGCCAGTTTCGTCCAGCTCGGCGGATAGGTGGCGGAATCGCTGATGGCCTTCATATTGTCGTAAGCGGTATCGTAGTCGTGCAGCACAGAAGTCTCCTTCATATTTCATGCTTGAAGCCGCACGTCAGGCGCGGGCTTCGGTTGCCGCCTGCGCGCGTAGGGCGGATCGCTGCAACTTTCCGGATTCCGTTTTGGGCAGGCTGGAAACCCAGCTTATCACGCGGGGATATTTATAAGGCGCGAGTTCGCTTTTGACGTGACTTTGCAGTGTTTCCTGCAAGTTCGTGTCGCCATGATATCCTTCGTTCAGCACGACATAGGCTTTGACAATGCAGCCTCGTTCGTCATCGGGCGCCGCCACCACGCCACATTCCGCCACGGCTGGATGCGCGAGCAGGCTGGCTTCGACTTCCGGTCCGGCGATGTTGTATCCGGCGGAAACGATCATGTCGTCGTTGCGGGCCTGATACCAGAAATAGCCGTCCGCATCCATGACATAGGTGTCGCCGGTGATATTCCAGCCGTTCTCGACATATTTGGTCTGGCGCGCGTCGGCCAGATATTTGCAGCCGAGCGGTCCGCGAACGGCAAGTCGTCCGGGGGTGCCGGGCGGGCATTCCTGCCCATTGTCATCGATGACGCGGGCTTCATAGCCGGGGATGGGTTTACCAGTCGCTCCGGGTCTGATGTCGTCTTCCGGCGCAGAGATGAAGATATGCAGCATTTCCGTCGCGCCGATGCCGTCGGCCAGCGAAAGCCCGGTCGCACGCTTCCACGCTTCGAAAGTAGGGAGCGGCAGGGCTTCACCAGCTGAAACACATTTGCGCAGGGACGAAAGATCGTACTGATCGATCTTCGAAAGCATGGCTCGATAAGCGGTCGGCGCTGTGAAACAGACAGTCGGTTTATATTCTCCGATAGCCACGGCTAGATCGTGCGGTGCGGTTTTTGCCGGTAGCACTGTGGAAGCGCCGATCCTGAAGGGAAACAGGACCAGCCCGCCAAGCCCGAATGTGAAAGCCAGCGGCGGCGAGCCGATGAAAATGTCATCTTCGGTCGCGTTCAATATATGATGTGCATAGCAATCACAGACGATCAGCAGGTCGCGGTGGAAATGGATCGTCGCCTTCGGCAAGCCGGTGGTGCCGGATGTAAAGCCGAGCAGGCACGGATCATCCCCGCGTGTCGCGACCGCCTCGAAATCGCTGGAGGCACCGGCCAGCAATGCGCCAAGTTCCCCGCCTGCATTGCCCTCCCAGGTCACCAGAGTCTTAATGAAATCGGTCTGTGCCACGGCATTCTGCATCTCGCCGATCAGTGCGTGATCGCAAAAGGCAATGCTGATTTCGGCCTTGTCGATGATCTGGACCAGTTCACGGGCGCGCAGGAGTGGCATGGTCGCGACGACAACGCCGCCTGCCTTGATGATCGCCAGATAGAGCGCAATCTTGGTCGGGTTATTGCCCGAGCGGATCATCACGCGATTGCCTGTTTTCATGCCGAGCTTGTCGGTCAGCACATTGGCGATCTTGTTGATCATTGCGGCGAGATCGCTATAGGTCCAGCGCACGCCAGGCGCCTGCAATGCAATGCGGTCGCCTTTGCCGTTTGCAAGATGTGCATCCACCAGTTCGTAGGTGGCGTTGAGCTGTTCCGGGTAGCCGAGTGCGTCGAGGTTGATGATATCCGGTAGAAATTCCGCAGCCGGGAGATTATCCAGAACGAATGTGTCCACATGAGCGCTGGGGTGCATGCTCGTCTCCTGTCAATGCCAGTTTGCGTTCGACTGCTGGGTCAAACGTGCAAGTAACGTTCCTTGATGTCCGGGGTGGTCAAAAGGGCGGCGTTGTCACCGCTCCACACCACGCGGCCCTTTTCGATGACCACATGACGGTCTGCGAAGCGCGCCAGCGCATCGACATTCTTGTCGATGACAAGGATCGCCTCGCCTTCATCCTTGATGTTGCGCAGGCAGGACCAGATCTCTTCGCGCATGAGCGGCGACAGGCCTTCCGTCGCTTCGTCTAGCACGACCATTTTCGGATTGGTCATCAGGGCGCGACCAACCGCCAGCATCTGCTGTTCACCGCCCGAAAGCTGGTTGCCCATGTTGCGTCGCCGCTCCTTCAGGCGTGGGAACATCCGATAGATGCTTTCCAGCGTCCATTTGGACGAACGCGCATCCGAACGCCGGGTGGCCAGCAGGTTCTCTTCGACGCTCAGCGTCGGAAATATCTGCCGCCCTTCCGGAACCAGACCGAGCCCCTCGCGGGCAATTGCGTAGGGCGGCTTGCCGGTAACGTCATGGCCATTGACGAACACCTTGCCGCCCTTGGGCGGCAGCAAGCCGAAGATCGACTTGATGGTCGTCGTTTTCCCCATGCCGTTTCTGCCGAGGATCGTGACGACTTCTCCTGCACTGACTTCAAAGTCGATGCCGAAGAGAATGCGAGACTGGCCATAGGCGTTCTGGAGTCCTTCGACCTTCAGCATCACGCGGCCTCCTCTTCGCCGAGATAGGCGGCGCGCACATCCGGGTCGGAGCGCACGGCAGCGGGTGTTCCGGACGCGATGACACGTCCGTAGACGAGGACGCTCACCTGATCCGCCAGCGAGAAAACGGCATCCATGTCATGCTCGATCAGAACCAGCGTATGGGTCTGGCGCAGGGAGCGCATCAGTTCGACCAGCACCACGGATTCCTCGTGGCTGGTGCCAGCCAGTGGCTCATCAAGCAACAGCATCTGCGCTTCGGTGGCGAGCGCGATGGCAATCTCAAGCTGGCGCTTTTCGCCGTGCGACAGCGCTCCGGCCCGGCGATGGGCGCGGTCGTCGAGCCGCACGCGGGCAAGCGCTGTCATGGCTTGTTCGTTGATCTGGACCTCCTTGCTCGCCGCCTGAAAAAAGCGGAAGCTTGAACCGGATCGCGCCTGAACGGCCAGCGCAACATTTTCAAGCACGCTGAAACCTTCAAGAACCGAGGTGATCTGAAACGAACGTGCAAGGCCGAGATGGACACGATTGGGCATGGGCAGACCGGAAATGTCTCGGCCATCGAAGATGACCGAACCGCGGTCGCTTTTGAGATTGCCCGAAAGCTGGTGGATCAATGTCGTCTTTCCGGCGCCATTGGGGCCGATCAGCGCGTGAATTTCGCCGCGTTTGACGGTGAGATTGACCCCATCCGTGACCTTGAGCGCGCCAAAGCTCTTGTGCAGGTCTCGCACCTGAAGCAGTTCATCCGACATCGGAACCTCCACGCAGCTTGTGAAGCAGCCCGCCGATACCGTCGCGACTGAAAAGCACGACGAGAACAAGGAAAAGACCAAGGCCGAGTTTCCAGTGTTCTGAGAAATACGCCAACACTTCCTCAAGAAAGATGAAGGCGGTTGCGCCGAGGACCGGGCCGATCAGCGTGCCCATTCCACCCAGCACGACCATGACGATCAGTTCGCCAGAACGCTGCCAGCTCATGAAAGCGGGCGAAACGAACTGGATCTGGTTGGCCAGCAGAACACCTGCTATGGCCGCCGCCACACCGGCGATGACATAGGCGGTGAGCTGAAACGAGAAGGGTGAGAAGCCAATGGCGCGCATGCGTACCGGGTTGTCCCGCGTTCCGCGCAGGACGCGGCCAAAACGGGAATGCACCAGCATACGGAAGATGAAAAATGCGCCCATCAGAACCGCCAGCACGAAGTAGAACAGCACCAGATTGCTGGAAAGCAGCGTATTGCCGAACAGCGTCGAGCGGGTGGACAGCGTCATTCCATCGTCGCCGCCAAAGGCTGACAGGGAAACCATGAAGAAGAAGGCCATCTGCCCGAAGGCCAGTGTGATCATGATGAAATAGACGCCGCTGGTTCTCAACGAGATATAGCCGGTGACGAGGGCGAAGAACGCCGCAACAACGATGGCCGCAACCAGCTGGAGGATCAGATCGTCGATGCCATAGCTGGACAGGATGCCGACTGCATAAGCGCCGATCCCGATATAGGCGGCATGACCAAAGGACACGAGCGCGCCGTAACCCATGATGAAATTGAGCGAAAGCGCGGCTAGCGCGAAGATCATGATGCGTGTCACGATCACGAGAAGAAAGCTGTCGTTCAATACGGATGCGAGAAGCGGAACGATTGCAAAGGCGGCGAAGACCAGCCACGGGCCCGCATCCAGCAAAGGCGAGGTTCGGCTCTTTGCCGTTTCCGGCATGGCGGTATCGCGGGTGCTGTTATGGGTAATCTCGCTCATCGGGTTCCTCCCTGCGCCGGGAAGAGACCTGTCGGACGGAAATAGAGCACGGCTGCCATAAGAATATAGGTGAGCATCGGCACCAGCGTGCGGCCCATCTGGGAGGCAGCGGCCGGATCGAGCAGGTTGCGGAGCAGCATCGGCCCGAAGGTGCGGCCAAGCGTATCGACGAGGCCAACGGTGATGGCCGCAACGAAAGCACCGCGCACGGAACCGACGCCGCCGATCACGATGACGACGAATGTGAGGATCAGGATGGAATCGCCCATGCCTGGATCAACGGAGAGAATGGGGGAGATCATGCCACCGGCAAAGCCTGCAAGCATCGCGCCAAGTCCGAAGACCACCATGAACAGGCGGCGTATATTGATGCCGAGAGCCG
This sequence comes from Brucella lupini, assembly GCF_002252535.1. Lineage (NCBI taxonomy): Bacteria > Pseudomonadati > Pseudomonadota > Alphaproteobacteria > Hyphomicrobiales > Brucellaceae > Brucella > Brucella lupini. The sequence goes on from NZ_NNRN01000062.1 coordinate 69,976, forward strand.
AAACCATGTCGCCATTGGTCGCTCCGGCACGCAGCAACATGCCGATGCGCGTGTGATTGACGAGGACATAAAGACCTGCCGCCGTGGCGAGGCCAGCGGCGATGATCAGCAGGCGATAGACGGGATAGCGCAGGTTGCCAAAGAGCTGGATGGAACCGGATAGGGAATCCGGCATCGGCACGCTGAGCGGAGCCGCGCCCCAGATGATCTTCACGAGTTCGTTCACTATCAGGATCAACCCGAATGTAGCCAGAACCTGATCGAGATGGCTGCGTTCGTATAATCGTCGAAAGACCAGCACTTCCAACACAATGCCGATGACAAGGGTGACGGGCAGGGCGATCAGGATGCCGTAAAAGAAGCTGCCTGTCATGGCAGTGAAAGTCGCAGTCAGATAGGCGCCGACCATATAAAGAACGCCATGCGCCAGGTTGATGAGGTCCATGACGCCGAAGATCAGTGTCAAACCGGCTGCGACGAGAAAGAGCAAAATGCCAAACTGAATCCCGTTAAGGGACTGCAGCAGAAAAAGATTGAGCATGGGGGACGTCCGGAACTCGTTGTACTGAAGTCCGTTTCACGCCAGACAAACTGGCGTGAACTGTTTCAGACTTGGAAATTGAGAGGACTGGGCTCATCGGAGCACCCGCCTTCCACCGGGTTACATCTTGCATTCAGCTGCGTAATTATCCTTGTAATCGTTGAAGACCGTTTCAACGTAGGACGTGGCGAACTGGCCGTCGTCACGCTTGACGACTTTGGTCAGGTAGAAATTCTGGATCGGAAAGTGGTTGTCGCCAAAGCTGAATTCACCGCGCGGCGAGGTGAATTTCGCGTCTTTCATGGCGGCCCGCAAGGCATCCTTGTCGGCAATATTGCCGTTGACCTGCTTGACGGCCGCATCGATCAGCATGGCGGCGTCATAAGCCTGCACCGCAAAAGTCGCCGGAATGCGCTTGAATTTGGCTTCATAGGCGGCGGCAAATTCCTTGGCTGGTGCGGAATCAAGATCCGGCGCCCAGTTCGAACCGGCGAAGAAGCCAACTGCCGCATCCTGCTGCGCGGGCAGGGTGGTCTCATCCACGGTGAATGCCGAAAGGAACGGGGTGCCTTCAAGACCGGCCTGACGATACTGTTTGACGAAATTTACGCCCATGCCGCCGGGCAGGAAAGCATAGACCGCGTCAGGCTGTTCGGCTGCGATCTGGGCGAGTTCTGCCGAATAGTCGAGCTGGCCAAGCGGCACATAGATTTCCTGCGCGACTTCGTTCTTGTAGGAATGCTTGAAACCGGCCAGAGCGTCCTTGCCAGCCTGATAATTCGGGGCGATCAGCACGACGCGCTGGTAGTTCTGCTTTTCGGCATATTTGCCGGAAACTTCATGCATCTGGTCGTTCTGATAGGAGGTGACGAACAGATTGGGGTTGCAATCCTTGCCGGCCAGATTGGACGTGCCTGCATTGGTCGAGATCAGAAACGTGCCGGAATCGGTCGCTGGTTTGACGATAGCGTTCAGGACATTGGAGAAGATGGGGCCTACGACAAAATCCACTTTGTCGCGCTGGATCATCTGCTGGACCTTGTTGACGCCGATATCCGGCTTCTGCTCATCGTCCTGAATGATGATTTCAGCATCGAGGCCGCCGAGCTTGTTGCCCAGCTTGTCCATGGCAAGCAGAAAACCGTCGCGGGATTGTTCGCCCAGCAAGGCCGCTGGCCCGCTCAGCGTATAGATCAAACCGATCTTGATCTTGCCTTCTTCGGCCTGCGCGGTTCCGTTCAACATGGTTGCGGCGAGCAGCGCGAAGGCCGCTTTCGTCGAAATTTTCATTGTTCCACCTCGATTGCAGCGTTCTGCTTTGTCTTATTTTTCTTTCGCATTATCCGGTGCAAAACCGCTTCACACTTTTGCTGGAAATGCTCTGATACCCGGCAGATGTACTCCCATACTTCTGCCGGGCGGATGCATTATTCTGCTGGAGCGGGCAAAAATTCAACCTCGTGTGCCGGTGCAATGCGAACTATTTCAGCAGGATCACCGACATTGTCGATGCGAACGAACAGATCCCAAAGTTTTGCAGTCGGCGAAACCCAGAAAACGCACTTCACTGGCTGCTCGGTCTTGTTGAAAATACCGTGCGACACGTTGCGTGGCAGGCAGACGAGATCGCCAGCTTCGGCAACGGCTTCCTTGCCGTCGAGAAGCAGGTCGAAGCGTCCTTCCAGCACGTAGATGAATTCTTCCTGCGTGGTGTGGATATGTGGCGGAACGAAAGTGCCGGGAGGGAAGGTTGCGTGCCAGGACATGGAGCTTTCGCAGACATGCTTGGGCACATAGGTCTGACCGAGAATATGCCAGACAACACCGTCCACGGAGGAACCGGATTTGGTCACGCCAGCTTGAAGAACAGTCACTCTAATTCCCTTTCATTAGAGCGCACCCCGAAAAGTGTGAAACGGTTTTCGGAAAAGATGCGCGTTAAAAAATATTCAGACGCAGGTTTCAGGCAGAGGCCCGAGACACTCCCCGATTGACTTGCTGTGTTGAAAAGCCAGCCTTTGCGGCATAGCCGCGAACGATTGCCTCGCGCTCGGCAAAGCTGATGAAGCCGTCCAGATCGGCAACACCGGATGGAGCGCGGCGTTCAACCTCATCGATGACGCCTTCCGGGCCGCCCAGTCGGTTGAGCCGGACGATTTCTGCCGTCGCGGGCAGCCGGATTGCCTGATAGGCCGCCAGCGCCGCGCGACCGTGCTCCGCAGCGGCAAGATGGTCGGCAAGCGTGCGTGCGTCGATGATCGCCTGGCTCGCGCCGTTCGACCCCACCGGATACATCGGATGGGCGGCGTCGCCGATCAGCGCCACGCGGCCATCCGTCCACCAGCGGGCGGGGTCGCGGTCGCACATCGGATATTCGAAGAATGTATCGGTTGCGCGCACCAAAGCGGCAAGGTCCACGACATTGATGCCGAATTTTTCGACATGGGGCATCAGCTCTTCATGCGTGCCGCGACGGCTCCAGTCCTCGCGCTTCGGCGCAGGCGATCCGTCGGCGCCGGGACGATAGGTGACGACCCAGTTGTTGAGAATCTTGCCGGGCGTGGTGCCCTTGGCTATCGGGTAAAGCACCAGCTTATACGTAAAGCCGCCAGCCACGATCATGGTGCGACCGTCAAGGAACGGATCGCTTTCAACAGCGCCGCGCCACATCATGACGCCGTTCCATTTGAGACCGGCTTCGTTCGGGAACATCTGATGTCGAATGACGGAATGAATACCGTCCGCGCCGATAATGATGTCGGCAGTTGCCGAGGTAATTTTTGAACCTTCGGCAAAATGAACCGTGGCAGAACCCTCGTTCTGGGTGTAGCCCACGCAGCGCTGGTTCGCGATGACGGCATCCGGTCCAAGCCGTTCGATGACGGCATTATAAAGCAGTTTCTGCAAATAGCCGCGATGGATTGAGAACTGGGGCACATCATAGCCTGCATCGACGCCGCGGGGCTCGCGCCATATTTCCTGGCCCTGCCGTGTAGCGTAAATCAGCTCTCGGGTGCGGATGCCGGTGGCGTCCAGCGCGGGCAGAAGGCCGATTTCAGCCAGTTCGCGGATGGCGTGCGGAAGGACATTGATACCAACGCCCAGTTCACGGACTTCCGGTGCTGCTTCGAAAATCTGGCAGTCAATGCCTCGTGCGTGCAGCATCAATGCCATCGTGAGGCCACCGATGCCCCCTCCGACGATAATCGCTTTCATTCGCGGTTCCCTTTTTCGTGGCTGCTCTTTGGCGCCTGGGACCAACGATAAAAGCGGGAACAATGCTGTCTATCACCAAAACGCCATTCCTAACAGGAAACCGCCAGAAACGCGCTTTCGTGCAAAATTTTCGTGGCGCTTGCGCTCTCGCTCCAGCGTGATACTTTAATCTTAAAATAAAATGCTCTCTAAATGAGATACGGGGAATATCGTGATGCCGACTACGAGCTATATGCACAGGCTTTCGCCGTCCATCGATTCGTTCCAGGACACCATGTCGGGTCTCCTCAGGCCTTGCCGCATCTCGAAGAAATCCAGCCGGACCTACCGGACGGAAGTTTCACATGGGCGCATGCGTCCCTTCGGCCTGACTGCGATCCGCATTGGCGGCCATGCCCGCATCGAAGTTGAAGCGCATAACGACATGACTTTGTTGCAGGTTCCGTTGCAGGGCATCTTCGTCTCGCGCGACCGGCGCGGTGACGAGCTGTTGTATCAGTCCGGCATGAATGCGCAGCTGGTCGACGCGCATTCGGCGATTGATCTCGAATTTCACCCTTCCACGCGCATGCTGATCTTCAGCCTGAACGATACCCAGATCGATATTCTGGGGGGCAAGGAATTCATCGAGCAGTTTACCCATAACAAGCGCGTCGTATCCTTCGATACTCTGGTGGGTCATGCCTTCTATCAGCTGGCGCATTTCGTCATAAACGAGATCGAGAAGGATAAGGAAGCATTCTTCCATGGCGGTCTGTCGGAGCGTCTCGAAGACAGCCTGATGGCATCGCTTGCAGCGGCGCTCGACACGCAGCCGCGCGCAAGGCCGCTGACGAGTGCGGTTCCGAGCTATGTCCAGCGTGCTGAAAAATTCATGCTCGACAATCTCGACAAGCAGCTGACCTTGCAGGAGCTTGTCGATGCAACGGGCACCAGCGCACGTACCTTGCACCGCACATTTCGCAGTGTCCGGGGCAACACGCCGCTCGGCGTGTTCAAGAACATGCGGCTGGACAAGGTGCATGCAGAGCTTGTCCGCGGCCACGCCGGGCCGGGGGATATCACGCGTATCGCCATGGCCTGGGCTTTCAATCATATGGGCTTGTTTTCAGCGGACTACCGACAGCGCTTCGGCTATCTCCCATCGGAAACCGTGCGCCGCGCGCAATAATCCTTCGGTAGAAACGCCTCGGGCGGCACCCCGTATATTGAATTTCCGGTTGGATTGTGGTGCTGCACGCCGCCAACCTCAGGCGTGCCTGTGCCGGGAGCAAAGCCCCGGGGCCTGCTCGGCGAGCATATGTTCTTGCAAATCAGAAACACTATCACTGCCGACCGTATAGACGGTAGGACGGTCGGTCGGTTACCTTGGCTCTTGAGATTTGAACCGGAGATGAAGCCTTCATGATCAAGGGTATAGCGCTGCTATTGTTGTTTCAGCTGCTTGGCGAAAGCTTTATCTTCATGAGCGGGCTTCCTATACCGGGCCCCGTTGTGGGGCTCGTACTTCTGTTCGTTGCCATGCAATTGTGCAAGATATTCGACTGGGGTATCTTTGCCGAAGCAGAAACGGCGGCCGATGGTTTTCTCGGTAATCTCGGCCTGCTTTTTGTCCCGGCGGGGGTCGGAGTGGTGGCTATGTGGAGCCAGATTCAGGGGCAAGCCACGGCAATTCTGGCTATTGTGGTGATCTCGGCAATTCTCACATTGGCGGTGACGGTCTGGACCTTCATTCTTGTGCAACGCTTCATGGGGCGGAGGTAGCGTCATGAAACATCCACTGGAACTATGGGTTTACCTTTCAGCATCACCTTTGCTGTGGCTCACTCTCACATTATGCGCATGGATCGTGGCGACGCATATTTCCGTTCGACTGAAGCGCCATCCATTGGCCAATCCTGTACTGATTTCCATCGTGCTGCTTTCCAGCCTGCTTGTGATTTTTGATGTTCCCTATGGACGATTCTTTGAAGGAGCCCAGTTTATCCACTTCCTGCTCGGTCCAGCCACAGTAGCCATTGCCGTGCCTCTATTCCGCCAATGGCATCAGGTGCGGCAAGCGCTGATCCCAATGGGAGCAGCGCTCGTCGTCGGCTCGTTCTTTGCGGTTCTTTCCATAGTGGTGATGGGCAAATGGGCCAATCTCTCCAATGAAGTGCTGATTTCTTTTCTGCCAAAATCCGCAACTGCAGGGGTTGCCATGGCGATCTCTTCCACACTTGGCGGCACACCGTCGCTAACTGCGGTGTTGGTCGTACTTACCGGCATTATCGGCGCACTTGTGGTTACACCTTTTATGAATGCCATGCGGATAAAGGACTACGCTGCGCGTGGATTTGCGGTGGGGTTGACGTCGCACGGTATTGGAACTGCACGTGCTTTCGATGTCGATGAGACGGCTGGGCTCTTCGCCGGGATTGCCATGGCCCTGAACGCTATTGCAACGTCACTCGTTGTTCCGCTGCTCGTCAAACTGCTCCTCAGCTGAAACGACGACGCGGCGTTTAAAGCGGCGGGTTGATCGACACTAAATTGTCCCCATGGCCACGCGAGCCGTTTGGCTCGCTGGCTGCCATATGGGGACGAAGAACTATATGCGTGGTCAGGGCAGTTGATTTACTGCTTGATAGCCTCAGCCTGAATTTCAAGCTTGACCATCTTGGCCATGCCTTCTTTTACAAGGAAGTCCACGCCCCACTGGGTGCGATCGATAGTTGCTTCAAAATCGCCACCACAGACTTCTGCCTTGAAGATCGGGCTCTGGTAACAACCGAACTTGGTGGCCGTGAGCTGGATTGGCAGTGTCTTTCCCTTCATGGTCAGATCGCCATCCACTGATACCAGCTTGTCTTCGTCAAAATTCCACTTGGTCGACTTGAACTCAATGGTCGGGAACTTTTCCGCGTCCAGCATGTCAGCACCTGTCACGTGCTTATCAAATGCGGCCATGCCTGTATTCAGCGTCTTTACGGGAATTGAAATATCCATCTTCCCATCCATCGTTTCAGGATCGAACGAGATATCGCCGTTGATTTCATAGAAACCGCCGCTGTTTGTCGATGTATTGAAGTGATCAATATAGAAAACAGCTTTTGTATGTGTTGGGTCCAGTTTGTAATCCGTAGCCTGGGCAGCCGAGACTGACAGCAACGAGGCTAAGAGTGGCAGTACGAACTTTCTCATGTCCATTTCCTTGTCGAGATTTAGCCGTGAAGCGTGAATACAGTGATCGCTTCGATGCCTTTGTAAGTAGCTGTCGGGCGCAACGCTGTGTAGTTCGGATTTCGGTACTCAATGTCCTATAAATAGGACGGTTGCTTGCGTTGAAGCGAGAACTGCAGCAGATACAGCCGGTATCACAGGAATTTTCCTGGCAGCTTTGGCTGGCGCATGAAGAGTGTTGCGAGCGCTGCAAGAGCAATGGCAAGACCGATCATGACGAACATGTCGCTGTAGGCCAGCACGAAAGCCTCCCGTTGAACGGTTCTGGCGAGCATGGCCGTGGCTTGGGCAGTCACTCTCGTCGGATCGCTGTTGTGAGCTTCCAGCATGGCTGCGGTTCGGTCGATGTGGCCCTGCACATCCGCAGCGCCCCGTTCCAGATGCAGGCCAAGCAGATTGGAGTGCAACTGCTCCTGCACGCGTGTAAATGTGCTGACCGCAGCAAGACCGATGGCTGTGCCAACCGTGCGAACGATATGAACAAGGGACGCAATCCACGGTATTTCCCTGACGCTGATGTCTTCCGTTATCAGAACCATCAGAGGTATGGCGGTGAATGGTGCGGCGATGGACTGCACGAACAACGAAGGCAATATCTGATCCGAGGTCCACAGATGCGTGAGACCGGACAGCATAAGAACACCTGCGCCGAACAGCATCAGCCCGAATGCTGCCAGACTGCGCGGATCCATCCTGTAGGTCAGCCAGGCGACGAATGGCGTCAGAACGATCTGCGGCAGAACAGAGACCCAGAACATCGTGCCGCTTTCCAGCGCGCGATAGCCCTGAATACGGATCAGGTATTGCGGCAGCAGATAAGCAGAGGTCATCAACCCGATGCGCATGGCGAACATCAGGAACAGACTGAAGCCAATATTCCGTCTGGCAAGCAGACGCGGACTGACCACCGGATCTGGATGCCACAATGCATGGATGAGATAAATGCTCAGAAAGAACAAGGCCGACGCCAGCAGACCCACGATCAATCCCGATCCGAGCCAGTCGAGGCGGTTGCCCTGATCGAGTGCCGTAACCAATGCAGCCAGCCCGAAAGACAGTGCCAGCAGACCGAAACCGTCATGTCTGCGGAAGCGCAGGAATTTGATAGGATCGTTGGCAAGCCCGTAGGCTCCCGCCAGCAGTGTAAGACTGCCGGGTATAATGTTGATCCAGAACAGATATTGCCAAGACAAGTGAGTGATCACCCATCCCTCGATGCTGACAGCAAGGTTTGGTGTAAGTGACGAAGCCAGCGCATAGAGCGACAAGCCGTAAAGCCGCAGATGCTGTGGCAAATGCCGCATGATCACGGCATAAGCCATCGGCATCAGGATACCTGCACTCAGGCCGCGTATCGCCTGAATGCTGATAAGCGTCTGGAGATTGGGGCTGAACGGCGCCAGCATCGATGCAATCGTGAAGATGAGTGCTCCGATCATGACCCCGCGAGCGGGCGAGAGGATCGAGCGCAGCCAGACGGCGGATGGTATGGCGGCCACTTCGGCAACGACATAAGCCGTCGTCAGCCAGCTCGCCTCATCCATGCCAACACCAAGTGCGCCACGAATATCGGCAAGCCCGATATCGGTGAGGCGCGAGTTCAACAGGGATGTCGTCGTGCCAAGCAGGACGGCGGCGACGCCGATCAAAGCCCGCATGTTGGGTAGGCTTGTGGCGCGCGATTGGGCAGAACCCCGAACGGTCGTAGCGGTGGACATGGCTTTTCGGCTCCTGCCGCCTGCCGTCTCAAACGAAGTTTCGCGGCAAGCGGCCCAATTAGCTATTTGATGAGACTGGCTGTCGTCTCAATGCTCTGGTCTGTATGCACGGTTGCCACGACCGACATGCCCGGGCGAAGCAGTTCGTCGAGTTCACCATTCTGTTCAAGCGCGATGCGCACGCCGACGCGCTGGGCCACTTTGGTGAAATTGCCGGTCGCGTTGTCCGGTGGCAGCAGGCTGAATTCCGATCCGGTTGCCGGTGACAACCGCTCCACATAACCGCGCAGTTCCTTGCCCGGGAATGTATCGACCGTCACGCTGACAAGCTGTCCCGGCCTGAACTTAGCCAGCTGCGTTTCCTTGAAATTAGCGACGACATAAAGCTTCGAGACAGGAACGACGGAAACGAGTTGCGACCCGGCCCGCACATATTGTCCTTCGCGCGCGCCGCTGACACCCACAACGCCATCCATCGGTGCTGTGATACGGGTGCGATCCAGGTCGATCTGCGCGAGCCGCAATGCAGCCTGCTGATTGGACAGTTCAGCCTGTGCCTGGTCGGATTGGCTTGCCAGAACGTCCAGCTTCTGACGCTCGGCTGCTATTTCGGCCTGTTTTTCTGCAATCTGCGCTTCGATGCGTTTGACGTCGGCAATCGCGGCTTCCAGCTTTTGCGCTGTCGACCAGCCGTCTTTCGTCAGAGATGTCTGGCGGCGACCTTCACTGACGACACGCTCGCGGTCGGCATTGAGCGCCGCCAGTCCGGCTTCTGCCTGCTCGATCACACGCTGCTGCAAGGTGATGTTGCTCTGTGCGTTGCGGATTGTGGCCTGGGCGGCGGCTACGCTTGCCTTGGCCTGATCCACCTGTGCCTGATACTGGGTCGGATCGATCTGCATCAGTAATTGTCCGATCTTGACGTGCTGGTAATCCTCCACCAGCAGGCGCACGATACGCCCGCCAACCTCAGCGCTGACCGGTGTTGTGTCGGCGCGCAGATAGGCATTGTCGGTCGTCTGGTTGGTCATGCCTGCCACCCAGCTTCCCCAGCCAAGCGGAATAACAATAGCCAAACCGATCCCGGCAACAATCACAGACGCGCGCGCAAGACTGAGATAGGCCCGGCGGCGGGGCTTTCCTGCTGCTTTGAAGGGCTCCGGCTTGTCCTTGACCGGAGCTGGCTGCTGAAAGAGAACAACTGGCTTGTTCATAACACGCAGTTCCTGAGTTGATTGTCTGAATTGATATCCGACTGTGAGAACCAAAAGGCGAAGCCGCGGCTTCGCCTTCAGTTTCGACATGGGATGAGTATCGTTAGTTCTGAAAGCTGGAAGGTGAAGCATCGCCGAAGCGATGTGCCGAGCCGTTCTCTGTGACCTCTTTTGCAGGAACGATCGCCGCCGTGCTGGTGAAGTCGAGCTTGAGGAACGAAGAGTTCACATCCCGTCCGGGCAGAACAAATGCCTTGTCCTGTGCGGCCATGGCTTCCGGCTGGCCGACGAATGGGTTTTCAGCCAGAGCGGCACCGGTGCTGAGAACAATTGCGGTAATAGCAAAAGCGATCTTTTTCATTTTCAGTCTCCTTGGGACTTTGTTTTGGCTTGTGAAAATCAAAGCCGTTTGATGGAGCGAATATGGTATGCCTCCTTTCATGATTGAAATGATTTGTTATAATTTGAATTATGAGCAGCATTCATAATATCGACCTCAATCTGATCCGTGTCTTCAACGCGTTGATGGAAGAGCGGAACGTGACCAAGGCCGGGGAGAGGCTCAATCTCACCCAGTCGGCAGTCAGTCACGCACTCGGAAAATTGCGATATATTCTGTCAGACGAACTGTTCGTGCGCGGCCCGCAGGGCATGCATCCGACGCCACGCGCCGAAGAGCTGTCGCAGCCGCTGCGTTCGGCTCTTGCCGACATATCAGCGGCACTTTCACCAGTTCAGTTCGATCCCGCCACGGCGGATATGAGCTTTGTGGTCGCCACTTCCGATTTCTATATCGGCACGCTCTTTCCTGCCGTCATGGAGCGACTCGAAAAGGAAGCGCCGGGTATCCGGCTTTGGCTTCGATTGTTCAATGATCTCAATCTGGTCGAAGAACTGGATCGCGGAACCCTGCATCTCGTTGTCGGTGCTTTCGGACGCATTCCCAGCCGATTCAGGCGGGAGACGCTGGTATCTGTCGATAATGTCTGGATCATGCGCAAAGACCATCCGGCTTCTTCCGGCCCGCTGACAATTGAAACACTCGGGCATTATCCACACATTGATGTCTTGTTGTCAGGCCGCGCGGCAATGGAAGCTGCCGGCATGCAAGAACAGGAAGGTCTCGAGCGCGCGTTTGTAACCAGCAATCCGCCATTTCTTGAGGGGCTGCTACGGGAGGTCGGTCTGTCACGCCGTATTGGCGCAACGGTTTCCCTCATTCTTGCCGTACCGCCGCTTGTCGCGGCGACCAATATGATCGCCCTGTTACCGCGCAGTGTCGCGGAAACCTACAAAGATACTTACGGTCTTGTTCTGCATGAGGCACCCTATCCGTTGCCAGCCACTCAGATCAACATGCTGTCGCACAATACTTTCGGGGCGCATCCGGCTGTCGCCTGGCTGCGCTCCGTTCTGCGCGAAGCGATAACAGTCTCCCAGGCCTGACTCATCAGAAATGACAAAAAACGCCGGGCTATAACCCGGCGTTCTCTTGCAATGCTCCAACCGACAAGCAAAGCTCGCTTACCGGAATTGTCGCGACGGCTTATTTGCCGGACGTCATTGTGTTGTAGCTGGTGATCAGGTTGCGATAATCTGGAATGTGGTTTGCAAACAGCGTACCCAGACCTTCAATATCGTTGCGCCAGTCGCGATGCAGTTCACAGGCAACGCCGAACCAGGTCATCAGCTGCACACCGGCTGCACTCATGCGGTCCCATGCCGAATGGCGGGTCACTTCATTGAAGGTGCCCGACGCATCAGTGACGACAAAGACGTCGAAACCGGCTTCGATAGCGGACAATGCCGGGAAAGCCACACAGACTTCGGTCACGACACCAGCGATGAGCAACTGCTTCTTGCCGGTAGCCTTCACCGCCTTGACGAATTCCTCATTGTCCCAGGCGTTGATCTGGCCGGGGCGAGCGATATAGGGCGCATCGGGGAATGTTTCCTTCAGCTCCGGCACCAATGGGCCGTTCGGGCCGTTTTCAAAACTGGTGGTCAGAACAGTCGGCAGCTTGAAATACTTGGCGAGATCGGCGAGCGCCAGCACATTGTTCTTGAACTTGTCCGGGTCGAAATCCCGTACCAGCGACAGCAGACCGGTCTGGTGATCAACGAGAAGAACCGCAACATCATCCTTGTTGAGGCGTACATATGGCTTGGTCATCGACGTTTCCTTTCAGGAAGTCAGAGGATAGATCGCCACCCGTATATTCGTGTAACGTTTGGCGTTGGTGGAATGAATGAAAGCTATCTCGGCAACGAAAAGCGCAAAAGATTGTCAAAATCGACGCTGCGTTCTATTAATGGAACGATGGAAGACCTGAACGACCTTTATTACTTTGTGCAGGTGGTTGATCATGGCGGCTTCGCGCAGGCAGGCCGCGCCATCGGCCTGCAAAAATCGAAACTGAGCCGCCGCATCGCGATTCTGGAGGAGCGGCTGGGCGTCCGCCTGATCCAGCGCTCGTCGCGCCATTTTTCCGTCACCGATATCGGGCGTGAATATTATCGCCGCTGTCTGGCAGTTCTGGTCGAAGCGGAAGCTGCCACTGCTTTCATCGCGCAACATCGTGATGAGCCGCAAGGCGTGGTTCGGTTAAGCTGCCCGACAGCGCTGATTTCATTCCAGTTCGGGGCGTTATTTGCCAAGTTTCTCACAGCCTATCCGAAGGTGGACCTGCATCTGGAAAGCACCAATCGCCGTGTCGATGTGATCGGCGAACGTTTCGATGTTTCCATCCGCGTGCGGTTTCCGCCGCTGGAACAAACCGACCTTCTGATGCGCAAACTGGACGACAGTTCGCAATATCTGGTCGCGCGGCCCGGCTTCCTCAATGAACCTGTGACCACACCGGCTGATCTGATGGGGCTACCAAGCCTCGCATGGACATCAGCCTCCCATAATTACGAATGGCGGCTTGAAAAGCACAATGGCGAGCGGGCCGTCATTCCGCACCGCCCCCGCTTTCTGACTGACGACATGGCGGCCTTGCGCGATGCGGCGCTGGACGGTGCCGGGATCGTGCAGCTACCGACCATGATGATCTGGCGGGACCTTGCCGCAGGCACATTGGTGCCTGTCTTGCCCGAATGGCGCCCGGCTGCGGGCATCGTCCATGCGGTATTTCCATCCCGACGTGGTCTACTGCCCTCGGTGCGCACGCTGATCGACTTTCTGGCGCGGGAATGCGCTGTTCAACGCAAGGCTATCGACGAAACTATTCTTTAGCCAGCGGTAGACCATACGTTGGAGAAGGTCTCTGGGTCGTCATGACCTGTGTTCGCTTGCGGATAGAGCGGCATACTCTTCGACCAAAAAATCGAGAAGTGCGCGCACTGAAGGCAGCAGGCCACGCCGCGAGGGAAAAGCAGCATGGATGATGCCGCTGCGGGGTGCCCAGTCGGGCAGAAGATCAACCAACCGCCCAGCCTTTATATCATCCCGGACAACCATTGTGGGAAACTGGCAAACGCCGATGCCTTGAAGAGCGGCCAGCCGCAGCGCAACCATATCTTCCGTGATCAGCAGCGGTTGATAGGGAATTTCAGCCGTGGTGCCGTTCGGACCAAGCAGGTTCCATTCAAAACTGTTGTGGGATGATCCCCAGGCAAGGCCGGGCATGTCGACGAGGTCGGCGGGGACGGCGTTGCATCCCTCCTTGACGAATACAGGGCTTGCCACCAGTCGTTGCTCGCTTTCCGCCAGCTTGCGGATGACGAGGTCGCTATCCTCGAGCGGTGGAAAGCGGACGCGGATAGCGAGATCGAAGCCTTCGCGGATAACATCCACGCGCCGGTTTGTGCTTTCCAGATGTATTTTCACCTTTGGGTATCGCGCCATGAAACGGGCGATCATTTCACCGACCTGGAAATAAATGACCGATGCCGGGCAACTCACCCGCACCGTGCCTTGCGGTTCCGTGCGCATTCTGTCGATCACATCCAGCGCGGCATCGGCCTCAACCATCATCGCCAGACAATGGCGATAAAATTCCTGGCCGATATCCGTCACGGCAAATTGTCGGGTGGTGCGCTGGATAAGCCTGACACCGAGATCATCTTCCAGCAGGGCGATCCGGCGGCTCAGCCTGGAGCGCGGCATATCCAGTTTTCGGGACGCAGCGGAAAAGCCGCCTTGCTCCACGACTTCCACATAAAGCCGCATATCGTTGAGATCAGCCATGGCCGGGCCTTTCATTGTCCTGTTTTCAGGACAGTATAACCTGAACTTCGATCTACCGGTCAATTTGTTCCAGATTTATTTTGCTCCCAGACAGTCAATTCAGTGTCCGCAAGGCAACGAAATAAATCGGGAAGATCGAGATGAGACAGGTTATCGGCATTTACAGCAGCTCATCGCCCCATTGGGTGGGTGATGGATTTCCGGTTCGCTCCATGGTTTCCCATGCGACAATGGGCGAACACATCAGCCCCTTCTTGCATCTTGATTATGCCGGGCCGGAACAGTTTGCACCCACGGCAACCCCGCGCGGGGTGGGCAGCCATCCCCATCGCGGTTTTGAAACCGTGACCATTGTCTATCAGGGCGAAGTTGAACATCGCGATTCCACTGGAAGCGGAGGCATGATCGGTCCCGGTGATGTACAATGGATGACTGCTGCCGCCGGGATTTTGCACGAGGAGCGCCATTCGAAGGCGTTTACCGAACAGGGAGGCACGCTGGAAATGGTGCAGCTCTGGGTCAACCTGCCTGCCAAGGACAAGTCCGCGCCCGCCGCTTACCAGACGGTGCTCGATCGGGATATTCCGACCGTGGCCCTGCCGGAGGAAGCTGGAATTGTCCGTGTCATAGCCGGGAACTATGCCGGACATGCCGGACCAGCACGCACCTTCACGCCGATTGATCTATGGGACCTGCGCCTGAAACAGGGCGGAAGCGTTGTGTTTGATCTTCCCGATCAACATACGACCGGCCTGGCAATCTTGCGCGGAACGATCACCGTCAACGGCAACAGATCGGCACGGGATGCGCAATTCGTTCTGCTCGACCGAAAAGGTGGCAGTTTCGAGGTTACGGCTGACAGCGACGCAACCGTTCTTCTGCTGAGCGGCGAACCGCTTGGAGAGCCTGTCGCCATGCGTGGCCCTTTCGTCATGAACACAAATGAAGAATTGCAGGATGCTTTCGCGGATTTCCGAACAGGGAAATTCGGCGCCATTTCTGCCTGATCCATTCCCGTAGCGTCAGTAAGAACCACGGGTATCCCCGGACCGGAAATGCTTTCGGCCCTGAATACGTCCAAGCCTGAAGAAGGAGACTTAAAATGAGCAGCCCAGCTAACTTTAACGGCCAGCGTCCGGTTATCGACCCCAACGACGCCGTCATGCTTCTGATCGATCATCAGAGCGGCCTGTTTCAGACCGTCGCAGACATGCCGATGCCTGTTTTGCGCAATCATGCGACCGCGCTTGCCAAGATGGCCACGCTGACCAAGATGCCGGTCATCACCACGGCATCCGTGCCGCAGGGCCCCAATGGTCCGCTGATCCCCGAGATTCATGAGAACGCCCCTCATGCCAAATATGTAGCGCGCCGTGGCGAGATCAACGCATGGGACAATCCGGATTTCGTTGCTGCCGTGAAGGCCACGGGCCGCAAGACCCTGATCATCGCAGGCACCATCACCAGCGTTTGCATGGCCTTCCCGGCAATCAGTGCCGTTCAGGACGGTTACAAGGTTTTCGCCGTGGTGGACGCATCCGGTACCTATTCCAAGATGGCGCAGGAAATCACGCTCGCTCGTGTTGTTCAGGCCGGTGTCGTGCCGATGGATACGGCTGCGGTGGCTTCGGAACTCCAGAAGACATGGTATCGTGACGATGCGCAGGAATGGGCCAATGTCTACACCAAGATTTTCCCTCCCTACCAGCTTCTCATCGAAAGCTACTTGAAGGCGCAGGAAGTCGAAAAGAACCACGAACAGCTCGATTCACAGCGTGGCTGATTGTGATTGAAATACAAAAGGGCGGCATTACCTGCCGCCCTTCTTCTTGTCCTCACGTTGATATGAAAACCGCATTGCGCAATGAATGTACGCAATGCGGTTCAATGTTCAGCCTGTCGTGTCATCCCACGGATTTCCCGACAGTGTTTATGCGCAAGGCTTACTTCTGCCAGCTTTTGACCAGTTCATCGTAATTGACCGTAACCGGCTTTTCTTTTTCGTTCTCGATCTTCAGCTGAGGAGCGAGGTTACCCTTGGAAACGGCATCCTTGTTCCAGTACTCGATGTCATGTTCCTCGGCGAGCTTCGGTCCGATGTCGCCCTGTACCCCCGCACGTTCCAGACGCGAGAGAACTTTTTCCTGTTCGGCGCAAAGTGAATCCATCGCTTCCTGTGCCGTTTTTGCACCCGACGATGCATCGCCGATCGCCTGCCACCAGAGCTGAGCCAGCTTTGGATAGTCAGGCACGTTGGTGCCGGTTGGCGACCACTGGACGCGGGCCGGCGACCGATAGAACTCGACCAGACCGCCGAGCTTCGGTGCCCGATCCGTGAAGCTCTGATGATGGATGGACGAGTCGCGGATGAAGGTCAGACCCACATGGCTCTTTTTCACATCGACCGTCTTGGACGTCACGAACTGCGCATAGAGCCAGGCAGCCTTGGCCCGGTCATCCGGGGTGGACTTCATGAGGGTCCAGGAACCCACGTCCTGATAGCCAAGCTTCATGCCGTCCTTCCAGTAGACGCCATGCGGGGAGGGGGCAACACGCCATTTCGGCGTGCCATCCTCGTTCACGACCGGCAGGCCGGGCTTGGCCATATCGGCGGTGAAAGCCGTGTACCAGAAAATCTGCTGGGCGATGTTGCCCTGCGACGGAACCGGGCCGGATTCGGAGAAGGTCATGCCTTGAGCTTCTGCCGGAGCATAGGCCTTGATCCAGTCGAGATATTTCTGGATGGCGTAGACCGAAGCTGGTCCATTGGTATCGCCGCCGCGGGCTACGCATGAGCCGACCGGACGCGACTGGTCATCAACCTTGATACCCCATTCATCAACCGGCAGACCGTTTGGCAGTCCCTTGTCACCGTTGCCAGCCATGGAAAGCCACGCATCGGTAAAGCGCCAGCCGAGAGACGGGTCCTTCTTGCCATAGTCCATATGGCCGTAGACCTTTTTGCCGTCGACATCGCGACCGGTGAAGAACTCGGCGATGTCCTCATAGGCAGACCAGTTGACGGGTACGCCAAGATCGTAGCCGTACTTGGCCTTGAAGTCGGCCTTGTTCTTCTCGTCGTTGAACCAGTCGTAGCGGAACCAGTAGAGGTTTGCGAACTGCTGGTCGGGAAGCTGGTAGAGCTTCTTGTCCGGAGCCGTCGTGAACTTGCTGCCGATGAAATCGTCCAGATCGAGGCCCGGATTGGTGACATCCTTACCTTCATTGGCCATGAAGTCGGTGAGGTTGCGGACCTGCTGATAGCGCCAGTGCGTGCCGATCAGATCGGAGTCGTTGACCCAGCCGTCATAAAGATTCTGGCCGGTCTGCATCTGGGTCTGAATTTTTTCGACGACGTCGCCTTCCTGAATAAGGTCATGCGTGACCTTGATGCCGGTGATGGCGGTAAATGCGGGCGCCAGCACCTTCGATTCATAATCATGGGTGGTTAGCGATTCCGAAACGACCTTGATATCCATGCCCTGGAAAGGCTTGGCCGCATCGATGAACCACTGCATTTCCTTTTCCTGATCGGCGCGCGACAGGGATGAAAGGTCGCCAATTTCCTTGTCGAGAAATTGCTTCGCCTCATCCATTCCCGCTGAAGCCGCCCCTGTCATTGCCAGCACGATAAGTGCTGTAGTCGTCATTAGATGCCGTCGCATGTTGATCCTCCCAAAGCTTGCGAGTGCATTGCATATCGACTTCCGGGCGCGGTTTGTCCCCCGAGCCCATTTTGCGCGGAGCGGAAGGTTTCCGCTCCGGATTTCTCACACAAAGCGGAATACGCCGATGGCGTAGACCACTGAAATGGCAAGAGCCCACCAGAGGTTCGGACCGACCAGCCCGAGCCATGCCAGATTGATGAATGCGCTGCCGAGCAGCGAGATAAACAGGCGGTCGCCGCGTGTTGTCTCGAAGCGCAGGATACCGTTGCGCGGCGAGCCGCCGGGCGAGATATATTCCCACACGCCCATGCCCAGCAGCAGAAATGCTATGGCGCAGAAAAATGCCGCCGTCTGCCAGGTCCAGGCCATCCATGAGAAGTCGGGCATATGAAACATCGTCATACCCTCCCTAGGGCAAAGCCCTTGGCGATGTAATTGCGGACAAACCAGATCACCAACGCACCGGGTATCAGCGTCAGAACACCCGCCGCAGCGAGCAGCCCCCAGTCCATACCGGCAGCAGAAACGGTGCGCGTCATCGTGGCTGCAATGGGTTTCGCGTCTGTCGTCGTGAGCGTGCGGGCGATGAGCAATTCCACCCATGAGAACATGAAGCAGAAGAAGGCTGCCACGCCGATGCCGGATGCGATCAGGGGCATGAAGATCTTCACGAAGAACTTTGGAAACGAATAGCCGTCGATATAGGCTGTCTCGTCGATTTCCTTCGGTACGCCCGACATGAAGCCTTCCAGAATCCACACCGCCAGCGGCACGTTGAACAGACAATGCGCCAGTGCGACCGCGATATGCGTATCGATGAGCCCGAATGCCGAATAGAGCTGGAAGAACGGCAGGGCGAACACCGCCGGAGGCGCCATGCGGTTGGTCAGGAGCCAGAAGAACAGGTGTTTGTCGCCCAGAAACCGGTAGCGCGAGAAGGCATAGGCTGCAGGCAGCGCCACCGAAACCGAAATCACCATGTTCATGACCACATAGATGATCGAGTTGATATAACCCGAATACCAGGCGGAGTCGGTGAAGATGGCGCGATAGTTCTGCAATGTTGGCTCATGCGGAAAGAGCGTCAGCGACGTCAGGATTTCCTGATTGGTCTTGAAGCTCATATTGATGAGCCAGTAGATCGGTATCAGAAGCAGAACGATATAGATTGTCGGTATCAGCCAGCCGAACCGCGACCTCTCACGTCTTCTCGATTTTTGTCGGACGGCGTTTGAGACCGGCGCAATTGCAGGTGCACTGCCCACGGAAGTTCCCTGTATGGCGTTCATCTCACACCTCCTGATCGTGGCTGGTCATGACGGTGTAGAACACCCATGACAGCAGCAGGATGATGAGGAAGTAGATCAACGACATCGCCGCCGCCGGTCCAAGATCGAACTGACCCAGCGCCATCTTGACCAGATCGATCGACAGAAATGTTGTCGAATTGCCCGGTCCGCCGCCCGTCACCACGAAGGGCTCGGTATAGATCATGAAACTGTCCATGAAACGGAGCAGGACGGCGATCAGCAGAACGCGCTTCATCTTCGGCAGCTGGATGTAACGGAACACTGAAAACCGCGAAGCTCCGTCGATTCTGGCTGCCTGATAATAGGCATCCGGAATGGATACGAGACTTGCATAGCACAACAGCACCACGAGGCTGGTCCAGTGCCACACGTCCATGATGATGATCGTCACCCAGGCGTCGAACGGATCGTTGACGTAGTTGTAGTCCAGCCCCAGCCAGTTGGCGTAGTAGCCGAGCAGGCCGATGTCGCTGCGTCCGAAAACCTGCCAGATCGTGCCGACCACGTTCCACGGGATCAGCAGGGGCAATGCCATGGTGACCAGACAGACGGGGACCCAGAAGCCCTTTTTCGGCATGTTGAGCGCAATCAGGATGCCGAGCGGTATCTGGATCGCCAGCACGATGAACGAGAAAATGAGATTGCGCCAGAGCGCATCCCAGAAACGACCGGAGTGAAGAATTTGCTCGAACCAGTCCGTCCCGGCCCAGAAGAACTGGTTGTTGCCGAACGTATCCTGCACCGAATAGTTCACCACCGTCATCAGCGGAATGACGGCGGAAAAGGCGACCAGCACCAGCACCGGCAGGACCAGGAACCAGGCTTTGTTATTCCAGCTTTTTTCCATGGTCAGCCCTCCATTCCCACGCGCCAGGAATCCGCGAATATGCCGATTGCCTTCGGATCGAAGGTCACGCGCGGTTCGGCTGGTATGTCGTCGTCCTCGCCGATCACGACGGCGAGTTTCTGCCCCTCAAAACCTGCCCGCACGATGCGGTAGCGCCCGATATCCTCGATCTTGTCGATGCTGATTGGCAGGCCTTCGCGACCGAGCCTGACAAATTCCGGACGGATGCCCAGTTCGATGCTTTTTGCATCACCAATCTGCGGTATGCCGGGCAGTGGAATGGCCTGCGCGCCGACTGTGGCAGTCTGGCCGTCGATCCGTGCGGGCATGAGGTTCATACCCGGCGAGCCGATGAAATAGCCAACGAATGTATGCCTCGGGCGCTCGAACAGTTCGGCAGGCGTGCCGATCTGCACGATTTCTCCGTTATGCATCACCACGACCTTGTCGGCGAATGTCAGCGCCTCCGTCTGGTCATGCGTGACATAGACCATCGTGAAACCCGATTGGCGGTGCAAGCGTTTCAGCTGTGAGCGCAGCACCCATTTCATGTGCGGATCGATAACCGTCAGGGGTTCGTCGAACAGGATTGCGTTCACATTCGCGCGTACCAGTCCCCGACCGAGCGAAATCTTCTGTTTCTGATCTGCCGTCAGTCCGCGTGCGCGTCGCCCGGCAATGCCGCCGAGGTCGGTCATTTCCAGAATGTCCTTGACGCGACGTTCCACTTCCGCTTCCGGCATCCGTCGGTTGCGCAACGGAAAGGCCAGATTGTCGAACACGGTCATCGTGTCGTAGACGACGGGAAACTGAAAGACCTGCGCAATGTTGCGGTCTTCGGTGGCAAGGCCGGTTACGTCCTGCCCGTCGAAAAGGATGCGCCCCTCAGTTGGTTGCAGAAGGCCGGAAATGATGTTGAGCAGGGTCGTCTTGCCGCAACCGGACGGGCCGAGCAGCGCGTAGGCGCTGCCGTCCTCCCACTCGTAATTGACCATGTTGAGAGCGTATTCGCCTGCGGCTTGCGCCTTCGCATTATAAGCGTGGCGGATATGATCGAGAGTGATACGTGCCATCGTCGCCCTCCTATGCCGCCAAACCAACCGTGCGGCCAACCGCGCGGCCAGTTTCATCGAATGCCATCAGGTGTCGCGTGTCGAGGTAGACCTCGATTTCGCGATCAGGCTCGACGATCTGGATACCGTGCGCCAGCATGACCCAGCGGTCGCCTTCGTAATCGAGATGGATGAAGCTTTCCGATCCGGCGATCTCGGATACCAGCGTGCGGGCCCGAATGGGAACCGTAGCGTTTTCCGCCGGGCGGACCAGCAGATGATGCGGCTGAAACGCGATCGTCAGTGGACCGTCGCTTATATCAGCCAATTGGCTTGGTACGGCAATGGCCGGGCGGTCGGCGCGCAGGAAACGATCCCCCGACTTGACCATGCGTGCTGTGTTCAGGGGCGGGTCGGCAAATGTTCGTGCCGTGACGAGGTCGAGCGGGCGGCGATAGACATCGATTGTGCGCCCGAACTGCGTGATGCGGCCTTCTGAAAGTGCCGCCGTATTGCCGCCGAGCAGCAGGGCTTCCGAAGGTTCGGTTGTTGCGTAAACAAAGATCGCACCGGATTCGGCAAAGATGCGCGGCAGCTCTTCACGGAGTTCCTCACGCAGCTTGTAGTCGAGATTGGCCAGCGGTTCATCGAGGAGGACGAGATTGGCCTTTTTCACAATGGCCCGGGCAATTGCAGTGCGCTGTTGCTGCCCGCCGGAGAGATTAAGCGGTGTGCGGTCCAGATAAGGCGTCAGCTTGAGAAGGTCCGCCGCCTTGCGAACCTCGCTGTCGATCTCCGACTGTGCCTTGCCAGCGATGCGCATCGGCGAAGCAATGTTTTCATAGACCGTCAGAGCCGGGTAATTGATAAACTGCTGGTAGACCATCGCCACATTGCGCTTCTGCACGGGCATGCCTGTAACATCCTGTCCGTCGAACAGGATCGAGCCTTCACTTGGCTTGTCCAGGCCCGCCATGAGGCGCATGAGCGAGGTCTTCCCGGACAAGGTCGGTCCGAGCAGGACATTCAGGCTCCCGCGAGGCAGTACCAGACTTGTCGGATGGATATGGGTGGCTCCACCAACCGTCTTCGAGATATTTCGCAATTCCAGCATATGTCCCGAGGCCTCCTCCAACCGTCGGAATTATTGCGCTTATTGGCAATTCCTCTCAATATGAACTTCCAGGGACTGTGCCTTATCCCTTATGAGCAATCCGTGTTCTGCGAACCGCTTCCACACTTTCTCAGGAAACATGCAAGTTCCAACGACAATCCGGGCGCTGTTAACAGGATGTTTCCTAACGGATTTCATCCAGCTTAACACAACACCGAACCCGGCGCTCAATGAGCGCGAGCCAGCAGATGCGGCAGCGCGACCGTGATCTTTAACGCTTGAACAAACTTGGTTTGGATGACTTCGACAAGCACGCAGCTTGTCGCTTTGGCGATGGTGCCGAACACCGTTATCGCCACTGTCCGAGAAGAGGGCATGCGCACTCGTAACTGACATGTTCCTCCCCCTGTCCACACGTTCGGCCATTGCGAGTGTGAAAGCCAAACAATGAAAATCGAAAACAAAAAGAAAGTCAAATGAAGATAATTGTTTCACTTGCGAAATGTGGGCGGACCGTCGCGAGCCATGTGAAATGGTGGCTGTCGGTATAGCCGCGGTCCGCGCAGAGCGGGTTTCCTGCAGCGGATCCATATAAGCTCAAGTTACCCGCACGGAACCCGAAGGGTGCATTACACCCAAACAGATGTAGACAAATTACCGGCTCTTCTTTTGCGTCATTTGACGGCACAATAGCCTTGGAGCCGAATATTTCTCAACACCATTGGGAATTGGGCGCCGGCGAGGAGAAATGGTGATGAATGAACTACGTCCCATATCCAACGAGACCCTCACTGCAGGTGGTGTTCAAGGTACGTCTTTAACTACCGCAGCCGGACACCTGGCGCTCGTGCCGACATGGCTCCCTTTCGGTGTCGCTTCAGGCACAACCGGCAATTCCGCCGGAAGCGGTGGAATGGGACTGAGCGTCGGTGTGATAAGCAGCGACGCATCCGCTGTGTTCGTTCCGTCCAATACGGCAATTGCCGGTCCGGGAGCCGGGGCGGGCGCGGACCAGTTCAACAACGCATTGATTAATCAGCATGTCGTTGAAATGGCTGGAATGGGGGGAGACGGCGGAAACGGCAACGCCGTGATCGGAGGTACAGAAGGCGCGACCTCCAATCATGCAGGAAGCGGTGGCGACGGGGTTTTCTTCGGGGGACTTGTCAGCTCTGACGTCGCGGTTTTTGCTCCCGTCAATGCTGCGGTTGCAGGCGGATCCAATTCCGTAGCGTCTGCTAACCAGACCAACAACGCTGCCTTCCTGCAAGGCGCGGACCAGATGGCGGGTATTGGAGGCTCGGGTGGAGACCATAATGCCGCCGGGTCCGTTTCGGCCTCTCCGATACATACAGACGCTGGAAATTCCTATTATTTCACCGGTGATAATTATGCGGGTCATGGTGGCGCGGGTGTTTTTGCCGGCACCATGATCGATGTGAACGTGGCGATTTTCTCCCCCATCAATATCGCTGTCGCTGCCGCTGGCGGCAATGCAGAGGCGCACCAGACAAACAACGTGATTTTCGATCAGGGCGGCACGCAGATTGCCGGGATCGGCGGTAATGGCGGCGGCTTCAACATGGCCTCGGACACAATTTTCACCGGCAATACAGCTGCAGGAAGCGGTGGTGACGGTGTTTCCCTGGGCAGTATGGTGGACGTGAATATCGGGTATTTCCACCCGATCAATATTGCAGTTCCCGCTGGCGGAACCGCTGATGCCCAGCAGATAGACCATCTGCTTGTCGATCAGCATGCTCTACAGATTGCCGGTATCGGTGGTTCAGGCGGCTACGATAATCTGACCGACACAAGCCATGATGCGCTTCTTGCAAACGACATTCTTGGCCTTCTTCACGCTTGATACATTCCGGTCTGGCCCACCCTAAAGTAGGTACCCGAATTTCTAGCTAGTCCCGCAACATCAACACGCGCACTCTTTGGAACGCGGTCGGTAACGCGATTTTACCAATCTCTTATCTGGGAATGCCGACCACCAAGACTGATGTTCAATCCGAAACAGGGCTGGGGCTCAACAGGGAGGAATTAAACGATGCCTATTCCGAGAGTTTCCGACACAATCCATCTCAGTGACGTTTATGCAGGCGACGCTAATGCCGGTAACGGTGC
Source organism: Brucella lupini (assembly GCF_002252535.1). Classification (NCBI taxonomy): domain Bacteria; kingdom Pseudomonadati; phylum Pseudomonadota; class Alphaproteobacteria; order Hyphomicrobiales; family Brucellaceae; genus Brucella; species Brucella lupini. Next base: position 94,203 of record NZ_NNRN01000062.1, read on the forward strand.
TGATGGCTATAATTTTGGGAATATCAATTACAATCCAAGTGCAGTCGTGGCCAATACGCAAAACGTAACAGGCGCAGCCGTTGATGTGCATAGTGGCGATTCCCCGTGGTTAAACGCCAGCTGGGACGCAGGCCATGCCGGAGATGGCGGCGGAGCCGATGCAGCGAATGGCTTTCTCGCCAACATCACCAACAATGGTGCAGGCGGTGCTGGCGGCGACGCGAATTCCAACGGCAGTCTGGGTTCTTCGAGCGGCGGCAATGTAGCAGCCGGTCAGGCGGACACCAGTGCCGTTCAATATACCGAACTTCTGGCCGACCAGCACGCAACGATCCTTGCAGGGGTCGGTGGTAACGGCGGCGATGGGAACATGGCTCGCGGCGGTGATATTTCCTCTGCGCTCGTGCACTCCAATCCGGAAACGACGACCACAACAACCACTACGACGACCAACGATATCGCGAACTTTGTCGACAGCTTTAACGACAATTTTCACGATATCGATCTGAGCCACTTGCCGCTGTGATCGGCGATTGGCTTTTGCTGGGTAGTCGAGAAATCCGACTTGGGAGCGACGGTTGAAATCGTTGCTCCCCATTTTACCCGGAATTGCCGATACGCTGACATTGCCTCACAGGCCAATGGGTATTGTGAACCTACGATAACAATGGAGATCTCGACGGAGACGACACATGACAGCGGCATTTACGCAAGCGCGCTATACGGTGACCCCATTGGTCGCTGCCTTGCGTCGGTGTGCCGGTGCCTTCGGTTTGGTCTTCGCCTATAGTTGCGGCTACAATATTTTTCTGCTTGCTCCCTCCCTCTATCTTCTTCAGATTTATGATCGTGTTCTGTCGAGCCGCAGTGTTGATACTTTGCTGATGCTGACGATCATCATCGCGATAGCCGTTATTGTCGGGTCTCTGCTCGATATCGTACGCCGCGCCGCGCTTTCCCGGATCGGTAGCTGGCTCGATCGTCAATTGCGTCCTGTCGTCATGAATGCATCCTTCGAATATGCGGCGCGCACTGATGCCGGAACAGCCGCTGAAAATTATCGTGACCTTTCCGTTTTGCGCCAGTTTCTGGATTCCCCATCATGTGCGCTATTGTTCGATATTCCTTGGGCCCCAGTTTTTCTCGTGCTGCTTTTTCTGGTTCATCCGCTCCTCGGGTTTATCGGCTTGAGCAGTGCATTGTGCCTGCTGCTTTTGGCCTTGTTGAATGAGTTCACGACGCGCGAATTGAATGAACAGGCAAATATTGCGCAGGCACGAAGCTATTCCCGCTTCACAATGGCTCTCAAATATATCGGTGTAATCCGCGCGATGGGGATGCAACATGGCGCAGCTCACCTCATTTACCGGGATGCCGAGGCTGTCAGAGCGGCTCAGGATGGTGTGGCGCGTCGAACAGAGGTGCTTCAGGCATTTTCGAAATCGGTGCGTGCGTTGACGCAAATTTTGATGATGGGAGCCGCGACATGGCTCGTCCTCCAGAACAACAGCAACCCCGGAATTATTTTTGTCGCCAGTCTGTTGCTGGGGCGTGGACTGGCACCTGTAGAAGGCGCCATAGGCGCGTGGCGGGCACTGGCTTTCGTACGCGGTGCATTCAATCGCCTGAACAAGATGCTCACTCTGGTTGCACCCGGAGACAGCAAGCGAACCATTCTGCTACCGGAGCCCAAAGGCCAGCTCGTTCTCGACAATGTCGGCTATCGGTTCCCCTCATCGGATCGGTTCATTCTGCGAGGCGTGTCGTTTCAGGTCGCTCCTGGCGATTGTGTTGCCTTGATCGGCCCTTCAGGATCGGGAAAATCCACGCTCGGACGAATTCTGGCCGGCGTTTCACGGCCCACGTGTGGGTGTGCTCTTCTGGGTGGCATTGATATTTCACTGCTTCGCCATTGCGACAATGCCCGCCATATCGGCTATCTCCCGCAGGATATTGAACTTTTCGGCGGTGCGATCAAAGACGTCATCGGTCGGCTCGACAGCTCGGATCCGCGTAAGGTTATCGAAGCTGCCAAGCTCGTCGGACTGCATGAGACGATCATGCGATTGCCGCAGGGATACGAAACCGATATCGGCGAAGGTGGCGCCTTGCTTCTGCGGGCGCAACGCCAGCAATTGGGACTGGCGCGCGCAGCCTATGGCAACCCTCCTCTCGTGGTCCTTGATGATCCGAATTCCAGTCTCGACTATGAGGGTGAGCGGCTGTTGTTCGACGCCATAGAGCGCATGAAGTGCAGGCAAATTACAATTGTGATCATCACGCATCGAATGGGCATTCTGCCCGTGACCGACAAAATCGCTGTGATGCGTGACGGTATGGTGAGCGCTTTTGGAGATAGCGAGAAAATCTTCGATGCTTTCCTTCGCGTCCCCGCGAAAACTGGACCGTAAGGGATGCCTCGTCATGACCCTCGTTCCCATCGAACTCCCGGTGAAGGTAGCAAATGCGTTGAAGTATTCGCTGCTGCTGGCTCATTTGCGGGCAATACAGCTGAAGCTCCCGTCTTTCCCGCTATTGCTGCCTGGGAAAAACACTTTGCCAACGCCGCTTACATCACGGCCAAGGCTGCGCGGCGTGGCCTGGACAGGAAACCTGCTCGTATTGATATTCGTTGCAGGCTTCGGAATATGGGCAGTTTTCGCACCGCTTAAAAGTGCGGCGGTCGCTGTGGGTGTTGTCGAAGCGGAATCCAGCCGCAAGACCATTCAGCATCTGGAAGGCGGTATTGTTCAGCAGATCTATGTCCACAATGGCGATTTGGTTTCCAACGGTCAGATTCTGATCAAGCTGGACGATACAAAGCCCAGGACGGAGCTGGTCGGTATTCAAGGACAGCTGTGGGACGCACAGGCGAGCCGGGCTCGGCTGGTCGCTGAACAGGCGAACGAGATGCAACTTTTGTTTCCACCGGAGCTGGAACAACTCGCGCCGCATAACCCGGCCGTCAACGCCATTGTCGTCGGACAACGAAGAATATTTGAAGCCCGTCGCGACGTCTATCGATCTGAAATTGCCATAACGCACGAGAAAATGGGGCAGGTGAAGGAAGAGATAACCGGATTGGCGGCGCAAAAAATGGCCTTGTCGTCCCGCATCGAGATCACGCGCCAGCAACTGGACATGATAAATCCGCTTGTGAAAAAGGGGCTCGAGCGCAAAACGAGCGTATTGAATCTCGCACGCGAGAAAGCTGATCTGGATGGACAGCTGGGAGAGACCATAGCTCAGATGTCCCGCGCTTATCAGGTGATCAATGAAGCACAGGCCAATCTCGTCAAGCTGGAGAGTGATCGCCAAAACGAGATCGCAAAGGAACTGCGCGAGACCGAAAACCAGCTTTTCCTGTTAAGCGAACGATACCGCGCAATCAACGATCAACTGATCCGGACGGATATCAAGGCGCCCGAAAACGGGATTGTCATGGATTTGCGCATTCATACTACGGGCGGCGTTATCGGGGCAGGAGAGCCGTTGCTGGATCTGGTGCCGCAGGATGGCAACATGATCGTGTCAGCGCATGTTCGGCCCGAGGATATCAACCTTGTGCGTCCCGGCTTGAACGCTCAGGTGCATCTTTTGCCCTATGATCAGCGACGCGTGCCTCTTCTGGAAGGACAAGTGACATATGTTTCGGCCGACCGGCTTATCGATAAACAGACCGGGCAGCCCTATTATGCCGCGACGATCCGCGTGACCGACGATGAACTGATGCAGGCCGGAGACGTGGAAATGATCCCCGGAATGCCTGTGCAGGCCCTGATAGAAACCGGGGAAAGCAGTGTCGCACTTTATGCTGTCAGGCCATTGCTGGACAGTTTTCACCGGGCTTTCCGCGAAAACTGAATTATCTGCGCCTATTGAATGGCGCTCCCATTGGCAGTCGCTTTGGCACCAAGCAATAGAACGACTTCGGTTCTGTTCTGAACATGTAGTTTACGCATAATATGCTGCAAGTGCATCTTCACGGTATTGCCGGAAAGATTGAGCTTCTCAGCAATGACCTTGTTTGAATGACCGCGCTGCAACTCAGTCAGAACGTCAACTTCCCGCGGTGTGAAACCGGTAATGGCTGGCTGGCACCAGCTGTAGTTCACACTATCGGTTCCATCGTCGGCCAATTCAGTCGTTGACCTATCTTTGAGGGAGATCGTTGTTTGAATCGTACTCTGAGCGCCCTGCGGATGCGGACAGAATATGCCTCCCGCAAGCACCAGCCGAATGCCAGCCAGAGCGATCTCTACCGGAAGGGACGACGTAAAGAACCCTCGCACGCCCATTTTAATCGCTTGTGACTCCAGCAGAACATCGTCTTTGTTGGAAAAAAGAGCAATCGACGCCGCTTGAAAGTGGCTCTCAACGGTGAGGAGCTCTTCCCGCAGTGCGGAGCTATCCATCGCCCTGCCTCCCAGATCCAACGCAATGAGAGCTATGTCACGTCTGCTGGCTTTGACCAGTTCTGTTAAAGAGGCCATGCCAACGACATTACAATCGGCAAGTTCGTATTCCAGGAATTTTACAATGGATGTCCGCACGAGCGTATGTTTGGCCACGATGATCATGGTCCGACGTCTGCGCACTGTGCGCCGTATCTTTTCAAACTCGGTTGACACTGCAGGCTCCGTTTCTTCAATCGCCGGAGGTCTTCTCGACAGTTCCGAATGTCCATCGAATCTAGCATTCGATGGAGTAAAGGGATGCTCGCACTGTGTGTGAAGATTGGATACTATCCATACATCCTATCACAGATGATGGTGGGATTACCAAATAATCTTTGGTTTATATTCCGGTGTCATTGTTTAATAGAGATTATTCCAGCTTAACATATGTTAATACAAGAAAAGCCGAAAATGACAATCAAGAGTATATTTAAACTTACTTTGAAATACTCCGGCGCCGGAGCGCAAAAGTGAATAGGTGACCGGGAGTGCCAACATGGCTCATCATCCCAGGCATATTGGGGTCGAGTGATAGATAGCAGCTAGGCGGCGGAGGGTATTGAAACCGCGCAGAACCCACAGATCAGGCGCTGTCAGCAAGAACTTGTTTAGCGCATGGGTATGTGGCCCAGGGCAACGTCGGTCATCCAATGAAAAAAGCCCCGGAAAACCGGGGCTGTTTCCTGTCGTGTCTGGGCACTTAGGCCAGTTCGCCAGCCAGCGCCTTTTTGATCAGCGCGCGGGTTTCGTCGATGCCGTAAAGCGCGACGAAGGAGCCGAAACGCGGTCCGCGTTCCTGACCGATCAGCACTTCATAGAGCATCTGGAAGAAGGAAACCGAAACGCCGGGACCGCCTTCCGGGCTTTTCTTGGTGTGGTCCTGATAACGCTCAATGGCACGGGCGACGTCAAGAATGGCGTTCTGGATGTCGTTGCCATCAGTGCCGGCAGGCAGCGTTGTGAGCTTCGCATCCAATGCTTCAAGGGCTGCCCGTTCCACATCATCCGGCGCGCGGAACTGCTTGGTCGGCTTCACGAAATCGTTGAAGTAGCGGATCGCATAGCCGACGAGCGCATCGAGTTCCGGATTGTTTTCCGGCGTAACGCCCGGCACGTGGCGCGAGATGAAACCCCACAGCACAGCCGGATTTTCGGCATTCGATGCGCTGACCAGATTGAGCATCAGCGCGAAAGTGACTGGCAGGTTCACCTTCGGCGGGTTGCCGTAATGAATGTGCCAGACCGGATTGTTCAGCCGGTCCTTCCATTCCTGACGCTCATAGGCCGAGAGATAGGTGAAATATTCGTCCACCGCCTTCGGGATGACATCGAAGTAAAGCCGCTTGGCGGTCTTCGGCTTCTGAAAATTGTAAAGCGCAAGGCTTTCAGTCGGCGCATAGGCCAGCCATTCATCGATGGAAATGCCGTTGCCCTTGGACTTGGAAATCTTCTGGCCCAGCTCGTCGAGGAACAGTTCGTAGACGAAATGTTCCGGCGCGCGACCGCCGAGGATTTCGCAGATGCGGTCATAAACGCCCGCATTGGTCTGGTGGTCCTTGCCGAACATTTCGAAATCGACGCCGAGCGCTGCCCAGCGCATGCCGAAATCCGGCTTCCATTGCAGCTTCACCTTGCCGCCTGTGACGGACAGCGTGGTTTCAACGCCGTCCTCATCGTCGAACGTGATGGTGCCAGCCTTGGCATCCACGCTCTTCATCGGCACGTAAAGCACGCGACCAGACTTCGGCGAGATCGGCAGGAATGGGCTGTAGGTCGCCTGACGCTCTTCGCCGAGCGTCGGCAGCATCACCTTCATGATGTCGTCATAGCGCTCGACAGCCTTGAGAAGCACGGCGTCGAACTTGCCGGACTGGTAATATTCCGTCGCGCTGGCGAATTCATAATCGAAGCCGAAAGTGTCGAGGAAGCGGCACAGCATGGCGTTGTTATGGTCCGCAAAGCTCTTGTAGTCGCCACCGAACGGGTTCGGAACGGCGGAAAGCGGCATCTGCAGATAGGGTTCAAGGGCTGCCTTGTCCGGCACATTGTCCGGGATTTTGCGCATGCCGTCGAGATCGTCGGAGAAGCAGATCAGGCGTGTCTTGACCTTGTCTTCGGTCAGGATGCGAAAGGCGTGGCGCACCATAGAGGTACGCGCCACTTCGCCGAACGTGCCGATATGCGGCAGGCCGGAAGGGCCATAACCGGTCTCGAAAATCACCGTTTCCGGCAGGCCGGTCTTTGCATAACGCTTGAGGATTTTCTTCGCTTCTTCAAAAGGCCATGCTTTCGCTTCCGCAGCCGCCGCGGTCAGTTCCGGGGTCAGCGTGATGTCGGGAAGGCGGTGCGAGGTCATGGTTTAATCCTGTGAAGAAAGTTTATTCATTGAAAACTTGCGCGCAAGGGAGGCGCATACTGCTCTATGGCGCGGCAACCACTGTCCGTCAACGGTTGCGACCGAATTTCCTTGCGCAACGGGATGCGGCTTCCTAACTTTCAAAACAATTTGGGCCGTTGAAGTTGATTCCGGCTATTGTTGTGCAGGAGTACCCGATGAAAAAGATCACCCAGCAGGATGCACTCGTCTATATTATGATTACGACGTCTGCCGCCGACACCACCATGACCGATGCCGAGCTGGAATCCATCGGCAATGTGGTGACGCGCCTGCCGGTTTTCCGCGGTTTCGATACCGGGCGCCTGCCGCAGATTGCCAATGATTGCTATGCGCTTCTTGCCGATGAAGACGGCCTGGAAAAAATTCTCGACCTTGCCCATGAAGCACTGCCGGAACGTCTCTACGATACGGCCTATGCGCTGGCTGTCGAAGTCGCTGCTGCCGATCTCCATGTGGAGCAGGAAGAACTGGAATTTCTCCAGATGCTGCGTGACCGCTGGACACTGGATGAACTGACCGTTGCCGCCATCGAACGCAGCGCCCGCGTGCGCTTCCGCAAACTTGATCCTGTTGTTTAGAGCCTGTTCCAAAAGCCATCCTGTGTGGCTGCAAATGGCAATTTGTCTGCGTTCCGGTGATCATGCAGCTTTTTGATTCAGGCTCTCAAGCGCTGGTGGCTGCATAGGCTCGGCTTCCCTCATCCAGAACCGTCGAACTTCTTCCTGAGCTTGTCGAAGGATCAGCAGTTGAATGCAAAACGGGCGGAAAATCCGCCCGTTTCCTTTATGGGTTTCAGGAAATCAGCACACGACCGGGAGCCGTCGTGCCTTGCGCCCTTCCAGAGCAGCACGCATGATGCGGGCAGCTTCTGCAAATGTGGGCGTTTCCTTCCAGTGTTCAGCATGGATGATGCCGGTCGGGACGATATCCCTCAGCGCTTCCAGCGTGTGGCGCGGCACCATGTCGGTGCAGTTCCACAGGCGGCGGAAGATGACACTGATCCGTGTGACCTTGCCGTTGACCTGAACGGACGGTTCGGTCGTTTCCAGAGCCCAATCTTCATAAGCATCGACCGCATCCTGGAATGCATGATGGAGATAGATCGGTGCGTGACCGTCATGAAGCGGGGGCAGCAAACTAGACATTTCTGTTTCCTCTCTTCCAATGGGTTCAGCTTTCAGGGGGCATTTGCGGCCAGATGAATGAAATGGGGCGCACAAATGCATTCAAATAAGAGCCATGAATTGCTCTTCAGTGGTCTATGCGTGCCGTGTCGAAATGAAGCTCACGAAATACGACAACACATAATTAACCATGATCTACGGAAGAAGCCCTGTTTGGCAAGAGGGGATTTTCTTTAAATTGGGTTTAATCGAAAAAATAATTCAAACGCATAGGTTGAAATACTTCATTAATAAGCTAGCAAATAATTGAAATATCATTTTTACTTGACGGTTAAAGATGCCGGAAAGCGAAGTGTTTTTCGATATTTATTGTTCCGGTAACAGGTTTTGATCCTGTCATTTACGGGTGACTGGTATAAAAAGTCGTCAAATGAAAATGTGATTGCGGGGCAATGGATATGGCTCAACTGGTTCTGTCACGTAGGGCTTTTCTGGCGGGATCGACCGCTTTGGCCGCTGTCGCCGTCTGGCCGCAACGGTCGAATGCGGCTGGTGAAGCGCAGAAAGGTGGGCGGCTGGTTGTGGCCGCAGATTCAGAGCCACGTAATCTGAACCCGGCCATCGTGGCCTCCAATGGCGTTTTCTTTATCGCAAGCAAGGTGATCGAACCTCTGGCGGAAACGTCCTTCGAGGGCGAAAATGGTCTCGCGCCACGGCTTGCGACAGGCTGGGAAGGCTCCGCCGACGGGCTGACGGTGAGGTTCCGTCTGCGCGAAGGCGTTAAATGGCATGACGGCAAGCCGTTCACATCGGCGGATGTGGCATTTTCGGCCATGGAAGTCTGGAAACCGCTGCAAAACCTGGGCCGTGTTGTGTTCAAGGCGCTGGAAAAGGTTGAAACGCCAGACGACCTCACTGCCGTTTTCCATTTCTCCGAGCCGACGCCCTTCCAGCTTATCCGCAATGCCCTGCCGGCGCTGACGGCAGTGCTGCCGAAGCATGTCTTTGCGGGCAGTGACGTCATGGCTAATCCAGCCAATGAAAAGCTCGTAGGCACCGGTCCGTTCAAATATGCCGAACATAAGACCGGCGAATATTACCGACTGACGCGCAACGACGCTTATTGGGGCAAGGGTGAGCCTTATCTGGACGAGATTGTCTATCGCGTGCTGCCGGATCGCGCCGCAGCGGCTGGCGCGCTGGAGGCCGAAGAAGTCGATCTGGCTGCTTTCTCCGCCGTGCCGCTCGCCGATCTGGACCGCATTTCGAAGGTTTCGGGCCTGACGGTCATCTCCAAGGGTTATGAGGCGCTGACCTACCAGCTCGTGGTGGAAATCAACCACCGCCGCAAGGAACTGGCGAACCTGAAGGTTCGGCAGGCAATCGCCCATGCCATCGATCGCGATTTTGTGGTGAAGACAATTTTCCTCGGTTACGCCAAGACCTCGACCGGTCCTGTGCCGCGTTATGACAGCCAGTTCTATACCGATGATGTGCCGTCCTATCCGTTCGACGTCGCAAAAGCGAATGCGCTTCTGGACGAGGCTGGTTACGAGCGGGGCAAGGACGGAACGCGCTTCACGCTCAAGCTTCTTCCGGCGCCCTATTTCAACGAAACGAAACAGTTCGGTGATTATCTGCGGCAGGCGCTTGCGGCGCTCGGCATTGATGCACGCATCGTCAACAACGATTCCGCCGCGCACCAGAAGGCAGTTTACACTGACCACGATTTTGATCTGGCCATTGCGCCGACGGTTTATCGTGGTGATCCGGCCATATCCACGACAATTCTGGTTGAGGGCGGTATCCCGGCAGGCGTGCCGTTTTCCAATCAGGGCGGCTATGCCAATGCTGAACTGGATGCGCTGATCGCCAAAGCCGCACGCGAAATCGATGAGAAAAAGCGCACGGCGCTCTATCATCAGTTCCAGCAGATGGTGGACGCAGATTTGCCGCTCATCAATGTTGCGGAATGGGGGTTCATCACCGTCGCCAGCGACCGCGTGAAGAATGTTTCCAGCAATCCGCGCTGGGCAGTTTCCAACTGGGCGGATACGTGGCTGGAACAGTGACGAACCTCGTGGATTGATTGTATCCTGCCACCGTGAAACAGATTCTGGCCCTTTTCCGCAAACGATTGGTCGGCAGCATTATGGTGCTGGTGATTGTCATTGTCGGCTGCTTTTTTATGTTGGAAAGCGCGCCGGGCGATGCCGTCGACGCTTATGCCGTAACATTCGGCGGTGATGCGGCAACGATTGCAGAAATGCGGGCGCGCTGGGGGCTGGATCAGTCGGTCTGGCATCGGCTCGGGGCCTATCTGGCAACCCTTGTGCAGGGTAATCTCGGCTGGTCCGTCAGTTTCAACCGGCCCATTCTTGACGTTATTCTGGAGCGCCTGCCCAACACGCTTCTCTTGATGGGGGCGGCGACTGCCTTGTCTTTTGCCGTGGGGTCGCTCCTTGGCATCGTGGCAGGGGCGAAGCCCGGAAGCTTTCGCGACCGGTTTCTTTCCGTTGCATCGCTGGTTCTTTATGCGATCCCCGGTTTCTGGCTGGCGCTCGTGCTGGGCATCCTGTTTTCGATCAGGCTGCGGTGGTTGCCGTCGAGCGGCATTGAAACAATCGCTTCCGGCAAGCACGGGTTGGCGCGGGCAGGCGACATTGCGGTCCATCTGGTGTTGCCGGTCGTTTCGCTGGCGGTGATTTATCTGGCGCTTTACCTGCGGGTCATGCGCGCCGCCATGGCCGACATATGGCGCATGGATTTCGTGCGTGCCTTGCGGGCGAGGGGCATTTCGCATTCGCGCATTGTCCTGCGCCACGTGGCGCGGAATGCATTGCTGCCGCTCTTTACCGTGCTGGGCTTGCAGGCCGCATCCATGCTCGGCGGCAGCGTGGTGATCGAAAGCGTTTTCGCCGTGCCGGGGCTGGGACGGCTTGCGCAGGAGGCCGTCGCAAGTCGCGACACGCCGCTTCTGCTCGGAGTCATTCTGATCAGCGCCGTCATGGTGATCGTGGTGAATTTCCTTATCGACCTGATCTATCTCTGGCTTGATCCGCGTATCGCTGCCGGAGGCGGTAGGGCATGAGCGGGGCTAAACGTTATTTCAGAACGGGTGAGGGTATAGCAGGTGCAATCCTGCTGGTGCTGCTCGTGCTGGCAGCACTTGCCGCTCCGCTACTCTTTCCCGCAGATCCTTTAAGTATTGTCTCAACGCCGCTGCTGCAACCCTTTGACAATGCAGATTTTATTCTTGGAACTGACCGGTTGGGACGTGATGTTCTGGCTGAGCTTTTCTATGGTGCGCGCACATCGCTTGCAGTCGGGCTGGCCGCAGCCTGCGCCGCAGTCGTCCTCGGCAGCACTGTCGGGACGCTGGCCGGTTTTGCGGGCGGTATCGTCGATGAAGTCCTGATGCGGATTACGGAAGCCTTCCAGACCGTACCGGGCTTTCTGCTGGCGCTGGCGCTGGTCAGCATTGCCGGGCCGTCGCTGCCGGTGCTGATTGCAGCAATTGCACTTTCAAGCTGGACGCAGGCTGCGCGCCTCACACGCGGGCAGGTGCTCACAATTCGCGAAAGCGATTACGTGGCGTCGGCTCGCGTCATCGGCATGCATCCGATGGAAATCGCTTTCCGCCAGATACTGCCCAATGCTCTGCCACCGGTTCTGGCGCTGGTGCCGGTGATCGTCGCTTCCGCCATATTGATCGAAGCGGCCTTGTCCTTTCTGGGCTTGGGCGATCCGAACCGCGTCACCTGGGGCGGCATGATCGCCGAGGGCCGCACGGTTTTGCGCTCTGCGCCCTGGCTTTCTATCCTGCCGGGACTGGCACTGGCGTTCACTGTCGTCGGTGTCTATCTGGCGGGCGAAGGACTGACGAACGCCTTGTCCCGGCGCGAGGTGCAGTCATGACGGTGATTGTCCGGCTGGAACAGCTTTGCGTACGCTATGGCCGTGAAACGGCGCTGGAGAATATCGATCTTGATGTCCGACGCGGTGAAACTCTGGCAATCATCGGCGAAAGCGGTTCGGGCAAAAGCACGCTGGCGCTGGCGCTGGCCTCGCTCCTGCCGGGCAATGCTCGCATTTCGGGCAATATGGAATGGGCAGACGGTAAGCCGCTACCGGGACGCGACATTGGCTTCGTGTTTCAGGACCCGGCATCGAGCTTCGACCCACTGATGACGGTGGGCGCGCAACTTGTCGAGACCATTCGCGCCCACGCAAAAATTGACCGAGCGGCAGCGAAAGCCAAAGCAGTAAGCCTTTTACAGCGCGTTCACATTCCGCAACCCGAAGCAAGTTTTTCGCGCTATCCGCACCAGTTTTCGGGCGGGCAGAAACAGCGCATCGCAATTGCGCTCGCCATTGCTGCCGGTCCGCGCCTGCTGATTGCGGATGAGCCGACAAGCGCACTCGACACCATTGTGCAGAAGGAGATTGTCTCTCTTCTGCAGGAACTGGTGCGCGCAGACGGAATGACGCTGATCTTCATCACCCATGACATCGCTTTGGCATCGGGACTGGCGGATCGTATCGCGGTTTTCCGGCAGGGCGTGCTGGTGGAACTTGGCTCCGCTCGAACGATCATTTCTGACCCACAAACAGATTATACGAAGGCTCTGATCGCTGCCGTGCCGGTGCTGGAGGCAGCCCATGGTTGATCCGATTCTGAAGGCCGACGATCTCATTTTAAGCTATGGCGACGCCCTTGCGCTCAATGGTGTCAGCCTCACGATCCAGCCGGGCGAGACACTGGCGCTGGTCGGTCCGTCTGGCAGCGGCAAGTCCACGCTGGCGCGGGCACTGCTGCGGCTTCACCCGCTTGCAGGCGGTACAATCCATTTTGAAGGCGAGGACTGGCTGGCGCTCAAAGGGGCCGATCTCCGCAAGCAGCGGGCGCGCTTGCAGATGGTGTTTCAGGACCCGCTCTCGGCTTTTAACCCACGTGCGAGCGTCTATGATCTCCTGCGCGAACCGCTACGCATTCATGGGCTCAAGCGCGATATTGCCAGCCTTTTGCAAACGGTTGGGCTTGATCCGGCGCTGGCACTGCGCGGCGTCCATGAGATTTCCGGTGGGCAGCGCCAGCGCGTCGCGATTGCGCGGGCGCTTGCAACCGCTCCGTCGCTGATCGTACTGGACGAGGCGGTTTCGGCGCTCGATGTCACCGTGCGCGGCGCTATTCTCAACCTGCTGCGGGATATACAGAAAGCCGCACAGACGGCCTATCTTTTCATCACGCATGATCTCGCAGTGGCAGCGCAAATGGCGGATCGTATCGCGGTGATGGAGCGTGGGCGGATTGTCGAATGCCGCCCGACGCGGGAGCTGATAACGGCACCGCAAGCGCCTGTTACCAAAGCGCTCATCGAGGCTGTGCCGAGATTGATAGTTTAGGCTTTGCCAAGCTCGACGGAACGCTTGCGAGCCGCTTCCACCGCTTCAGCCACCAGCGTCTTGAGGCGGTCGCCGCCCATCAGAACTTCGAGCGCGGCAGCGGTGGTGCCGTTCGGGCTTGTCACTTGTTCGCGCAGCTTTGACGGCGTGTCCGTGCTGGCATCGGCCAGCGCGCCTGCGCCCATCACCGTCTGCATGGCCAGCAAAGCTGCCGTTTCCTGCGGCAGACCGGCGGTCACACCGGCATCGGTCAGCGCCTCGATGAAGTGGAACACATAGGCAGGCCCAGAACCCGAAACGGCGGTTACAACGTCCATCAGCGCTTCATCGTCCACACTTGCGACCTTGCCGGATGTCTTAAGCAGACGGGCAACGAAGGCTGCGTTTTCGTCGGTCACATTGGCGTTCTTGTAGGTGACGAGCATCCCCTTGCCGATGGCGGCAGGCGTGTTCGGCATGCAGCGTAGCACGGCTGCATCGTGACCAAGCTTGCTTTCAAAAAGGGCGACCGGAATACCGGCTGCAACGCTGACGAAAGTGGCAGCGGGTGCGAAGCGCTTATAGGCTGGCAGAACCTGTGCCATGACCTGCGGCTTGACCGCCACGAGAACCATGCGCGGCTTCAGATCGCCGGGCAGGGCTTCAGCATCGGCAAAGGCATGGACGCCAGCACCAGTGGCGCGATCGCGAAGTGCTTCGGTGGGCTCCACGACATAAACGTCTTTTGCCTTGAGAATACCGCTATCGAGCCAGCCTTTCAGCATGGCGAAGCCCATATTGCCGCAACCGACCAGAATTACCGTGTCATGCATATTGATTGTTCCACCTTTGGATTTCATTTGGACATGGCCCGCGATGGTATAGCCCCGCCTTATTACACTCCGCAAGTATATGTGGCGTATCCACGAATTTCTGAGGTTAAATCATTGATCGCCCAAAATATATCGACCAATATGAACCAAAGTTGAGTGAAGCTTCGGAGGGGAAGAATGGATCCGGCTTTGACAACGGGTGTGCCGCCAGCCGAAGCCTTTGGCCATGTCCGCATCATCATAGGCATGATCCTCGGCCTGTGTGTTTCACGCCTTTTGACTGGATTGGCACGCTTTATCCAGCATCCCGGCAAGCAGAAAATTTACCCGGTCCATCTGGCTTGGGTGGGTTTCATCCTGCTTTCGGTGATCCATTTCTGGTGGTTCGAGTTCAACTTGCGAACCATTCCGCTCTGGACTTTCGAGAAGTATCTGTTCGTAATCTTTTATGCCGGATTGTATTTCCTGCTCTGCACGCTGCTCTTCCCCGACAGTATGGAAGAATATACCGGCTACCGCGATTACTTCATTTCCCGGCGCAAGTGGTTTTTCGGCATTCTGGCGCTGGTCTATGTGGCCGATTTCATCGATACGTTGTTGAAGGGAGCCGATCACTACCGGCTCTATGGCACTGAATATCCGATTCAGGTTGCAGGCTTTATCCTGTTCAGTCTGATTGCGGTGTTCTGGGATAACCGGCGCTATCATGCGATTTTCGCCGCCGCCGCGCTGATTTACCAGATCACCTTCACACTGCGCCACTTCGCGACGTTGAGTTAGGGCATGTCTTTATCCCGCAACGATAGGATAAAGACATATGTAGAAACAAAGAGATAAAGTATTTCCGATGGTGCAATCAAAACAGGAAATGCTCTAACGCTTTTCAGCATTGCTCCGGGTTTCCGCGTCCACGATTTCGCGGAACTGGCGTAGCAGCGGGTGGCGCGCCGTCTGCTTGACGCCGTAGTCGAGATTGAATGCATAATCGAAATCCGGCGGATTGAGCCCGATATTATGCTGCATCATGGTTTCGAGCTTGTCGAAGCCCTTGGCAAAAATAGCTTCCGTCGATTTGCCTTCGCTGTAATCCGCCCAAAGCTCCATGATTTCTGCGCGCAGATCGTCCGGCAGCGGGGCACACAGCGTCATGAGGTCCGCTTTTTCGCGCTCGGCTCGCCCGTCATCGGCAGATTGGTGGATTGCGGGCACATCGCCGGAAATCGCCTCGCCCAGATCGTGGACGATGCACATCTTGATGAGTTTCAGCCGGTCGCAATCGCCCAGCTCACGGTCAAACAGCGTAACCAGAAGGCATAGCCGCCAGCTATGTTCGGCGGTGCTTTCCGGTCGGCCCTGTGAGGTATGACCGGATCGCAAAGTGCTTTTCAGCCGCTCTGCATTCTGGATAAACTGGATTATGCCACTCAGCCGCTCTGGATCGATCGGGTATTCCGTTTCGGTGCTCACAACGGCCTCCTGATTTATCTGTATGAATCAATACATATAATTGCAATTTTAACGATTTATTTGCCATGATGAATACTAATCTGGATTAATAGCCACGGGTGAAAAACGGGACGGAGCGATGGTGGAAAGGGACGGAGAAAGGAGACGTGCTGCTGCGCGCCCACTTCTGGCCTATGCGCCGGAATTCCTTGTGCCTGTGCCATCCGCTCGCGCGACCGAAGACAATGACGAAGAGCGCGAACATCAAAGGCGCCGCGAGGAGTTGCTCCGCCGCAAACAGGATTTGTTAGACGCTGAAGCGAGCGAGCGAGTTGATCCAAAGGCGGATATGCAGGGCCGGATGAATGCCGTGCGGGAGGCGCTGCAAGCCAATCTCGACGGTGCACCGATCAAGACGCAACCCGCGCCAGCTGCCCCCACATCAACCATCGTGCCGAAACTTGAAAAGCCGCTACAATTGCCACGCCGCTGGCGTCGCTGGGGGCTTCTGGCGGGTTTCACAATGCTGGGCGGAATTATCGGAACCGCATATGCTGTTCTGGAGCCGCCCCAATATAGCGCGACAGCATCCTTGCAGGTTTTCCCGCCGGAGCGGCGGAGTGAAATTGCCTCGAATGCCGTACTTGAGCGCGCCGCACAGATGGCGCGCATTGAACGTGCAGCCGATCTCGGCGCTCCTTCATTTCTGGAGGAATTGCACTTTCGCCTGACCCTATTGTTGCCCGAAGACCAGCAATCTCCGGCCCTGACTGGACATAAAAAGATGTCGGGTGCGCAATTGCTGCGCCAGCGTCTTGATTTTACACAGGCACTCGACAGCGGCACGGTCAATGTCGAGGCTATGGCTGACAGGCCGGAAACGGCAGCACTTTTGGCCAATGCCGTTGCACAGGCATTTCGCGATCATCTGCAGGGTGGCGCTGAACTGAGCGGGTCTGAGGGTGATCTTCCGGCGCGCCTGCAAAGTCTGGAGGCGGATGCCGAAGCGGCGCAGCAGGCGGCAACTGCTTTTCGCGTCAGCCGGGATTTTGGCGACGATGACAACAAGGCCGCACTTCAACGTGAATTCGCCGACAGCAAGGTCGAGACAGCGCGCATCGCAGCGGAGGCCAACAGCCTGAACGGCGCGACTGCGGAGAGCCTCGCCGGTAAGGGCGTGCCTGAAACCATGCGATCTGGAGCGTTGGGTGCTCTGGTGGAGCGTTATCGCGCTGCAGGGCAGGGGGCTGATGCGAACCAGATCGAGGCGGACATCGACAAGGAGATTTCCAGCCAGCGTAGTGTGTTACAGGCCGATCTTAAGAATGCGGTCGAACGCGAGCAAAAGGCAGCGGCTGCCATTGCCGGTTTCGGCTCGACGCCTGCCACGGACGAAGACAAAGCACGCCTGCAGATGCTGGAACGCGATGCGGCGGCAAAGCAGGCGCTGTTTGAAGATTTGCAGATGCGTGCGGCACGGGGCGAACCTGCCTCGGCGGGGTCTGCTGCGACAGTGCGGATCGTTACGCCAGCGATGGCGGAACCGAGCCCGCGCACTCTCTCTCCACAAGGGATTATCGCCCTTGGATTGCTGGGCGGGTTTTTGCTTGGCCTTCTTGCGATGATGCTGGCCGGTCGCAAGCCCCGATCGTCGGTCAGAAGCGAAGTCGAGCCGGACGAGGTTCTGGAACCCTATGGCGAAACCCGGCTTGCTGCCGTTATCCGCGAAGCCAATGCGCGCTGGGAAGCCGAGAATGAAGGCACCAACAGCACCACGGAAAATGCCGCCCTCGGTCGTGCCATCGATGATGTGCGCTCATCCCGTGTTGCAAAGTCCTGACCGGTTCTCGCAGGACTTTCCGTTCTGAAACTTCATAAAATCCTGCATTGTCGCGCATTCGCCAATTGTCATCGGGCATCATGACGCTTATGGGCATGTGTACGAAAAAGATGTCGTGTATCTCCCAGACACTTAAGCCCGATATCACAAAAGAACGGAGCGCTCGCTATGGCTCAATTGATTGATGGCAAGAAGCTCGCCGAGGATGTGGTTTCCACGGTGAAGACCGAAACCGAAAAGCTCGTGGCCGCAACCGGCATCGTGCCCGGCATTGCGGTGGTGATTGTCGGTGAAGACCCGGCAAGTCAGGTCTATGTCGCTTCCAAGAGCAAGAAGGCCAAGGAATGCGGTTTCCACTCGGTGCAGCACGATCTGCCGGAAACGGCGTCGGAGCAGGAGCTTCTCGACCTGATCGAAAGCTTGAACAACGATCCCGCCATTCATGGCATTCTGGTGCAGTTGCCGCTGCCGAAGCACATCGACTCAGGCCGGGTGATCCAGACCATTTCACCCGACAAGGATGTCGATGGCTTTCACTTTATCAATGTCGGCAAGCTTGGCACCGGCGAAGTTGAAACGGCTTTCGTTCCCTGCACGCCCGCGGGCGCGATGATCATGATTGAGCGCATCCATGGCCGTGATCTTTCGGGTCTCAATGCCGTGGTAATCGGTCGCTCCAACATTGTTGGTAAGCCGATGTTCAATCTTCTGCTCGCTGCCAATGCAACCGTTACGGTTGCGCACAGCCGCACGAAAGACCTGCCCGCGATTGCCCGCACGGCGGATATTCTGGTGGCGGCGGTCGGACGCCCGCAAATGGTCAAGGGCGATTGGGTCAAGCCGGGAGCAACGGTGATCGACGTCGGTATCAATCGCATTCCGGCACCGGAACGGGGCGAAGGCAGGACACGACTGGTCGGCGATGTCGATTTCGTGGAAGCCGAAAAAGTTGCCGGAGCGATCACGCCAGTTCCAGGTGGCGTCGGTCCGATGACCATCGCCATGCTGATGGCCAACACGCTGACTGCGGCCTGCCGCACTGCTGGCGTGAAAAAGCCAGTTTTTTGACACAATTGAACCGCGCTTTTCGCGCGGTTTTATTCCGGTTTTGATGGTTTGAGAGGCAAAACAGCTGAAATCGCTGTTTTGCCTTAATTTCATTCGGACTGTTTTCAGAACACCGAAGCGCCTTCGTCGGCCCGTCCGGCGATTTGGCGGAAAGCGCGGAACAATTCGCGCCCCATGCCATGCTCGTTGCCTGAAAGATCGGGACGGTCTTCGCCACGGTCATTCAGCAAGGCCACATTGACCAGAGCTTCCAGAGTGCCGTTCACGGCATCCAGACGAATGACATCGCCGTCGCGGATTTTTCCGATGGCGCCGCCATCGAGAGCTTCCGGCGTGACGTGGATAGCGGAGGGCACCTTGCCTGATGCACCGGACAGGCGACCGTCGGTAACAAGAGCAACACGCTGGCCGCGATCCTGCAGAATGCCCAGAACCGTCATCAGCTTGTGCAGCTCGGGCATACCATTGGCTTTCGGCCCCTGATAGCGAACCACCGCGATGAAATCGCCGGTCAGCTCGCCAGCCTTGAACGCGGCCTGCATTTCTGCCTGATCGTTGAAGACCTTGGCGGGCGCTTCGATGACCTGGCGCTCCGGCTTCACGGCGGAAACCTTGATGATCGCATTGCCGATATTGCCGGTCAGAACCTTGAGGCCGCCGGTCGGCTGGAATGGCGCATGGATCTTGGCCAGAACCTTGTCGTCGCCGCTTTTCTCCGGCACCGGCTCACGCACGACTGTACCGTCAGCACCCAGCTTCGGTTCGATCGCGTAAGGACGCAGACCTTCGCCGAACACGGTGCGCACATCCTCATGCAGGATGCCGCCATCGAGCAGTTCGCGGATCAGGAAGCCCATGCCGCCAGCGGCATGGAAATGGTTCACGTCGGCAAGGCCATTCGGATAGACGCGGGCCAGAAGCGGAACCACATCCGAAATCTCGGAAATATCGTGCCATGTCAGCTTGATACCGGCAGCCGCTGCCATGGCGATCAGGTGGATGGTATGGTTGGTCGAGCCGCCGGTCGCGTTCAGACCGATGACGCCATTGACGAAGGAACGCTCATCCAGCATTTCGCCGACTGGCGTATATTCATTGCCGCAGGCAGTGATCGCCAGCGCGCGCTTGGCAGCCTCGCGGGTCAAGGCGTCGCGGAGCGGCGTGCCCGGATTGATGAAGGATGCGCCCGGCAGATGCAGGCCCATGATTTCCATCAGCATCTGGTTGGAATTGGCCGTGCCGTAGAAAGTGCAGGTGCCGGGACCGTGATAGGACTTCGATTCCGATTCCAGAAGTTCGGCACGCCCGACCTTGCCTTCGGCATAGAGCTGGCGGGTCTTGGCCTTTTCATCGTTCGGCAGGCCGCTGGTCATCGGACCGGCAGGCACGAACACGGCGGGCAGGTGGCCGAAGGTCAGCGCACCAATGATGAGACCGGGCACGATCTTGTCGCAGACACCGAGATAAACGGCTGCATCGAACATATCGTGCGACAGGCCGACGGCGGTTGCCATCGCAATCACTTCGCGGGAGAACAGCGACAGTTCCATACCCGCAAAACCCTGCGTAACCCCATCGCACATGGCAGGCACGCCGCCAGCAACCTGCGCCACGCCACCCGCTTCACGTGCAGCCTGCTTGATAAGCTGCGGGAAGGTTTCGAATGGCTGATGCGCCGACAGCATGTCGTTATAGGCGGTGATGATGCCGAGGTTCGGAATCTCGTCGCCGATCAGCGCCGCCTTGTCGTGCGGGCCGCAGGCGGCGAAACCATGCGCGAGATTGGCACAGCCCAGCACTGCGCGTTTTGGCTTGTTGGATGAAGCCTCTCGCACACGGCCAAGATAGGCTTCGCGTGTCGGCTTGGACCGTTCGCGAATGCGCGCGGTGATTTCCTGAATGCGTTTATGTGCCGTCTCGGTGGGCATGGGTATCACCTGTGCCAATCTGGCTTGAATCGAATTTAACTTGTCCAGTAGAGCTGGATTGGTGTGCGCGCATGATGGAAGACAGCCCGCACGGGCATTTCATTCTCGTCATCGCCGGAAAGCGCCTTTTCCAGCGTTGCCTGCTTGGCAGCGCCTTCGATATGCAGAACCAGCATGTCGGCTTCGGCAATGATGGGAAGGGTCAGGGTCAGACGTTTTTCGCCAGCACCTTCGGCATGGATCGGCAGCACAAGCGCCCTTGTTTCCGGGTTGATCGCCTGATCAAGCCGGTCGGCACCGGGAAAGAAGGAGGCGGTATGACCATCATTGCCCATGCCAAGCACCACCACGTCGAAAGGACGACGCAACGCATCGATGCGGCTGGCGGCAGCAAGCGCCGCCGTTTCGGCCGTCGCCGCCGGATTGTAAAGGCCGACGAATTTGGCCACGCCCGCATGATCGCGCAAAAGATGCTCGCGCACCAGCTTTTCGTTGGAACGGTCGCTATCGACGGGGACGAAACGCTCATCCACAAGGGTGATCGTGACGAGGTTCCAGTCGATCATCTTGCGGGAGAGCACTTCGAACAGCTTGAGCGGCGTGGTGCCGCCAGAGACGGCCAAGGTGGCCTGTCCCCGTTCAGCGATGGCGGCATTCAGCTTGTTCGCAATGGCTTCCGACAATGCCTGCGCCAGTTCCGTTCCGCTGGTAAAATCGTGCCGTTCAATGCTCATTCCATACCTTTCCAAAGCAGAAACCAGAGCGGTTTCAATCGGATAAAATCGTGAAGCCGCTCTATCTCTTTGTTTTTCGCATTATCCTACGCAAAACCGCTGCGCACTTTTGCTGGAAATGCTTAGAGCGCGTTTCGATCTGATTGGATCAGATCGGCGCTCTATCTCTTTGTTTTGACGCGCATCCCGAAAACCGTTTCACACTTTTCGGGATGCGCTCTAGAGGCTCTCGTGCCATGTGCGTCCGTCACGCTCAATGAGCGCGATGGACGATGACGGTCCCCAAGTTCCTGCTGTGTAGCCCTGCACAGGCTGGCTGTTCAATTCCCACCCCTGAAGGATCGGGTCGACCCAGCGCCATGCCGCCTCAACTTCGTCGCGCCGCATGAAGAGGGTCTGGTTGCCGCGAACGACATCCATGATGAGACGTTCATAGGCATCCGGATTGCGCTCGCTGAAAGATTCGGCAAAACTCATATCCAGCGGCACGTGACGCAGGCGCATACCGCCCGGACCCGGATCCTTGATCATCATCCACTGCTTCACGCCTTCATCCGGTTGCAGGCGGATGACAAGCTGGTTGGCGATGACCTTGCCAGCACTTTCGCCGAAGATGGAGTGCGGGATCGGCTTGAATGTGACGACGATTTCCGAAACGCGCGTGGCAAGACGCTTGCCTGTGCGCAGATAGAACGGTACGCCAGCCCAGCGCCAGTTGGCGATTTCAGCTTTCAGCGCCACAAAGGTTTCGGTGTTGCTGGTGTTGTTTTCGAGGTCTTCCAGGTAGCCCTTGACCGGACCGCCTGCGGATGCGCCTGCACGATATTGGCCGCGAACGGTCAAGTCTTCGACATTTGCATTGGTAATCGGCTGAAGGGACCGCAGAACCTTGACCTTTTCGTCATGGACGGCATCGGCCTCCAGCGAGGATGGCGGTTCCATGGCGACAAGGCAGAGCAGCTGAAGAATGTGGTTCTGCACCATGTCGCGCAGCGCGCCTGCCGTGTCGTAATAACCGGCGCGACCCTCAAGGCCGACAGATTCGGCAACCGTGATCTGCACATGGTCGATATGGGCAGAGTTCCACAATGGCTCATAAAGCGCATTGGCAAAGCGCAGCGCCATCAGGTTCTGCACGGTTTCCTTGCCGAGATAGTGGTCAATGCGGAAAATCTGATCTTCGCGGAAAACGCTGCCCAGCGTATCATTGAGCGCCATGGCGGATTCCAGGTCGCGACCGATCGGCTTTTCCACGATGATGCGTGTATCGCGGGTAATCAGGCCATGCGCCTTGAGGCGCGTGGCGATATCACCGAAGAGCGTGGGGCTGACGGCGAGATAGAAAGCGCGAATCTTTTCCGGCTTCTTGCCGATCAGCGTCTTGAGCGCATCCCAGCCCTCTTCGGACTTGGCATCGACCGCCACATAGCTGAGACGGGCGAGAAACTTGTCGACTTCCTTCTCGTCGACTTCCGAAGCCTTCACATGCTCGTGGATGGCATCGCGTGCGAACTGCCGATATTCCTCATCGGTCATGGCACTGCGCGATGCGCCGATGATGCGCGTTGGGTCGGTGAGCTGGCCTGCACGCTGACGCTGATACAGTGCCGGAATGAGCTTGCGTTCGGCAAGATCGCCGGAACCGCCGAACACGATGCAGTCGAAAGGCTCTACCGGAATTGTCTGGCTGGTCATCTATCGCTCTCTTCTCTTCTTGCGCAAATCAGTCTGCCTGTGGGCAGCATGCGATTTTCAAGCTGCCCTTGTCTATTATCTAATCGATTTAAATTCAACAGTCGCAATGCTGCAATCGCACGAAATTGAAGGCGCCCTGCCATAATTGACGGATTAACGGGTTGTGCATACATGACATGTTCATTTTGGTTCAGGCTCTTTACGCCATATTGAAACAAATAATCTGGATTCAAGTGATTGCACTTTACTGGAAATGCTCAAAAGGAGAATGACATGAAGAGGCTGCAGGATAAGGTCGCAATCATCACCGGTGCCGGCTCGGGCTTCGGTTCAGGCATGGCGCGCCGATTTGCAGCCGAAGGTGCAAAGGTCGTTCTCGCCGATGTGAACGTGAAGCGTGTCGAGGATGAGCTTGCCGATATCGGCAAGAACGCTCTTTCCGTGCAGGCCGATGTCTCGCGCAAGGACGACATGGAGCGCGTGGCGCGCACAGCCTTCGAAACGTTCGGCCGCATCGACATCATGATCAACAATGCCGGTTTTACGCATCGCAACATGCCGCTGACCGAAGTGACGGAGGACAGTTTCGACCTGATCGCGTCCGTGAATATGAAGGCGCTTTATTATTCGACGCAGATCGTTGTACCGATCATGGAGCATCAGGGCGGAGGCGTCATCATCAACACGGCTTCGGCTACCGCACTGCGCCCGCGCAAGGGCCTCGTCTGGTACAGCGCGTCCAAGGGCTGGATCATCAGCGCGACCAAGGCGATGGCGCTGGAACTTGCGGACAAGAATATCCGCGTGAACTGCATCTGCCCGGCCGAAAGCGACGGTGAGGCACTGAAACTGTTTCTGGAGGAAGACACCCCGGAAGCTCGTGCAGCACTCAAGGCCACCATTCCCCTCAATCGGTTTTCGACGCCGGAGGATGTGGCCGAAGCTGCACTCTGGCTGGCCTCGGACGCCGCTTCCATGGTGACGGGGACGGCACTGAATATCGACGGTGGTTACTCAATCTAGCCATCGGCTTCGGCAAGGAAGTCATCAAAAATGGCTTCCAGACGCCTGTGCCGTTCAGCGGCCATGAGCTTTCCGGTTTCCGTCTTGAAACCGGAGGCGAGGCCGAACAGTTTGGTGCGGAAATGGTCGAGCGCGAAAAGCTTGTCGTCCAGCGGGCGGTTTTCGGCGTGTGGATCGCGCCAGTCGTAAAGCGCACTGCCCATGCGGCCCGCAATGTAGAAACACCGGGCAGCTCCAATCACGCCAATGGCATCAAGCCGGTCCGCATCCTGCAGGATTTTCGCTTCCATCGTGACAGGCTCGATATTGGCTGAAAAGCTGTGCGCCTCGATGGCATGGGCGGCGAGGTCGATGCGAGCGTCATTCCAGCCGAGGTTCCGCAGCAAGGTTATTGCCTTTTCTGCCGCCAGACGCGAGGCGCGATTTCTGTCGGGCGAATTCTTCTCCACGCTCACGCAGTCATGCAGCAGGGCTGCGGCGCAAAGCACTCCGGCATCGCCGCCTTCCTGACGCTGGATCGCAGCGGCATTTTTCCAGACACGGGCAAGGTGGGACAGGTCATGTGACCCGTCCTCGCCGTGTTCGAGCGCATGAGGCAGCAGCCTTTCGGCAAGCGTTGCGAAAGGCGCGAAGATATGTGCTGTCATTCTGATTCTGCCGTGGGTTTTGCGGATTCGGGAGATGGCCGAAATTATCGGTTCTTGCGCAGGACGGTCCAGTTATAAAATGCGCCGAGAGCCATAATCAGGCATGTGCCGAGGAATACGGACCGCATGCCGAAGTGACCGCCGACGAAACCGCCAGCGACGGGGCCAGCAACCTGCCCGACATATTGGGCCGAGACGGAATAGCCCAGAATGCCGCCCGCTACACGGTCGGGCACATTGTGCCGGATGACGCTGGTGATGCAGGGCAGCAATCCGCCCAGCGCCAGCCCCATCAGAAAACGCAGGCCGATCAGCTGCCAGGCTTCCGTAACGAAAGCCTGCGGGATCAAAAGCAGCGCGGAAACTGACAGTGCCCCGATGATGACGCGGGTGTGGCCAATGCGGTCGGCAAGGCGCCCCAGTCGCGAGGATGACATGATGCTGCCGAGGGCTGCAGCAGCCATCACCACGCCGGAAATCAGTGTCACTTTCGTCTGATCGTCCATCAGTTGGATCACATAGACGGTGATGATCGGCTCAATCGACATATTGGCAAAAAGCAGCAGCATACCCGTCACCAGCATGGCGATAACCGGTTTCCTGTCAGGAATGGCAGCCCAGATGGATTCCGCCTTCTGCTCTTTGGTCGGCTTCGGTGGCTTGCGCTCTTCGCGGATCAGAAAGGTGGTGGCCAGAAAGGTGAGAAAGATCACGCCACCAGCTAGCCAGAAGGTTGCGCGAATGCCGATCAGCGGCGGCAAAGCGCCGCCGAGCAGCGGGCCGGCCAGATTGCCCGCCATGATGCCAGCCGAAAGCGCGCCCAGCGCCCAACCGGTCTTTTCTTTTGGCGTCTGGGTAGCGACGAGGATCATCGAGCCGGACGAATAGCCGCCTGCGATGCCCACGAACAGGCGCAGCGCCACCAGCTGCCAGACACTCGTCACCATGCCGATCAGCGACATGGCGATGGCCATGCCGAGGCTGGCGCGGATCAGCATCAGCTTACGTCCATAGCGGTCGCCGAGCCTGCCCCACAGCGGCGCGACGAAGGCTGCTGCCAGAAAGGTGGCGCCGTAAGCGATACCTGACCACTGCACGATTGCCGCGTGATCGGTGACGCCCAATTGTTCCACATAGAGCGGCAGGAAGGGGAGGAGGAGCGACATGGCAATGAGCGTCGTGAACGAACCGATGAGGCAGATCAGCAGATTCTGCTTCCAGTAGCGCTCGTGATTATCTTCGACGGCCATATTTTCCTGGCGGGCTGCAGCGACGGTTTCGTCGCTTGCAGCGGCTTGGGCGGTGCTCATGTCATGTCTCGCGATTGCAATGTATTCCATTTTGGGATACCAAAACGGTATGCATGAATGCGCCTGTTGATGAGGCTTGTCAATTGCAGCGCTGCCTTAGAGAGCGTTTTGTTCTGATTGTATCAGATCAAAACGCTCTCTAAGCCCTTTTATTTGAAGCATAATCTTATCGATCCTCGTTTCACTCCGGTCGGATTATGCTCTAAAATGGAGAATGGTCGCCAATGTCACAGATGAGGCAGGTTGAGACGCAGCTTCGCGACATGATCCTCGGTCTGGAACTGGGGCCGGGCGAACGTTTGACCGAGCGCTGGATCGAGGCGCAGTTTGAAGCCTCACGCACGCCGATCCGGGCAGCGCTTCTGCGGCTGGAGGCGGAAGGCCTGATCTGTCGTGAAGGGCGCGGCTGGACGGTCTCGCCAATCAATCTCAGCGAAATTGAACAAATCGGTGTCTATCGTGAAGCGCTGGAAATTGCCGCGTTAAAGCTCACCTGCGCGCTTGAAGATCGCAGTGGTGTGGAGCTGATTCTAGCGATGCTGGACAGCTGTGATGCGGACACATCGCGCGAGGAATGGCACCGGATCGGCATGGATTTTCATATCGAACTGGCGCGCCTGTCCGGCAACGAGTTTCTCAGCCGTGGCGTGCGCGATGCTATGCAGCGCCTCTCCCGGGCGCGCTGGCTGGAAGTGCGCGACGAGGCGGCGCTCGCTCGCGCATGGGCCGAACACCGCTCCATTCTCGATGCGGTGCGCGAAGGAAATACCGATAAGGCGACGGCGTTGATGAGCGCGCATCTGGACGGAAGCCGCAGCCGCCTCGTCAATAGTCTGCACGAGGACCGGCGCGGCCTCAAGGCGCGGGGCTTTGCCGTCATCAGCACGTGACGCAATCATTACCATTCGGGCAGCTTATGGCCGTCTCGCGAATAATATTGCGTGCGCCCATCACCGATGCCGATATCCCGCAAGAGATATTCCGGCGAATGTTCGGTAACGACGATATGAGTACGTTTGCGCGAAAACAGGCGGGAGAATAGTGCGCTCCAGCCGCTTTCCGATCCGTGGCTGACCGTGGGCGCTGTGGCGGTTGTGCAGGCAGAATCGACGTTTTTCATGATCTCACCTATCGAATGAAGCGGCTGTGGGAGGCAGCTGCTCGTTAAACTCTGCCTATAGGTATGCGCCTGAAAACCTTTGTTTTCCAATCGAACCTCGATTAGTATGCATAAGGAGGACTTATGCATCATGACGACAGCGCTTCCCCCTTTATCGGCCATTCGCGTTTTTGAATCCGCCGCCCGCCATGCAAGTTTTACCCGCGCTGCGGAGGAGCTGGGCATGACACAGGCTGCGGTCAGCTATCAGATAAAGATATTGGAGGAGCGTGTCGGCGCGCCCCTGTTTCTGCGTATGCCGCGACAGGTGGAACTGACCGAACTTGGCAGGCAGCTTGCTCCCGCGATCACGGAAGCGTTCGAGACGATGCGCAATGCCTTTGCCAGCCTGCGGGAAGATGCGGAAGGTACGCTGTCGATCAGCGTTCTCGCCACTTTTGCCGCCAACTGGCTGGCGCATCGGCTCGGCTCGTTCCAGATGCGGCATCCGTCACTCGCGGTCCGGCTCGATACGTCCGACAGCATGATCGATTTTGCGACGACTAATGTGGACATCGCGATCAGAAGCGGCTTCGGCAAATGGCCGGGGCTGGAGGCACATCAGCTCATCAAGGCGAGTTTCACGCCCATGCTGAGCCCGGCCTTGGCGGCCACTATAGGCGGGGTGAAAGAACCTGCGGACCTCCTGCGGCTCAAGATCATCGATGTGAGCGATCCGTGGTGGAATATCTGGTTCAAGGCGGCGGGGATCGAAAACCCGCAAATGCAAGGCAATACGCAGAGCCGGCTCGGAGCGCAGCATATCGAAGGTCGGGCGACAGTCGCAGGGCAGGGGGTGGGCATTCTCACGCCTGCTTTCCACCAGATCGAAATCGCTACCGGCCAGCTTATCCAGCCTTTCGATATTCTTGGCGATGATGGGCGATCTTATTGGCTCGTCTATCCCAAATCCCGTCGCAATACGCCAAAGGTGCGCGCATTCAGGGAATGGATATTGAGCGAGCTCGACTGTGGATAGATGCCTGCCAAGACAGGCTCAATCTTTCGACACGGCGAGGAAAACCGCGTGCTGGGCGTCATATGCACGCTTGAAGGCCGGTCGGGCTTCTCCGCGCGCGACATAGGCTGCAAGGTTCGGATAATCGTTCAATATGCCTGAACTCTTCAGCCTCCGCAGCACGGTCACCATCAGAAGATCACCGGCACTGAACGCACCCTCCAGCCAGTCATTGTTGACAAGACAGGCGGAAAGGGCATCCAGTCTTTTGCGGATACGCGCTTCCACGATGGGGATGCGCTGCTCGTACCAGCTTTCCTTGCGCTCTACGAAACCGGCAACTTCCCTTTCGAGGATCACTGGCTCGATGGTGTTATGCGCGGCGAACATCCATGTGATGGCGCGCGCCCGACCATTGGCGTCATCCGGCAGAAGGCCGGGGTTCTGCTCCGCAATATGAAGCACGATCGCGCCGGATTCGAACAGGGCCAGATCACCCTCTTCATAGGTGGGTATCTGCCCGAAAGGTTGCAGATCGAGATGGGGGTGGGCTTTCAGCGCCTCAAACGAGACGAGGCGGACATCATAGTCCTGCCCGGTCTCTTCAAGCGCCCATCGAACGGGCGTGTCACGCGCCATCCCTCGGCCGCGATCAGGCGAATTTTCAAATGCGGTGATGACGGGACGTTTCGGACTGTTGCTGTTGGTGGACGCGTTTTTCATGATGGTTCCTCCTCACTACAGCACAGGCTGTTCGCAAGGTATGTTGCAAACCGTGCGCCGGTTCAGTGGCAGCCTGCTGCCGCTTGCTCTGAGCGGTTCCCGATATGATCGGGAAAATCTCCTCTATTAAATAATACCGACCGGTTGGTATGTCGTCAATGTGGAGAGACAGGAAGATGGGACAAGGGGGCGGAGCGAGGGTAGAAGGAGGAAACCGGGAGATGGGCGTTGGAAAGGTGGGAGCAGGTGAAAGGAAACGGGGAAAGGAGGAGCGGATTGGTGCTGTTTGGATTTAAACAGATCACGGAAAAGCAGCCTATCTTGTAGCGTTCTCATGCATCAATTTCTCCATAACGTGGCGATTAGTTCCGTCGATTGGTTTCGTGGGAGGTAGTTTGTTCCATCGCATAAGAACCAAAATGTCGGGCATTTAATTTTTTTTCCACCGGATGTCACATTCGGCGTTGCTGTCTCGTCATGTCTATCGAACCCCTTGAACCGAAAGGAACAATACCATGACCCCTCTGCTCAACCCGTTCGATGTTGCCCCTGCCACGATGAAATCCTGGTTGAACGCTTCGATGACCATCGCATCCAGTCTGGAAGCGAGCCTGATCGAGCTTGTCAAAATCCGCTCATCGCAGATCAATGCCTGCGCCAATTGCATCAATATGCATACGCTTGAAGCACGCTCTCTTGGCGAGACCGAACAACGCATCTATTTGTTGTCCGCATGGCGCGAAGCACCGTGCTACTCTGAGCGCGAACGTGCGGCTCTGGGATGGGTCGATGCGCTGACCCGTTTGTCACAAGGTCACGATCTGGAAGACGCCCGCACTGCCATGCAGGCACAGTTCACTGAGGAGGAGCAAGTGAACCTTACGCTGATGATCAACATCATCAATGGATGGAACCGCATGGCGGTTGGCTTCGGCCTCTGGTTCGAGCCGGAAGCCAAGAAGCCGGCAGTAAAGGCAGCCGTCTGATGGCTGACACATCCTTGCAAGGCGATGCAGCTGACAGCTTCGATCCGCTGCGCCCGAAACTGATCCGCGTTGCCTATCGCATGTTGGGTTCGGTCGCCGATGCCGAGGATATGGTGCAGGAGGCGTTCATCCGATGGATGAACGCTGATCGCAGCGAAGTGCGCGAGCCGGAGGCCTTTCTGCGTCGCACTGTTACCCGCCTGTGCCTTGATTTTCTGAAATCCGGTCGCAACCAGCGCGAAACCTATTTCGGGCCGTGGATTCCCGATCCGGTTGTCGAAGAGGAAGCGGATGACGATGTCACCCTTCCGCTCATGCTGGCGCTGGAGCGTCTTTCGCCATTGGAACGCGCCGCCTTTCTGCTGCATGATGTCTTCGGGCTGGATTTCGACGAGATAGCCAGGACAATCCAGCGCGATGCCGCTGCCTGCCGCCAGCTTGCTGCACGGGCGCGCAAGCATGTGCGCGAGGAGCGTCCGCGTTTTCAGGTCGACAAGCAGCGCGGGCTCGAACTCGCGCAGGCCTTCTTCAATGCGTCGCGCAGCGGCGACATGAATGCGCTTGGTGCGATGCTGGCAGCAGATGTCAACCTTCAGGCCGATGGTGGCGGCAAGCGCCCGGCTTTCCCGAAGCCTGTTTTCGGCTTCGAAGAGGTGATGAAGACCCACGAGAAACTGGCGGGTTATTTCCGTGGCAACCAG
The DNA here is from genome assembly GCF_002252535.1 of Brucella lupini. Lineage (NCBI taxonomy): Bacteria > Pseudomonadati > Pseudomonadota > Alphaproteobacteria > Hyphomicrobiales > Brucellaceae > Brucella > Brucella lupini. The sequence goes on from NZ_NNRN01000062.1 coordinate 124,618, forward strand.
TCCACGCTTTTGCGTACGGTTTTCATCAATGGTTTGCCCGGCATCATCACGCGTGAAGCCGATGGCGAAATCCAGACGACAGCTCTCGATATAGAAGACGGCAAGATTGTCGGTATCTATGTGGTGCGCAACCCAGACAAGCTAAAGCATCTGCACTGAGCAATACTGGGCCCCGCTTTCGGGCGATATGCTTATTTGTTTTCAAACATGTCTTTGTCCCGAAACCGGTTTCCACTTTTTGGAGACATGCTTTACCCGATCAGGTAGCGGCAGGCGCCTGCCGCGCCGATGCCGATCAGCACGGTTGGCAGCATGGAAAAGCGCGTTGCGGCGAAGATCGTGATTGCAAGCGCGATCAGGTCGGCAGGCTTGTCGGACACGAAATCGGGCGCGATAACCGAAATCAGAACACAGCCGGGAGCTGCTTCCATCACCGCCGTCGCACGTTTGCTGAGCGTGCGGTTGCGCAGCAGCACATAGCCGCCGATCCGCGTGAGATAGGTGACACTTGCCATCAGAACGATGGTCAGAACGGCCAATGGATCGATCATTCTTCACCTGCCAGCAGATAGGCTGCAACAAGACCGGATAAGGCACCCGCGGCGACATACCAGGCGCCGGGAATGGTGAGATAGGTCAGCGCGGCCACCACAAGGCTGACCAGCCACGGGCGCGCTGCCGCAAAACCTTTCCACATGCCCGCCAGCAGAACCAGAAACACTGCCGGAAATGCCATGTCGAAACCATAGGGGCGCAGGTCTCCCATCATCGGCCCGAAGGCGGCACCCAGCGTGGTGAATAGAACCCATGCGAGATAGAAAGGAATGGCCACGCCGGCATAGAAGGTGAGGCTCAGCGCCGGATTGACGCCTTTCGACTGGCGACGTTTCGCATCGGCAAGTCCGAGCGCCCAGCTTTCATCGCACATCAGAAACAGGCTCGCAAAAGCCTTGCGCTTGGGCAGATGGCGGATGAAGGGGGCCAGAGCTGCGCCCATCAGCAGATGGCGGCTGTTGACCAGAAAGGTGATCGCAACAATCAGCAGGACATGCGGCGGCGAGGTCCAGAGCTGGATGGCTGCGAATTCCGATCCGCCTGCAAAGTTCAGTCCGGTCATCAGGGGGACTTCGATGACGCTGAGGCCTTTTTGTGCGGCCTGCGCGCCCAGAACCAGCGCATAGGGAATAATGCCAAGCAGAACCGGCAGACCGGCTGCGGCCCCGCGACGGAATTCCGAGCCGCGCCCGGATCTGCTTTTTTGAGGCACATAGGCCTGTGAAATATCCATAAAATTCCCGTTGACCAACCGGTAACTGGTTGCCCCTTGCTCAGTCTCTTGCGTGTTTGCTTGAGAAGTTTCGTGACTATAACCAATTTCTTGAGCAATTTGGTTGCGAATTATGCCCTTATGCATCAATATTTGGCAGAGAATGCCAATAAGGTCAGCATAAATGGAATCGAACGCCAATGAAGCTGGATGATATCGATAAACGGATTCTGCGCGTGTTGCAGCGCGATGGCCGCATCGCCAATAACGATCTCGCACGCGAGGTCGGCCTTTCGCCGTCACCATGCCTGCGGCGGGTGAAGCTTCTGGAAGAGGCGGGCGTGATCGACCGTTATGTCGCCGTGCTGAACCCGGCCAAGGTTGGCAAAGGGCTGACTTTCTTCACGCGCATCCGGCTCGACCAGCAGGATGAGGAAACGCTTCAGACTTTCGCCAAGGAAATCCTGAAGCTGCCGCAGGTGCTCGAATGCTATTTCATGCTCGGCGATTATGATGCGATGATCCGCGTGGTGGCGGCGGATATCGAGGATTACCGCCGCTTCCAGTCGGAATATCTGAGCCGGATCAAGGGCGTTCAGAATCTGAAGACGGACGTGCCAAGCCAGACAGTCAAGCAGACTTCCGAAATGCCGCTCTAACCTGTCTTGCGGGCGGCGATGCCGGGCAGCAGCGCCAGACTAAGCAGGGCGACGGCGGATAGAATTGCACCGGCAAGGAAGGTGGCGGAGGAGCCATAGCTTTCCCACAGCCAACCGGCGCCGATGTTGCCGACAAGCATGACAAGACCCGTTATCACGTTGAACATGCCAAAGGCCGTACCCTTGAGGTGGCCTGGTGCCGTGTCGGCGATGAGCGTTGCGAGAATGCCCTGCGAAAAACCCATATGCAGGCCCCAAAGAACGATGCCGGCAAGGAACGGATAGATCGTGGTCGATTGGGCAATCACAAGATCGGCGACGATCAGGAAGCCGAGACTGGCGGCAAGCAGGCCCTTGCGCCCCAACCTGTCCGAGAGCGCGCCAACCGGATAGGCTGTCAGCCCATAGACGGCATGCATGACAACCATGGTGATCGGGACCCATGCGGCTGCAAACCCGGCTTCCTGCGCCTTGAGGAGCAGGAATGCTTCGCTAAAACGAGCCATGGTAAGGATCGATGCGACTGCAATCACGATCCATACGGTCGCGTTCAGCTTGCCCGCATCGGCAAATCGTGGAAATCCCTTGGAGCGAGCAAGGGGGCGTTTAGGGGGCGTTTCCGGTTCACGAATGCCGAAAATCAGAAGCGCGACCGCAATGAAAGCCGGAATGGCTGCAATCCAGAAAATGGTGATGATGTTGCCGCCGGTTACGAGCATCAGCCCTATGGCAATGAGCGGACCGACGAAGCCGCCGACCGTGTCGAGCGACTTGCGCAGCCCGAAGGCTGCGCCGCGTATTTCCGGCGGTGTCACATCGGCAATCAAGGCATCGCGCGGCGTGCCGCGTATGCCCTTGCCAACACGGTCTATCGCCTTGGCCATTACGATACCGCCCGCTGTCGTTGCCAGCGGGAAGATAAGCTTGGAAATGGCGGCCAGCCCATAGCCTGCGACGGCAAGCGGTTTCCTTCGGCCTGTCCAGTCGGAGATGACGCCCGAGAAAAGCTTGGTCACCGTTGCGATGGCGACTGACAGCCCTTCGATGAATCCGACCATCATGGCCGAAGCGCCGAGACCGGCCACCAGATAGAGTGGCAGCAGCGTCTGTACCATTTCCGAAGAGATATCCATCAGCAGGCTGACGAAACCAAGAATCCATACCGTTGACGGTATGGATGCGGTTTTCTGAGTGGATGCCATGTTGAAAACCCGAATCTGCCGAAGGAATTATCAAGCTGTTAGCACAGTACGAAAAAAGATGAGTAACAAACTCCTATTATTTCGGATAGGCGTCGACCATATTCAGCAGTTTAGCTGTATGCTCGTTGAGTATTGGTTGCATGTCGTCAAGCGAGCTGTGTCGACGGGATTGATGATCCAGTTCTTCGTTGATGCGGTCGGCAAGTGCGAAGAAATGTTTGCGTACCTTCGGAGCATAAGGATTGGCGCGCTCGATGGCCTGAAACACTTCCGGTGCATCGTGGCGGACCATGCCGACCGCCTGCATCATAAGGTCGAAGCTCTTTGTCGTCATGCGGGTTGGTAACGGCTCCATCTGCACCAGAACCTTGGCGATCAGATGCGTCAGACCCTGAACCATTGCGGCTTCGCGGTCGTGGTCTTCTGGTGTCGTGACGATGACGTCGAGGGCAAGATGCTTTTTCAGGAAGGCTGCAACGCGGCGAAATTTTGTACCGCGCACGGGGCAGACGGCGATTTTCAGACCGGCAATGCCGTCACGCGCGCTCTGCGGACCGAAGAGCGGATGTGTGGCGACAATATCGACATGCATGGGCAGGCCGCGCTGCATGATATCGGCAGGCCCGACCTTGACCGAACCGACGTCGAGAACAAGCGCACCGGGGCGCAGATGCGGCGCGATCATCGCCACCACGCGGTCGAGCGTCGCGACCGGCGTTGCGAGGATGACGATATTGCACCGGGCGACCTGTTCCATGGAAGTCAGCGTGACACCATGTATCCGCTCTGTCTGTTCAAGGTCTGCGACGGGGTCGTAGGCATACAACTGGAAATACGGATTCAGGTGACGGGCGATAAGCTGCCCGAATGCACCAAAGCCGATAATGCCAATTTTTATATGCTGATTATTGTCGCAAGACATGGACTGACCTCTTTAGGGCCGCATGGCCAGAGGTGCTGTCCTTGAAACTCAACCGCTGGCAATGCAGCGGTTGAACTATGACAAAGCAAACCCGCCGCTATATGAGCGGGGCGTAATAAGACCGGGTGCTGATGAGTGCTTTGTTCATGCCGCCTAGCTATTCCTGCTTTTGGTCGATGTCAACACACCGTCTATTTCATATAGGCGCGAACCACGTCGACGAGTTCGCCGGCACCTTCGTCGCGTTCCTTTTGCGGAAGGGCGCCATCGGCAACATGCATCAGGATGTGGTCTTCGATCACTTCCGCCATCAGCCCGTTGACCGCACCACGGACGCCTGCAATCACCTGCATGACTTCGGCGCAGCCCTTCTCTTCCTCAAGCATCCGTTCCACGCCTTCAAGCTGGCCACGAATGCGACGCACGCGATTGATGAGCTTCTGCTTTTCACGGATAGTGTGGGTCATGGGAACTTCGGTCCTTCATGGCAATGTTGCGATTTTCAGGCAGCGCGCGTTTCCACCTCCACCGTCACATGCGACAAATCATGGATCGCCGCAAGCTTGTTCCGATAGTAGGACGGTGTCTTCGGCTGCTCCGCGACGATCGACACAATGGCACCGTGATGGCCTGGCCCGAGTTGCCAGACATGCAGGTCAGCGATCTCTCCGCCTTCGCGGCTGATGATCTCCGCGATCTCGTCCGGCAGGTCTTCGTCTTCGGGCAGATAGTCCAAAAGGGTCGAGCCGGTGTCTTTGATCAGCCCCCATGACCAGTGTGCGATCACCGCAGCGCCGACAATGCCCATTGCCGGGTCGAGCCAGAGCCAGCCATAAAGGCTGCCCAGCAGGAGCGCTGCGATGGCAAGCACCGATGTCAGCGCATCGGCGAGCACATGCATATAGGCTGCACGCAAGTTCTGGTCATAGCCACCCGCGTGATCGTGATCGTGGTCATGGTGATGGCCATGATGGTGTGAATGATCGTCCCTGAGAAGCCAGGCGCAGACGAGGTTGACGATCAGTCCGATGATTGCGACGAGAATAGCCTCGTGAAAATTGATGTTTACCGGGGAACTGAAGCGCCAGAAGCTTTCCCATCCGATCAGGAGGGCGATCAGTGCGAGAACGATGGCGCTGGCAAAGCCAGCGAGATCGCCGAGCTTGCCTGTGCCGAACGTGAACCGCGAATTATGTGCGTGCTTGCGCGCATAGAGATAGGCAAGGGCCGCGATCAGCATTGCCGCTGCATGGGTGGACATGTGCCAGCCATCGGCAGTGAGCGCCATGGAGCCATAAAGGCTTCCGGCTGTGATCTCGATTATCATCATCGCTGTCGTGATGGCGATCACGATCCAGGTTCGCTTCTCATTGCGTCGGTGGTTTTCTCCCAGAAAGACATGGTCGTGTCTGGAACTCAGCTGATGCCCGGAATGGTGGGAGTGATGATGTGCGCTCATGAAAACAGCCTCTCTATTAGAATAGGGGGGTATACTATTTTCTGGAGCGCTACAAATCACACTTTCAGGAGCCGACTTAACTTCGATCAGCAGGGGCAACCGCTGGCAACGCCTTTCAACGGCAGAAAAACTCACCTTTCGATGTAGGGCTTACGCCTATTCGAGGAGGCTTTAGACCTGATTGCCGGAATCTTTTCGAGGTCGGGATCAGTTAAGATCAGACTTGTTAACTTGGGGCAAAGCACTGAAGCGCCGCTGATCCGGGCAACACGGAACGACGCTTCAGATTTTGAAGCTGTGCATCGTGCTTTGCTAGAAATCCACGCTGATTTTCAGGCCGGTGCCGTAACGAGAAGAGCGGAGGGATTCATGTCTTCAGAAAAGAACGGGCATTCGCCGCGAAGTCGTGCGCGACGACATTTTCTGGGTCTCACAGCAGCCACTGCCGCCAAGGTTGTGGCACTGGGTGCTCTGGCTTCAACAATGTCATCACGCCCGTCGCAAGCCCTGGGCACGAAATGGTGGCATGGTGGTCATGGTGGCGGAGGAGGCTCCGGATCGCACTGCCTTTTGAAAGGCACACTTATCGAAACGCCCACCGGCCCGGTGGCGGTGGAGACATTATCCGTTGGTGATCTTGTGACCACGGCTTGCGGTGAAACGCGTCCGGTCAAGTGGGTCGGATGGCAGAGCTGCAGAAAAGGCGGCACGCAATGGAATGAGAGCGTGATGCCGATCCGTGTCAAACGTTATGCCATCGACAGCAAAACCCCGCAGCGCGACCTTTACCTTTCGCCCAACCATGCGCTGCTTATCGACGGCGTTCTGATCCGCGCGAAGGATCTGGTCAACGGCCAGAGCATAGCGCGCGTGTCGATGGATACGACAATCGACTATTACAACATCGTTCTCGACAGTCATGATGCCGTGCTGGCGGAAGGGGCAGCCGTCGAAACCTATCTGATGCGCGGCGACAGCTACAAGGGCTTCACCAACTTTGCCGAGTATCAGGAACTATATCCGGACGAAGCCAATATCATCATGCGGCCCTATGCGCCGCTTATGGGCTACGAAGGTGCCCGCCAGCACATGCATGCATTGTTGTGCATGAGCGGCATTCTTCCGCTGCGCGACGTGGTTGAGGAAACCTATCAGCGTCTGGCAGCAAAGACGAGTGAAAGCGTAGCGTAGAATAATGAATAGTACCGGGCGGTGGTAAGAAAGGCGGGGCGCTGATTGTGGTGCCCCGCCTTTCTTGTGAACCGAGTTTAGCCAGCTTCTGCCGTGCGCAGGAAGGATTTCCGTTCCATTTCACTGCCGTTGATCTGGCCTCTCAGTTGCAAGAGGTCTTTTCGGCTGACCAGTCCGCAGAGTTTTCCGTCGCGTGTCACAATCGGGATACGTCCACAATCAGTCGCGATCATCATGTCGGTGATGAACGCCACGCTGTCGTCCTGATGGCCGACAGGTGTGGAGGTGTCGGAAACGGCATCTGCAAGCGTCTGGCTGGACAAATCCGTCTTCCGCTGCCATTCCAGCGCATCAGCGCGCGTCACCATGCCGATCAGTATCCGGTCGTTATCGATGACCGGATAAAGCCGATGCCGTGCCGCTTCCGAGGCAAAAAAGGCAGAGGCTTCCTGCACGGTCATGCTTGCCGGTAGCGTGTCCACATTCGCCACCATGACTTCATGCACACGGGCGGACTCGAACGGGCTTACGCCATATTCGTGCGTGATGTGCTGTCCGCGCCGCGCAATTTTCTCGGTCAGAATTGAACGCTTGAGCAGAAGAACCGTGACCGCATAGGCGGTTACCGTCGCCACGAACACCGGAACGATCTGGCCGAAATCGCCAGTGACTTCAACTGCAAAGAACGTGCCGGTCAGCGGTGCACGCATCGTGCCGCCCATCATGGCGGCCATTCCGAGCAGCGCCCAGAAGCCGGGTTCGCCGCCTGGCAAGATCAAGCCCAGCAGCCAGCCCATCGCGCCGCCGAAGATCAGAAGCGGGGCCAAAACACCGCCGGACGTGCCCGATGCCAGAGCGCAGAGCCAGATTGCGCTTTTGACAAGCAGGACCACCAGCACTGTGGTTGCCAGAAATTTATCATTGAGGAAACCGTCGATGAGATCATAGCCGACACCAAGCGCGCGCGGTTCGATCAGACCGCCAATGCCGATGGCGATGCCGCCGATTGCCGGCCACCACATCCAGTGAATGGGCAGTCGCTCGAATGCATCTTCCAGCTTGTAGAGAAGGGTCGTGAGCAAGCCGGATTGCAGGCCGGCGACAATGCCGATCAGGGCACATGCGACTATTCCCCACCAGGGCAATGCCAGATGAAAATGGGTCTGGAACAGCGGACCTGTTTCGAAAAACAAGGGTCGGTTTGTGTGAGCGACTGCTGCTGCAGCTGCCACAGGAATGAAGCTGCGGGGCTTCCACTCGAAGAGCAGCAATTCGACGCCCAGCATCACGGCGGCAATGGGCGTACCGAAAATGGCGGTCATGCCTGCGGCGGCACCGGCTACGAGCAAGGTCTTCCGCTCGGCTGAACTCATCTGAAACAATTGCGCAAAAAGCGATCCGATAGCTCCGCCCGTCATGATGATCGGACCTTCGGCGCCAAAAGGGCCGCCTGTACCGATCGAGATCGCCGATGAAAGTGGCTTCAGTATCGCCACTTTGAGCGACATGCGACTGCCGCCGATCAGGATGGCTTCGATTGCTTCCGGAATACCGTGCCCGCGAATTTTCTCGGAGCCGTAACGTGCCATCAGCCCGATTGCCAGACCGCCCAATATGGGGATGAGCACGATCCAGAAGGACGGCGAAAGGTGCGCCAGTGTTGCCGGGTCAATGCTGATGCGGCCAAACCAGACCAGATTGGTGACCAGGGCGATCAGGCTTACAAGCACCCATGCGGCAGCGGTGCTGGCGGCACCGATGACGATCGCCATCGCGATCAGGAGCAGCATTCGCCTGTCGGCGGTAAAATCGCCCGCGACGCGGCGCGCGACGCCGCCGGTGAAATCGTGCGGTCTTCGAAACTCGTTTTGCCGGGCCATAGCAAACTCCTGTCTTTCTCGGCGGATACGCTAGCTTGGGGGAGAGCGTCTTGGAGCGCGTATCGATCTGGTTGAATCAGACCGGCGCGTCTCGATGTTTGTTTTGACGCGCATCTTGTCCGAAAACCGCTTCACACTTTTCGGGATGCACCTAAACGGCTGGTTAAATATATCGTAATACGATATAAATCAATTGCCATCTTTGTGTTTGGGCAAGGGGCTTGCTATTGGGGAGGGGATTGCTGCAAAGCGCCTTCGGAAAAGCCGAACGGGCGTGTTTATATCGAGGTCAGGGAAGAAGCCTGTTGTGAAACAAACTCCGGATGCTTTGACACAAGCCGACTATCAGGCGCTTGCGGAACTTCGCTATCGTTTGCGCCGGTTCATGAGTTTCAGTGCAACGGCTGCGGAAGCGGAAGGGCTTCCGGCGCAACAGCATCAGGCGCTGCTTGCGATCAAGGCCCATGCCGCTAATGCACCGTTGACGGTTGGCAACCTTGCGGAATGGCTTGTCATTGCTCCGCATACGGCAACGGAGTTGGTCGGCAGGCTGGCGGATGCCGATCTGGTGATGCGGATGGTCGATCCTTCGGACCGCCGGCGTCATACATTGGCGCTCACCGACAAGGCCGAGCAGGTTCTTGAGCGGCTCAGCGCCGCGCACCTTGCCGAGATACGCGAGCTGGCCCCCAATCTGATCGGTGTGTTGACCAAGCTGGAGCGCGCAGCGAACAAGCCGAAGTAACGGCTTAGAGCGCGTATCGATCTTATTCAATCAGATCGATACGCGCATCTTGTTCCGAAAACCGTTTCACACTTTTCGGGATGCGCTCTAAATCCTGTCCATCAGTGCATACCACGACAGGGCGAGGAACAGCAGCGGTGAGCGGAAAGTACGGCCGCCGGGGAAGGCGGGAATCCGCAGTTCTTCGAACAGTTTCAACCGGTCGCGATTGCCAGCAACGGTTTCGGCATAGAGCTTGCCCATATAGTTTGCCAGCATGACGCCATGACCGGAATAGCCACCTGCGGAAATGACACCGGGCATCACTTCGCGCACGAAGGGCTGGCGCGGCATGGTGATGCCGACCGAGCCACCCCATGCATGGGTGATTTCGACCTTGTCCAGCGCCGGATAAATCTCGGCTATCTGGCGGCGGATGTGGGTGCTGATATCGCGCGGATTGTCGGCAGTGTAGGCTTCACGCCCACCGAACAGCAGCCTTCCGTCCTTTGAACGACGGAAATAACGCACCACGAAGCGGGAATCGTCGATGGATTCACCGCCCGGAATAATGGGGCTGTCGTCGCCAAGCGGCACTGTTGCGCCGATGAATGAGCGGATCGGCATGACATGCGATGCGCTGACCGGTTCCAGCAGACCGCCATAAGCATTGACAGCGATGAAGGCATTTCGCGCCGATATGGTTCCGCGATTGGTTTCGACTTCGACCCGCCCGCTTGCGGTGCTGATTTTGGTGGCTCTGGTGTCTTCAAACAGCTTTGCGCCCGCCGCATGGGCGGCCTTTGCAGTTCCGACAAGCAGTTTCAGCGGATGAATATGGCCGGTGCCTGCATCATAAACGCCGCCAAAATAGCGTTCAGAACCGAGCAGAATCGCTGTTTCAGCGCGGTCGAGCAGACGCAGGTGCTGATAGTTGAAGCGACTCGCCATCAGCTCGACATGGCGTTCATACGACTTCAGATAGCGCGGCTTGTGCACGACCGAAATCTGGCCGGGCACATATTCCATATCGATCCTGTGTTCGTCGGCAAAGGCAAGGAGATAGGCCTTGGCCTCTTCCGCCACGTCGAATAGAGCCTTGGCGCGCTCAAAGCCATATTCGGCTTCAAGGTCTTCGGCCCATGTGCGCTGGCCGGTGCCGAACTGGCCACCATTGCGCCCCGACGCCCCATCGCCGAACCGCGCTCCGTCGATGAGTGTGACGTCCACGCCCTGTCTCGCCAGATGGTAGGCAGCCGAAAGCCCTGTATATCCGCCACCAATGACAACGACATCGGCCTGCCGCGAGCCATCCATTTCAGGATATTGCGGCCGATCAGGGACACTCGCTTCGTACCAGGAAATGCCGGGCGAGATTGGGCTTTGGTAGGGCATGTGGAACCGGTCAGACGTTGAGCAGCAGGAACTCGCGTTCCCACGGGCTGATGACTTCCATGAAGGTTTCGAACTCGGCACGCTTGATGGCGGCATAGGTCGTGACGAAGGAACTGCCGAACAGATTGCGCAGCTCCGTGTCTTCCTCAAACAGTTCCACCGCGTCGATCAGGCCGCGGGGCAGTTCGATTTCCTTGGTGTTGACGCTGGTGGTCGCAGGCTGTTCAGCTTCAATCTTGTTCACGAGGCCGATCAGGCCGCAGGCAAGTGAAGCCGCCAGCGCGAGATAGGGGTTGGCATCGGAGGAGGGGATGCGGTTTTCCACGCGGCGCCCATTGGGGTCGGAGCGCGGCACGCGGAAAGCGGTGGTGCGGTTGTCGTAGCCCCATTTGACGTTGACGGGTGCGGAAGCATCCGGCGTCAGGCGGCGATAGGAATTCACATAGGGCGCGAACATGACAAGCGCATTCGGCACATGACGCTGCATGCCGCCGATAAAATGGCGGAAAGCCTCGCTTTCGCTGCCATCCTCATTGGTGAAGATGTTGCGTCCGGTCTTCTTGTCCACGATGGACTGGTGGATATGCATTGCCGATCCGGGCTGGCCCTGAATGGGTTTGGCCATGAAGGTGGCATACATGTCGTGCTTGAGCGCCGCCTCGCGGATGGTGCGCTTGAACATGAAAACCTGGTCGGCGAGTTCCACCGGGTCGCCATGGCGCAGGTTGATCTCAAGCTGGCCAGCGCCTTCTTCGTGGATCAGCGTGTCGATCTCCAGCCCCTGGCCTTCGGAGAAATGATAGATGTCGTCGATCAGTTCGTCGAACTCGTTCACGCCTGCAATCGAATAGCCCTGTCCGCCGCCAATGGCGCGACCCGAGCGACCGACAGGTGGCGTCAGCGGATAGTCGGGGTCGGGGTTCTTGCGGACCAGATAGAACTCGATTTCCGGGGCAACGACCGGTTTCAGGCCGCGCTTGCTGTAGGCGGCAACGACATTGCGCAGCACGTTGCGCGGAGTGAATTCCACCCCGCGTCCGTCCTGATAGACGAGATCGCAGATAACCTGCGCCGTTGGATCGGATTCCCACGGCACAGCCGAAAGGGTCGAGAGGTCCGGCACCAGCTTGAGGTCGCCGTCATCCTCCGGGTAATGAAAGCCGTAGCCGTCTTCCGGATAGTCGCCGGAAATCGTCGTCATGAAGACGGCCGAAGGCAATGCCAACGAGGTATTGGAAGTGAACTTCTTCGACGGCATCATCTTGCCGCGGGCAACCCCCGCCTGATCGGGGGTAATGCATTCGATGTCTTCGATATCACGCCAGGCAAGCCATTCGGTTGCCTGCTTCCAGTTCTTCACACCGCGAAGAGATTTGACATAGGCAGGCGTACGGCGACGCGGGGCGCGCGTAACCTTCTTTTCCGTCGTATCAGCAGACATCAATCACCAGAAAATGATTTCGATAGCGGCATGATAGCTGCGACCGGCCTCAATGACAAATGGGTCCGGCAAGCTTTTGTGTGCGCCATCGCAGAAAGCGCACACAAAAGAAAATCGATGCGTCAGAGACCGAAATGGCCCTTGAGAGCGGGTACGTTTGCCACCAGCTGGTCGACCAGCTGCGGGTCATGGTCGCGCACATAATTGATCACCTGCCCGCCTGCTTCGGTGATCTGGTCGCTGGACAGGCCGCTGGAACGAAGCGTGGCAGCGGCTTTGAGAAGCGCACTCATCTTTTCGCCAGCCACATTATCCATCAGTCCCGACAGCGCACCCATAATGCCGCCGGTACTCGAGGTAAGCACGTCGTGGGCGCTGGCGAGCTGCTGGGCATCCGGCAGGAGTGCGAAGATCTTGTTGCCGATTTCCGGTGCGCTGTGCTGCAGAACGGAAAACACCGAGCCAGCCAGCTTTTCTGCAAGCTGCGGATCGATGTTGATCTTGGTGGCGATACTGTCAATGAGAGACTGAACAGACATGAAAATTCCAAATTCCTTGCCCCCGCAAGGGGCGGTTCAAACCGCAGTCGGCGAGCAAACCCTATGGCTTCCACGACCAACCATTTACAAGTGACCCGCAGGCTTGTGCGCCGGATCGGGGTGCAGGGACCACCAATGGTGCACCGGCGTCAATGCATGAGGCGCGGCTTTGTTGGAGTTCGGTGAATTTTCGGTCAAGATTCAGTTTGTGGAATATTGAAGTGGCTTTTCAGTGCCGGGACGAAAGCAAAGAGCTTTCGCACAAGTTCGCGATCTTTTTGCCTGATATGACGGATGACTGTCAGGAATGCCTGATTGGCCTGATCCATGCTCATGCCGGTGGATTTCAATGCCGCCAGACCGCAGACCAGAGCGCCTATTCTCTCGCCCGCAAAATTTCCGGCCACATTCGAAACTGTTCCGAGGATCCCATCTGCATGATGATTTTCAGGGTTGAGCACATCATTGGCGCGTGCCAGTGCGGGCGCTCCGGGAATCAGGTTGAATATTTGCGGCGCGACAATCGGAGCCTCGTGCTGGATGATGGAGAGCAATATACCAACTGTTTGCTCGGCGGTTCCAGGATTTATATTGGCGTTTGAGGCAATATTGTCTATCAAGGATTGGATTGACATTTCTCACCCATGAAAATTGATAAAATAATATTTGTCAGAACAATTTTATGAGAAGTAATACTGTTATTTAGAATAATATAATTTTGTATTCTCTTATACGGTAAGAAAATACAGGGTGCTTCTGGTCGTGTGTTGCAAGAAGGCGTATAGGCTGCATTTGCTCATCTTCGTCGGACCCACTTGAAATGATCGTTCGCCCGCGCCCTCTTTTGTGGAAGCTCTTCTTCATACTCAAGGGCTCCATCATCCTGCGTATCCTGCCGCAGATTTTTGCGGTTTTCCTTCTGTCGGTGCTGGTTGTGTGGGCGCATCGCGCGTTTCCCGGCTGGGTGCCAGCCGTCAACAACGGGACGGCTTTGGCGCTGCTCGGCATTGCGCTTTCGATCTTTCTCGGCTTCCGCAACAATGCCTGTTATGACCGCTGGTGGGAGGCTCGCAAAATCTGGGGCAAGCTCGTCTATACGACGCGCGGTCTGGGGCGTCAGACGCTGTTGCTGGAGAATGTGCCGGGACTGGAAGGCGGACGGGAAAAGCTGCTCCGTTATGCGATTGCGTTTTCGCAGGCCATGGTCAGCCATCTTCGGCCAGAGGAAACCGGTGGCTCAAACAAATACGACAAATGGTTGTCTGCGGAAGAGCGGAAAGCGTTGGCGGAAAGCCGCAACAAGCCTGATTTCATCCTGCGGCGGCTTGGTGCTGCTCTGGCGGATATGCGTGGGAAAGACGCTCTGCATCCGGTCGATTTCCAGACGCTTGACAGTTCAGTGTCCGCATTGGCAGAGGTTCAGGCGGCCTGCGAGCGGTTGCGGTTCACGCCGGTTCCCTTCGGCTATACGCTGCTTCTGCATCGCACGGCCTATCTGTTCTGTTTCTTCATACCGTTCGGCTTTGCCGATATGCTTGGTTGGGGAACGCCATTTGCGACGACACTGGTGGCCTATACTTTCTTTGGGCTGGATGCGCTGGGCGACGAGCTGGAGGAGCCGTTCGGAACATTGCCCAACGATCTGCCCATCGGGGCCATCGCCGATACAATCGAAATCAATCTGCGGGAAGCATTGGGCGAGGAAAACCTGCCCGACCTTCCTCAACCAGTCGATTATCTTCTTATGTAAAAAAAGCCCCGACTGGCAGGGCCAGCCGGGGAGGTCAGTTGAGGAAATCCGACCATAAAGCGAGTGACAGATCAACCCTGTTTCATCGAATTTTACGGGCAACTGCCAGTTTGGACATTGTGTCGCTGCCAAAAGAGAAGTGTGTGAGCATGGCAGCGAACATGAGAGCGAGGACCGTCATCATTTGTCGTGGGTGACGATAACCGGGATCAATAGATCACCCCAGTTGCCGTCGCCGTTCCCGTGCTGCCGAAGGCACACAAAATGAAGGAACATGGCGGCGACGGCGATTGTCGAAAGCATCATCATTTGTCGTGGGTGACGATGACTGGGATCAGTAGATCACCCCAGTTGCCGTCGCCGCCATGATGCCGGGCCGAGCGGACCAACTCCACGGAAACGCCTGCCTCGACCGCCTTCATGACGGTGTAGTTGAGGCGATGCAGATCGTTGGCGAGCATACGGATAACGGTCTGCTGATCCGTGGTCATGCTTGAAGATTGTTCTTCTGCTCTTTCCTTGACGCGTGCTGGCGAATTCATGGAACTGTTCCTCCTGTTTGTCGCCGGGCTGTTATTCAGCAGCCGGTCTGAACTGTGCTGTTTCAGTCGATTCCTTCATGGCGGTGGTCGAAGACTGGCCGCCGGTGATTGCGAGCGATACGGCATCGAAATAGCCGGTGCCGACTTCACGCTGATGCTTGGTCGCGGTGTAGCCGTTGGCTTCGGCTGCAAATTCCGCCTGTTGCAGTTCGGAATAGGCTGCCATTTGCCGGTCCTTGTAACCGCGTGCCAGTTCGAACATGCCGAAGTTGAGCTGGTGGAAACCGGCCAGCGTGATGAACTGGAACTTGTAGCCCATCGCGCCCAGCTCGCGCTGGAACTTGGCAATCGTGGCATCGTCGAGGTTCTTCTTCCAGTTGAACGACGGCGAGCAATTATAAGCGAGCTTCTTGCCCGGATGTGCCTTGTGCACGGCTTCCGCGAAGCGACGAGCCTGCTCGAGATCGGGCTTGGATGTTTCCATCCAGATCAGATCGCAATAAGGCGCATAGGCAATCGCACGGGCGATACATGGCTCAATGCCGTTCTTCACCTGATAGAAGCCTTCCGCCGTGCGGCCCGCATCGTAATCGACGAAGGGCTGGTCGCGCTCGTCAATGTCCGAGGTCAGAAGCTTGGCGGCTTCCGCATCCGTGCGGGCGATAACCAGCGTTGCCGTTCCCATCACGTCAGCAGCCAGACGCGCCGCGTTAAGGTTGCGGATGTGCGCTGCCGTCGGGATCAGAACCTTGCCGCCAAGATGGCCGCACTTCTTTTCCGAGGCAAGCTGGTCCTCGTAGTGAACGCCTGCCGCACCCGCCTCGATGAAGGCTTTCATGATCTCGAAAGCGTTCAGCGGACCACCGAAGCCTGCTTCAGCGTCGGCAACGATGGGGGCAAACCAGGTATCGACCGAAAGCCCCTTGCCTTCGGCGGTTTCGATCTGGTCGGCACGCTGCAACGTCTTGTTGATGCGCTTTGCCAGTTCCGGGGCGGCATTCGCCGGATAGAGTGACTGGTCCGGATACATGGCCGAAGCCGTGTTCGCATCCGCTGCAACCTGCCAGCCGGAGAGGTAGATTGCCTTCAGTCCGGCGCGAACCATCTGCATGGCCTGATTGCCGGAAAGTGCGCCCAGCGCATTGACGAAATCTTCCTCATGGATCAGCTTCCAGAGGCGGTTGGCGCCCATCTCGGCCAGCGAATACTTGATCTCCACCGAACCACGCAGCCTTTTTACATCTTCGGCCGTATGCGCACGCTGGATGCCGTCGAAGCGACCCTTTGGTGCCGAAGGAATAAGGCTGTAAAAATCTGTCATTTCGGTGTCTCCTCACACTTTGGACTGGTTCTGGAAGAGCAATTTGTCTGCGCTCTTTCTGTGACTAGATTTACAATCGAGATTGTTAGTGCGCCAGAAAAACCAATAAAAAGAGCTTATAATTGAGGTAATGCTGTCGGAGTTTTGACTGGATGGCACTGTAAATTTGTAAATCTTGTCAAAGATGAATTTTACAGCTATTTTGTCATGAATTGTAAAACTGCCGTTATGGGTCGGGAGGACCAGGTGAGCGAACGCAAGATATTTGCCGGCCCACGCATCAGGCGCATCCGCAACGAGCGGGGCTTGACCCAGACGGCGATGGCCGAGGCGCTCGGTATTTCGCCGTCTTACCTGAACCTGATCGAGCGCAATCAACGACCGCTGACGGTGCAGCTTTTGCTGAAGCTCGCCAGTGTTTACAAGCTCGACCTCGACAGTCTTCAGGCCGAAAGCGGCTCCACGATCACGGGGCTGAAGGAAGTGTTTTCCGATCCACTTCTGACCGGTGAACTGCCGGGCGATCAGGAATTGGTCGAAATCGGCGAGGCCGCGCCCAATGCTGCCGTCGGCATCATGAAGCTTTACCGTGCCTATCGCGAGCAGCAGCAACGCTTGTCCGATTTGTCGCAATTGCTGTCGCATGAGGGAAGCGGGGCTGAGCTTTCCGCGACGCGCCTGCCGCTCGATGAAGTGCGCGATGTGATGGCGCGGCGGGCCAACCATTATCCGCGTATCGAGGAAGAGGCGGAGAGCTTTTACACCCTCCTTAAGCCGGACGGGGATTTACCCAGCGCCTTGAAGGACTGGCTGCGCCGCGAGCATGGCATCACGGTTCGCACGTTGCCGGTCGCCACCATGCCGAACTGGCGCAGGCGTTATGACCGGCATTCGCAGCGGCTTTTCATCTCGGAGCGTCTGTCGCCCTTCGATCAGCTGCAGGAAATTGCCATGGAGGCGGCGCTGATCCGGATGCAGGTGGTGATCGGCGCGGAGACGGAGGGCTTGAAACTGTCGTCGGGCGAAGCGAAGCGCATCGCGCGGTTCGAACTGGCGCGCTATGCGGCGCAGGCCTTGATGATGCCCTATCGCCAGTTTCGCGATGCAGCTGTGCGGGCCCGTTATGATGTCGATGTGCTGCGCACGCGTTTCGGGGTTTCATTCCAGCAGGCGGCAAACCGGCTGACCACCTTGCAGCGACAGGGGGCAAGTGCGCTGCCCTTCTTCGTGATGGAAATCGATCATGCAGGCAATCGACTGCGCGTTGCAGGGGCGGAAGGTTTTCCGACCCGCTTCGGCGGTCAATGCCCCAAGCTGCCGGTCTATGCGGCTTTCGCTCAGGCAGGGCAGGTGCTGGTGGAACCGGCGGAACTGCCGGACGGCTCGGCTTTCCTGACAATTGCCCGCACGCTGGAGGGGCCGCAGGGCGCATTCAGCGAGCGTCCGCGCCGGACAGCGCTGTTGCTTGGTTGTGCGTTGGAAGCGGGGGCCGACACAGTCTATGGCGCGTCACTTTCAAAGGCTGGTAATACCGAGATCGGTCCGGCCTGTCGTCTGTGCGAAAGGCAGGGCTGCATCACTCGTGCCGAGCCACCGCTGACACGTCCGCTCGGGCTGGATGAGATGGTGGCGGGGATATCGGCCTTCGACTTCCAATAGTAAGCTGGTGTTTGTCAGGCATAACCGAAATCTCATTGCCCCACGGATGGGGGCGGATGGGGCCTGCGATGCAATTTTTATGTTCGTCCTGTCACGACCCTGTTGACGAATGCTGTGCAATCTAAAAAAGTGCAATAAAGAAACAGTATATCCACCTTGAACCTGCACCGGAATTTATCGTGCAGATTGGAGCAAATGATGGGGATCAAATCCTTCCTTCTGGCAACGACCGTCGTGACGGGCTTTGTAGCGGCTGCCACATTTTCCGCGAGCGCGCAGGAGCGGGTGGTCAATATCTATAACTGGTCGGATTATATCGACGACTCCATTCTCAAGGATTTCACCAAGGAAACCGGGATCAAGGTCGTCTACGACGTTTACGACTCCAACGAAATTCTGGAGACCAAGCTTCTGGCCGGTGGCAGCGGCTACGATCTCGTGGTGCCATCGGGCGAATTCCTTGGCCGTCAGATTCCGGCAGGCGTGTTCCTGAAACTCGACAAGGACAAGCTGCCGAACCTCAAGAACATGTGGGATGAAATCTCCAACCGCGCGGCAACCTACGATCCGGGCAACGAATATTCCGTCAACTACATGTGGGGCACGACCGGCATTGGCTACAACAAGGCCAAGATCAAGGAAGCGCTCGGCACCGACACGATCGACTCCTGGGACGTGCTTTTCGACCCGGAAAAGTCTGCGAAGCTTAAAGGTTGCGGCATCTATCTTCTTGATTCTGCCAGCGAAATGCTGCGTCCGGCTTTGAATTATCTGGGTCTCGACCCGAATTCGCCGTCGCCGGATGATTTGCAGAAGGCTCAGGATCTTTATCTGAAGATCCGCCCGAATATCCGCAAGTTCCACTCGTCTGAATATATCAATGCGCTGGCCAATGGCGATATCTGCATGGCCATCGGTTACTCGGGCGATATCTTCCAGGCACGTGATCGTGCTGAAAAAGCAAAGCAGGGCGTCGAGATCGGCTATTCGATCCCGAAGGAAGGCGCGCTGATCTGGTTCGACCAGATGGCGATCCCGGCAGACGCCAAGCATGTGCCGGAAGCGCTTGAATTCATGAATTACATGATGCGTCCGGAAGTGGCTGCCAAGGCTTCGAACTACGTGTTCTATGCCAATGGCAACAAGGCCTCGCAGGAGTTCATCGACAAGGAAATTCTTGACGATCCGGAAATCTATCCGACCGAAGACGTCATGAAGAAGCTGTTCGTGCCCACGCCTTATGACACCAAGACCCAGCGCGTGGTCACCCGCGCTTGGACCAAGATCGTCACCGGCCAGTAAGAGCCGAAATACTATGGGACCGATATGTCCCGCCCGACATCGTGAAGAGCGGCCCACTGTGCAGACGGAGGGCCGCTCTGCGTCTTGTAATACAGCATAATTATCGAGAGCGGTCCCGCTTTATAGACAGGCTTTTGGTTCCGGGTAGATCGGATAGGGGAACGGAATGGAATCTTTTGGCAGTTTTCGCCGCAAATTTGCGCCCTGGAACGATCCGGCGGCCAAGCCCTTCATTTCTTTTGAGAATGTGACGAAAATATTCGGCGATTTTACCGCCGTCGATGATCTGTCGCTCAATGTTTTCAATCGCGAGTTCTTTGCGTTGCTGGGGGCTTCCGGCTGTGGCAAGACCACGCTGATGCGCATGCTGGCAGGCTTTGAGGAGCCGACATCGGGCCGTATCACGCTCGACGGCCAGGATATGCGCGGCATCCCGCCCTATAAGCGCCCGGTCAACATGATGTTCCAGTCCTATGCGCTGTTTCCGCATATGACGGTCGAGAATAATATCGCTTTCGGCCTCAAGCAGGACGGTATGGCGAAATCGGAAATAGACGCGCGCGTGGCCGAAATGCTCAAGCTCGTGAAGCTGGAGCAATATGGCAAGCGCAAGCCACATCAGTTGTCCGGCGGCCAGCGCCAGCGCGTGGCGCTTGCCCGCTCCGTTGCCAAGCGCCCCAAGGTGTTGCTGCTGGATGAGCCGCTCGGCGCGCTCGACAAGAAGCTGCGCGAGGAGACCCAGTTCGAACTGATGGATTTGCAGGTCAAGCTTGGCATGACCTTCATGGTCGTCACCCACGATCAGGAAGAAGCAATGACCATGTCCGACCGCATCGCGGTGATGGACAAGGGCCGCATCAAGCAGGTGGCGACGCCGGCGGAAGTCTATGAGGCGCCGCGCTCCAAATTCGTGGCTGACTTCATCGGCAATGTGAACATCATCGAAGGCGAAGTGGTGAAAGCCGCGAACGGCGAGGCAGAAATCGCCACGGAAAAATTCGGCTTTCACATTCAGACCGAGACCCGCGAAGAACTCGATCCGGGCCAGAAGGTCTGGTATGCGGTGCGTCCTGAAAAGACACGCATCACACGCGAAAAGCCGGACGATGCGTCGGTCAATGCGGTGGAAGGTGAGCTTTGGGATATCGCTTATTTCGGCGATATGACGGTGTTCCATGTGCGGCTGGAAAATGGGCGCACGATCAAGGCTGCAAGCCTCAATGCCGTGCGCAAGACGGAAAATCCGCTGACCTATGACGAGCGCGTCTGGGTTTCCTTCGATACCGATGCCGGTCTGGTGCTGACCGCCTGAGGAGGCCACCATGCAGAAGCTCGTCGCTTCCATTGCCAGCCGTCTCGTCATCGCAGTGCCTTATCTCTGGCTGCTGGTATTCTTTCTGGTCCCGTTCTTCATCGTCTTCAAGATTTCCCTGTCGGAAGTCGCGATGGCGATCCCGGCCTATATGCCAACTTTCGATCTGGCACAGGGGTTCGCAGCAACGTGGGAGAAAATCAAACAACTCTCCTTCGACAATTATCTCTGGCTGTTGGATGATCCGCTTTATTACAAAGCCTATCTGTCCAGTGTTCGCATTGCGGCTATCTCCACCTTCCTGACCTTGCTTGTCGCCTATCCGATGGCCTATGGCATGGCGCGCGCGCCAACGACAATCCGTCCGACATTGCTGATGCTGGTGATCCTGCCGTTCTGGACTTCGTTTCTGATCCGCGTCTATGCATGGATCGGCATTTTGAAGCCGGAAGGCCTGCTCAATCAGTTTCTGATGTGGCTCAACGTCATCGATACGCCGCTCAATATTCTCAATACCGATACGGCCATCTTCATCGGGATCGTTTATTCCTATCTGCCGTTCATGGTGTTGCCGATCTATTCCTCGCTGGAAAAGATGGACTATTCGCTCATCGAAGCGGCGCAGGACCTGGGCTGCACACCGTTTGCCGCCTTCTGGAAAATCACCTTCCCGTTGTCGCTGGCGGGTGTGCTGGCCGGTTGTTTCCTCGTGTTCATTCCGGCCGTAGGTGAGTTCGTCATTCCGGACCTTCTCGGTGGTTCGCAGACACTCATGATCGGTAAGACGATCTGGAGTGAGTTCTTCTCCAATCGCGACTGGCCGGTCTCGTCGGCGGTGGCTGTGGTGCTCCTGATCCTGCTGATCATTCCGATCGTAATTTTCCAGCAGGCGCAGGCGCGGGCGCAGGAAAAGGGGAAATAGGATGCAGAACAACTGGTCCCGCTTCAATATCGCATCGGTGGCTCTGGGCTTTGCCTTCCTCTATCTGCCCATCGTCCTGCTGGTTATCTACTCGTTCAACGAATCCCGACTGGTCACGGTCTGGGCCGGATTCTCGACCAAATGGTATGTCGAGCTGTTTCGCAATCAGGCGCTGATGGATGCGGCATGGGTGACGATCCGCGTCGGCCTTCTGTCCGCAACGATTGCGACGGTTCTGGGTACGCTCGCAGCGCTGGCGCTGACACGTTATACGCGCTTTCGCGGACGCATCCTGTTTTCGGGCATGGTTTACGCACCGCTGGTCATGCCGGATGTCATCACCGGTCTTTCATTGCTGCTGCTGTTCGTGGCGATGAATTTCGACCGTGGCTTCTGGACGGTGACGCTTGCACACATCACCTTTTCGATGTGTTTCGTGGCGGTCGTCGTGCAGTCACGTCTGGTGAGCTTTGATCGTTCGCTGGAAGAAGCAGCAATGGATCTGGGTGCGCCGCCGGTCACGACCTTCATGAAGGTAACTCTGCCGGTTATCCTGCCTGCCGTGGTTTCAGGCTGGATGCTTGCATTCACCCTGTCGCTCGACGATCTGGTGATTGCAAGCTTTACCTCTGGTCCGGGCGCAACCACGCTGCCGATGAAGATCTACAGCCAGGTGCGCCTTGGTGTGACGCCGGAAATCAACGCTGTCTGTACAATCCTGATCGCGCTGGTGACGATCGGTGTCATCATCGCCTCGGTCGTCAACAAGCGTCGCGAAGTGCAGCGCCGCCGCGACGAGCAGGCGGCATTCCGTATGGGATAATGAAAAACGGGGCTTACTGCCCCGTTCCCATGGATGACGGTGAAATAAATGGCCGATCCCACGAGCCGCCGACGAAGAAATTGAGCGGCGGCTTGGCGGGCGGAGTTTCGGCTGGCGGCTGGCTATCCGGACCGTCTGTGCTGCCTTCCTGTGGCTGCTGCGGCTGGCTGTTCGGGAAAACGACTTCGCCACTCAGCGCCAGACTGCGATCCACGAAAGGCACAATGCCTGCCAGCGTCAGCGTGCCATCGGAAGTGTCAAGACGCGCATTTTCCAGCGTCGCCACACCATCGGACAGATTGGCTTTCACATCCAGACGATTGAAGGCAAGCGCGACGTTTTCCTTCCGCTCCAGAGCGAAGAAGCGCTGGCTCTGCGCCTTGGTCAGAAAATCCTGCACGGCAAAGCCCTGCATCTGACCATTGTTGAGCTGGATGGAAACATTGCCCTGCGCGTTGGTCAAAAGGCCGGACCAGCGATTGGCCGGACCTTTCATGAACAGGGAAACATTGCCTTTGCCGCTTACGAAAGGCTTGTCGAAGCCAAGTGCCGTAAAGAACTGCGAACTGTCGATATCCGAGGCGTTGAAACGCAATTCGCCGCTCGCACTTTTCAGGTCACGCACGATCTGCACATTGGCTTGCATGATGCCGTTGAAGGCTTTGGCGTCGCCGATGTCGAAGATGGCACGTCCGCCTCGTATCTGAACCGCAGCAGCTACACCCGTCATGTTCACCGGGCCCGCCGTGGCACTCTGCGCGGAAAGGCGAAGGTCGACTTCTGCGCGATCAATGAAGCTCGTATCGACCACGTCGCGGTCGTGATTGTTGCGCTCGTTCGGCGAGCGCGCGCCGCTATCGGGCAGTGGAATGAAGGCTGAAAACAGGCGACCAAGGTCAAGCTTGTCGAAAGCCAGTGTTCCGGTTACCGCAGGCTGTTCCTGTTCCAGACCGATCTCGATCACGCCCTTGGCCGGGCTGTCGCTGGCGGTCATTTCCACATCGGCGAATTTCAGCCGTTTCGGTGTCGCGGTTATGGTGGATTCCAGCGAGAATGCACCAATTTCGGCGCTGCCCGCAATTGGCGGAAGGCTGAGCCAGCGTACCGCGCCGCTGAGTGACGGGGTTTTGGCAGTCAGATCGCCTTCGAAAAAACGATCCTTGGAAATATTCGCCTTGCCCTGAAATGTGAGGCTTAGCGGATTGGCGGTCAGGCTTGCGGTCACATCCGATGTGCCGCCCGCCAGAAGCGGCAGCGCTTGTGCGGCAGTCAGGCTGAACTGGGAGGTCTCTTCGCGCCATTTGGCGCTGCCCTTCAGCGTTGCGGCGCTTGATGTGCGCGGCCATTCCAGTGTTGCGTTGACATCGGTTATCTGCTCGTCACTGGTGATTTCCGGCTCGCTATCCGGACGGTTGAAGGCAATCGTCCCATCACGAACCACGACACGGCCAAACGGTTGTGAAGCCTGCTGCGTTGCCTGTGCATTATCCCCGGAACCGTCTTTCTGCAGGGCGCGCTGCGCACGGATCGCGGTGCCGAGGCGTCCGTTGGAATTGGCGATGGCGTCGAGGAGCTGTGAGAAATTCGAAATCGGTCCGTCGAGGTTTACATGCGGACGGACGATCTGCGTTTCGGAAAACGAGATATGTCCCATGATAGCATCGAGCGGAGAAAGCTCCACATCGATGCGATCAGCGCTCATGAGTGGTTTCTGACCCTGATCGGTAAGTTTGCTGAGCGTCACGCCGTTCAACGATGCGCGCAGAACGGGGAACACCTCCAGGCGAGGGGCTTGTCGCAGTTCAACGCTATAGCCGGTCCAGGCGCTGATTTCCTGTGCAACGCGGATACGGATGGCATCGGTAGAGACAATAAAAGGCACCACGGCCAGCAAGGTTGCTGCAGCCGCGGCGCAGAGAATGACGAGCGCAATTATGAGGCGCGTAAATCGGGGCCAGCGCATCAACCATCCAATCAGTGAAGTTTCATAGAAACACGCCACGTTTTTTCTTCGCGCCGCGCCTCGGTATTCGTTTTTCTGCATATCGTTATCGCAAAACTGCTGAGCACTTTTGCGCGACATATTTCAAGCTGTAAACCAGCAATGGGTCAAAGCAAAGACGCTAGTTTTATGATAAGTCGTCTACGGTTGCAGAGAACGGAATCAAATCAACAGCGCTGCTTCTTTCCTATGGTTAATCAATTGCTGCGCGGAAATTAACCCCGATTTTACAGTCGCTACTAATGCGTAAATTCTGAACGAAGAACTTAAGGCGTCGTTAACCGGCTTCACGCGATAAGGAATGCAACACTGAGTGATGATCGAGCTGCCGTTTCCGGTGCTCCGTTGCGAATTGCTTTTGTGTCCTTTGTCTCTGAGATTCTGATAGCGCCGGTTCGTCCGGCGCTTTTTTTTGAGTTGAATCAGGACATGAAAAAACCTCCCGCAAGGGGAGGTTCTTTAGCCTTTCAAGGTGCCGATCAGTCAGCCAGTACGCGTGTCGGCGGGAAGGCAATCTCGACCACCGTTCCGTGTCCCGGAGTGGAATCGATGGCAAATTGCGCCCGATTGGCTTCTACCATGGCTTTTGTTAGGGGCAGGCCCAGCCCGGTGCCTTCGCTGCGCCAGTCCTTCGCGGTCTCGGCCTTGCGGCGTTCCAGCGCGTTGACCTGCCGGAATGGTTTCAGCGCCTGCTCGACCTCAGATTTGGTCATGCCGATGCCGGTATCGCGCACCCGCATCACGACATCGCCGTTCATTTCATAGCTTGTCGATACGATCACCTGACCGCCCGGAGCCGTGAAGCGCACAGCGTTGGACAGAAGGTTCAGGGCCACCTGCTTGATCGAACGCGTATCGGCAACGATGTCGGGCAAGTTGGATTGGAAGCTTGAGCGGATGATGACGCGCTCCCGATTGGCCTGCGGTTGCATCAGTGCGATGGCTTCGGCAATGGCATCGTTGAGTGAGACCGCTTCAAACTGCATGTCGAGAGCACCAGCTTCGATCTTTGAAATGTCGAGCAGATCGTTGACCAATGCCAGCACGTGATTGCCGGAACGGTTAATGTCGCGCAGGTAATCCCGGTAGCGATCATTGCCGATGGAGCCGAACTTCTCGTCGGCCATCAGCTCGGAAAAACCGATGATTGCATTGAGCGGCGTGCGGATTTCGTGGCTGATGCGTGCCAGAAACTCTGTTTTCTGGCTTGAAGCGCGTTCAGCTTCCTTGCGCGCATTGGTTAGTTCTTCCTCGGTGCGTTTCCACTGCGTGATGTCCCGCAGGACGGCGCAGAACCCACGCGTGTGCGGCAGTTTGCCGATGGTCATGAACAGCGGAATAAAGCCGCCCTTGGCTTCGCGGCCGATCACTTCGCGCCCATCATTGAGGACACTCAGAACGCCGTTGCCGGAAAGGCCGTGCAGATAGTCCATGGCGGCGCGCTGGCTTTCGATGGCAAACAGCATAGAAAAGAACTTGCCTTCCGTCTCGTCGCGTTCATAGCCGAAGAGAGCCGAGGCCGAATGGTTCATCGAGCGGATGCGGCCTTCAGGGTCAATAAGGACAACGCCATCCGTCGCCGTGTCGAGAATGGTCTTCAGTTCCTCGACATGATCCGCAAGTGCCTGCTTCTCGTCGTCCTTGTCGATCGCAACCGGCGCTTCAGCCGGGGCGGCAACGGCTTCAACGGATACCGGTGCAGCTGCCACCGGCATCAGGCTCAGCATGAGTGCGCGGCCTTCGCGCCAGGAAATGGCGTTGAGATGCGCATCGACAGGTTCTTCGCTGCCATTGGCGCGGCGCAACACCATGCCCTGTCGCGTTTCGCCATCGTCGCTTTCGCTGTTGAACAGCACATCGACGCCACCCGCACCGCGAATATCATCAAGCGATTCATAGCCGGTGAGATCGAGCAAGGCCTGATTGACGTAATGGATCTTATCGCCCGAATGAATGATGACCGGCACAGGCAGATTGGCCAGCAGGGCCGTTTCATCTCCATAGGCCATTCCGGATGACGGAAGTGATGCTTCGTCGGCGGTAACTTCGTCGATGAGCGGCGCTTTCGCGTCGGCATGTTCGACCGGCTGCGAGCTGTCAATAACGGTCTCGTCCGATATGGCGACCGTTTCGGTTTCGGCGCGCGAATTGGCAAGACCCTGCTTGCGCAGACGATCAGCAATTTCGCGGAATGCGTTGCGCTCGGTCTTGGTCAGCCCGCCTTCGGGACGCTCTTCGCGCTCCCGTTCCTTCAGCATCCGCGCCTGGTCCGCAGCCACTTTCTCTTCTGCGCAAGCGTTCAGTAAGCTGATCACCTTATCGGATTCCCGACGTCCCGGTGTCGGCGCGATATCCAGCGGCGGCTTGGGCAGCGTTGCGACAGGGCTGTCGTCATTGGCAACTTCTTCGCCTAGCGCCAGAACATCGTCGTCTTCGACAGGTGTTGCCGTTTCGACCGGTTCGCTGACGGGCTTGCGCGCCTGCGGAATGCCGCCTGCAAGCACCAGCCCGATTTCTTCCGGGTCCTTTTCGGCCTCAGCCGGACGCACCAGGCCAAAGCCGCGGAAACCGGTAAATTCCCGATCGCGCGAATAAACGGGCAGGGCGGCAAGCTCGACCGGCACGCGCAAATCCGTGCCCTCTACCGGCCACATCAACCGTTTTCCCGACCATGTGTCACGCTTGTCCAGCAGTGCCGCAATACTGCCATCGGGATCGAAGCCGAAGACATTGGCCACATCGGCAAAGCGACGCCCGACGACATCAGCCGCATTCGGCCCAATCGTCGCGGCAAGGTCCGGCGATATTTCGCTGAATGTGCCGTCCGGTCCCACCTTCCAGATGAAACGCGCGGGCGGAGCATCCTGTTCGAACACAAAGCTACGGGGCTTCTGCTGATCGGTGGAAGCATCTTCAGTATTTGCGCTCTCCACAGGCTCTGGAAGTATCTCTTCCAGAATTTCTTCGGCCTCACCCTGCAGAGCGGCGGGTGCTTCCAATGTCGCGACGGGAGCATCACCGATGATGCAAAGAAGATGCATGGGCGGCGTATCGGTCAGTCGCGCAATCGCTCCCGGCACGGAATGCTTTCCGGCGCGGATGCGGCGCTTGACGATACGGTCAGTCGCATCTGCAGCTTCAATGACAAGGTCTTCCAGCGTCGTGGAGGAAATGTCGAGTGCAGCAAAACGCGGGCTCGCGGCAATCACCCGGCTGTTCGCGTCGATCAGCGCAATATGCGTGCTGTCGTCGCTGAGGCCGGAAATGATGTCTTCAGCTTCTGCGTCCTTGCCATCGGCAGTCAGCAGCAGCCCGGACACGCCGTCGGGAAGCGTAATATGTGACACGCTGAACCGGGTAAGGTCGGAACGCAGTCCGCCGCCGAGGCGAACGGAAACGGTTCGGGTTTCACCCTCCGCATTGCTGTTCGAAGAGGCGATCTGCCGGCGTGTGGCGATGGGCAGATCAAGGCCGCCGCCGATCATGTCTTCCACGCGATCGAAGCCGAAAAGCTTCGCGCCGGGGCCGTTGACCCAAAGCACTGCCGACAGGTCGTGCGTCAGCACGAGCTGCGCATCGCCCTTTGCAAAGCCCTCGCGGATAGAATCCAGCGCGGCAATATCGATGAAGGGGTATGATCCTGACATACCTGTCCTTACCTGTTCTTTCGACCGCCCGCAGTGCTCGTTAACACCCTGTTAATAAGCCTCTTATGGGCGCGGGTCCACATTGCCATTTGGTATGGGCTGCATTTTCTGTTTCATTAGTTAATACGGGAAAGGCAATTTTACAGGCTCGGGCCAATATCCGGGTTGTGCACAGCCGGTCACCTATAATGGTTACCAGCCGGTGACCGTTAACAGCAGGATTTGATATTGAATCCCGCAATTGGGAATTTCTCAAAAAAGAGAGCTATAATCACTTGCAATATGGATCGATTCTCCGTATGTGACCCCCTGTCGGCGACGCCAGAGCGTTACGCAGCCGACACAAAGGTACGCGGTCGTAGCTCAGTTGGTTAGAGCGCAGGATTGTGGCTCCTGAGGTCGTTGGTTCAACTCCAACCGACCGTACCATTGTCTCTCATATATTCGTTGCGAGTTTAAATCAGCGATAAAACGCTGGTTCGTCGAGCTGCGAAAAATTCATAAAAACAACAGTTTAATGCGAATTGCAGGAATGCGATAGCGCGCTTGATGCTTTAATTGGAACCAATAGCCTACCCTGCCATTAGGTCTGTAGCGGCAAATCTTATGCCGCTGAAACCAACAGGAGGATTTGATCCATGAAACAGGTCAACCCGACTGAGGCAAGGCAGGGGCGCGAAGGCAAGCCCGTTCTCATCGTGCTGCTGGTCAGTATCGCGGCGGCACTGGTCGTGTGGGTGCTGGTCGAAATCTACGGCACCGTTATTTCTCCCGATGAGAATACGCCTAATGGCGAGAACTCCCTGCCACCCGCCACGACGGAATCGGTCCCACCGGCGTCGGCGAAATGATCGTTTGCTTGCGAGTGCGCGTCGTTGGTACATTCGTCTATAGCGGAACCAAACCCAATGGTGCCCGTTGTGAAGCATGGAACAATTCTGGGCTGAATTTACGCATGAGAATGTAATCAGTTTGCCGGTGGTTCTGGCGCGGATGCTGCTGGCAACACTGCTCGGTTCCATTATCGGTCTGGAGCGGGAATGGCGTCGGCGACCGGCCGGGTTGAAAACCCATATGCTCGTCTGTCTCGCCTCCGCTACCTTCACGATTGTTTCGCTGGAACTGGTCAATGTGCCGGTATTCAACGATCAGAATATCCGGATGGACCCTTCGCGGCTCGTTGAAGCAATCACCAGCGGGGTCGCCTTTCTGGCGGCGGGGTTCATCATCTTCGCACGCGGAAAAATAACCGGCATCACGACCGGCGCCGGCATGTGGCTTGCAGCCTCAGTGGGGCTCGCCAGTGGTCTGGGCCTCTGGCATATCGCAATCATGGCGACATTGATTGCCGTCACGGTTCTGGTCGTAGTGGGCAGGATGGAAAACTCGGTTGGCCCGGACAACAGCAAAGTCGAGGACAAAAGCTCCTGAGCTGTTACCGAGCCAACAGTTTGCCGGAGTGACGGATCAAACGTCGGCGAGCGCTTCGGCGATGCTGTCCTTCAGGGCAAGGCGCTGTTTGCGCAGGTTTGTTTCTTCTTCCTGGCTTACTGGCGCAATCTTCGTTTCAGCGCGGTGGATGCGGTCATTGACGGAATCGTATTCTTCCAGAATGCGGGCAAAATGCGCATCCTTTGCC
This sequence comes from Brucella lupini, assembly GCF_002252535.1. Classification (NCBI taxonomy): domain Bacteria; kingdom Pseudomonadati; phylum Pseudomonadota; class Alphaproteobacteria; order Hyphomicrobiales; family Brucellaceae; genus Brucella; species Brucella lupini. The sequence goes on from NZ_NNRN01000062.1 coordinate 154,216, forward strand.
TTCAATGCGTGAATGGCGTCGAGCTGGCCGGGAAACTCTTCTCCAAGTGTATGGGGGGTGTTCGACATTCTTTAGCTCCTTCCTTTGTTGAAAAGAGCTTCGCAAGCCAGCGAGCCAAAGGCATTGATCGCGATCAAGTTGAGCGGAAAGGAATATGCGGAAACTGCATGGCTGGCATGCAAATGCCGATCTTCTAAGTTGTCAGTGCGATCCCCATCTCATGGGCACGGACCAATGAAGTGTCCGTGATGGAGAGAAAAATGTTTACCCGCTTCAATAATCGTTTCGGTCGTGCATTCGCGCAATTCGGCAGCGCCATTCGTGCTTCTGCTGCTGTGCGCGCTGGTCAGAAGCCTACTGCCCAGGACCTTGAGACGCTTGGTATCGACGTTGACCAGTTCCGTCGTATTCAGGGTTGAGCAATCAAGTAAGCGTATGTGTATCTGAGTAAAAAAGCCCCGGGTTTCCGGGGCTTTTGTTTTTAGTCTTCGTCCGTTGCCATCTGGCTCAGCAGGGCACCCTTGCCGCGCTGGCGCATGATCATCGGCACAACGACTGCTGCAATCGCCAGTGCGATCAGCACGATCGATACCCAGGAATGCACCAGAGCCATCGGGTTGCCCTGACTGATCTGCAATGCCTGACGCAGGCTCTTTTCTGCCATTGGCCCGAGGATCAGGCCAACAACAACCGGCGCGATGGGATATGAGAAGCGTCGCAGCACATAGCCCAGCACACCGAATGCCAGTAGCAGGCCGAGCTCGAATGAGACCGGCAGGCCGAACAGCATCGAAGTGGAGGCATTCGCACCGATTGTTCCAAGCGTTGCGAAAACCAGAATGCCTGCATAGAGCCAGTGGCGCGGGATGGTGAGCATCTTCACCCACAGGCCGATCAGCGGCAGGTTGAGAACCAGCAGCATCAGATTGGCCACGAGAAGGCTCGCCACCAGACCCCATACCAGCGTGGCATTGGTCACGAACAGGAGAGGGCCGGGCTGCAGGCCGAACTGCTGAAAACCGGCAAGCATGATTGCTGCCGTCGCCGTGGTTGGCAGGCCGAGCGTCAGAAGCGGCACGAGGGTGCCCGCAGCCGAAGCGTTATTGGCGGCCTCCGGTCCCGCAACGCCTTCGATAGCGCCTTTGCCGAATTCTTCCGGATGTTTCGAGAACTGCCGTTCCGCTGAATAGGAAAGGAAGCTCGACACGTCGGCGCCGCCTGCTGGCATGGCTCCGATTGGAAAGCCGATGGCGGTGCCGCGCAACCACGGCATCCATGAGCGTTTCCAGTCATTCTTGGTCATCCAGACGGAACCCTTGACCGCGATGACTTCATCCTCTGGTCGAAGCTTCTTCGATACGACCGCAAGGGTTTCACCGATGGCGAACAGCGCCACCGCCAATGTCGTGACATTGATCCCGTCGAGCAGGTTCGGCGTTCCCATGACGAGACGTGCCTGACCCGTCAGCTGATCGATGCCGATCAGGCCGAGCGCCAGTCCGATGAACAGGGACGTCAATCCGCGAAGCGTGGAATCGCCGAATGCTGCCGAGACCGTCATGAAGGCCAGAAGCATGAGCGCGAAATATTCGGACGGTCCGAAGGACAGGGCGAATTTCACGACCCATGGTGCGACAAAGGCAAGCGCCAGTGTGGCGAGCAGGCCTGCGATGAACGAGCCGATGGCCGCCGTTGCAAGCGCTGGTCCGCCACGCCCGGCCCGGGCCATCTTGTTGCCCTCCAATGCGGTGACGATGGAGGCGCTTTCTCCCGGCGTATTCAGCAGGATCGATGTGGTCGACCCGCCATACATGCCGCCGTAATAAATGCCCGCGAACATGATGAGTGAGCCGGACGGGTCCAGCTTGTAGGTAACGGGCAGGAGGAGCGCGACGGTAAGTGCAGGGCCGATACCCGGCAAAACACCGACGGCGGTGCCGAGCGTGACACCGATCAGCGCGTAAAGAAGGTTCGATGGTTCAAGCGCCACCAGAAGTCCGTTGGCGAGAAGTGCGACAGTATCCATGATGGCACTGAGCCTTTAAAGCATTTCCAGCAAAAATGCGAAGCGGTTTTGCGTAGGATAATGCGACAAAACAAGGACTTAGAGCATTTCCAATGTTTCAGTCAAAACTGGGAATGCTCTAAACGAATTGTTCGAGCCAGCCGGACGGCAGCGATAGCTGCAGGCCGCGTGCAAAGATGAACCAGATCACGAAGGCGAAGACGATGCCGACGGGAACGCTGATCCAGAATTTGCGATAGCCGAAGCCACGTGCGGTTGCTGCGAAAAGCAGGCCGGTGGACAAGGAAAAGCCGACAGTCTTCATCGTCAGCATCTGGATGGCCAGACCGCCGATGATCCATGCCATCGGGGCGATCTCCTGATGCTCTCGCTCTGGAAAATCACCGCGAAGCGCCTCGAATACGGTCCAGATGGCAAGGCCGAACAATCCGGCTGCGACGACATAGGGAACGGTTTTCGGGCCGACCGGCGAGTAGCTCGTCACGTCGTTTCCATAGGTTGTCGACCAGGCAATGGCGATGGCGACAGCGGCAAGAACAAGGGCGATGACAAGAGCGGCGAAATCTGGCGCCGCCCCTTCCGGGCGGCGCTTTTCCTGCGGTTCTGTTCCTGTCATTTGACGAGGCCGATTTCCTTGAGGATGGTTTCAGTCGCAGCGACGTCCTTGGCAAGCTGCTCCTTGAACGCCGGGCCGGCGAGATAGGTATCCGCCCAGCCCTTGTCTTTCAGAGCCTTCTGCCAGGATTCCGACTTCACCATTTTCTCGATATCGGCATTGATGGCAGCTTCCTGTTCGGCAGTGATGCCGGGAGCAGCGGCCACCATGCGCCAGTTCTGGATAGAAACGTCCACGCCGCCTTCCTTGAAGGTCGGTGCGTCGATGCCTTCCACGCGCTCGTCGCTCGAAATGCCAATGATGCGTAGCGTACCGGCCTTGATCTGGGCGTCGAATTCGCCATAGCCGGAAATGCCGACGGTTACCTGATTGCCGAGAATGGCTGCCAGTGCTTCGCCGCCGCCCGAGAAGGCGATGTAATTGACCTTGGTCGGGTCGACGCCTGCTGCCTTGGCAAAGAGGCCAGCGGTGATGTGATCGGTGCCGCCCGCAGAACCGCCGCCCCACGAAACGGAGCCCGGATCAGCCTTCAGCTTTGCCGCAAGGTCGCCAAGGTTCTGGATGTCGGAAGCAGCAGGCACGACGATGGCTTCATATTCACCGGTGAGGCGTGCAATCGGCGTGATGGCGTCGAGCGTGACCGGCGATTTGTTGGTCAGGATAGCGCCGACCATGACATAGCCACCGACGATGAGCTGGCTTGGGTCGCCCTTGTTCTGGTTCACGAACTGGGCAAGGCCGATGGTGCCACCAGCGCCCGGAACGTTGATGACCTGCACGCTGCCGGAAATCTTTTCGTCCTGAAGCGCGCTCTGCATCGTGCGCGCCGTCTGGTCCCAGCCGCCGCCTGGAGCCGCAGGCGCCAGCACCTTGTAGTCTTCTGCGGAAGCAGAGCCTGCCATAGCCAACGCCGCTACCGACGTCAGGGCCAGAATAAATCTACGCATATGTCCTCCCAGATAGAATGTATGCCGCCTCCCGGCGGACCTCCCCAAAGTCCCGCTCCTCTAGCGGGAGAAAACTACATGGAGATTAGCGAAAACAAATTCAATAGGCCAGCGCATGCGACGATAGTTTGGCCGCAATTTAAATAACGGGCTTTCGAATCGTTTGAAAACCGTGCGTTGGAAATAGCCATCGAGACCTGCTTGACGGCGACATCGGGTCAACGTAATAGTGTAACGACGGTTCCCCGACCGAGAGCGAAGGGGATTAATAGGGAACACGGTGAGGACGACCCGAAAAGGGGCCAAGACCGTGGCTGCCCCCGCAACTGTAAGCGGATTGCCGTTCATCCTCGTGACGTTGAAAGCGTCATGCCACTGTGCCGGAGAAGCGCGGGAAGGCAGATGAACAGCAGATATTCGTGAGCCAGGAGACCTGCCGTCTAGTGTTGTCCATTGTCACGGGCGGGGATGCCCGGAGCAGGAGCCGGTTATGACAGATTTCCGCGTCGCAGGACGCATCCTTCCATCGTCATCGCATGATTTCGACATGTCCCCGGATATGCCTGTCCGTCTTCCGTATCGGATTTTTTCCGCCAGCTGACAGGGCGTCTTTTTCTCATCATTTCGGGGACTTTCATGAATATTCTCGGCAAGATGCCATTTCGCGCCGCCCTCTGTGCGGTTGCGTTTCTCGCAGGCGGTTTGGCTGCACAGGCAGCGGAAACGCAATATCCGCTGACGCTGAAAAATTGCGGTCGTGACGTTACCTTCAAGCAGGCACCGAGCCGCGCGGTTGCGGTCGGCCAGAGCAGCGCAGAAATTCTTTACAGCCTTGGTCTCAGCGACAGGGTCGTCGGCACGGCAGTGTGGTTCGGGCCTGTTCTCAAAGGTTTTGAGGAGGTGAATGCCAAGGTAAAGCGGCTCGCCGATAACGATCCGAGCTTCGAAAGCGTTCTGGCGCAGAAGCCGGATATCGTAACGGCGGATTTTCAGTGGCATGTCGGCCCGACCGGCATTGTTGCGAAGCCTGAACAATTCGAGGAACTGGGCATTCCGGCCTATACATCGCCTTCCGATTGCGTTGGCAAGGACAATTCCGGCGGTGGCGACGGTGTTCGTACGGCAGCCTTCAAGATGGATATCGTCTATCAGGAAATCACCGAACTGGCGGAAATCTTCAATGTGCAGGATCGCGGCGAGAAACTCGTCGCCGACCTGAAGGCGCGCGAAGCGGCCGCGCGCGAAAAAATTGGGTCTGCTGGCGGCAAGCTGTCTGCCGTTGTCTGGTTCTCCAGCACGCAGGTCGATGCCGATCCTTACGTCGCAGGCAAGTTCGGCGCACCCGCCTATATTCTTTCGGCACTCGGCATCAAGAATGTGATCAACAGCGAGGAAGAATGGCCGACGGTTGGCTGGGAAACGATTGCAAAATCGAACCCTTCGATGATCGTGGCTGCAAAGCTGGATCGCCGTCGCTATCCGGCTGACGACATTGCCGTCAAGTACCAGTTCCTCGAGAACGATGCGGTCACGAAGCTGATGCCAGCAGTCAAGGACAAACATGTCTTCGACATGGATGCACAGTCGATGAGCACGTCGCTTCGCGTGATCGAAGGCATCGAAACACTTGCAGCCGATATCGCCGCCTCGGGCCTGAACAAGTGACGGCGCGGGTAGCGACAACAGGCTTCAAACAGAAGGGAAGGACCCGCTCCGGCGTGTTCTTCCTGGCCTTTTCGCTTGTCCTGCTTCTTCTTGCCCTTTGGCTCGGAGCGGCGATAGGCGAAACGGCGATACCACTCGATGTGGTTGCGAAAACCGTAGCCAATCGGGTGTGGAATGCCGGATATCCGCTCGAACCCATCGATGAAGGGATTGTCTGGAGCTATCGCCTCAGCCGTGCGGTTATCGCTGCATGTTGCGGCGCGTCACTCGCAATATCCGGCGTCATTCTGCAGTCGCTGCTCCGAAACTCGCTTGCCGATCCGTATATTCTGGGCATTTCCGCCGGCGCTTCGACTGGAGCCGTCGCCGTTGCCATTCTCGGCATCGGCGCTGGCGTGCTGACACTCTCGCTTGGGGCTTTCATCGGTGCCATCGTTGCTTTCTGTCTCGTGTCCCTGCTGGCGCTGCGGGCGGGGCCAGGCAGCAGCGCTATCATTCTGGCGGGTATTGCCGGTTCACAGCTTTTCAATGCGCTGACTTCGTTCATTGTCACCAAAGCTGCAAATGCGGAACAGGCGCGCGGTATCATGTTCTGGCTTTTGGGCAATCTTTCCGGGGTGCGCTGGCCCGATGTCACTCTCGCTTTGCCTGCCTGTTTGATCGGTCTTGCCATCTGTCTGTGGCATGCGCGTGCGCTCGATGCCTTCACCTTCGGAACGGAATCCGCAGCTTCTCTCGGCATACCGGTGCGCCGCGTCTATGCGGTTCTGATTGGTGTCAGCGCCATGATGACGGCGGTCATGGTTTCCATCGTCGGCTCTGTCGGCTTCATAGGCCTCGTCATTCCCCATGCGGCGCGAATGGTGGTCGGAGTTCGGCACGGCAGGTTGTTGCCCGCGGCGGCCCTTATCGGAGCAATCTTCATGATCGTTGCGGATATTCTGTCGCGTATCATTATTCCGGGTCAGGTTCTGCCGATCGGGGTTATCACGGCGTTGTTCGGTGCGCCGGCCTTCGCCCTGTTGCTTGGACAAAGGAGGGCGTCGTCATGATCCTCTCAGCATGCAATATCGGCTGGTCGGCGGGCAGTGTCGAAATCTTGCGCGATGTTTCGCTGGAAGTGGCGGAAGGTGAGTTTCTTGGCATCATAGGGCCGAATGGTTCGGGAAAGACCAGCTTTCTGTCTTTGCTTTCCGGTGTTCGTAGATGCCGCGTTGGCGAAGTGAACCTCTGCGGTGCATCCATCGACAGTTTTAGTCGTCGCGAGATTGCGCGCCAACTGGCGCTGGTCGAGCAACAGGCGGGAACAACCGAGCGCATTACGGCGCGTCAGGCGGTCGAACTCGGGCGAACGCCCTATCTTGGGGCCCTGTCGCCATGGTCGGCGGAAGACGATGCAATCGTTGACCAGGCGCTGGTCAATGTCGATATGGTCCATCTGGCTGACCGCTATTGGCACACGCTTTCCGGCGGAGAGCGGCAGCGCCTGCATATAGCGCGCGCCCTGGCGCAGGAGCCGCGGATTTTGCTTCTGGACGAACCGACCAATCATCTCGATATCGGGCACCAGATCGGGTTGCTTGATCTTGTCAGCCGCCAAAAACTGACAGTCGTGGCCGCCTTGCATGACCTGAACCATGCCGCGATGTTCTGCGACCGAATCGCGGTGATGGACAAGGGCAATCTCGTCGCGCTCGGCACACCGCGAGAGGTGTTGCGGGCAGAGCGCATCGCCGAAGTCTTCGGTGTCGATGTCGACGTCGAATATCAGGGCATCAGCGGCTGTCACATCCGCTATCGTGCTCCGGGCCAGCGCCCGTTGGAACTCAGACATTCTGCATGATCGGTCAGGCTGCAAGTCATTGTTTCGGTTGCTGCGGTACTTCTAATAAACGGGAAATAAATAGGATCATGAAATAGGTATTACTAATATTAAGATTGATGATTTCGGGTAACATCATGAAAAGTTGTAGCTTTTTCAGAGTTTACTCACAGTAATGTGAGTGATTTTGTTGACAAACTGTTTCCATCGCGTTGACGGTTGCGCTATACAACCTCAGCGCATCAGGGCATGCATTCACTTGTAAGGCTGCGGCCTTTCTTGCTGAGTGCAGGCTGAAGGACAGAAGAGATCATTCTTTGATTTGTTCCGTCATTCACGGTTCTGATATGCGGGTCGCTCCGGTTTTTGGGCCGGGAAGATCCGTTTTAAATAAAGAAACCTTATTGGCAGGTTCGCATGAATGCGACTTGCGGCGAATGCAGTTTTTTCAATGAATTATTATACTTATAAAGAGCGGCGGCTTTTCGTTTTGGAAAGCCGCCGTTGTTTTATCAAGGATATTGGGCGCCAGTGACTGTGAGATAGACCGCATAAAGCGACTTCGTTGCTGTGATGAACAGTCGATTGCGGCGTGGATCGCCGAAAGTCACATTGGCGACCGTTTGCGGCGTCCTGATCTTGCCGAGAAGCGCCCCTTCCGGCGAAAAGCAGTGCACACCATCACCAGCACTGGTCCACAAGTTCCCGTCCGTATCGAAACGAAAACCATCCGGCAGGCCATTGTCGATGGTGCAGAAAACCGTGCCACCCGTCAGGCGCTTACCACCATCCACAACGTCGAAGACACGGATGTGGCGCGGCGCGTTGTCATCGTGGCTATAGGCGCTGTCGGCGACATAGAGCCGGGTTTCATCCGGCGAGAAGGCGAGGCCATTCGGCTGGTGGAAGTCGGTTACGACGGCATTGATCTCGCCAGTCTTCGGGTCCAGCCGATAGACATTGCGCGTCGGCTGTTCCGGGTCGGCCTTATAGCCTTCGTAATCGGCCATGATGCCGTAGGTCGGATCGGTGAACCAGATCGTTCCATCCGAGCGCACGATGACGTCGTTAGGCGCATTGAGCTTCTTGCCCTGATAGCTGTCCGCCAGCACAGTGATGCTGCCATCTGGTTCCGTACGGGTGACGCGGCGACCGCCATGCTCGCAGGTGACGAGGCGTCCTTCACGATCACGGGTGTTGCCGTTGGAGAAATTGGAGGGCTGGCGGAACACTGAAACGCCGCCATCTGGGACCCAGCGCAGGATGCGCTGGTTCGGAATGTCGCTCCACAAAAGGCAGTTCTGGTCACCGAACCACACCGGACCTTCCGCCCAGCGGCAGCCGCTATAAAGTTCGTCCAGATCGGCGCTCGGCACGATCATCTGCTTGAAGCGTTCGTCGTGGATTTCGTAAATCGAAACAGTCTGAGACAAGGGAGATACTCCGAAGATAATTAGCGCTCGGCGCGTCGACCACTGGCGAGGATGATCACCGCAATGATGGTGAGGCCAGTCAGGACAAGACGGACACCGGCGCCGAAGCCGTAGGTGTTGAGCATCGAAACTATGAGGAACATGAAGAGGGCGGCACCCCAAATACCTGGGATGTTGGAATCACCGCCTGCAACCGCCGTGCCGCCGATGATGACGACGGCAATTGACATCAAAAGATATTCCGCGCCCATGTTCAGCGCTGCACCGCCCGAAAAGCAGGCAAGCAGAAAGCCGCAGAGCGAAGCGAGCACTGCACAAAGCAGATAGGTTACGAAGCGGGTGCCATCGACCGGAACGCCCGCCATGCGCGCAGCGAAAGGATTCTGGCCAATTGCCGAAATCCAACGTCCATAGATGCTCTTCTTCAACAGTACCCAGCCAATGACTGACAGGATCAGCGCCACGAGGGCGACATTGGGAACGCCAAGCGTGGAGGATGTCGTGAACTGCGCTAGGCTTTCCGGCGGTTTCACGCGCAGGCCGCGATTGCTCCAGATGGCGGTGGACTGGATCAGGAAGCTCATCGACAAGGTGGCGATGATGGGCGGAATGCGTAGAAGCTTGATCAGCGCATAATTGCAGATGCCAATGGCAACACCAACCAGAATGGCAACACCAAGCCCCGCCAGCACCATGCCATCCTGCGTATCCATGAGCTTGAGCGCCAGTGTTGCGGCGAGCGTCATATTGGCCGGGACCGACAGATCGATATTGCCGGGTCCGAGCGTGATGACGAACATCTGGCCGAGACCGACAATCACCGAAAAGGACGCGAAAGTGAAAGCTGCGTGGGAGAGCCCGTGCGCGCCAGCGCCGCCGGTAAAGAGGATGGTGATGATCCAGACGACGGCAGTGGCGATGAACGACCATATCCACGGACGGTTGATCAGGATGGTGAGACCGCTCATTGCTTTTTCTCCCTCTTTTCGAGGCGATTGAGGAAAAGGCGCAATGCCAGCACCACGATGAGAATGCCGCCTTGCGCACCGATCTGCCAGTCCGGCGAAATGCGCATAAAGGATAGGAAGGATCCGGCAAGCGTCAGCGTCAGTGCGCCGATGACGGCTCCGATAGGCGATACGCGTCCGCCGACGAATTCACCACCGCCGAGAATAACGCCTGCGATAGACAGAAGCGTATAACGTAACGCGATATTGGCATCGGCCGATGTGGTGAGACCGACGAGTGCAATCCCGGCCAGCACTGCGAAGAAGGCCGCCAGTGCATAGGTTCCGGCGCGGATCATGGTCACAGACCAGCCCGCACGTTCTATGGAACGGCTGTTACCGCCCGCGCCACGCATCAGCACGCCGAAGGTCGAACGCATGACGATGAAATGCGTGACGACCGCGATCAGGATGCTGGCGACAATGGCCATCGGCATGAAAGGCGGCTTGGCGGTCATGATCCAGCGCGCCCAGTCCGGCGCCTGTCCGCCGGGCGAGGGCAGCAGCAGAACGGCAAACCCGCCCCAGACGAAGCTCATGCCAAGCGTGACGACGATGGAAGGCAGATTGCGCAGGTGGATCAGCGCGCCAAGCGCCGCATAAGCTGCAATGGCTGCGGCAAGGATCAGCATTCCGATGATGGGCGCAGTGTTGAGATAGGTTGCGGCAACACAGACCACGAAACTCACGAAGGTGCCCATCGAGAGGTCGAGGTCGTTGACCGCCATGATGAGCATCTGGGCGATGGTCGCTAGCGCAATGGGGACGGCCAGATTGAACAGCAGATTCAGCCCGGTATAGCTCATGGCGCGTGGTTGCATGTAGAAGACGGCGGCAAGCAGCAGAACCAGCGAGAAAACCGGCGTCAGCAGGCGGATGGAGGAAGAGGAAAGGCGCATTATTCGTGACCTCCCTCAAATGATGCTGCAAGCACGTTCTTTTCCGTAATGTCTTCGCCGGTCAGTTCCGCAACGATAGCGCCGTCGCGGAAAACATAGACACGGTCGCAAAGTTCGATTTCGTCCATTTCGGTGGAGTACCAGACGAAGGTGCGTCCGTTGTCAGCCTCATGGCGCAGGATTTCATAGACTTCCTGCTTGGTGCCGACATCGACGCCACGCATTGGATCGTCCATCAAAATAGTGTTGGCGCTGGTTGCCAGTGCGCGGGCGAAAAGCACTTTCTGCTGGTTGCCACCCGACAGTGACAGGATGCGGTTACCCATATCCGGCGTGCGTATCTGGATACGGTCTTTCCAGTCGCTGCTGAGGACATCTTCCCGCTTCTGGTCCACGAGTTTCAGCGACGACAGCCGGTCCAGCGAGCCGATGGTGAGATTGTGCAGGATGCTCCACAGCGGGAAGGTGCCGTTGAGGCTGCGGTCGCCAGCAACGAAGGCGATTTCGCAATTGCGTGCCGGAACCCAGTTCGGTCGCCGCGCATAGTAGAGATCGAGCAGCATCCTGGTCTGTCCGTGTCCGGCCAGCCCGGCGAGGCCGATGACTTCGCCCTTGAAAGCCTCAAACGGCTTGATGTCGCTGGCGCGCTTGGCAAAGGACAGAACGGGCGTGCCGCTCGTGTCGGTCTTTGCAACGCGGCGCGCAGCCTTTTCGCGCTCGACGCTGCCCATGGCTTCGACGAGGCTGCGATTGGTGAAATCGCCCGCAGCGCGGTTGGCGACCACCTTTCCGTCCTTCATCACCACGATGCGGTCGGAGGTTGAGAGGATTTCACCCAACATATGCGAAATCAGGATAACGGCGCCGCCGGTGCTGACAAAACGGCGCACATAGGCCATGAGCTGCGCGGCAATGCCTGCATCAAGCGAAGAGGTCGGCTCATCGAGAATAACCAGTTTTGGCGCAGTGCCGGGCGCGGTAAAGTTGATGGCGATTTCGACCATCTGCCGCTCGGCGATGGAAAGCTCGTCGATGGTGGCGCCGCTGTCGATCTTGTGACCGGGGAAAATCTCGTCGAGCTTTTTGGAAATCAGTTCGACGGCCTTGCCGCGCCAGCCAGCGCCGGTCAGATCGCGCTGCATGATGCGGACATTTTCGGCAATGGTCAGGTTCGGAAACAGCGACAATTCCTGAAAGACGCAGCGCACGCCGTGCTTGCGCGCCATCGCTACGCCGTGTCCTGCTTCCTCATGATAGGAAACGCTGCCTTCATGTGGCGACAACCCGCCATTGATGACATTGACGATGGTGGATTTGCCCGCGCCATTGTGGCCGACCAGCCCGACGCATTCACCTTCGCGGATCACGAGCTCAGCGCCATCCAGTGCTTTCACCGCACCGAACTGCACGCGAATATTGCGCGCGGCGACGACCTCCCGTTTCTCTGCTGTTTCTGTCATACGCTCAACTGATTGCTGGAAATGCTGAAGAATAGACGATGGAAAAGGGCGGGAACGAAACCCGCCCCAATCGCTCGATTATGTGAGGCCCGGCTTACTTGGCCGCGTCGATAACCTTCTGCGCGTCTTCCAGCGAATATTCGACATTGGCGACGCCACCCTTCTGGGTGTTGGCCAGATCCTTGTCGAGCGATTCCTGGCTGACGCTGAGGAACGGAACCACGAGGTCCTTCTTCACGTCCTTGCCGTCGAGAATCTGCTGGGCAACCCAGAAAGCAAGCGTTGAAACGCCGGGTGCAATCGAAACCGACATGGTTTCGTAGCCATTGGCGTCCTTCTGTTGCTTCCACCACTGCAGTTCGTCTTCACGGTTGCCCATGATGATGATCGGCGTTTCGCGCTTGGCGGCGGCGAAGGCCTGCGCAGCGCCATAGCCGTCACCGCCTTGCGTCACGACTGCGTCGATTTTCGGCAGGCTTGGGAGGATGCCAGCGACGGCACGCTGTGCCACGTCCGCCGCCCAGTCGCCATTGACGGAGCCGACGATCTTGAATTTCGGATGCTTCTTCACGCCTTCTTCGATGCCAGCATGGATATTGTCATCGACCGAAACACCGGCAAGACCGCGAATTTCAAGCAGGTTGCCGCCATCGGGGAAGCGCTTTGCGAGATAATCGATCTGGCCTTCGCCCATTGCCTTGAAATCGACCGCGATGCGCCATGCGCAAGGCTCCGTGACGGTGCCGTCAAAGGAAACGACCGTGATGCCCGCATCGCAGGCTTCCTTGATTGCACCGTTCAAAGCGGTTGGCGAAGCGGCATTGATGACGATGGCATCATAGCCCTGCAGGATCATGTTCTGGATCTGTGCGGCCTGTTCTGTGGCCTGATTTTCAGCCGTCGTGAACGGGTCAGCCGCAGCGACCACACCGGCCTTCACGGCTTCCTTGGTGATCTTGTCCCAGCTTTGCAGCATGGCCTGGCGCCATGAGTTGCCAGCATAATTGTTGGAGAATGCAATCTTCTTCGACGATGTGTCAGCCATCGCGCTGCCAGCGGCGAGAACGCCTGCCAGTGCTGCGGATGCGAAAAGGATTCTTGCGAGTTTCATTCTTTCCTCCCGGTTGCCAGTGTACGACCCGCAGCGCCCCGGCACTTCGGATCGTCTGAATTGATTATGATGCGAGCCTCCCGCACCGCCGCTCCTCAACGGCACCAGTCTGCACCTGACGCGATTTTACGCTCTTGTCTTGCGGGCAATTTTCTGGTGAAGCGAGGATGAAAGAAGAGAAGCCTTCTGTGAAGGCCGAATGAAGCAACTGTCTTGCGGGTTCCCGCAGCAAAATTGCGGGAACCCGCAAGACGCGCCGAGGATGTGACGGCGTATTATAGTGCTTCAGGAGCAATTTGCGTTTGGAGGAGAAACGCTTGGCCGAACTCGTGCCCCAGAGGTTGCTCGACCACTATCTGAATATTTCCAGATTGCTGGCGGGACAACTCGACTTCGATTCCATTATTCAGGCGGTGGCGGCGGAAATCACGCATATCGTGCCCTATGATCATCTGGACGTTTGCATCAAGATGGTCGATGGCAAGTTCCACATCGCCTATGAGAGCGGCATATCGACGGCCTGGAGCCGTAATCCTCCCGCTCTGTTGTCGGGCAGTCCCATTCGAACGGTGCTCTCCGGCGAAGTCGACCATCTTCTGACCGACGATGCGCGCACCGATCAGCGTTTTCACTTTGAAGGTTCCTTTTCCAGTCCGATCATCGAGCATGATCTGAAAGGCCGCCTGCATGTGCCCTTGAAGGCGCAGGGCGATATTATCGGCGCGCTCAGCTGTTCCAGTCTCGCGCCCGCCTGCTACACCATGCGGGACGTGGAAAACGCCCAGTCGATTGCCGATCTGCTTGCACCATATTTTTTTGCGATCCGCGCGGCGGAACAGGCCAAGCGTTCCGCTATCGTGGAAACGGAAGCGCGCGCTCGCGAGGAAGGCTTGCGTTTCGGCGCGTTGAAGCTGACCGAAGCGCTGGAGACAGAGCGCCATCGCATCGGTATGGATTTGCATGATCAGACGCTGGCCGACCTGACACGCCTTGCGCGTCACGTGGAGCGACTTACCCATGCACCGGACCTCTCGGGCGAGCAGCTTGAACCGCTGTTTCGCGGGCTGCAGCATTGCATGCACGATCTCAGGCAAATCATTGAAGAAGCTAAGCCTTCAATTCTTCAGCTGTTCGGTTTTGTGCAAGCGACGGAAAACCATCTTGACCGTTCGGTGCGCGACAGTGGATCGTCCATCGAGTGGACGCTGGACGACTGCAGCGACGGCATGGCCGATCGGCTGGAGGAAACGGTTGCGACTTCGCTGTTCCGCATCGTGCAGGAAGCGATCAACAATACGATCCGCCATGCTCATGCCAGCCGGTTGCGGGTTACGTTTCGCGACAAGGGCGGTCGCCTGCACGTCGAAGTCGCTGACAATGGCATCGGCATGGATCGCCAGGTGCAACGTTCCAGTGACCGGCATGGCGTCGGACATGGGATCGACAATATGCGCACGCGCGCGCGGTTGATTTCTGCAAGTTTTGCTATCAGGAAAAATGGGGAAGGCGGTGGCACCAGCGTGACGATCCATCTGCCTGTGGAAATGTGCCGGGAGACGGGAGGGTAAAATGCATGTTCTGATCGTGGAAGATGATCCATTGCATCGCGCCTATCTTGGCGAGGCTGTGCGTGCGGCATTGCCTGAATGTAGCGATGTGCTGGAAGCCGACAACGGCTCGGCAGGTGAGAAGCTGGCCCGTCAGCATCGCGCAGCCCATATCGTCATGGACCTGCAGATGAGTGGACGTAACGGCATTGAGGCCGCCCGCACCATCTGGAAGGAGAATCCTGAAACGCGCATCCTGTTCTGGTCGAACTATGCCGACGAAGCCTATGTGCGCGGTGTGTCGCGCATCGTGCCGGAAGGGGCGGCTTATGGCTATGTGCTGAAATCGGCGTCCGACGATAAGCTGCGGCTGGCATTGCGCAGTATCTTTGTCGAAGCACAATGCGTCATCGACCGCGAGGTGCGCGGCCTGCAGCAAAAGAGCCTCGGTCATGCCAGCGGTTTCAGCGAAAGTGAATATGAAATTCTGGTCGATATCGCGTTGGGGCTTACCGATCGCGTTATTGCGCGCCGCCGCAATCTGTCGCTGAGAAGCGTCCAGAACAGATTGCAGCAACTCTATGAAAAACTTGGCGTTTATCAGGAAAAAGGTGAGCCGAAGGAAGGGCGTTTCAACCTCCGGGCTCGTGCCGTGACGGTAGCGCTTTTGCGCAAACTACTGAATTACAGTGCGCTGGAACGCGCAGAAATCGAACTGAACGAATGGCTTAGCCGACAGCTGCCTTCAAACGGCTCTGTGCGAGATTGAGGCCGAGTTCCGACGCAAGGGCGATGACCGGAGCGAAGCGACGCCGCTTTTTTTCGTCATGGTTGGAAGCAATGTCTGCGATGCGATGCTTGAGGAAAGGGTTGAGAAACCGCTCCCGCACCGAAGCCACGTAAGCTTCGGCCTGTTCGCCAAGGCCGTCCGCAGCAAATACCGGCAGGACTTCCTCGCGCCATACCGCTTCCAGTTCATTCCGGATCGTTTCGTCCTGCATGGCTTCCAGTACGATCTCGTCTTTCGGACGGCTGCCCTTGAGCCATTGTTCCGCGATGAATGTGTGGCCAAGGTTGAGCAAGTAGAGTTTCAAATGCTCATAGCGCGCAAGATCGTCGGTGACGACGATATCTTCGTGTTCGCAAGGAAGCGTCAGGCCATCGGCCTTCTCGATTGCCCAGAGCGCATAGGGCTCGGCGATGGCGCCGATTGGCTCGATGGGTTCGGAAACGATGCGGTCGACAAGGCTGTTGGCAAAAATGCATCGGGTTTCGAGCCATTGCACGAAACCGTCCGGCAGTTTCCAGTCATGGGCAAGATCGATGAGGATCGAGCGCAACCTGTCGCCATTGCGCGAGATCAGCTCGCAGGGAAACAGCGACAATGGCGCATCGGGATTGTGCTGCCAGCGGTGATGTAGAAGCACCAGAAGTTTGGCTGGAAAACTCTTCGGCAAGGCATCCGGGTTCGCAAGAAGCGAGCTGTCATCGCTTCTGTCGAGTTCGTAGCCCTTGTCGCCGGTGTTGGAGAGGATCACATCGACGCTGGCACCGAGGTCGAGAATCGCCGCCCAGTCGTGATGTGCGGAATAGGCAGCGGTAACGCCCTTCGCCTGATGTTCCGTTTCGGATGGCTTGCCGTCGACAAGCCCACGGATCATCACAGGATAGCCGTTGCTTTCGTTCAAAGCCGCGATGCGCTGGCTGCTCTGCGGGTTTGAAGTCGTCTGCACGACGGCAATTGTCCCAATGGCTTTGCCCTTGGAAAACGCCTCCGAAACAAAGAAATCGACATGAGCCAACAGAAAACGGCTGGTGCCGAACTGCAGGATCGCTGGCTTCTCGTGCATGACCTTCTCCCATAAATCAGTGGTTTTAACTAAGCGATGCAGGGTAAATTGGTCAAGCCAGTAGGATTCTTTATCGAACGATTGGTTCGGTTCCACATGATGAAATGCGCGATTTGCCGCAATTAACCGGGTTTTTAAGCATATTGCGCTTCTGTCCGGTTGGAAATATGGTAAGGCCAATTCGAGGAGAGGCGGATTTGGGAGCGCTATGAGCGATTTTACGGCAACTGCGGAACCGCGCAGGCTTTATCAGCAGATCGCAGATCGGGTGAGAAGCCTTATCCAGGACGGCCAGTTTCCTGCTGGCAGCAGGCTACCGGCTGAACGCGAGCTGGCGCAGCAACTTGGCGTGTCGCGGCCTTCGCTGCGCGAGGCGCTTATTGCACTCGAAATCGCCGGTAATGTCGAAATCCGCATGGGGTCGGGCATCTATGTCACGGCAGAGTCGGAAAAGCGTTCGCTTTTACATGGCGCTTCCATCGGCGAGAGTCCGCTTGAAATCATGCAGGCGCGCGAAATGGTCGAAGGCAGCGTGGTCGTCACGGCTTGTGCGCGCATGACGCCTGAAAGGCTTGCCGAGTTGCGCGCAACGATTGACGCAATGAAGGTGAATGTCGATGCCGGGCGCAAGGCGATTGAGCTCGACAGGCAGTTTCATCTGCTCATTGCCGAGCAATCGGGCAATTCCGTGCTGGTGCGCATCGTGCGCGACCTTTTTGACGAGCGGCATAGTCCGTTGACGTCGCATATCAGGACGCGCTTCGAGGATAACGATACATGGGCTCTGGCTTTGGCCGAGCACGAAGCCATCTATGCGGCGCTGGAAGCGAGGGATCCGCTTCAGGCGCAGGCAGCCATGCGAACGCATCTGGACCGGTCCAAGCAGCGTTGGATGGATAATGAACCCAGCGAGTAATTAGCCGGGACGATTTGGGAGTGAGGTCAGACAAATGAATGAATCCGTTGATACAGCGGTTGCGCCGGTTATTCTGCTGCATCCGTCGGATGATGTTGCCGTTGCGCGCATTTCGGTTCGCGCCGGTGATCCGATTGGCCTTGACGGGATCAGGGCCAGCGAACTGATCGGTCGCGGGCATAAGGTTGCCATTCGTGATATTCCGGAAGGCAAGGAAGTCCTGAAATATGGTCAGGTGATCGGCGTTGCGACGAAGGATATCGCTCAGGGCGAGCATGTGCATTTGCAGAACCTCGCCATGCTGCCCTCCGAACACGAGCATCAGTTCTCCATCGATATTGAAGAACGCGGCATGCTGCCGGACGCAGAACGCCGCCATTTCATGGGCTATGACCGGGGCGCGGGCGGTGTCGGCACGCGCAATTTCATCGGCGTGATTTCGTCGGTCAATTGCTCGGCCACGGTGTCGCGTTACATCGCCGATTATTTCAACCGCATGGACGGTCTCGATGGTTTCGACAATGTCGATGGCGTCGTGGCGCTGACGCATGGCAGCGGCTGTGCGCTCAACACCAAGTCGGAAGGCTATCGCCTTTTGACACGCACTATTCAGGGCTATGCCAAGCACCCGAATTTTGGTGGCATCCTGCTGATCGGCCTTGGCTGCGAAACCAACCAGATCGCGCCGATCCTCGAACATTACCGCATGGAAGAAGGCTCGCGCCTGCGCACCATGACGATCCAGCAGCATGGCGGCACGCGCAAGACCATCGATCATGCGATCGCCGAGATCAAGGAAATGCTGCCGCTGGTCAATTCGGCGGTGCGCACCAAACAGCCTCTGTCGAAGTTGAAAGTAGCGCTGGAATGCGGCGGCTCGGATGGCTATTCCGGCATTTCGGCCAATCCGGCATTGGGCTATGCCTCGGACCTTATCGTGCGCAATGGCGGCACGACCGTTCTTTCGGAAACGCCGGAAATCTATGGTGCCGAACATCTTTTGACCCGTCGCGCAGTAACGCCTGCGGTGGCGGAGAAGCTGTTGCAGCGCATCGACTGGTGGCGTGATTACACGGCGCGCAATGGCGACGAGCTCAACAACAACCCATCGCATGGCAACAAGCTCGGCGGGCTGACCACCATTCTGGAAAAGTCGCTCGGTGCAGTTGCCAAGGGTGGTTCCATGCCGCTCAAGGCCGTCTATGAGTTTGCCGAAACCGTCACGGAACAGGGTTTCACTTTCATGGATACGCCGGGTTACGATCCCGTCGCGGTGACTGGACAGGTGGCCGGTGGCTGCAACGTGATCTGCTTCACCACTGGCCGTGGTTCGGTTTCCGGCTTCAAACCTTCGCCTTGCATCAAGATCGCCACGAATTCCGAAATGTACGAGCACATGAAGGAAGACATGGACATCAATTGCGGCGGTATCGTCACCGGCGACGAGACCATCGAACAGTCCGGCATCCGCATCTTCGAACATATCATCGCGGTCGCATCCGGCGAGAAGACGTTGAGCGAAGTCTACGACTATGGCGACAACGAATTCGTGCCTTGGCAGGTCGGCGCCGTAACCTGATCCCTTTCTTTAATGACGACTGACAGGAATAATTCGATGGTCAAAGCTCTGCGTATCGAGAGCGAAAACGTCACACGTTTTGCAGAAATCGACGAAGCGCCGTTGCTGGCCGGTCAGGTCCGTGTGCGGGTTCGGCACGTGGGTCTCTGCGGCAGTGATCTGAACACCTTCAAGGGGCTTAATCCGCTGGTGCAGCTGCCGCGCATTCCTGGGCATGAAATCGGCGGCGAGATCATGGAAACCGGAGAGGGTGTCAGCGCTGCCTATGTCAAAGGCAAGCGGGTTATCGTGCTGCCTTATACGAATTGCGGTGAATGTTCGTCCTGCCGTAAAGGTCGGCTCAATGCGTGCCGTTATAACAAGACGCTCGGCGTGCAGCAAAATGGCGGCCTGGCCGACCAGATCGTGCTGCCTGCCGAAAAATTGATCCTCAATGAGACGCTGTCGCCCCGTCATCTGGCGCTGGTCGAGCCGCTTTCGGTTGGCTTCCATGCCGTCGAGCGCGGACGTGTTCAGGCAGGTGATACGGTTGCTGTTCTCGGTTGCGGCATGATCGGTATGGGTGTTCTCATCGGCGCGCTGGCGCGCGGTGCCAAGGTCATCGCCATCGATCCAAGCGCTGAAAAGCGCGAACTGGCACTGCAATTCGGCGCAACACACGCATTGCCGGGCGGTGAGGATGTCGTCGCCAAGGTTCAGGAACTGACCAACGACGACGGCGTGGACGTTGCTTTCGAAGCGGTCGGTCTGCCGATCACCTTCACGCAGGCTGTCGACCTGGCGGGCTTTGCGGGCCGGGTGGTTTATGTCGGCTATTCCAAGGCGCCGGTCACCTATCAGACGCAGTTCTTCAACCTGAAGGAACTCGACATCATGGGATCACGCAATGCGACGCTCACGGATTTCGAGGCCGTCATTGAGCATCTGGAAAAGCTTGGGGCGGATGCCGACAAGCTGATCTCGAAGATATTTCCGTTTGATGAGGCTGAAGCGGCACTCCCTTACTGGGACGGCGACCGTAACGTTTTGAAGATCATCATCGAACGCGACTGAAATCGAAGCAAATGCTCCACGTCGGGAAGGAAGACGTGGGGTGCCACGCATCGATGGAAAATCGATGCGTAAACTGAAGAAATTAGAGCGTCCTTTAAGCGTCCAAATTGGACGCATGGCGCTCTAACGGAGGAAACCGGCCCTAAGGCCAATTGTTTAATGACCCCATATGGGAGGACAAAGATGAAGAAACTCGTTACCGGCATGATCGCCGCCAGCATGCTGCTGGCAGGAAGCATGGCTGCCTATGCTGCCAATGTTTCGATCAAGGTTGCCTATGAAAACAACCCCGGCGAGCCTTTCGATGAGGTAATGCATTACTGGAAAGATGATCTTGCCAAGCGCAGCAATGGCGAAATCACGCTCGAACTCTATCCAAGCTCGCAGCTTGGCTCCAAGAAGGACGTGACCGAGCAGGCCATGATGGGGCTCAATGTCGTGACCATTTCCGACGTTGGCTTTCTGGCCGAATATGACCCGGACCTCGGCGTACTCTACGGTCCGTTCCTGACCGATGATCCGGCACAGCTTTTCAAAGTTTATGATGGTCCCTGGTTCAAGGAAAAGAGTGAAGAGCTGAAGAAGAAGGGCATTCACATCGTAATGCCGAACTATCTCTACGGCATTCGTCAGATCATTTCCAAGAAGCCGATCCGTACGCCTGAAGACCTGAAGGGTATGAAGATTCGCGTGCCGAACAACGTCATGCAGATCAAGACTTTCGAAGCCATGGGCGCAACGCCAACCCCGATGCCGCTGGGCGAAACCTTCCCGGCGCTGGCGCAGGGCGTGATTGATGGCGTTGAGAACCCGATCTCGGTTCTTTACGGCCAGAAGTTCCAGGAAGAAGCCAAATATCTGAGCAAGGTCGGCTATCTGACCAACGTTGCTCTGATTGTCGGCGGCGAAGCCTTCTTCTCCACGCTGCCGGAAGATCAGCTCAAGATGATCCATGAGTCCGCTTACGATGCGGGTCTCTACAGCCAGAAGCTGACGATCGAAAAAGACAATGAAATGATCGAGAAGATGAAGGAAGCCGGTGTCGAGATTATCGATGTCGACCGCGCTCCTTTCAAGGCACTTGCTGAAAAGGTCTACACCCAGTTCCCGGAATGGTCGCCCGGCCTTTATGACAAGATCAAAGCCGAACTGAACTGATCCATCCTTACTCGGATAATGCCGTGTCGCGGTTTGCCGCGGCATGGCTCGATCGTGGAACTCAATCCGATGAAATACTTTGAAAAACTGATCGAATGGCTGGCTGCTGTGCCGCTGTTCATCCTGCTTGCGATGTTCAACATCGCCGTCGTCATGCGTTATTGGATGCATCAGCCATTGCAATGGACCGAGGAAATGGCCGGTCTGTTGATGATCTGGATCGTGATGCTTGGCAGTGTCGCCGCAGAACGCAGCAACCAGCATCTTGCCATTCCGATGCTCGTGGATCTGCTGTCGGAGAAGGTGCGCGATGTCGTCAACGCCATCGTCTCCATCTTGTCGGGACTGTTCCTGCTTTACGTGTCCTATGCCGGTTACAAGCTTTCGGTTGCGGCTCAGTTCAAAGTGACTGACGTGCTGCGGGTCTCCTATTACTGGATCGATATCGCTGTGCCGGTCGGCTTCGTCATTATCGCTCTTTATATGTTTGCAGGCGCATTCAAATCCTTGCGCGCCGCTTTTGCGGGAGGCAAGGCATGAACCTGACAACCATCGTTCTCATCATGCTGGTGCTGATCGCGCTCAATATGCGCCTCTATGTGGCCATTTTGATTGCGGTCTTCACCTATTTCACCTTTTTCAACCAGATGCCGATAGCGATTGCCGTGCAGCGCTTCATCAGCCCGGCACAGAACACGTCGCTGCTTGCCATTCCGTTCTTCATCATGCTTGGTACGGTGATGTCGCATACCGGCATTGCAGAACGTCTGATCAAGGTCGCGGAAATTCTGGTCGGTCGTATGCGCGGCGGCATGGCACTCACCAACATCATGGTTTCCACCCTGATGGGTGGCGTCAGCGCTTCCAATCTGGCTGACAGCGCCATGCTCACCCGCATGATGGTGCCGGAAATGGTCAAGCGTGGCTATGACAAAGCGTTCTCCTGCGCGGTGACGGCAGCTGGCTCGCTGATTACGCCGATCATTCCTCCCGGCATTGCACTCATCATCTATGGTCTGATTGCGGATGTTTCCATTGGCAAGATGTTCATGGCAGGTGTGCTGCCGGGCATTCTGGGCGCCGTTATCCTGATGATCGCGGCTTATGCGACATCGGTAAAGCGCGGCTACAAGCCAAGCCGTGAAAAGCGGATGAGCGGCGCCGAAGTTGCCTCGACGCTTGCTTCGGCATGGCCTGCGGTGCTGCTGCTGTTCGCGATCATCGGCGGCATCCGCTTGAACATCTTCACCCCGACGGAAGCCGGTGCAGTTGCCGTTACGCTGGTTCTGATTATCGGCTTCGTGATCTATCGTGAAATGCGCATCTCGCATGTGGTGGATTCGCTGATCGAAACGGCGAAATCGACCGCGTCCGTCATGCTGGTCATCATGGCGTCATCGGCGCTCGCATGGGTGTTTTCGCTTGAACAGGCCGGCCAGTCGCTGATGCAGCTGATCTCGTCCTTCACCAGCAATCCTTATGCGTTCCTGCTGGCAGTCAACGTGATCTTGCTGATCCTCGGCGCGCTGATCGAGGGCACAGCTCTGATGATCGTTCTGGTGCCGCTTCTGATGCCGACGGTTAAGGCTCTGGGCATTGATCCTGTGCATTTCGGTATCATCGTGATTATCAACCTGTCGATTGGCACGCTGACACCGCCTGTCGGAACGGTCATGCTGATGGTCTGCAATATTGCGAAGGTGAGGGTGGGAGATTTCACCCGCCAGGCATTCAGCATGTATATGGCGCTGTTCATTCTGCTGGCGCTGGTCACTTACGTGCCGATTATCTCAACCTATCTGGCTCATTAGAGCATTTCCAGCAAAAGTGCGAAGCGGTTTTGCGTAGGATAATGCGTAAAAACAAAGAGATAGAGCATTCCCAAGTTTCAATTTAAACCGGAAATGCTCAAAGAAAAGCGCGGGAATTTCCCGCGCTTTTTTCGTTTGTTCACCACGGATTTTCGACACGCGGCCAGATAGCGCGACTGAGCTTGCGGTAATTGGTCGTGCGCGGATTGCTCGGATAAGAGCTGGGCGCCGCGACATAGATGATCTCGGCAGCAATCGGCACGAAGCCTGCGTGGAAATGATTGGTGGATTTCACCACCAGCATATCCTTCTTCATCGGATCGATGCCGATATTCGAGAAGATATCCGGCTCGAATGTCTGCGTCCGGTTGGTGTTGAGAATGATATCGATCTCGGTGCCTTCAAGTCGCACGACTGCCGAGGCCCCCAGCGTCACGCGGCTTGGGCCAAAACTCTGCCAGCCTTCGGCAAGGGTTTTCATGACCGTCACGCGGGCATCGATGGGTTCGCCACCAAGCGGACCGGACTTGCCGCCGAAACGCAGGTCGATCACTGCGCCTTCGCCTGCCGCATGACAGAAGGTCACTGCGATGGGGTCCCAGATCGTAGCAATGCCTATATTGTCGATGCCGCGTTCGATCAGGCGGCGAAGGACATAGGTTCCGTCGCCTGCAACCCCGCCGCCGGGATTGTCCCATACATCGGCGATCACCGCAGGTTTGGCGGGATTGGCTGCATGGGCAGCCAGCGCCCGGTCGATGCCCTGATCGGTGTCGAACATGGTCATCAATGTCTGCTCGCGCATCGCAATCAATTCACGCCCGAGTTTTTCGGCAAGTGCTGCCCCCTTGGCCGGATTGTTGTCTGTGACGACGAGAATACGGGTCCCCATTTCCGGCACATCGGCAGCCATGAAGCCATGAATGACGGAGATCGACAGAATCCCGTCCTTGCCGTGCATCGCCTTGATGCGGTCGACGAAGGAGCGCATCGGCTCCTTGCTTGTGGGAAACACACTGATCATATGGCAGTCGAAAGTGGATATGACCGGCTTGATGTGACCCTTCAGGGCGTCCAGCGCGAGATCGACCACATGCTCGCCGCGCTCATAAAAATCCGTGTGAGGAAATTCGAGGAACGACGCGAAAATATTGAGGTTTTCGACACGCTTCGGCGTCAGATGGCTATGTGGATCGAATTCGCTGGCAACCAGAATATCCGGCCCGACAATGGCGCGCACGCGTTCCAGAAGATCACCCTCGCAATCGTCGTAACCTTGAGCGACCATGGCGCCATGCAGGCCGAGCACGACTGCATCAACGGGCATTGCGGCTTTCAGCTGGTCAAGGATTTCATCACGCAATTCCTCGAACGCCTGCCGCTGCAACAATCCGCCCGGTTCCGCCCAGGTGGCAGTGCCTTCGATGACGGTCAGCCCTTCCGCTGCCGCACGCTTGCGCAATGCGACAATGGGCGAAGAGCAAAGCGTCGGCGTTTCCGGATGCTTGCCCGGCGCGGCATAAAAAGCCATCTCGAACGAGGCCCTGTCGGTTGGAACCGGCGAGAACGTGTTGGTTTCTGTCGCAAGCGATGCGGTGAAAATGCGCATGGAAATACTCTGTGCGGGGAGGTGACGTGCTTATTTTTGTGGTGCGTAGGCGATGGCTTCGACTTCGATCTTGATGTCGATCATCAGGCGGGATTCAACCGTGGTGCGCGCGGGAGGCTCTTTTGGAAAATAGGTGCCGTAAACGGCATTCATCCTCCCGAAATCCCGAGCATCTTCCAGCCATATGGTGGTTTTGACCACGTCTTCCATTGTGGCGCCTGCAAGCGCAAGTGCGGCCTTGACGTTTTCGAGGACCTGTTTTGTCTGGGCTTCGATGCCGCCTTCAACAATCTGGCCGTTTGGTCCAACCGGTACCTGACCCGAAACATAGACTGTGTCGCCTGCGCGAACGGCGGGGGAAAGTGGCACATGCGATGCGCCGAAGACCTGTTTTCTGGACATGATTTTCTCCGGTTATTTGACTGCTCCAAGGGCCAGTCCCTTGATGAGATAGCGCTGGAGCCAAATGAAAAGGATGGCGACCGGCAGTGTGGCAAGAAAGGTTGCCGCCATGACGTAATGCCATTCGACCGTGTAGCGCCCCGCGACGAGCGAGAAGACCTGAATGGGCAGGGTGTAGCTTTCCTGTCTGCGCAGCATGGTCAATGCGACGACGAATTCGTTCCATGCATTGATGAAGGTGAAAATTGCCGTGACGGCAATGGCGGGCAGGCAGAGCGGCAGGAACACTTTTATCAGTGTCTTGCCGCGCCCGGCGCCTTCCATCCACGAGGCTTCTTCCAGATCGCGCGGTATGGTGTCGAAATAGCTCTGCAGCATCCACACGGTGAAGGCGATGTTGAAGGCCATATAGACCGCGCCGACCGCGGAGACACTTTCAATCAATCCATAGGCGGCGAGCAGCCGGAAAAGGCCCAGCACCAGAACGATGGGCGAGATCATCTGCGAAATCAGCAGGAATTGCCGGAATGCACCGTGGCCTGCAAAGCGGAAGCGCGACATGGCATAGGCGGCAGGAATGGAAACAATGATGGCGCCGACGGAAGCAATAACCGAAACGTAAAGCGAGTTCAGAAGCGCTTGCCCGAATTTGGTCTGAACCCACATTTCCGAAAAATTCTGCCAGCGGAAGCTGCTTGGCCACCATGTTGGAGACAGGACCTCCTGTGGAGGCTTGACGGCGGTGAAAAACATCACCGCGAAGGGAAACAGTGTCAGCACGATAAGCGGCGACAGAATGGCCCAGGCAATGATTGTGCGTTTCAACTTCGAGCCGGTCATGCGCGTTCCCCCCGCATTGCGAGGCGGATATAGATCGCCGTGAAGACGAGGAGTATTGCCAGCATGATAAGCGATACGGCGGAGGCTTCCCCCAGCTTTCCGAGGCGGAAAGCCAGCTTGTAGAGATGCGTTACCAGAATATCGGTGGAGTTTGCCGGCCCACCTTGCGTCATGACCCAGATGATCGGGAATGAATTGAAGACATAGATCGTATTGAGCACGATGGCGATGTTGACGAAGGGCTTGAGCAGCGGAAACGTGATTTCGCGAAACTGCTGCCACAGGCTGGCGCCTTCGAGAGACGACGCTTCATAAAGATCCTCCGGAATGGATGACAGTCCGCCGAGGAAGATCGTGGTCGTGAACGGCACGGTGACCAGAATGCCGACCAGTATCTGCATGGGAAAGGCGGTGGCCGCGCTCGCTAGCCATTGAATATTGCTGTCGATGATACCGAGATTGCGCAGTGCGGAATTGAGCATTCCGCTTTCGCCATTGAGCGCCCAGCGCCAGACAATGGCTGTCATGGTGAGCGAAACTGCCCACGGCAGCATGACGATGACCCGCGCTACCGAACGGCCATAGAAATCCATGTTGAGGATGATGGCGACCGGAATGGAGACGATAAGTGCCCCGCCAACCACGGCGACGGTCCAGAGTGCGGTGCGCCAGAGTGCATTCAGAAAATCGGGCGTTGCGAATAGCGCAGTGAAATTTGCGCCGTCGTTGAAATCGCGTAGCTGCCCGAAGCGGTTTACGTCATGACTGGCAATTTCAACGAGATGCACCACGGGCCAGAAGATCACCACCGCAGCCAGAAGCAGGCTCGGCAGAATCAGGAGATAGGGCAGGGTGCGGCTTTGCATTGGCAATCAAAATCCCTGAAAAGAAAAAAGCCCGGCAGAGCGAGGGCACTGCCGGGCAGGCGGGGAGTGTTACTTCTTCAGGATTGCGTCCGCCTTGGCGGCGGCGTCCTTCAGCACGACATCAGGTTCGCCCTTGCCGAGATAGATGCTCTGCATGGCGTTGGACGTGATGTCGGCAATTTCTTCCCAGCCCGGAATGATCGGCGCAAAGCGGGCATCCGGCAGAAGCGCGGTGAAGGCGGCAAGATCGGCATTATTGACGTAATAATCCATCTTCGCTTCTTCCTTGTTGACCGGAAGGAAACCTTCACCCTGCGTGAACTTGGCGCGCCATTCAGTCTGGAACAGGAAGTCGAGCACCTTCCAGGCTTCCTCCTTGTTCTTGGAGTTCTGGAACATGATGACGGAATCGGTCACGCCATAGGTGCCACGCGCGCCTGTCGGTCCGGCAGGAATGGCTGCAACGCCATATTTGAGGTTCGGGGCTTCTTCCTTGATCTGGTTGGAAAGGAAAGGCGCGGTAATCATCATGCCGACCTTGCCCTGCTTGAAGAGGTTCTGCACGTCTTCGCGTGCATAGGAAGTGACGCCGGGCTGGGTCAGGCCATCGTCGATCAGCGACTTGTAAAGCTTCGCGGCTTCAAGTGCGCCCGGTGTGCTGAGGCCCGACGTGCCGTCCTTGTTGAGAATTTCTGTCCCATAGGACCACATGCCGTAATAGTAATAAACGTCGGTCTCGATTTCCTTGCCCTGTAGGCCGAAACCGTAATTCTCTCCGCCGAGCGCTTTGATTTTCGTGGCGGCGGCTCTCAGCTCGTCCCAGGTTGCGGGCGGGTTTTCGACGCCTGCCTTGGCCAGCAGATCCTTGTTGTAATACATGGCGCGGGCAGAGGCTGCGATCGGCAGACCGTAGGTCTTGCCCTCAAGGATGGATGGAGACAGGAAAGTCTCGATGAACCGGCCCTTGAACTCGTCGTTCATGTAACCGTCGAGCGGTTCGGCGATGCCCTGTTGCACGAAATCGATCAACCAGCGTGTGCCGATGATCGAAAGGTCCGCATTGGTGCCTGCTGAAATATCGGTAGTCAGTTTCTGCAGAAGTACATCCCATGGAACTACTTCAAAGTTGAGCGTGATGCCGGGATTGGCAGCTTCAAATGCCTTCTTGACCTCTTCGAAGTAGGGGCCGGTCTTGGAGCTGTACTCCGCGACGGTCATGCGCACTTCGCCTGCATTCGCAACCGATGACAGCGCCAGAACGCTCAATCCGGCCAGCAGGCCGGCCTTCCATTTATTGATAGACATCTTCCCGTTCCCTTGTTTTGCCGCGCATTGGTGCGATGACGATCTATTTTTGTTATTTTCTTACATTATCGGCTTAATCTGCACTTTCAAGCGAAAAGTTTTGTTGCAAACTTACATTTTGACTTTTACGCTGGTGGGAATAAACAGGTGCAGAAAGCTGCCGCATAAAAGGGGAATAGCGTGGAGCAAGCAGGCGAATTTACCGGAAAGTCGGTGCTGGTTACCGGAGCCGGTGGCGGTGTTGGAAGCGCGCTGGTCAAGCTGTTCTCTGAACGCGGCGCCAGCGTGATCGGTTGCGATACGACACTGGAGGCAATGACCGGCAATGATTTTCATGCGCGTCATGCCTTTGATCTGCTTGACCGCGACGGGCTGGAGCTGGCTGCAAAGCGGATAATAGCGGAATCGGGCCCGCCCGATATTGTCATCAACAATGCGGGCTGGACCCGTGCCGAGACTTTCGATGGGTTGGATCAGGGCAATATCGACGCCGAGATTGACCTCAACCTGACTGCGGTTGCCGGATTTTCCAATGTCATGGCGCAGGCCATGGCAGCGCGCGGACAAGGCGTTTTCGTCTTCATTTCCTCGGTTAACGGTCTCCTGCATTTCGGAAACCCGGCTTATGCAGCTGCCAAAGCCGGAATCAATGCCTTTGCACGCGGTATTGCGGTTGAGTTCGGAAGGAAGGGCGTGCGTGCCAACGTCGTCTGTCCGGGGTCGATAAGAACACCCGCATGGGATCATCGTATCGCGCAGGATGCGAGCGTGCTGGAGCGCCTACAGCGGTTTTATCCGCTGGGGCGCATCGTTGACACGCGTGAAGTGGCGGAAACGGTAGCATTTCTGGCCTCTGACCGCGCATCGGGGATTACCGGCGCGATCCTTCCGGTCGATGCCGGGCTGACTGCGGGCTGCCGTCCTTTCATCGAAGATATTCTCGGAGGGAACTGACCGATGAAAGAGGTTTCTCTGCGCGGCATCACCAAGACTTTCGGACAATTAACGGTCCTCGACCATGTCGACCTCGATATTCAAAGTGGAGAGTTTCTCGTACTGGTTGGCCCTTCCGGCTGCGGAAAATCCACGCTTTTGCGGATGGTGGCCGGGCTTGAACCCATTTCCGGTGGTGACCTTCTGATTGGTGGGGAACGGGCTAACGAGTTGCCACCGCAAAAGCGCAATATCGCGATGGTGTTTCAATCCTATGCGCTGTTTCCGCATATGACGGCGCGTGAAAACATCGGCTTTGGTCCGCGTATTCGCGGCGAAAAGTCAGAAGAAACGGCCGCGAAGGTGGACAGGGCGGCGTCCATCCTCAATCTCCATTCCTATCTTGATCGCTACCCACGTCAGCTTTCAGGCGGGCAGCGCCAGCGCGTCGCCATGGGGCGCGCCATTGTTCGCGAACCATCGGTATTTCTGTTTGATGAGCCGCTTTCCAATCTGGATGCGCAATTGCGCGTACAGATGCGTACGGAAATCAAGGCGCTACATCAGCGGCTGAAGTCGACGGTGATTTATGTCACCCACGACCAGATCGAGGCCATGACCATGGCCGACCGGATCGTGGTTATGAATCAGGGCAGGATTCAACAGATCGGTGCGCCGCTGGATCTTTACGATCGTCCCGCCAACAAGTTTGTTGCGAGCTTTATCGGTTCGCCGTCGATGAGTTTCATTCCGGGAACTGTGTCAGACGGAGTATTCCGTACCGAAGAGGGCGAGGAAATCGCTGTTGGCGCGGGATCATCCGAAACCCGGCAGGTGGAAGCAGGCATTCGACCGGAAAATTTTACGGTCGCGCCGGATGGCAAAGGGCTGAAACTCACCATCGAGGTGATCGAGCCGACTGGTCCCGAAACGCATATTTATGGCCGGATCGCAGGACAGCCTATACGAGCTGTGTTTCGCGAGCGCATACATCTTGCGCCCGGCGAGCAAGTGCCTGTAACTGCGAAGAGCGAACACATACATCTTTTCGACAAGGATAGCGGTCTCCCGCTTTGAATTTCCGATGAGCAAGGTTGCCGACATCATCACGCGGCTGCATGTCGTGGCGCAGGACGGATCGAAATCCGACCGGAGGCTGGCTGCGCTCGTGCTGGCCGATCCCGATTATGCTTCCAAGGCGGCAATCTCGGAAATTGCGGCCAGAGCAGGTGTCAGCGAACCCACGGTGACACGTTTTTGCCGGGCACTTGGCTGTGACGGGGTTCGCGACTTCAAGTTCTTTCTGGCGCAGGCCTTGGCCATCGGCGGGCAGTATCTGACGGCTGAAATTCCCGCGCGGGATGTGCGTGAAAGCCGCATAGCGACGGCTGTGACTGATGCGGCAGTTGCCGCCATTCAGCGCGCCAGCGACGGGCTCGATATGGGCGTGTTGATGAAAGTGGCCGAACGGCTTGCCGCCGGTGGTCCTGTGCTATGTCTTGGGTCTGGCGGCATCTCGTCCATGCTGGCAACAGAAATGCAGAACCGCTTGTTCCGGCTGGGTATTCCTGTCAGCGCGCAGGTTGATGGGCAATTACAGCGCATGTATGCCGCCGTCACCACGCATGAAACAACGGTAATCGCTTTCTCCGTCTCCGGCTTCGCGCGTTCGGTGGTGGAGGCCGTGCTTGTCGCACGGCAATATGGAGCACAGACGGTGGCGATCACGCCTGCCGGTTCCGATCTCGCCAAGGCAGCGGATGTGCTTATTCCATATCAGGCCAATGAAGACGGCAATATCTACAAGCCGACATCATCGCGCTTCGCGCTGCTCGCCATTCTCGACATGATCGCCACGGCGACAGCAGAAGCGCGTGGCCCCAAGGTGCTGGAAAGCCTGCGTCGCATCAAGCATAGCCTCAATACGCTCACCATAGACGATCCGCGCTTGCCGCTGGGAGACTGATCCATGACCAGACCGAAAACCGTTCACGAGGTGGATACACCTGCGATCCTCATCGATATTGATCGCGTGAAGGCGAACATCGCCAAGGCGCAGGCGCATGCAGATGCGGTGGGGGTTAAACTGCGCCCGCATATCAAGACGCATAAGCTGCCGCTCTTCGCCAAAATGCAGGTGGAAGCGGGCGCGACCGGGATCACCTGCCAGAAGCTAGGCGAGGCAGAAGTCATGGCCGATGCTGGGCTGACGAACATTTTCCTGCCCTACAATATTCTCGGACAGGAAAAGCTTGATCGCCTTCATACGCTGCATCAACGCATCACCCTGTCTGTAACGGTCGATAATCGAACCTCCCTTGCAGGACTGGCGGCGCGTTTCACCGATGAAAAGCATCCGTTGAAAGTGCTTGTCGAATGCGACACGGGCATGGGGCGCTGTGGCGTGCAGACGCCAGCCGAAGCCCTGGAGCTGGCACGCATTATAGACCAGAGCACAGGACTGCGTTTTGGTGGTCTGATGACCTATCCCGCAGCGGGCAAGCCGGACGAGGCTGAACAATGGCTTTATTCGGCACGTGAGTTGCTGGAGGCGAATAGCCTTCCCTGCGAGACGATTTCAAGCGGCGGCACGCCCGATATGTGGCGCAAACCCAGCGACAGCGTCGTCACCGAATATCGCCCCGGCACCTATATCTATTTCGACCGTTATCAGGTCGAAAAGGGCGCGGCGACAGTGGATGACTGCGCCTTGACGGTGCTTTCAACGGTCGTCAGCCATCCAACATCAGAACGAGCGATCGTTGATGCCGGGTCCAAGGCACTATCCAGCGATACGCTGGGACTGAGCGACTTTGGTGAAGTGATGGGCCGTCCCGATGCCCGTGTGATCGGCCTGAGTGAGGAGCACGGCAAGCTGGTTGGTGATGTCGCGGGTCTGAAGGTTGGTGAGCGGCTCCGGATTATTCCCGACCACGTCTGCGTCGTTTCCAATCTCTTTGATGAAGTTCATCTTGTTTCGGGCGAGGATGTCGTCGATATCCTGCCGGTCGCCGCACGTGGAAAATTAAGATAATCAGGAGGATAGCATGAAGGGTGCGGCCAATCCGTTTGCTGGCGACAAGGATCGCGAGCAGATTTGGGAGATGCTTGTACGGCGCGATATCGAGGCCTTCGTATCGCAGGACTGGTCATTGGTGGCCGATGATTTCGATGAGGTGCGCTTCCTTGGCATTCATGCGCATAATGATCGCGATCCTGACAATTGGGACGCCGGTTTTCCGACGCTCGCAAGTTATCGCGATGAATGGCTGCGACAGGCAGCGGAGAGTGCAGCGGTGGAATATGCCGAATCTCTGGCGGACGGTATCTTTCGTGCGACCAACCTGAGTGTGATCGATATTACCGGCGACGTCGCTCTCGCACGGAAAAAATTCGATGGAACGATCGCCAGAAAGGACGGAACAATCGATCGCCTCAACTGGCAGACGCTTTATTTTTGTGGTCGCGACGGGGCACGCTGGAAGATCACCGGCTTTGTCGGATATATGGCTTATCGTTGAAGAAACAGGCCTTTGAAACAGGGTTTATTACGGCGCGGATTGCTCAATCCGCGCCGTCTTTATGTATAGACTAGATAACTCCGAGTGATAGTATAATCACACTATTTTTCTGTAATTATAGTCATTTTTATCCCGAATTATACTAATTCGAACGATGTCGCAGCTGATAGCATATTTGTCGCAGGGTGTTCCGGTAATTGACTGGATCGGGACTACTATTGTCTTCAGGCTGGTCGATTGCCTCCTGCTTTAGTCAGTGTCGAACAGCCTTCGAAATGCGTCGTGCAACCCTTCAAAAAAATCATTCAAGGGGACGGTTGCTGGACGGATCATTCAGATGAATTCACGGCTGTGGGTGGACATGTCGGGAAATGACCTATATAGAATCAAGCAATCTATCGATAATCATTCCATGCGGACCGTTTGCGGAACGCAGATCGCGTGTGGGCACTTTGCGCTGGAATGAAGTTCTATCAATGTTAAAAAGGAGATTAAGTCCGCCAGCACAGCGGGGTTAAACTTAATGCATGGTATTTTATACAAGGAAGAAAGTATGAAGTCGCCGGCTGAGACGAAAATAAGCTTGAAGAGCGTTTTTAAAGTCTTCGGCGATGACCCGGAGCGTGCAATGCAAGAATTGCGCGCAGGTAAATCAAAAACCCAGATTCACAGCGAACTTGGCGCAACAATCGGCGTCGATGATGCGACCTTCGACATCTATGAAGGCGAAGTATTCGTTATTATGGGTCTCTCCGGCTCGGGCAAATCCACGCTTCTGCGTCTGCTCAATCGCTTGATCGAACCGACTGCCGGTTCCATCGAAGTGGACGGCCGCGATATCGTCAAAATGACGAAGCGCGAGCTGATCGATCTTCGTCGTCGCGACATGAGCATGGTGTTCCAGTCTTTTGCGCTCCTGCCCAATCGATCGGTTCTGAACAATGCGTCGTTCGGTCTCGAAGTGGCCGGAATGGGTGAGGCGGAACGTCACCAGAAGGCACTGAAAGCACTCGCTGCGGTTGGTCTTGAACCATATGCTCACAGTATGCCGGATCAGCTTTCCGGCGGTATGAAGCAACGTGTCGGACTGGCGCGCGCGCTGGCAAGCGAGCCGACCATTCTTCTGATGGACGAGGCATTTTCTGCCCTTGATCCGCTGATCCGCACCGAAATGCAGGACGAACTCAAGCGGCTGCAGGCTGAACATAGCCGGACGATCATTTTCGTGAGCCATGATCTGGACGAAGCCATGCGTATCGGTGACCGTATCTGCATCATGCAGCACGGCAAGGTCGTCCAGGTGGGAACGCCGAACGAAATCGTGTCCGCACCGGCCAACGATTATGTTCGTTCCTTCTTCCGCAATGTCGATGTGTCCCGCGTATTCAAAGCCGTCGATGTGGCTCGCGACGACGAGCTGATCGTGTTTGAACCCGAACAGCTGGCGACGGCGCTCGAGCGTTTCGACGCGAGCGGCAAGACGTTCGGCGTGTTGATCGATGCCGACCGCACATATCGCGGCATGGTCAGTCGTGATGTGCTGGCAAAGGGTGCTGTCGCGCAGGATGGCGAGAGACTGGATAGCGTCTCTGCTATCGAAGCCGAAGCGCCGCTTGCCGGATTGCTGACACAGGTGGCGGAAAGCCCTTGGCCGGTCCCGGTCACTGACCGCCAGAACCGTTATGTCGGTGCTATCAGCAAATCGGCCTTGCTTGAAACGCTTGGTCGCGCGGGCTGAGACCTGCGCGCCAACGGCCTTTTGCCTGATGAAGGCAGAATTGGTCCAATCCAGAAGAAATACGGAAATGGACGGTAAAACATGGATTTGAATTTCAGTGTCGGCGGATGGGCGGATGTTGTGGTCAACTACATTCTCGACCACTTTACGCCTGCGCTCGATATGATCGCAGCCGCCATCGGTTTTGTGACTGACGGTATTCAAAACGCTCTTCTCGCAGTCCCGCCGATAGGTGGGGTCGCAATTCTTACACTGCTCGCGCTGTGGCGTGTGGGGTGGAAGTTCGCGATATTCACGGCTCTCGCATTGGGCCTTATCATCCACATGGAATTGTGGACGGGCACTATGGAAAGCCTCTCTCTGGTGCTGGCATCGACGGTTATTGCTGTCGTGATCGGCATTCCGCTTGGCATCGCCATGGCGCGCAGCGATACAGTCGCCTCGATTGTGCGCCCGGTGCTCGACCTCATGCAGACGATGCCCGCTTTCGTCTATCTCATTCCGGCCGCAATGTTCTTTGGCCTCGGTGCCGTGCCCGGAACAATTGCGACGGTGATTTTCGCCATGCCGCCGGTTGTGCGTCTGACCAATCTTGGTATCCGGCAGGTACATGCCGAATTCGTTGAAGCCGGGCTGGCCTTCGGCTGCACATCACGGCAGCTTCTGTTCAAGGTGCAGCTTCCAAACGCCATGCCCTCGATCATGGCCGGCATCAACCAGACGATCATGCTGTCGCTTTCAATGGTGGTCATCGCGTCGATGATCGGTGCGGGCGGCCTCGGCAATACAGTGTTGACCGGCATCCAGCGCCTCAATGTGGGCCTCGGCTTTGAAGGTGGCCTTGCAGTGGTCATTCTGGCGGTCATTCTCGACCGCATTACCCAGAGCTTCGGCAAGGGCGGAGCCGGATTTTTCAAAAGGCTCGCATCTTTAAGAAAGGCGGCGGACACTCAGTCCGCCTCGTCCTTTCGCAAGCAGGAAGCATGAAGAAAGCCAAAATAACCAAGAATAACCCAATAATAACTATGGGAACTGATACCAATCGAAAAGGAGAAGCTATGTTAGGCAAACTAACCAAATTCGGTCTGGCGGCAGTTGTGGCGGGAACGATGACCATGGGCGCAGCATTTGCGCAGGACGGCAAGCCGGTGAAGATCGGCTGGGCACCTTGGTCGGATGCTGAGTTCGTCACCAAACTTGCCAAGAAACTGATCGAAGACAATCTCGGCCAGAAGGTTGAGCTGGTTCAGACGGACGTGGCCCCACTTTATCAGGGCGTGAGCCGTGGCGATATCGATGCCATGATGATGGCCTGGCTGCCGGAAACGCACGCCGATTACTATGCACGCGTGAAGGACAAGGTCGAAGACCTAGGCCCGCTCTATGAAGGTGCAAAGCTCGGTTGGATTGTTCCGGCTTACATCCCGGAAAGTGAGATCAGCTCCATTGAAGACCTGAAGAAGCCGGAAGTTCGCGAGAAGCTGAAGGGCGAAATTCAGGGCATCGATCCGGGCGCAGGCCTCACTCGTCTATCGCAGGAAGCGATCAAGAAATACGGGCTGGACTACAAGCTCAATATTTCGAGTGAAGCGGCCATGCTGACGACAGTTGACCGCGCCACACGTTCCGACGGCTGGTTCGTGGCAACCTCATGGAGCCCGCACTGGATGTTCGGCAAGTACAAGCTGCGTTACATTGCCGATCCTGAAGGCGCACTGGGTGGTGCCGAACATATCGACGCCATTGCACGTAAGGGCTTCAAGGAAGACAATCCGAAAGTTGCTTCATTGCTGACCAAGATGAGCATTCCGATCAGCGAGCTCGAAGCTGCGATGTTCGATGCGCAGGAAACATCCTATGAGAAGGCCGTCGATAAATATATCGCGGACCATCCGGACCGCATCAAGGAATGGCTGGCTGAGTAATCAGCTCCGTAAGAAAGCCCCGGGAAACCGGGGCTTTTTCATATCCTATCCTCTTCGAGCGATCAAAATGCCCGATATCACGATGATGCCGCCCAGAGCCTGCAACATGCCGATAGGTTCCGACAGGATAGTCCAGGCAAGAAACGCTGCGACAACCGGTTGCAGAAGCAGGGTGAGTGACGAGAACGATGCCGGAAGATAGGCGAGGGCATAAGCGATCATGCTCTGGCCTGCGGCATGAGTTACCCATGCTAGGCCTGCAAGAATAAGCCATCCATAGAGCGTGGCAGGCAGTATCTGACCTTCCATGAAATACGCAACCGGCAGCGAAAAGACGGCTGCAATCGCGCTGCTCCACAGCATGATGCGCATGGTGGAAAAGCGGCTGCGCAAGCGGCCAACCGAGAGAATGTAACCGGCATAGAAGACTGCGGCCAGAAGCGCCATCGCATCGCCGGACGATTGGGACTGGAGAAGCTCGCCCGGTCCACCCTTTAGCACGACGACGCCAATGACCGCGACGGCAAGGCCGATCATGAAAGACGTGCTCACGCGCGAGTTGAAAAGCAACCAAGCGCCCAATGTCACGAAAATCGGCGCCATATTGGCAAGCAGCGTGGCATTTGCAACGGATGTCATGTGCAGCGACAAGTGCCACGCGCCGAGGTCGAAAGCGATAAACAGGCCTGGCAGGGCGAGGCGCAAACAGTCGGACAGCGTGAGCGGGGTAGTATCCTTTTCGTCGCGCCGTTCGCGACCATCCATGAGCAGAAGCGGTAAAACTGCGAGTGCAAGACGCCAGAAGCCTGTTGCGAGCGGACCCACCTCGGAAAGTCGGACAAAGATCGGCGAGCTGCCAATAGCGATTCCGCCAACGATCAGAGCGGTCATCGCCAGACGTTGCGCATTGGTAGGAGCGGGGCTTGCGGCGGTGGTATGCGACATTCTCAAACTCAAGGTTGCGCCGAAATCGTTCTGCTGCCCGCGCAATGCACGCAGCTAAAGAGCGACTGCCGGCTTTGGACTGAACTGGTCGTGGAGAAAGTCGAGCACATTTCTTTCACCATCCACGTTCTGAATATTGTCCGTCATGTCGCAAAAGAATGGGAACGAAGAAAATTTTGCCCGCGACATTGCTATGACGCGGGCTTGCTTATTCCTCTTTGAGAGAGGCGTCCAGCATTGGGTTATCGCAGAAACCGGAAATTTCATCACGTTTCTGTTCGACACATCGTAAACTATATGAAAAAGCGCCCTCAAAGGGCGCGTTTCCAATTATCAACGAGAATAGGGCGAATAGCACTGTCTGCGCGGCCCATTATAGGGCTGGAATGTATTGTCTGAGGAGCGATAGGATTTGTAGCGGTTATAGCACCACTGAACATGCGCGTTGGACATCCTCGATGCACGATAAACGGGGCGAGGCTGACTTACGGCACCGCCAATGATGGCACCTGCGCCGAAAGCTGCCAGCGGATACCACCACCCGTCATTATAGCGACGATAGCCATGACGATAATGCCGATAGCCGCGATGACCGTTCCAGTATCCCGGCCGGTGGGGCCTATGGCTATTATAGTGACGTGGCGGGCGGCGATGATCGCGCACCTGTTCCACATTATGATTGATGACCGGACGTTCCAGATTCAAAGGCGCTGCCATTGTCGGCGCGATGGACGTCGCTCCGAAGATCACGGCCAACGCACCGACACAGGTCTGTTTGAAGATATTCACGTGCAACCCTCCGTCTTAGGTGATTAAGGTAAACGCTTGAAATATCGATTTGTTCCCGCTTCTCTACAGGCGGAAAGCCGGGTTTTCGCTGTTTTGGGCAGGCCTGAATGTTGCGCAAAATGAAAGGGAGCAGGCTCCTCCCCAAGAACCTGCTCCCCAATGCATCGCCCCCCGCCATAGGTGGTGCGATGCTTACTTCTATGGCCCTCGCCGAGCCTGAATTCAGCGTGTCAGACCTTACCTTCGAGTGCAGCATTTAGCAACTTCAACGCGCGTTCTTTTGTCAATTCAATCGGGTTGCCGCCAGCGGTTGGATCGACGATAGCCATCTCGGCAATCAGGTCTTTCCGGGCGTCATCCATTGTGAGGCCTTTGATGAATTCGGGCAGCGTATTGGGGACGCTCAAATCGCTCCGCAATTTCATGACTGCTGCCAGAAATCCGTCGAACCCGCCCTTGATGCCGAGATAATCGGCAAGCCGTTCTATACGCTTTTCGATGGCAGATCGGTTCTGAAGCAGGACATAGGGCATGAAAACCGCATTCGTCATGCCATGATGGGTATCATAAAGGGCACCGATGGGATGCGACAGGGAATGGATTGCACCAAGCCCTTTCTGGAAGGCTGTTGCACCCATTGCGGCCGCTGCCATCATGTTCGCACGCGCTTCAATATTCTTGCCATCGGCATAGGCGGTGGGAAGGTTTTCAAGAACCAGACGGATACCCTCCACCGCGATGCCATCGGCCATCGGATGAAATCCCGGAGCGCAATAGGCTTCAAGGCAGTGTGCCAGTGCGTCCATGCCAGTGCCCGCAGTGATGAAAGGTGGCATTCCGGTGGAAAGCTCAGGATCGGCAATGACTGTGATCGGCAGCATCTTGGGATGGAAGATGACCTTCTTGGTATGGGTCGCTTCGTTGGTCAAGACACCTGCACGGCCAACTTCCGATCCGGTGCCAGCGGTCGTGGGCACGGCAATGATCGGGGCAATTGCTTTGCTGTCAGCGCGCGTCCACCAGTCACCAATGTCTTCGAAATCCCAGACCGGTCGTGTCTGCCCTGCCTGAAAGGCAATCAGCTTGCCGAGGTCGAGCGCTGAACCACCACCAAAAGCGATGACGCCATCATGCTTGCCGCTTTTGAAGACCTCAACGCCCGCATAGAGATTGCTTTCGACCGGATTAGGTTTGACGTCGGAGAAAACCCCGTATTTCACACCAGCTTCATCCAGAATAGCGAGCGTGGACGCCACCACTGGAAGTTTTGCCAGACCGGGGTCAGTCACAAAGAGCGGATTCTGAATGCCAGCGGCCTTGAGGACGACAGGCAATTCCTTGATGCGGCCTGGGCCAAAAAGCACGGTGGTGGGGAAATTCCATTTGGCAGTCAAAGTGGTCATGTCGATTGCTTTCCAGAAATTCAATTCAGATCAGATTTTCTCACGCAGGTGGAAGGATTTCGGTCGCGTGAGATTGCCGTAGCCGATGGGTGACAGGGCAGCACCCTTGCCAGTGTCTTTGACCCCGGTCCAGACAAGTGCGGGGTCGAGATAATCGCAGCGGTTCATGAAAACCGTGCCCGTTTCGATGCGGTCACCGAGAGCGGCAGCGTGGTCCGTATCTGCTGTCCAGAGCGAAGCTGTAAGGCCGTAGATGCTGTCATTCATGAGCGCGAGAGCTTCCTCGTCATTGCGTACTTTCATGATGCCGACGATGGGGCCGAAGCTTTCTTCACGCATGACGCTCATCTGGTGGTCGACATTGGTGAGCACTTCCGGCGCGACATAGGGAGAGCCCGCGCGATCATTCTCGACGCTCATATTGACGTGGGCCTTCGCACCCTTGCGCAACGCTTCCGCCTTCTGCTCGCGGATGAGATCTGCAAAGCGCGCCTGCGCCATTGGTCCGAGCGTCGTTGAGCTATCCAGCGGATTGCCGACGACATATTGCTTCGTCAGGTCGATGAAACCATCGACGAAGCGGTTATAGACTGCTTCATGAACATAGATGCGCTCGATCCCGCAGCAGCACTGGCCGGAATTGAAAAAAGCACCATCGACCAGATTGGCGACGGCATGGTCCAGATTGACATCAGGAAGCACATAGGCCGGGTCCTTGCCGCCAAGCTCCAGCCCGAGCGTCATGAAGGTGCCCGCAGCAGCCTTTTCGATGGCGCGCCCCCCGCCAACCGAGCCGGTGAAATTCACGTGGTCAATTGTGCCGGATGCAAGCAACTTTTCCGTCGATGCGTGATCGAGAACGATATTCTGGAATACACCCTTGGGCAGCCCGGCCTTCTCAAACGCTTTTGCAAAGCGTTCACCAGCCAGAAGCGTCTGCGTGGCATGTTTGAGGATCACAGTGTTCCCGGCCATAAGTGCGGGAATGATTGTGTTGACGGCGGTGAGATAGGGATAGTTCCACGGTGCAATCACCAGAACCACGCCAAGCGGCACGTGCTTCACATACCGACGGAAACCATCCTTCTGTGTGGGCACATAAGGTTTCAGCGCCTCTTCGGCGATATCGATCATATATTGGCCGCGTTCCTGCACGCCGCCATTCTCCCCGCCGTAACGGGTCGGGCGCCCCATCTGCCATGCGATTTCAGGGATAATCTCTTCCTGCATCCCGGCAAGCGCATCCAGTGCGGCCCGGCAATAGCGCGCGCGCTCAGCAGTACTCAACTGAGCCCAGCCTGTTTGCGCAGCGCGCGCTGCCGCCACCGTCGAGGCGATTGCAGCCTCATTTAAAAAAGGACGCTCGGCATATACCGAGCCGTCTATCGGAGAGATGATCTTGGCCGTGCCGCTCATCTGCAATTTCCTCTGAAGTCTGGCATTGCGTTATTCATTTCGGGACCGGTCACGCGGGTCAATAGCGCTCGAAACCGCGATGTAGTTCCCAGTCGGTCACGCGCCGGTCGTATTCGATCTGCTCCCAATGGGCGGTGTGGACATAGTGGTTGACCACAGCGTCCCCAAAAGCTTCCTTGAGAAACGACGAGTTCTTGAGCGCCTGTGCGGCCTCCCGGAGCGTGTAAGGAATTTCCTTGAGTTTGACCGCACTATAGGCATCGCCGACAAAGGGCTCATCAAGTTCCAGTTGTTCATCTATGCCTTGCAAGCCCGATGCGATAAGCGCTGCAAAGGCCAGATATGGATTGAGATCAGCACCACCGATGCGGCATTCGATGCGGATGCCTTTCGTACCTTCGCCGCAAAGGCGGAAACCTGCAGTGCGGTTATCCTGGCTCCACATGATTTTCGTCGGCGCAAAAGTGCCTGCCTGAAAGCGCTTGTAGGAATTGATGTAAGGCGCCAGGAAATAGGTGTAGTCGGTGGCGTATTTGAGCTGTCCGGCCACCCAGGAACGCATGAGCGGCGTCATAGTGTATGGGGCTTTCGGATCAAAGAAGAGCGGTTCCTTGCCATCGGCGCTCCAGATGGAATTATGCACGTGGCTGGAGCTTCCAGCCTTGCCGTAATCATACTTGGCCATGAAGGTGATGCATTTGCCGTGTGCTTCGGCGATTTCCTTCATCGCATTCTTCATGATGACATGGCGGTCTGCCATTTCGAGCGCTTCGGCATAGCGCACATTCAGTTCTTCCTGTCCCGGACCCCATTCGCCCTTGGAGTTTTCGACCGGAATTCCCGCTGCCGCGAGCTGGTTGCGCATTGCGCGTAGAACCGGTTCCTCCTTGGTGGTCAGGTGGATGACATAATCCTGCACGTAAGGAGATGCCGTTTCCATATCCTGCCAGTGCTTTGCGCGGGCTGTCTTATAGGTCTCGTCAAAAAGATAGAACTCAAGCTCAGACGCGAAATAGGCGCGATAGCCGCGCTCGTGCAGGCGCGCGAGCTGTTTCTTGAGGATAGCACGCGGGGAATGCGCCAGATCCTGATGGTCGTGATGATCGAGCACGTCGCAAAGCACGATGGCGGTCTTTTCCAGCCATGTGGCGACGCGCAAGGTCGAAAGATCCGGCTTGATGACAAAATCACCATAGCCCTTGTCCCATCCGGCGGCCTCATAGCCCGGCACTGGTTCCATATCGATATCGTCGGCAAGAAGATAGTTGCAGCCATGGGTCTCGTCGTAACCAGATTCCACGAAAAACTGCCCGTAGAAGCGTTTGCCGATCAAGCGTCCCTGCATGTCCACAAAACATGCAAGAACCGTATCGATTTCATCATTCGCAACGGCTTTTTTCAATGCATCGAAAGTCAATTGTCCGGCCATTTATGCTCGCTCCAGAACGGAAAAAAGTGATGGACGCGGCACAGTGTGCCGCGTCCAAAATCCTTAGGCATAACGGTAAGGTGCGCCCGCACCTCGCATGGTTTCCTGATATTTTTTCAGGATTGCGACGACTTTGGCGTTTCTCTCGCTCTTGGTTGCGATTTCATCCCAGAACTGTTCAGCAGCGTCCTCAATCTGTTTCCATTCCGATTCCGGAATAGTTGTCAGTTCCAGCTTCCCACCGGTGGTGCGATAGTGAGCTTCGCCCCACCAGTACCAATGCTGGCGATAATAATGCGATGAGTCCATTGCCAGCTTGAAGAGCGTCTTCAGGTGATCCGGCACAGCGTCCCATTTCTCGGTATTCGCGAAATAGGAACCGGCCCATGC
Source organism: Brucella lupini (assembly GCF_002252535.1). Lineage (NCBI taxonomy): Bacteria > Pseudomonadati > Pseudomonadota > Alphaproteobacteria > Hyphomicrobiales > Brucellaceae > Brucella > Brucella lupini. Next base: position 196,627 of record NZ_NNRN01000062.1, read on the forward strand.
GCCGTTGATATTGTTGGTCAGATAGTACTTGTTGATGTCGGCCCAGCCAACCGTATAGGCCTCGGTCGCGCCACACCATGCAACGCCGTCGAGTTCGCCAGTCTGGATAGCGACTTCAATATCTTCCCACGGCAGCGTGACAGGCACGACGCCGAATTTGGTCAGGAAGCGGCCACCGGTCGGGAATGTGAAGACCCGAAGTCCCTTCAGGTCAGCAACGCTGCGGATCGGCTTGGTGGTTACGAAATTGCACGGGTCCCAGGAACCGGCGCTGAGCCATGTGACGCCCGGAATTTCCTTATAGGCTTCCTCCCAGATTTCATTGAGCCCGTACCAGTTGAACAGCGCAGGCACATCGAGGCTGTAGCGCGATGCAAAGGGGAAATAAGCCCCAAACACCGCGACATCGACTGGTGACGCCATCGAGTCGTCATCACTTTGCGCAGCGTCGATTGTGCCGGATTGAACCGCGCGGAACAACTCACCCTGCGGCACAAGCTGGTCGGCAGTATAAAGTTCGATCACCATCTCGCCATTGGCAGCCTTGTTGAAGGCGTCGATAGACGGCTTGATGACGTGCTCTGCAAGTGCCGGACCTGCATAGGTCTGGAGCCGCCATTTGATCGGGCTCTGCGCCCTCACATATGGCGTTGCAAGCGTGCTTGCACCCAGCGCGCCAACGGTCGTCAGCCCGGCTTTCTTGAGAAAATCGCGTTTGTTAAGCTTGCTCTTCTCACTCATGCCCATTCTCCCACTCTTGTTTGAGTTCACCCTTTATGTGTTCCGGTCTAGCCGTTCTGGCTCTTGTCACCGGCTTATGCGCATTCTCCCGTAATTATCGTCATCGTCCGGTGTACCAGTTGGGCAACCACATCGCGATCTGCGGAAAGATCATCAGAAGGATGATGGTCAGCACCATGAGGAAGAAGAACGGTACGATTGAACGATAGATGTCTATCAGCGTGACTTCCTTCGGGGCCAAGGCCCGCATCATGAAGAGATTGTACCCGAAAGGCGGCGTGATATATGCGATCTGGCAGGTGATCGTGTAGAGCACACCGAACCAGATGGCGTTGAAGCCGAGGCTCTTGACCAGCGGTATGTAAAGCGGTGCCACGATGACCAGCATTGCCGTGTCATCGAGGAACATGCCCAATATGATGAACGAAAACAGCATCAGTATCAGGATTGTCCAGGGCGACAGATCGAAGGTGTTCAGCAACACGCTTTCAATGGCTTTCACCGCTCCAAGGCCATCATAGACCGATGAAAAGCAGAGTGCAGCCAGAATGATCCAGAGGAACATGCAGGTGACGGTGAGACTGTTCCGTGACGTGGTTTCCCAGACAATCTTGTTGAGGCGTCCGGTGAAAAGCGCGGCAAGCGTTGCAAGCAATGCGCCGACGGCCGAGCTTTCAACAAGGCTGGTAACGCCGGTGAGGAACAGGCCCATCATCGCGCCGAAGACCACGAGTGGCAGAATGCCTGCGCGCAGCGCGACGAAGCGGTCGTGCCATGTGATCCTGTCCAGTTCTTCTTGTGGCAAAGTCGGTCCGAGCTCGGGCTGGAGGCGGCAGCGTATGTAGATATAGATCGCAAAGAGCGCGGCCATGAGAAGGCCGGGACCAATCCCTGCGAGCCAGAGCTGCAATACCGGCTGCCGGGCAATCATCGCATAAAGTACCAGCACGACGCTTGGCGGAATAAGGATACCAAGTGAACTGCCAGCCTGAATGACGCCCGTTACCATAACCTTGTTATAGCCACGCTTGAGAAGCTCTGGCAGTGCGACGGTAGCGCCGATTGCCATGCCTGCAACGCTCAGGCCGTTCATGCAGGAAATAATGACCATCAGGCCGATCGTACCCAGTGCCAGACCGCCGCGAATGCCGCCGAACCACACGTGGAACATGCGGTAGAGATTGCTGGCAATGCCCGATTCCGAGAGCATGTAGCCCATGAAGACGAAGAAGGGCACAGTGATAAGCGGATACCAGTTCAGCACCGCAAAGGTGGCATTATACGGCATCTCGAACGAGCCTTTGCCCCAAAGCAGGAGAGCGGCGAGCGAGCCGACAAAACCGATCACGCCGAATACGCGCTGCCCGGTCATGAGCAGCACCATCATGGTTGCAAACATGAAGAGCGTTATGAATTCCGAACTCATATGTGATGCCCTTCCTCAATGGCAGGACCCGCGATGGTGCTGATCGGCTGTCCACGCAGGGAGGCCCAGTCCTTGAAGAAATTGGAGACGCACTGCAGCAGCAGCAGGAGAATACCGACAGTCATGATGAGCTTGATCGGCCAGAGAAGCGGCGCCCAGGCGGTATAGTTCTTCTGGCTGTAAACGATGGCGTAGTTGGTCGATGAAATGCCGCCGGCGACCATCACGCCAAGATAGAAAATGATGAACAGGATGGTGATCATGTCGGTGATCATTTTCCTGCGCGGTGAAAGACGGTCAAAGAACAAGTCCATGCGCACATGCGCGCCCTGTTGCATGGCGTATGCTCCACCGAGCAGATAGTAGGCCGAGAGCAGAAACTGGGACATTTCCAATACCCAGTTGACCGGTACGCCGAGAACAACACGCGAAAAAGTCGAATATAGAAGGCAGGCGCCGAGCACGAAGAAGAGATACATCGCGAAGCGCCCGACATAGTAATTCACTGCATCAACATATTTGACGAACAGTCTGATCGGCTTCGGCATTTCCCGCTCCTTCAGGCTTTCTGTTCTGTGTTGCGAGGGTCAATTGCTTTCGCAATGTCCCTCAATATCGTTGCGAGTTTTTCGGCCCAGGCAATCTGTGCCGGACCATCGGCAATCTCATTGTTGCGAAGTTCGATCATCACGCAGGGCGCGTTGCGCGGACGCGCGTGCCGCTCCAGCGTGTAATAGACGCGATCGGCTGGTGAATAGGGTTCGTTGACGCCGACATTGAGCGCTGGATCTTTCCTCAGTGCGGCGATCAACGGCTTGCCGATCCGGTCATCTTCGTCGTGGATGATGCCGATCGGCCAGGGGCGGGGGACGTCGCGATAGATGGGCGTGAAGGAGTGGATCGTCACGATCCACGATGCCTGTCCTCGTCGCGCACGCTCTGCAATCACGTGTTCGACAGCAGTGTGGAATGGCCGATGTGAAAGATCGATACGTGCCAGACGTTCCATGGAATTGAGCACGTGATTTCCGGGAACCACGGTCGTCTCGCTGATTTCCGGAATGAGGTCGTGAGCGTCGAGTGGACGATTGCAATCGATCAGCAGTCGCGAAAGCTGGCTTTCGACGAGCGGCGCGTGAAGGGACGAGGCGAGATGCCTTGCAACTTCCACTGCGCCTGGATCCCACGCGATATGTGCCTGCAAGGCATCTCCCCCCAGACCGAGCCCCTCGAAAGTCTCGGGAATGAAGTTGGATGCGTGCTCGCAGACAAGAAGATAGGGACTTTCCCCATCCTTGTTGAAGACAGAAACAGGCTCGCACGAAGCCGTGCGATGTTCTCGCTCGTCCGTCATTCTGTTTGTTCCCCGCGCTGTAACTTATGTTACGTTTTTTCCAATTATGCGCTATTGCGGATTATTTGATACGTCCTATGATTATTTGTCAAACACAATTTCGCCCAAATTCAAAAAGGGCGTTCAGGAACGGGAAGTGCTGTGCCGGTGCATGCAAGCGTTGCGGAACTGATCAATGAACGGATCGATACGATGCCAGCGGGCGAGCGCAGTGCCGCCCAGACGCTGATCGCCAATTACCCGATGCTGGGACTAAAAACTGTCGCGGAGTTTTCCGGCTTGGCCGGTGTCAGCTCCCCAACGATATTGCGCTTTGTGAACAGGCTCGGGTTTCAGAGCTATCCTGATTTTCAAGCGCGCTTGCAGGATGAACTCGCGGCTCAACTGCAATCACCGCACCACCGCAACGAACAGCCGGGAACCGGGCGAGACACAGCCTATCCGGCGGTGGAACATACGCTTGAGAATATTCGGGAGAGTTTCCGGCATTTGGGTGCAAAGCAGTTGCGGCAGGCCGTGTCGGCTTTGAGTGACGCCAAGGGCAATGTCTATCTGATTGGCGGGCGCTTCACTGACCCCATTGCGCAATATATGGCGGCGCATATGACGGTCATTCGCCCGCATGTCTTTCACTTGGGCGGACAGGAGAGCGTGTGGCGTGACCGTCTTCTCGATATGGGAAAGCGCGATGTTCTGGTGGTTTTCGATATTCGTCGTTATCAGGACAGTCTTTTGAAACTGGCTGAGACGGCAAGGTCACGAGGCGTGGAAGTCATCCTCGTGACCGACCAGTGGCTTTCACCGATTGCACGCGTGGCGCGCCATGTTCTGGCGGGACGTACGGCCGTACCGTCAGCCTGGGATTCTTCGGCAGCGCTCTTTGTGCTGGCGGAAACGGTCATTCGCGAAATGACCAGAATGCTTGAAAAAGACAGTGCCGCCCGCATCGCGGAACTTGAAGGATTACGCTGAAAGGGTTGTCGGTACGCGTTTTATTCCAACCCACAGGCCCGCAGAAACAGCGCCGAAACCTCTTTCTCGATCCTTTCGAGATCGAGCGGTTCGTCCTTGTCGAGTTCCATCATGCTGCGAACCTGCGTTTCAAAGTCGGCATAATGCTGGGTGACGGCCCAGATATGCATCTGAAATAGTAGAGGATCGACAAGTTTGATCCGACCATCATCCACCCACGACTGGATGAGTTTCACTGCATTATGGGTCGCTGCGACGTGCTTTTTCCAATGGCGGCTCAGATAAGGTGCACCATTGGCAATTTCGGTGGTGAAAAGGCGCGAGGCTTTGGGGCTTTTCTGGCTATATTCGAGCTTGGCGCGGATATATTGGCGGATCACCTTGGCAGGGTCGTCTTCGGTACTGGCCCCGAGGAATATGTCTTCCCATTCTTCGAGGATGTAGACGATGATATCCTCGTAAAGCTCTTCCTTGCTCGAAATATAGTAGTGCAGTTGCGGCTTGGTGAGACCGGCGCGGTGCGCAATGCCTTGCGTGGATGCCCCCGCAAGGCCTTTTTCGGCAAATTCATCGATCGCGGCAGCCCGTATTGCACCGAGAATGCGCCGCCTGCGTCCGAGAACCTTGTCCCGTCCGGTCAGTTCGGTGTCGTCATTCTCGTCGCCGTTGTTCATTCATGCCTGCCGCGATTGAGGAGGGGTTATTGCCCCAGCTTTTTCTTGATGTCGAGCCCCACGCCCTTGTTTACGAAGGCATCGGTCGCGACCTTGCTCATGTCGAGTTCGTCGCCGCTGACAATCCCTGCCTTGCGGGCGAGTTCGTAGAACGCCTTGACGCGATCCATCGAGATTGCCCCAATTCCCTTTTCGAGCGTATCGCCACTGTCGATAAGCTGAAGGTTCTTGATCCGCTCCAGTTCCGCATCGAGCGTTTCTTTGCTCATATCCGGATTGTCTTTCAGGATCCGTTCGTAGGCTTTGCTGCGGTCGCCGTAGAGGAAATTGGTCCAGCCTTCCACGGAAGCGCTGACGAAGCGCTGTACCAGATCAGGGTTCTTTTCGATCAGATCCTGACGGGTTTCGATTGTATTGCCGTAAGTGCTGTAACCGTAGTCGGCGAGGAGATAGGTCGTAACCTTAGCGCCTTCCTTTTCTGCATAGATCGGCTCGGCGGTCGCATAGGCCTGCTGCACGACTTTCTTGTCGTTAAGGAACTGGGCGAGGCTATAGCCATAAGGGCGCAGCTGTTCGTCCTTGAAGCCGAAATCCTTGACGAGCCATGGCCAGAACGAGAACTGGCCGTCCTTCGAAATCAGGATCGTTTCGGCATTGGCCAGGTCCTTGAAGTCCTTGTACGCACCTTCATGCGCCATCAATGCCTGCGGATCCTTCTGGTAGAACGCGGCAACAACCGTCGTCGGCACGCCGTTGGCGACATTGTTGAACGACAGTAGCAAGTTTCCGGTCAGCAGGAAGTCGAGACGACCTGCAGCAAGCATCGGGCGATTGTTGACCTGCGGTCCGCCCATTTCGATTTGCACATCGAGGCCGTATTTTTCATAGGTGCCATCTGCGACAGCCTGATAAAAACCGCCGTGACCGGCTTGTGCGAGCCAGTTGGTACCGAGCGTCACCTTGTCGAGCGCATAGGCCATCTGTGCAGAAAGGCCCATGGAAAGTGCGGCCAACGCCGCAACCAGTGTCTTTTTCATTTGGTTCCCCTTGTTTTAATCAGTCAAAGCCATGTCAGCGGTCCAGCCGCGCGTTTTGCCCGGATTGAGCAGGCCATATGGGTCTGCCAGTTTCTTGAATTCGATCTGGACACTGTCGATTTCTTTCATGCCGCCATCCTCGATGGTGTAGGCATGCGGATCGTAAATATCGCAACCGTCAACCTGCTCCAGTTCCTTGATCAGGCGGTACATCTCGTCACGGCCTTCAAAGCGAACAAGCGGAAGCGCGAAAATCTGCACTTCTCCTTCAAGGCGCGCCATTTCATGATGCATATATTGCGTTTCGCCGTAGCGCTCGATCTGGCGTGTCACTACATCCACGTCAAACGGACGCGGATAGGCGACCTGCAGATAGGTCCAGCCTTCCTCGGCTTTCAGCGCCTGCAAGGTTGTGTGGTTCCAGCCGCACTCATAAGCAGGCTGCAAACCATTCTTGTGCAATTCATCCAGCGTCATGGCGAAGGAAATCTTGCCGCCAAATTCAGTGGCGAGCGCTTCGAAACGAGCCATTTCTTCCGGGGCAATCATGGCAAAAACCGCATCCTTGTCGGATGGGAACAGATCGCCGAACTTGGTGTAAAAGCGCGCAAAACGGCGATCTACAGTGGTCAGAAGATAGCAGTCGAGATTGCCTTCTAGCGCCTTGAGGCAGAAGTTGAGCGTTGCCTCGTAACTATCGAACAAGGCTGCAGTATGTATCCAGTCCGTTGCCTTGGTAAGACCGATTTCCAGCTCCAGAATGATGCCGTTGGTGCCATAGGCATGTTGAACTTTATGAATGTCGCGTCCGGTCAATTCGATAATCTTCGGCTCCGGTTCGACAGTCAGAACCTTGACCGAATAGACATTGCCATCGTCGCGCAACATGCCGTGACGTAATGAGCCGATGCCGCCTGAACCACCTGAGAAGAAGCCGCCAATCGTGGCGATGCGGCGGGTCGACGGATACATCAACAGTTCCTGACCGGTTTCGCGCACGGCATCGTCCAGACGCGAAATGCGAGCGCCGCCTTCGACACGAACCTTGCCGGGTTCGATGGAAACGATGCGGTCGATCTTGGTCATGTCCAGAATGATGCCGCCTTCGAGCGGAACGCATTGACCGTAATTGCCTGTGCCGCCGCCACGAACGGTGATCGGGATACGCAATTTTGCAGCGGCTGCCGCTACGCGACGCACCTCATCCTGATCTTTCGGGATGACGACGAGATCGCCGACATAATGGCCGATATCTTCGGTGAGGATCGGGCTGTACCAGAAATAATCACGCGAGCGCAGTTCGACCTGCTTTGGGTCGTCATAGATGCGGATTCCATCGATTTCGCCGCGAAATGCGGCCCAGTCGTAGATGCGCTGTGGAGCGGCAGAATTCATGTGGCTCTCCCGTTGATTTGAGGCACGGCAACGCCATTACGCCAGACGACGCGGCGAGCCTGCGGGCGGCTGATGAGATCGTTCAGGTCTGCTGCGTCGTGCCAGACAAAACTGGCCACGCCACCTGCCTGCGGTTGCTGCACGTATTCGCTGCCAATAAGGCGGGCGGGCAGGGTGGTGATGCTGTCGAGCCAATCCTGCGGCTCGACATGGCAAACCGGCGCTGCGAGACGAAGTATGGCGAGCGGGTCGTAATCGCCATAGGGATAGAATGCATCGCGGACATTGTCGGAACCGAACATGACATCCATGCCTGCTGCGCGCGCTTCCTTCAACGGTGCAACACCGCGCAGGCGCGGAGACTTTCCGCCGATCCGGTCTTGCAGATAGAGGTTTGTCGTGGGTAGCGAAACGAGTGCCGTGCCTGCTTCTGCGGCAGCGTCCAGGATGCGCTGCAGTTCGTCCGGCCTGCGCAGCGACAACGAGCAGGCATGACCGCACAGCACCCGACCAGCCATGCCATGGCGTTTGGTTGCCGATACTATCAGCGAAAACCCGTCTGCTTCGACATCCAGACCTTCATCGACATGGAAGTCGAGATTGAGACCATGCTGCACAGCGAGGCGGAACATCTCTTCGATTTTGGCTTCAAGATCGGCATTGCGATAGAAGAACGCTCCGAAGACACCGCCATCTTTTGCAACACGGGCCGCGATTTGTGAGCCTGCATCAAGCACCAGATCACCATGCACAAGCGCCGCCAGCTGAAGGTCGATCCGGTCTTTCCATTCCTCGCGCAGCTCGTTTAGAACGGGCCATGCAACAGGAACTTCCGGTGTCGTCCAGTCCACATGGCTGCGCATGGCGCCGACGCCTTGTTCGAACGCAGCCTCAATGCCTTTGCTCGCGCGGTCGCGGATATCTTCCGCGCTCCAGTTCTTCCGGTCTGTGCCCATCAGGTCTATGGCGTCGAACAGGCAATCCACTCTGGCGCTGCCATTTTCTGCAATACGCTGAATCGTGAACGTCTTGTCGAGATGGACGTGGATATCCGCAAAAAGCGGGGTGACAAGTCCGCCGCCAACTGCCTGCGACGGAACAAGCGATGCGATGCGATCACCTTCGATCTTGATGTCGTAGTGTCCGGAAAGCCCGGTTATGGCGACGCCAGTCAGCATTTTAGCGCTCACGACGGATTTCGCTTTCGTGCCAGCGTCCGAGGACGAGGCGCGACAACCAGCTTGTGATGAGGAAAATCACGATGCCGAGCAGCGACACGAGGAAAAGTGCCGCAAACATGCGCGGAATTTCGTTGCGGAAGCTCGATTCCAGAATACGCGAGGCAAGACCGGTGCTTTGGCCTGCCGTACCGGCAACGAATTCAGCCACCACAGCGCCAATCAGCGACAGGCCACCAGCGATTTTTAGCGCGGCCATGAAATAGGGCAATGCGCTCGGTGCCAGCAGATAACGCAGGCGCTGCCATGGAGAAGCGCGGTAGAGCTTGAACAGATCGCGCAGGTTGTGGTCGGCGCTGTGCAATCCTATCACCGTGTTGGAGAGGATCGGAAAGAACGCCACGATCCAAGCACAGATCAACAAGGCTGAAAATGTGTCGCGCACATAGATGAGGATGAGCGGCGCGATAGCGATGACCGGCGTGACCTGAAGGATAACGGCAAAGGGAAAAAACGCCATTTCTATCGGGCGCGACAGGGCGAAGATCATGCCGAGCAGAACGCCGCCAATAATGGCACAGGCAAGTGAAATCAGGGTTAGCTTGACGGTGAACCACATGGATGCCGTCAAGGATGGACCGTCCTTGATCAGGGTCTCGGCGACCAGCGAAGGAGCTGGGATCAGGTAATGCGGTACCTGATAGTAGCGGACGAGGCCTTCCCATATGCCGAGCGCGATGATGATTGCCAATGTCGGCATCATGATGCGCAAAGTGCGCTCGCGCCGGGCGAGGCGATCCTGTTCGGAATTGAGAACGGGCAGTTCGTTTTGCATCTGGTTCATCTTCCCGCCCTCAATGGTCTATATCTTGAGAAGAAAGCGTCGCGGTCAGCGCGTCGGAAACCTTGGCGCAATATTTCGCATATGCGTCTGTCGTGCGGTAATTTTCAGCGCGAGGATAGGAGCCGATGATCGGTATATCGGCAACCACTCGGCCCGGCCTTGCCGCCATGACGATAACGCGGTTTGACAGGTAAACCGACTCGTAAACGCTGTGGGTGACGAAGATTACCGTCAGGCCATGTTCCTGCCAGAGGCGCAGCACGTCATTATTGAGCTTGAAGCGCGTCATTTCATCGAGTGCCGCAAAAGGTTCGTCCATCAAGAGAAGACGCGGACGTGTAACCAGCGCGCGGGCGATGGAAACGCGCATTTTCATGCCGCCTGAGAGCTCTCGCGGAAAAGCCTTGGCAAAGCGTGACAAGCCAACCTGTGCCAGAGCTTCTTCAACGCGCGGGGTCGCTTCCTTGCGGGAGATACGGGCAAGGCGCAGCGGCAGATAGACATTGTCGAAAACGCTGGCCCATGGCATCAGCGTCGGCTCCTGAAAAACAAAGCCGATATCTTGCGCCCCGATAGGACCTTTACCGGGAGCATGGCCGTTAACACGGATATCACCGGCGGAAATCGATTCCAGACCGGCAATCATGCGCAGCGCGGTGCTCTTGCCGCAGCCTGATGGACCAAGGAAGCTGACGAACTGGCCTTGCTCGATCTTGAGCGACATATCGCTCACGGCCATCACACCAGTGCCATATTGCTTGTAGACGCCGTCTATCTCAATCAGAGAGGACGAAGCTTGCGAGTTGGGGGCCACGCTCATTGTCCTTACCAGGCTGGTTGATTGTCGAGCCAGGAAAGCGGCGCTCGTTCGATTTCTGCGAGAACCTCGACCAGCCGCTCGGCGGCAAAATCGATGGTCGCTCGACCTTTTTCGGCAGTCGCGAGCGTTGCGTCGCCAGCGGCGCCATAGGGGTTGATATCCTGAATCTGCCAGGCAGGCTTCGCGCCGCCGCTCAGCGCAAGATGCTTGAAATCACGTGCAAAAGTTTCCGTAAGAGTGCGGAAATCCTGAGCTTTCGACATGTCGACCAGGTCTGGATGCATTTCCAGCATCACCGAGGTTTCCATGTCACCGGCATGAATGCCGTGCTTGGCATCGTGGTCGCTGTAGACGCCTTCCGGCATTCCGAGACCGAACCAGTTGATGCTCACCACCATCATATTGTGACGGATACGAAGTTCTCGTGCCACGATATCCATGACACTGATCTGGCCGCCATGGCTGTTGAGAAGCGCCATCTTGCGAACGCCGCTTGCCGCCACGCAGCCACCTATTTCGCACCACATGCGAATGATCGTCTCTGCCGAGAACGTCAGTGTGCCGGGATAAAGACTGTGTTCGTTGCTCTTGCCAATGGCCTGCGTCGGCAGGAAAAGCGCGTGGCTTGTTTCAGGCAGGCGGGCGATTGTTTCCTTCACCATGCCGTCGACAATCGCGGCATCGACCGCCAGCGGCAGGTGCGGTCCGTGCTGTTCGATTGCGCCGACGGGCAGAACCGCCACGAGCTTCTCGCGATCGAGGCGGGAGAATGCCTCGCTCGTATAATCGGACCAATATCGTTTCAAGATTGCAACTCCTACACGCTCGGGCCAAGGGCGTTAGACATATCCTACTAAACAATCTGACCGATCGGTCAAACTAAATGTTTTAAATATTCGAATTGCGTGCAATTAAGGTGTGAATCCGTGGCTATTCGGTCACGCGACGGGCCGTGACGTGTTTATGATGCGCGGAAATTTCCGGAGGTCCTATGGACGACAGATGCATTATCATTGGTGCCGGCCATGCCGGTTCGCAGGCCGCTATCAGCCTTCGGCAGGAAGGCTATGCAGGCGAAATCGTTCTCATCAACGACGAAACCGATATTCCCTATCATAAGCCTCCGCTCTCCAAATCCTATTTGAAAGCCCCGGAAGGCGGTGGCCTGGTGTTGCGCCCGGAAGCAACCTATCGCGACAATAATATCGAGATGCTGTTCGGCCATCACGTCGATGCCGTATCGATTGCCGACAAGACGGTCGCGCTTGATGATGGGCACGTGTTGAACTGGTCTGAACTGATCTTCGCGACCGGCGCACGTGCGCGCATTCCCAATGTACCCGGTGTCGGGCTCGAAGGTGTCTTTACGCTGCGCCGGATGGACGATGCACGCCGTATCGCAGCGGCAATGCCGAATGTCGAGAATGTCGTCATTATCGGTGGCGGTTTCATTGGCCTCGAAATGGCCCATAGCGCAATCGCGCTTGGCAAAAAGACGGTTCTGATCGAAGCGGCGCCTCGTGTGCTGGGTCGTTCGGTTGCAACGCATATCTCTGCCCATGTGGAAGCGCGCAGCCGCGCCGCTAACATCACACTTTTAACCGGTCTCGGCGTGGCGGCAGTCGAGGGGGAAAATAACCATGTTATCGGCGTTAAAGCTGCAGACGGCACGATATTCCCGGCGGATATGGTCGTGATCGGCACTGGTGCGGTACCAAATGTGGAGCTTGCAGTAACGGCGGGACTTGCAATCGACAATGGGATTATTGTCGACGAGAACCTGCGTACTTCTGCTAGCCATGTCTACGCCATTGGCGATTGCGTGAGCTACGATCACTTTCATGCTGGTCGCCGGGTACGGCTGGAATCGGTACAAAACGCGACCGATCAGGCAAAGCATGTGGCGCGCACCATTGTCGGACGCGAAGCGCCGTTTCGGGAAGTCGCCTGGTTCTGGTCCGATCAGGGCGATATGAAGCTGCAGACGGCAGGACTTTCCTTCGATGCTGATCGGCATATCCTTTCAGGGAACCCGGAAGAAAATGCATTTTCCATCTTCCATTTTGCCGGTGACAGGCTTGTGGCTGTTGATTCCATCAATCGTCCGGCAGACCATATGATTGCGCGCCGTCTGCTGGCTGCGGGTATTAATCCGACCGAGGCCGATATTGTCGCCGGGGCGGCACGGCTGAAAGAAATGCTGGCCGCTGCGCCGAAATCTTGAGGATTCACGATGAACAGTTTGAAACATCTGCTGCCCGCTGACATGGCAGTACCCTTTGCCGCCTACAGCCATGGCGTGAAGGTTAAAGCCGGTGCTGAAATGATTTTCTGTTCCGGTCAGTTAGGCATCGCGCAGGATGGAAATGTGCCGGAAGACGCAGGCGCTCAGGCTGAACTCTGCTTCGAGAATATTCGCCGTATTTTGCGCGATGGCGGTATGGACCTTTCCGATGTCGTGCGTATCAACGCCTATGTGACAGACCGGGCCTATATGCGTCCTTATATGGATGTTCGTGACAGGCTGTTCCCGCAACCAGCGCCAGCCTCCACGCTGATGATCGTTTCCGGTTTCACGCGTGAGGAATTCAAGGTCGAAATCGAGGCGGTCGCGGCCAGATAATCGTTTGTTTTTGAGCCGTCAAAGCGCCGCAGCAATGCGTATCGCCTTTGCCTGAAAGGAGTGGTAGGGTTGTCCGACATCCTCCATTCCCTTCAGGCCCATTCATGTCCAAAATTCAGCCTTCGGCTTCATCGCCGGAAACTTCGCTACGTTCGTCTGCACGATTGGCGGAACTAGCGCTTGCCATCGGTGGCTTCGGTATAGGTACCGGTGAGTTCGCCATTATGGCGCTGCTGCCCGATATCGCGCGTGATCTTGAGGTGACCATACCGCAAGGCGGCCATCTCATCAGTTCTTACGCGCTCGGTGTTCTGATTGGCGCACCGGTGCTTGCAGTGATCGGCGCAAAGCTTGACCGCCGCAAGCTCCTCTTCCTGCTGATGGGGCTATTCGCTTTCGGTAATCTCGCAAGCGCATTCATGCAGGACTATGCCGGTCTTTACATGATGCGGTTCGTCGCTGGTTTCCCTCACGGAGCCTATTTCGGCGTTGCTTCACTTGTCGCCGCATCTTTGGCGGAACCGGGCAAGCGTGCTCAGGCTGTAGGACGGGTCATGATGGGACTGACCATTGCGACATTGTGCGGGACGCCGCTTGCGACCTCTCTCGGTCAGATTGCCGGATGGCGCGCAATGTTTGCATCCGTTGGCCTGATCGCAATGCTAACTATGGTGCTGGTCGCGATCTATGTACCCAAACAGCCTGCAGAGGAGGGGGCGTCACCCCTGCGCGAACTGGGAGCATTTCGCCGCAAGCAAGTCTGGCTGACGCTTGGGATTGGTGCAATTGGCACGGGCGGCCTGTTTTCCGTTTTTACCTATGTCGCGGCAACAGTTACCGAGGTTTCGCATGTCGATGTGAAATGGATGCCTTTCGTCTTCGCGATGTTCGGCCTCGGCATGGTGCTTGGAAATATAGTTGGGTCGCGACTGACAGATCGTTCGGTTATGGGAACTGTTGGTCTGGTGCTGCTCTATGATATGGCCGTCATGTTGGCATTCCCCGTCCTCATGCAGCATCCTGTGACTGCATTCTTGAACGTGCTTCTGGTCGGCGGCGGGTTTGCACTCGTCCCCGCATTGCAAACGCGTCTGATGGATGTAGCGGCGGATGCGCAAACGCTGGCGGCTGCCCTCAACCATTCCGCGCTCAATCTCGCCAATGCGCTCGGTGCTTGGCTCGGCGGTCTTGCGGTTGCATGGGGCTATGGCTGGACGTCGACGGGAATAGTCGGCGCATTGCTTGCCTTATCTGGTCTGGCGGTCTTTGCAATCTCGATTGCATTCGACAGACGCGGTGCGGCAACACCTGCCTCGCAAGAGGCATAAATACAGCCCATAAACGAAAACACCCGTCGCGGGAGGAGGCGACGGGTGTTTTATGGGGAAGACCGGACTTGGGAGGAGGACATCCGGTCTTGAATCACCGAGGAAATGGGAGGAGGAGAAAGCACCCCGGTGATATTCTGGAAACTGTAGGACCGCGCGGTTATGGGGACTCGCGATCCTTGAAGAAGGCTGATGCCTTCCGGAGGCGCTATTAGCGAGCAGCGGCCTTGCGTGCAACGAACGGGATTTCCGAAGGCAGGATGCCAAGGTCGTTCAGTTCACGTGGGCTCAGGCGGCTCAGTTCGTTTACGGTGTTACGGTAACGGCGCCAGTTGTTGTACGAGCGGATCAGGTTCATTTCTCTCACCTAGTAAAATCTTATCTCTTTGTTGCAAACAGCATATAGGCTTGAAGCATTTCGAATTGGAGAGACAGATTTGCATAGCTGCAATGCGTTAAAGCTTGTCAGTTGCACGCCTTTTGCGCAGCTTGGTCATCATGCGATCACAATCTGATGCCCTGTTAGGCAAATCGGCTGGATTCAGGCTGCTCCGGCAGCTAACTGGTTAAAACTTCTTTAAAAATTTGCTGGCCGAAAAACTGCTCCACAAAATGTGGTGGAGAGCGGCGCGTCCAACTGATTTAGTTGCCGGTAAATGCGCGGTCTCGTCTGTGCCGCAATATGCATGTATAATAGAGTATAAATCCGGACCTCCTGTCCGCTTTAAATTTTGTCGCAAAAGTCCGGGAAATCGTCGGTTAGAGACAACAATTCTACATGACTTGCGCGCCGGATTGGGGTAAGGGAGTTTCGTCGGGTGTCGGGACGCCATATCATGTGACGTTCTTGCACTGTCTGTCTGCGGGAGAGCGCCAATTGGCCGCCGAAGGGGAAATCGCCCGAAATCTCTCAGGTACAAGGAACCGCAGACGGGTAAGACAACTCTGGAAAGTCAGGGGAAACCCTGCGCCGAAGGTGTAAGTATGGCATCCTTGCCATGCGAGTCTCTCAGGCCTGAGACAGAGGGGCACGAAGCAACCGCATTTTGCGGAGGCACACGTGCGACTCTGGAGTTGTTATGGGCGATACCGCACATTTGAATACCCTGCCTTTGCAGGATTTGCATGAACAGGCTGGCGCGCGCTTCGGCGGCTTTGCTGGTTGGAACATGCCGATCACCTATCCGCTGGGCGTCATGAAGGAACATCTTCATACGCGTGAACATGCGGGCCTTTTCGACATTTCTCATATGAAGCTGATCGAGATTTCGGGCGCGGATGCCGCTGCGCTTCTTGCCGAAACCTGTCCGCTTGACCCGATTGTGCTGAAGGAAGGCCAGTCGAAGTACACTTTCTTCCTCAATGATAATGGCGGCGTTCTGGACGATCTGATCGTCACGCGTCTTGGCGAAGACCGTTTCATGGTTGTCGCCAATGCGGGCAATGCCGATGCCGATATCGAGCATTTGACGGAAGCTGCATCGGGCAAGGACGTTAAGGTCAATCCTCTTGACCGTGTGTTTCTTGCTCTTCAGGGGCCGGAAGCGGAAGCCGTCATCAATGATGCCGGGCTGGCTGGTGCTGAGCTTGCTTTCATGAGCGGGTTTGAACCCAAGGCTGGCTGGTTCATGACCCGTTCGGGCTATACCGGCGAGGATGGTTTCGAGATCGGCGTTCCAGCCGATGAAGCCCGTGCGCTTGCAATGAAACTGCTTGCCGACGAGCGCGTCGAATGGATCGGCCTGGCTGCTCGCGACAGTCTGCGCCTTGAAGCCGGTCTCTGCCTGCACGGTCAGGACATCACGCCGGAAACGGATCCTGTTTCGGCGGGCCTCACATGGGCAATCACCAAAGCCGTGCGCGAAAAGGCTGCATTCAACGGCGCAAAAGCCGTGCTGGACGCGATCGCCAAGGGCGCATCTGCCAAGCGCGTCGGTCTGAAGCCGGAAGGCCGCCAGCCGGTTCGCGGCGGAGCCGATCTTTTTGATGAATCCGGTCGCCAGATCGGAACTGTTACTTCCGGTGGGTTCGGTCCATCGGCAGGCTTCCCAGTCGCCATGGGTTATGTCGAGGCAAGCCTCGCTACCCCCGGCACACGTGTTTTCGCTGACGTTCGCGGCAACAAGGTTCCCGTTGACGTTTCGGCGCTTCCCTTCACTCCGCATCGCTATCGCAAAGGATGATTTCCATGGCCAATATCCTGTTCACCGAAGATCACGAGTGGATCAGCGTCGAAAACGGCGTTGCCACTGTCGGCATTACGATCCACGCACAGGAACAACTGGGTGACCTCGTTTTCGTCGAACTGCCGGACGTCGGCCGCACGGCCACCAAGGGCGAAGGCATCGTGGTTGTGGAATCGGTCAAGGCTGCTTCCGACGTTTACGCGCCAGTCGATGGTGAAGTGGTCGAAGTCAACGAAGCCGTTGCAAGCGATCCAGCCCTTATCAATCAGGCCGCAGAAGGCGAAGGCTGGCTGTTCAAGCTGAAGCTTTCCGACGAAGGCCAGCTCTCCGGTCTGCTCGACAAGGCCGGTTACGACAAACTGGTAGGATAAACAGATGACGCAACAGGTTCTTCCCTTTGTTGCCCGTCATATCGGGCCAAGACTGGAAGACGAGCGCGCAATGCTTGCAGCGCTCGGCCTTCCTTCCATGGAAACCCTTATCACCCAGGCGGTTCCAGCATCCATTCGTTTGAATCGCGCGCTCGATTTGCCAGCCGCTTTGAGCGAACATGCAGCACTTGCGGAGCTCAATGAAATCATGGGCCGCAATGTGGTGAAGAAGAGTTTCATCGGCGCGGGCTATCATGGTGTGGAAACGCCACCCGTCATTCAGCGCAACCTGTTTGAGAATCCGGCCTGGTACACGGCTTATACGCCTTACCAGTCGGAAATCAGCCAGGGTCGTCTTGAGCTTCTTTTCCACTTTCAGACGCTGGTTGCGGAACTGACCGGTCTGCCGGTTGCCTGCGCATCGCTCCTGGATGAAGCGACTGCAGTTGCTGAAGCCATCGGCGTTGCTTGTCGTCACCACCGCGACAAGCGCAGCCGTATTCTGCTTGCAGGTGAACTGCACCCACAGACCGTCGATGTGATCAACACCCGCGCCGAACCGCTCGGCTGGGAGATCGAAACTGGCAGCACTGTCGATGACAATACCGCTGCCATCGTCGTGCCGTGGCCGAATACGCGTGGTGTCTATGGCGATTTCAGCAAGGTCATCGCCGATGCGAAAGCCAAGGGCGCCCTCGTCATCGCCGTTGCCGATCCGCTGGCGTTGACCATTATGGAAGCGCCTGCCAGCTGGGGTGCCGACATGGCTGTAGGCTCCATGCAGCGTTATGGCGTTCCGATGGGCTTCGGCGGCCCGCACGCCGCGTATCTGGCGGTGTCTGAGCCTCTGACCCGCATCATTCCGGGCCGCATCGTCGGTCAGTCGGTCGATGCGCATGGTCGTGCGGCCTATCGTCTGGCGCTCCAGACCCGTGAACAGCATATCCGTCGCGACAAGGCCACGTCGAACATCTGCACCGCGCAGGCGCTGCTTGCCAATATGGCGGCATCTTTCGCTATCTGGCATGGCCCGGCAGGACTGCAGGCTATTGCTACACGCGTGGCCGGCCTTGCTGCACGCTTTGCGGCTGGCCTCAAGGCTGCTGGTGTCGAGATCGCAGGTGATAGCCTGTTTGATACGGTAACGATTAAAGTTGCCGGTAAGGCTGCGAAGATTGCCGACGAAGCCGACAAGGGCGGTCGTCTGCTCCGCATCGTTGATGCGGATACAGTTGGTGTCACCTTTGACGAAACCTCGACCGAGGAAGATCTTGCAGCACTCGCCGTTCTGTTCGGTGCCAAGCCGGTCGATGGCGACAAAGCTTTCGTTCCCGGCAAGGGGCGCGGCGAAGGTTTCCTCACGCAGGACGTGTTCCATTCGCACCGTTCGGAAACCGAGATGATGCGCTTCCTGCGTCGTCTGGCCGACAAGGATCTGGCGCTTGATCGTGCGATGATCCCGCTTGGCTCTTGCACCATGAAGCTCAATGCAGCGGCAGAAATGATGCCGGTGAGCTGGAATACGGTTGCAAACCTGCATCCATTCGCGCCTGCGGCCCAGACTGAAGGCTATGCGAAGATGACGGCTGACGTCGAAGCATGGCTTTGCGAAATCACCGGCTTTGCGGGTGTTTCGTTGCAGCCGAATGCAGGCAGTCAGGGCGAATATGCTGGTCTCCTGGCCATCCGCCACTATCACCAGTCACGCGGCGAAGGTCATCGCAACATCTGCCTTATCCCATCGTCTGCACATGGCACTAATCCGGCCAGTGCTTCGATGGCAGGCATGAGCGTTGTTGTGGTCAATTGCCGTCCGGATGGCGATATCGATATCGACGATCTCAAGGCCAAGGCCGAGAAGCATCGCGATAATCTCGCGGCGTTCATGATTACCTATCCGTCGACCTATGGCGTGTTCGAGGAAGGCATCAAGGCTTTCTGCGAAATCGTCCACGATAATGGCGGTCAGGTCTATTTCGATGGCGCAAACCTCAATGCACTCGTCGGCCTTGCGCGCCCTTGCGATATCGGCGCCGATGTCTGCCACATGAACCTGCACAAGACCTTCTGCATCCCGCACGGCGGTGGTGGTCCGGGCGTCGGTCCGATTGGTGTTGCCAAGCATCTGGTGCCTTACCTGCCGGGCCATGTGGATATCGGTTCCAAGCATGCGGTTTCGGCTGCACCGTTTGGTAGCGCATCCATTCTGGTCATTACGTGGATGTATATCCGCATGATGGGCGGCGCAGGTCTCAAGAAGGCAACCGAAGCTGCGATCCTCAATGCCAACTACATCGCGCATCGCTTGAAGGACGCCTATCCGATCCTTTACACCGGCGCGCATGATCGTGTGGCGCATGAGTGCATCGTCGATACGCGTGTTCTGAAGGACAGCGCAGGTGTGTCCGTGGAAGACGTGGCCAAGCGCCTCATCGACTATGGTTTCCATGCACCGACCATGTCCTGGCCGGTCGCCGGAACGCTGATGATCGAACCGACCGAGTCTGAGCCGAAGTCGGAAATCGACCGTCTCTGCGATGCGATGATCGCCATTGCGGGCGAAGCGAAGAAGGTTGCCGACGGCGTTTGGCCAGCAGATGACAATCCGCTTGCCAATGCACCGCACACGGCAGGCGATACACTGGCAACGGAATGGGCGCATCCTTACACGCGTGAGGAAGCCGTATTCCCGGCAAGCGCGATCAATGGCGATTTCGATGCGACGGCAAAATACTGGCCGCCGGTCAGCCGTGTCGACAATGTCGGTGGCGACAGAAATCTCATCTGCTCGTGTCCGCCAGTAGCAGCCTACGGCTGAGATAAAATGTAGGTCTATTGATGGAAAGCGCCGCGGAAACGCGGCGCTTTTTTCTATGTTGCACCCAAGTGTATTTGGCTGATTAACTGAGAATAAGTTAATTTGCAGAGGGGCGAATATAGTGAAGCTGATTTTTATGAATTAGTGTTTTTAAAACAGCAAGTTGCACAAGTTGCACATTTTTAGTGAAACGAGCCGCTATCCAGATTTTGGGCAAAAAAAGAGCCGGACTGGGAAGTCCGGCTAAGTTATGAAGGTGCCACATTGGGCAAACCTCCAGAGGGGAACACTTACCGCGCGCAATGGGAGGAGGCACAGCGGTAAGTGACTGTGATATGTATCACCTTGCTCCAATCTTCAACCCCTGAAACACGAAATTTTTGACCATTTCGGAAAATTCTGAAACTTTTCGAATTTCGGCCGTGTTCTTTGGCTTATTGGTCAGTATTTGTATCCCATGGCGGCTTCGCCGTACTCCAAATCGAAACAATCTCCCGTTGCAAATGCCAAGTCGGTTGCGACTAGCAAATCGGCCCGCAAAGTTTTGGGATGTATTCGCACTGGCTGGTGGCTAGGATGTCATCAGGAACATGTTGGCATCGCTGCGAATGGGAGATTTTATGGATTTGCGGCTGCTTCTGCTTATGGTTGTCGCCGGGATAGGCTTCGGCGTTCTGTTAATTCATTTTCTGGGTGGAGGGCTTAAGCGCAGCATTCTTCCCGACGACGAAAGTGTCAAAGCGCGCTTTCATCTTGATTATCCCGAAATCGAAATCGGTGAGATTTGTTATACCGACGATCATCGTACAGCATTTTTCCTGTTGCGTGGCGCATCCACAGGGCTCGTCCATAGCGTCGGGGACCGCTTTTTGACGCGATGCGTGACCGCTGCAGACGTCCTGACACTTGAGCACAAGGGCGATACTGAATTGATATTGCATATGAAGGATTTTACCTGGCCCAAAGCGCGGTTTCTTTTCAGTAATGCTGAGGATCGGGAAAGAGTGATATCCTGGCTTTCAGGTCTGTCTGGGGAGGGGAGCCGACATGGATAGCAATCCGGTATTTTTCGATGTGACGCGTGTTGCGATCCCGCTTTATGTGCTGGGAATTCTGATTGAGCTCGTGGCAATCCGCTATTGGCAACGCAAGGGCGAATTTGAGACAAGAGACGCTTTTACAAGCCTGTTGATGGGGGCGGGCAATGTTGCAGCGGGTTTGCTGCTCGGCTTCGTTTCCGTGACAGCGCTGCTTTGGGTTTGGCAGTTCCGCTTTCTTGATCTCGGCCTGCACTGGTGGGTATTTGTGGTCGCCTTCATCTTCGATGATTTGCGCTACTACTGCTATCATCGGATTGCGCATCGTGTGCGCTGGGTCTGGGCGGAACACGTCAACCACCACTCCAGCCAGCATTATAATCTCACGACGGCGCTGCGTCAGTCGTGGACAGGACAGATGACGGGCATGTTCGTGTTGCAAGTGCCGATGGTACTCTTCGGATTTCACCCTGCGGTGATCGCCTTCGTCTATGGGTTCAATCTGATCTATCAATTCTGGATTCACACGGAAGCCATAGATAAACTACCGAGGCCTATCGAGTTCATCTTCAACACCCCGTCGCATCACCGCGTACATCACGCGACCAATCCGCGTTATCTTGATGCAAATTACGCTGGCACGCTGATTATCTGGGATCGCATGTTCGGCACTTTCGTGGAGGAATTACCGGAAGATATGCCGCGCTATGGCATCGTGAAAAATGTCGGCACATTTAATCCGGTGCGTGTGGCGTTTCACGAATGGGTTGGTATGTTTAAAGACGTATTCTCGTCAGGTCTCACCTTGCGGCAGCGCCTGATGTATATAATCGCGCCTCCCGGCTGGAGCCATGATGGCAGCCGCAAGACATCCGAAGATTTGAAAGCTGACTATGTCAGGCTTAATCCGTCGCAAGCCGGGAAAGCAGGTTTGCCCGAGGGATTTGAAACCTAGATCGGTTTGATTTCAGTTCGCAATGAACTGCTGTCTAAAAGTGCTTGGGCCATGGCTTCAGTGCATTTTCAATGACTTATGCAATCATCTCTGAACTTGGCAGACTATCATTCCTCGCTAACAAACGGACTCATAAGCTCCTGAAATAATTAGAATAATTCTAAAACATTCCTACGTTGGTCAACTTCATTTAGCTTGCAGCGCTGGCCGTGCGGATATAAAAAGATGACCAAATGGCGAAGGCTTCATGCCGGGTTTGAAGAGAAGCGACCGAGGGACAGGCCGATTTCTCTGTCTTTTGGATAGTTGGAATGCTCGTACCTTTTCTAATCATGTTCCGCGAAGGCGTGGAAGCAGCGCTGATCGTTGGCATTATTGCCAGTTATCTCCATCAGACTGGCCGCAGTGCCTGGATGCCAGTGGTCTGGATCGGCATATTGCTGGCATTGGCCATGTCGTTGGCCGTCGGCGCTATTCTGCAGCTTCTGAGTGCAGAATTCCCACAGAAGGCGCAGGAACT
This sequence comes from Brucella lupini, assembly GCF_002252535.1. NCBI lineage: Bacteria > Pseudomonadati > Pseudomonadota > Alphaproteobacteria > Hyphomicrobiales > Brucellaceae > Brucella > Brucella lupini. Next base: position 218,906 of record NZ_NNRN01000062.1, read on the forward strand.
GTTTGAAGCCATTATTGGTCTGATTGCCGTTTTTGTGTTGACCTCGATGGTGTTCTGGATGCGCAAGGCGGCTCGTTCTATCAAGTCGGAACTGCATCATTCCATCGATGCAGCTTTTCAGACACCGACACATAAAGGTTTCGGCCTCATTCTGATGGTGTTCTTTGCTGTCGCACGCGAGGGGCTTGAATCGGTGTTCTTTCTGTTGGCGGCTTTCCAGCAGAGCGAAGGGGCGGCAGCACCGCTTGGCGCGCTTCTTGGCGTGTTGCTAGCTGCGGCAGTTGGCTACGGCATCTTTAAAGGCGGCTTGAAGCTGAACCTTCGCCGTTTCTTCCGCTGGACCGGCGTTTTTATTTTGATCATCGCGGCAGGCATTCTCGCCAATTCGGTCATGGCGCTGCACGAAGCTGGCATCTGGAACCATTTCCAGACGGTCGTTTTCGATATGAGCGATATTCTCCCGCTCGACAGCACGCTTGGTTCAGTTCTTGCTGGCATTTTCGGTTACATCGCGACACCGACCGTCAGTGAAGTTGTTGCCTATGTAGCCTTCCTCGTTCCAGCGCTCATTCTGTTTCTGATGCCTGCAAATGCACCAGCAACGGCAAGCCAGGCCAAAACAAGCGCACAGTAAAAGAGATTTCAATGACGAATCCGAAACCTGCTGAACCCATGTCGCGCAATCTGGTCCGCATCGGACTGGCTTTCGCCGTGCTGTTGCTGCTCGCCGCTGGCGCTGCGTTTTATTATGCATCTCGTGTGTCGGACAAAGCCCGCCATGCAGAAGCCGGTGACACAATACAGGTCGCGATCAACGGTAAAAGCTGCGAGCCGAACGAACTGACCGTTCCGGCCGGGCGCTCGGTATTCGAAATTGTCAATAAGTCCGACCGTACGGTTGAGTGGGAAATTCTCGACGGAGTAATGGTTCTTGAGGAGCGCGAAAATATCGCTCCTGGCTTCAAGCAGACCATCACCGCCAAGCTGACGCCTGGCGAATACCAGATTACCTGCGGGCTCCTTTCCAATCCGCGCGGCAAGCTGATCGTGACTGCGACCGCTGCCAGTGAAGCGGAAAAGGGCAAGCTTCCGCTTACAGCTTTCATTGGTGCACTGGCTGAATATCAGATTTATCTGACCACAGAGGTTGCCGAATTCCAGAAATCGGTTTCGGCACTTTCCACGGCAATAGCCAGCGGTAATCTTGAGGCTGCGCAAACCGCCTACGGTCCGGCGCGAGAAGCCTATGCGCGCATTGCTCCCGTGTCGGAAGCGTTCTCCGATCTCGATACGGCTATCAATGCTCGTGCGGATTATTTTGAAAAGCGCGAGCAGGACCCTGCGTTCGGTGGTTTGCACCGTATCGAATACGGTTTGTTCGAACAGAAATCCGTCGATGGTCTGGCTCCTGTTGCTGGCAAGCTTGAGCAGGATGCCACTGCATTGAAAGAGCGCATTCGCGGGCTTCGGATTTCTCCGGATCGCATGATGGCGGGCACTGCTTCTGCATTGAACCGTTTTGCATCGACGGCGTCGGATGCTGGTGAAGACCGGTACGCTCACACCGATCTGCAGGCTTTGTCTGGCCTTCTTGAAGGCTCTGGCAAGACTGCCGATGTCCTGCGCCCCATTGTTATAAAGGCTGACCCGAAAGCCTTTGAAGGCATCGACAAGGACGCAGCTTCGATCAAGAAGCTGCTTGGTACGGGTGCTGAAGGCAATGGCTACAAGGCGTATGATGCTCTGTCGTCTGATGAAAAGACGAAAATTAAGGAAGGTGCAGCTCAACTCGCTGCACAGTTTACGAAACTCCGCGATCAGCTTGGGGTAGATTGATGACCAGAAAATTTTTCAAAACCGATAAGATTACCACTGAAGAGCCTGTTTCCGCCGGTCGCCGTGCACTGCTCCTCGGGGCTGGTGCAACCGGGGTTGCCGGAGCAGTTGCAGGCGTGCTTGCCCCGCAGACAGCCCATGCTCTTTCTTCGGAAAGCGTGACCAATGCGCCGGAAAGCGACAAGATTCACGAAAGTCAGCCTTTTTATGGGAAGCACCAGCCCGGTATCGTCACGCCGCGCCCTGCTGCGGGTCTCGTCGCTTCCTTTGATGTGTTGGCACGTGACCGCGCCGAACTGGAACGCATGTTCAAACTGCTCACTGAGCGGGCAGAATTTTTGATGAAGGGTGGAGAACCACCGGAGCTTGATGCGAAGTTTCCGCCATCGGATTCCGGTATTCTTGGACCTGTCGTCACGCCGGATAACCTCACGGTTACGGTGGCGCTCGGTTCATCATTGTTCGATGATCGTTTCGGTTTGAAGCCGTTGAAGCCGAAACTTCTGCAGCGCATGACCGGTTTCCCCAACGACGCCCTGCAGAAGGACATCTGCCACGGGGACCTCGTCATTCAGTTCTGTTCGAATACGCCGGACACGAACATTCATGCGCTGCGCGACATCATGAAGAACATGCCTGATCTTCTGATGGTTCGCTGGAAGCAGGAAGGGACGGTTCCGGTGCAACCGCCGCATTCGCCCCGGGCGAAGGAAAGCGCACGAAACTTCCTCGGTTTCCGCGATGGATCCGCCAATCCGGATTCCGCCGATGATGCATTGATGAACCGCATCGTTTGGGTGCAGAAGCAAAATGAAGAGCCGGGCTGGGCCGCTAATGGCAGCTATATGGCTGTGCGCATCATTCGCAATTTTGTCGAACGCTGGGACCGCACGCCGCTGCAGGAGCAGGAAACCATTTTCGGACGCCGCAAGAATAGTGGCGCGCCATTCGACGGTAAAACCGAAGCCGATGTTCCCGATTATGCGAAGGATGCGGATGGCAAGGTGACGCCACTCGACTCGCATATCCGTTTGGCAAATCCGCGGGATGCCAATGCCGAGCAGCACCTCATTCTGCGTCGACCATTCAACTATTCAAACGGGGTCAGCAAATCCGGCCAGCTTGATATGGGGCTGCTCTTCATCGCCTATCAGGCCGATCTGGAGAAGGGCTTCATCACGGTGCAGAACCGTCTCAACGGCGAGCCGCTGGAAGAATACCTGAAACCGATTGGGGGCGGGTATTTCTTCGCGCTGCCTGGTGTTCAGGATCATAAGGACTACTACGCGCGCACACTTATGGAGGCAAGCGGTCCGCAAAATGCTGGCGGGTGAGGATTGCATCTCAAGTTTTTGATTTGACGCGCATTTCCCGCAATGCGCTTTATCTGGAGAGGCTAAACATGAAGTATCGTCTGCCATTGCTCGCATCGGCATGTGCCGTTGCCCTCACGCTCAGCTTCGGCGCAGCCAAGGCTGAAGTTTCGCCGCTGGACCTTGTTCAGCCGATTGCTGACTACAAAGTCTATGTGCAGGAAAACCTCGACGTTCTGGTAAAGGACACCAAGGCTTTCACTGACGCGGTCAAAGCAGGCGATTTGGAAAAGGCCAAGGAGCTTTATCCTTCATCGCGCGTCTCCTACGAAAAGATCGAGCCGATTGCCGAGCTTTTCGCCGATCTTGACGCTTCGATCGACAGCCGCGCCGATGACCATGAAAACGGCGAGAAGTCGGAAGACTTTATCGGGTTCCATCGCATCGAGTATGGCCTGTTTGCGCAGAATTCAACCGAAGGACTCGCTCCGGTTGCCGACAAGCTCTACGCAGATGTTCTGGAACTCCAGAAGCGTGTAAAAGACCTCACCGTTCCGCCGGAAAAGGTTGTTGGCGGAGCTGCTGCCCTGCTTGAAGAAGTGGCTGCAACCAAGATTTCCGGTGAGGAAGATCGTTACAGCCACACCGATCTTTGGGATTTCAAGGCTAATGTCGATGGGGCTCAGAAGATCGTCGAGCTCTTCAAGCCTTTGCTGGAAAAGGAAAATCCGGACCTCGTGAAGAAGGTGGAAGCCAACTTCAAGACTGTCGACGACATTCTTGCAAAGTACAAGAAGGGTGACGGCTACGAATCCTACGACAAGCTGTCGGATGATGATCGCAAGGCGCTTGCTGGTCCTGTGACCACGCTTGCCGAAGATCTCTCTACCCTGCGCGGGACGCTCGGCCTGAATTAAAAAGCGAACACTGAAATGGCGGGGTAACCCGCCATTTTCATGCGCTCATGCGCAATTTGATTTCGGCATTGAGTAGAATGCGCTGCGTTTCTGGAAGCTCCAGTCGGTCATCCGTTGTTTCGCCCAGTGTTCGAAACAAGAGCTCAATCGCCAGCCGTCCGATTTCATTGTAATCCTGCGCCACTGTAGTGAGTGGCGGACACGTGTATTCTGACAGTGGATTATTGTCGTGGCCGGCGACACGAACGTCGCAATCCTTGAGCCTGCCAATCTTCAGACCGGCCTGCCAGAGTGCACTCGTTACGCCAAAGGCGATGCGATCATTGGAGCACAGAACAGTGCTTGTCGGCAGGCGTCCCTTTTCACGCAAAATGCGCGCTGTTTGCTCGAAGGCATAACGTTCGAAATCCCAGCTTCGGCTCTGTTCAAGGTCAATGATACGCGGCTCATAACCAAGCTTTTCCATGGCTTGTCGATACGCATCTTGCCGCTTGATTGCATTGTTGTTGACCATCGGCATGGAAAAATAACAAGGCTCGCTGCCCGAGCGGCACAGATAATCAACAATCAGATGGAAGGATTTGAGATTGTCGGTGCCGACAAAGGGTGAAGTGTTGTCGAGTGGAGAGTCGACATAGACAATTGGAACGTCTTCCGCGAGACGTGCCAGTGTCGAATGTTGCGACTCTTCGCCAAGCGGTGCGATGATGGCACCTGCGACATTGAGCGAACGCAGGGTTTCAATTGCCTGCTTTTCCAGCTCAGGCTTGCCATCGGATGACAGGACAATCGCAAGATAGCCGCGTTGCTCTGCGAGCGATTGCAATCGTTTCGTCATCGCCATGTAGAAATGATCGAGCTGGTTGGGGATAATTATACCCAGAATTGTCGTGCGACGTCGATTGAGATTCACCGCGAAAAGATTGGGGCGAAAGCCGGATTGCTTGATCGCCGCTTCAATCAGTTCGCGGGTCTTGGGACGGACGGACGACGGATCACTGAAATATTTCGACACTGTCGGGCGGGAAAGCCCAACAAACTCCGAAAAATCCTCCATGGTGCGTATTGTCTTTCGCACGTCTTTAAGTCCTGTTCGTCAGTTGTCGCGGCCTAGGTGCACACGACGATGCTGTTCTTTGCGAAGCCGCCGCATAAACTGGAATGTGCTGATTTCTCGGGACAAAATCTGGTCCCGGTTGCCGCTTCTGTAACGATTTCAGGATGTTCCTCCAGCTCCGCTCGCCGTTGTATTCCTCCAGGCGAAGTCTCGTCAAACTGTCAAAGGCGGGGCAAAACGTCAAGCAGGCAAATGTGTTCGCAGAGAATGATGCGGTGAATATCCATATATGCTAAAACATCGGTTCGTGAATTTGGCAGGTGGAAATGTCCGCGATTTCGGCCCTTGGAACTGTTCACAAAAGCGGTCGTTTCTTCTCGCAACGCAAAATTGAAAACCGTGCTTGACAAGCTACGGAAGCTCGCGCCATAAATTTTACATATGTAAGAATTTTGCTATGCATTCGTAAAGGAGGAGACGAAATGCGGACCAAGTCTTATGTTGCAGGGCTTATTGCGTCTGCTGCAAGTATTGCAGTTATGGCCGGGGCTGCGTGGGCGGAAGAGCTCACCATCGCGACGGTCAATAATGGTGACATGATCATCATGCAGAAGCTGTCGCCGGAGTGGGAAAAAGCCACCGGCAATAAAATCAACTGGGTTGTGCTTGAAGAAAACGTGCTGCGTCAGCGCGTCACGACCGATATCGCGACCAAGAGCGGCCAGTTCGATATCCTGACCATTGGCGGTTACGAGACGCCGATCTGGGGTAAGGCTGGCTGGCTTCTGTCGGTGGATGATCTTGGTGATGATTACGGCTATGACGATCTCATCAAGCCGGTTCGCGCCGGTCTGACGGTGGATGGCAAGCTTTACGCCGTGCCATTCTATGCCGAAAGCTCGTTTACGCTCTATCGCAAGGATTTGTTTGACGCGGCGGGCCTCAAGATGCCCGATGCGCCAACCTATGCGGAAATCAAGGATTTCGCGACCAAGCTCACCGACAAATCGAAAGAGCAATATGGTCTCTGTCTGCGCGGAAAGCCGGGCTGGGGCGAAAACATGGCTTACCTCGGTACATTGATCAATACGTTCGGTGGCAGATGGTTTGATGAAAACTGGAAACCCCAGATCAATTCGGACGAATGGAAGAAGGCGATTAACTTCTACGTCGATCTGATGAAGGAAGCGGGCCCTCCTGGAATTACGTCAAACGGCTTCAACGAAAATCAGGCCCTGTTCTCGACCGGCCATTGCGCCATGTGGATCGACGCCACTTCGGCTGCCGGACGCATCTATGATCCGAAGCAGAGCCAGGTTGCCGACAAGGTTGCCTTTACCAAGGCACCGGTCGAGGTGACGCCAAACGGTTCTTCATGGGCGTGGTCCTGGAACCTCGCAATTCCGGCATCAAGCAAGAAGGTGGAAGCCGCAAAGTCGTTCCTGAAATGGGCGACCTCGAAGGAATATGTCGAGCTCGTCGGCAAGTCCGAAGGCTGGGTTGCTGTTCCTCCGGGCACACGCCAGTCCACCTATGCCAATGAGGAATACAAGAAGGCAGCTCCCTTCGCGGATACGGTGCTGAAAGCCATCGAATCTGCCGATCCGACAAAGCCGACCAAAGACCCGGTCCCTTATACCGGCATCCAGTTTGTGGCCATTCCTGAATTCCAGGCCATCGGCACGCTGGTTGGACAGGCGATTTCGTCGGCTGTTGCCGGTCAGCAGAGCGTTGATGCAGCGCTCGACGGTGCGCAGCGTCAGGTCGAACAGATCATGACGCAGTCCGGTTACATCAAGTAGCCGTGAGATAAAGGTCTGCCGCCTTCGGTAGGAGGAAGGCGGCAGACCTGATTTTCGTAGAGGTTCGCCACGGTGAATCCGAAACGGGAAGGGGAGGATAAGTCCGAATGCCAGCAAACCATGCGTTGGCCGCAGGCACAAAATCACGCTTTGCAGCAAAGTCTCGTCGCAGTGTCCGCACTGGACCTCTGCTCGCTCCAGCAGTCATTCTGCTTTTGCTGTGGATGATCGTTCCACTTGCGATGACCTTGTGGTTCTCGTTTCAGTATTACAATCTCATCAATCCATTTATTACTGGTTTTGCCGGTTTCTCGAACTATTCCTTCCTGTTATATGATCCGACCTTATGGTCCGCAATCGCCAAGACACTGATCCTTGTCGTGTCGGTTCTCGTGATATCGGTCGTCCTAGGTGTGCTGTTTGCGGTCATCTTCGATCAGGATTTCTGGGGCAAGAATATAGCGCGGCTTCTGGTCATTGCGCCGTTCTTCGTTATGCCAACCGTTTCGGCGCTGATCTGGAAAAACCTGCTGATGCATCCGGTGAACGGGCTGTTCGCCTTCATTTCACGCAGTTTCGGATTGCCGGTCATCGACTGGTTCTCGCAGTTCCCGATGGCTTCCGTCATCATAATTGTGTCCTGGCAATGGGTGCCGTTTGCGACGCTGATCCTGATGACGGCGATGCAGTCTCTTGATAGGGAACAGATGGAGGCCGCGCGCCTGGACGGGGCCAAAGGCCCGGTAATGTTCTATTATATCGTGCTGCCGCATTTGCTGCGCCCGATCTCGGTCGTCATCATGATCGAGACGATCTTTCTTCTTTCGGTGTTTGCGGAAATTCTTGTTACCACTTCGGGTGGACCGGGGATCGCCACGACGACGCTGACCTATTTCATTTATCTGAAAGCGCTCCTGCAATGGGATATCGGCGGCGCTTCCGCAGCCGGCGTCATCGCCATCATCCTTGCCAACATCGTTGCCGCGTTCCTGATCCGGACTGTCGCACGAAATCTGGATAATTAGGAGGGCTGACCGATGGCTGCAAAACGCAAGATCAACAAGGCTGCCGTCTCTGCCGGAATCATTGGCTGGATCGTGGCGTTGCTGATGTTCTTCCCGATCCTCTGGATGCTGCTTGCTGCATTCAAGACGGAAATTGATGCGGTGGCACCACCAAAGCTGTTCTTCGAGCCAACGCTGGAGAATTTTGTAGCGGTCAATCAGCGTGCTAATTATTTCCGCTATGCCATGAACAGTATCGTTGAAAGTCTGGGCGCGACTATTCTCTCGCTCATTATCGCGGTGCCCGCGGCTTATGCGGCAGCGTTCTTCCCTGGCAAACGCACTAAAGACCTTCTTCTATGGATGCTGTCCACCAAGATGCTGCCTGCAGTCGGCGTGCTGGTGCCGATCTATCTTTTGGCACGCGATACTGGGCTTCTTGATACGCGCACCGGTCTCATCATCATCTTCACCCTGTCCAATCTGCCGATTGTGGTCTGGATGCTCTATTCCTTTTTCAAGGAAGTGCCCGGAGAAATCCTCGAAGCAAGCCGTATGGACGGTGCGAAAGTCGGCCAGCAGATACGCTATCTGCTTCTGCCGTTAAGCCTTCCGGGTATCGCGTCCACCGCGCTCCTTTCGATCATCCTTTGTTGGAATGAAGCGTTCTGGAGCCTGAATCTGACGGCTTCGCAAGCCGGCCCGCTCACCGCATTCATAGCGTCCTTCTCGTCACCGGAAGGATTGTTCTGGGCAAAACTTTCGGCGGCTTCCACGCTCGCCATCGCGCCAATACTTGTCTTCGGATGGGTCACGCAGCGCCAGCTGGTGCGCGGTCTCACTTTCGGCGCAGTGAAATAAAGGGAATGAAATGGCTACACTATCACTGAAAAACGCCACCAAGTCCTTTGGCAATATTGATGTCATCAAAGGTGTCGATCTCGACATTGCAGACCGCGAATTCGTGGTTTTCGTCGGGCCATCCGGTTCGGGCAAGTCGACGCTTCTGCGCATGATTGCCGGGCTTGAGGAAATCACCGGCGGAGACCTCACGATTGATGGTGAGCGTATCAACGATACGCCGCCGGATGAGCGTGGTCTTGCCATGGTTTTCCAGACCTATGCGCTCTATCCACATATGAATGTGCGCGACAATATGGGTTTTGCGCTGAAACTTGCAGGTGTTGCCAAGGCGGAACGTGACCGCAAGGTGGAAGAGGTTGCAAAAACGCTGCAGCTTGACCAATTGCTTGACCGCAAGCCGAAACAGCTTTCCGGCGGTCAGCGTCAGCGCGTTGCCATTGGACGCGCAATGGTGCGCGAACCGAAGATTTTCCTGTTCGATGAGCCGCTGTCCAATCTCGATGCCGCGCTCCGCGTGCAGATGCGTATTGAATTGGCGCGCCTGCACGACCGGCTCAATGCGACGATGATCTATGTCACGCATGATCAGGTGGAAGCGATGACGCTCGCACACAAGATCGTGGTTCTCCGCGACGGGAAGGTGGAGCAGGTAGGATCGCCACTGGAGCTTTATCATCATCCGGTCAATCGTTTTGTGGCTGGTTTTATCGGTTCACCGACCATGAACTTCATCGAAGTCAAAGCCAGTGCCGTCGATGCCGACGGGGTGACAGTTCAGCTTGCAAATGGACGTTCGGTCAAAGCGCCTGTCAAAAGCGAAGGCGTAAGCGCTGGGGCGCCGCTGGTTCTCGGCATTCGTCCGGAGCATCTTCATCCGGCAGCCGATGGTATCCTTGAAGGTGAGATCATGGTTGTCGAGCGCCTTGGTGGTGAGACCTATCTCTATGTGCAAAATGAAAGCGCAACCGGACTGATTGTTGCGGAAGCAGGCGGTGGCAGCGCAGCACGTGCACACGAAACGGCGAAACTGGGTTTTGACCCGACTGACGCGCATTTGTTTACACCCGATGGCAAGGCTTTGGAGCGCTTTGAACGGCATCCATTATTGCTGACGGAAAAGAAAACGCACCTGTGAGTGCAGGCTGCAATATCCCGGAGTATCCCCATGCGACTTAAAGACAAGGTGGCCCTCATCACTGGTGCTGCACGCGGTATCGGACTTGGCTTCGCTGAAGCCTATGCGCGCGAGGGCGCGAGGGTTATTATTGCCGATATTAATATTGAGCGGGCAGAGGAGGCCGCACGCGGCATCGGTTCATCGGTCAAGGCGGTAAAGCTTGACGTGACCGACCTCAGTCAGATTGACAAGGTTGTTGCAGAGATCGACGCGGAATATGGCGGCATCGATATTCTGGTCAACAATGCCGCGATCTTCGATATGGCCCCTATCAACGAACTGACCGAAGACAGTTATGAGCGTGTGCTCGACATCAACCTGAAGGGACCGCTTTTCATGATGAAGGCGGTTTCAAACGTAATGATCAAGCGCGGACGCGGCGGCAAGATCATCAATATGGCGAGCCAGGCGGGTCGCCGCGGCGAGGCGCTGGTGACCCTCTATTGCGCGTCTAAGGCCGCTATCATTTCCGCCACGCAGTCGGCTGCTTTGGCGCTCGTCAAGCATGGCATCAATGTCAATGCGATTGCACCGGGCGTGGTCGACGGCGAACATTGGGACGTGGTGGATGCGAATTTTGCCAAATGGGAAGGCCTGAAGCCGGGTGAGAAAAAAGCGGCGGTAGCGAAGTCCGTTCCAATCGGTCGGTTCGCGACGCCGGAAGATATTACCGGCATGGCCGTTTTCCTCGCATCATCAGATAGCGACTACATCCTCGCCCAGACCTTCGGCGTTGACGGTGGTAATTGGATGGCTTGAGACAGGGCCGGGACATACAATGAAAGCGATCTATTTTACAGGCCACGGCGAAGCCGGACTGACTGATCTGCCGGAGCCGGTATTACAGTCGGGACACGCCTTGATCGACGTCAGGGCGTCGGGTTTGTGTCACACCGACATAGATGTTTTGCATGGCCGCTATGGGTCCAGCGCATTTCCGCTGGTACCAGGGCATGAATATGCTGGCATTGTGGTCGCGGTGGCGGAAGACGTGACCAATGTGAAGGTGGGCGACCGCATTGCGGTCGATCCGAATATTCCCTGCGGTCATTGCCGTGCCTGCCTCAAGGGGCTCACCAATCTGTGCTCGGACTTAAAGGCCTATGGGGTAACCCATAATGGGGGCTTTGCAGGCATGAGCCTTGTCGATGCCAGCCATCTCCATTCCATTGGCGATCTGCCTTTTGAGTTAGCAGCACTCGCGGAACCACTTGCCTGTGTCCTCAACGGTCTTGGCGCAGCGGAACTGAAAATCGGTTCACAAGGTGCCGAAAATGCACTCGTCTTCGGTGCAGGCCCGATTGGCTTGTTGCTAGCCTTATCGTTGAAGGCGCAAGGCGTGCAACAGGTTGCCGTGGCTGACATCAACGAACACCGTCTGACTTTTGTCGAAAGTCTCGGCCTTGAGCCAGTCGTGTCGGGCTCGGAAATGCTGGATAAGCGTAAGCGCAGTTTCGATTTCGTTGCCGATGCAACCGGCATTGCCAAGGTCGTTGAAAGCATGGTCAGCTTCACGGCCGACGGCGGTACGGTTCTGGTGTTTGGCGTTTGCGCACCGGATGCACGGATTTCAGTCACGCCTTTCGAAATTTTCCGTCGTCAGATTCGAATTGCAGGGTCACATTCGCTGAACCGCAACATTCCGCAGGCCCTGGAAATACTCAAACAGGACAAGGGCGAAATGGCACGCCTCGTTTCGCACCGGTTACCGCTCAGCGAAATGCTGCCGTTCTTCACCAAGCACGGTGGCGATCCTGCTACGATGAAGGTCCAGTTCGTACCCGATTGAATTGAAGGAAATCGTCATGACCAAATTGTCGCGTGCAACGCTCCAGAGCTTCGACAAGGTACACAAACCCGGCTACGACCCAACCGGGTTGAAACCGGGCATCGTGCATTTCGGTGTTGGCAATTTTCATCGTGCCCATCAGGCTGTCTATCTGGACGATCTGTTCGGAATGGGTGAGGGGCATGACTGGGCGCTGGTTGGCGCTGGTGTGCGTGGCAGTGATGATGCCATGCGGGACACGCTCAAGGCGCAAGACTGGCTTACCACAGTTGTCGAACAGGAAGCCGATTATGCGGAGGCAAGGGTTACCGCTTCCATGATCGATTATGTAACCATATCGACCGAAGAAGGGCGAAAGGCTTTGATGGCCTATCTCACATCGCCCTCTATTCGCATTGTTTCCATGACGATCACCGAAGGTGGTTATTATATCGATCCGGCCAGCCAGACCTTTGATCCTGCTCATCCTGATATTGTGGCAGATGCCACTCATCCGGACCAGCCAAAGACCGTGTTCGGCTTAATCGTGCAGGCACTGAAACTGCGCAAGACGGCGGGTGTTCAACCTTTCACCGTCATGTCGTGCGATAACATTCCGGGCAACGGGCATGTGACGGAAGATGCCGTGACGGGACTGGCCAAATTGAGTGATGCGACTTTTGCCGACTGGATTTCTGCCAATGTAGCTTTTCCAAATTCCATGGTGGATCGCATCACGCCGGCCACCGGTGCACGCGAGCGTGAAATCGCTGCGAAGGATTTCGGGGTTGAAGACGGCTGGCCGGTTTTCTGCGAAGTTTTCAAGCAGTGGGTGATGGAGGACAATTTCCCCACCGGGCGTCCTGCATTGGAAAAAGTAGGTGTCACATTTACCGATCAGGTTGCCGCTTATGAACTGATGAAAATCCGCATTCTGAACGGCGGTCATGCAGCCATTGCCTATCCGGGTGGACTGCTCGACATTCACTTCGTGCATGAGGCGATGGAGCATCCGCTGATCCGGCGCTATCTGGAAAAGCTCACCAAGGATGAGATCATTCCAGAGGTGCCGCCCGTACCGGATACCAATCTCGAAGACTATCGCATCCTCATCGACGAACGCTTCGCCAATCCAAGCATCGGCGATACGATCCGCCGCCTTTGCCTTGATGGCTCCAACCGTCAGCCGAAGTTCATTCTGCCCACTGCTTCTGATCGTGTGGCAGAAGGCAAGTCTGTGACAGGACTGGCGCTTGTTTCCGCATTCTGGTGCCGTTACTGCTATGGCACGACCGATAGCGGCACGGTTATTGAGCCGAACGATCCGTCATGGGACCGCCTGACAAAGCAGGCGGCTCTTGCAAAAAGCAATCCGGCGGCATGGCTTGCGATGGATGATATCTTCGGCTCGCTCGCTTCAAATCCAGCTTATGTGGCGGCTTTTTCATCCGCACTTCTGCGCATCTGGCAGGATGGGACTGTCAAAGCGCTCGAACGTTATCTGGCAGGTGAGCCGCTATAACTGAAAATTACAATGCGCCCGGATAGACCCTTACCGGGCGGTTGTCCTTGACCGACTCCATCACCACAAATGTCGATGTGCTTGCGACATTGGGCAGGCTCGATATCTTTTCGCCTAGCACCTCGCGGTAACGCCGGATGTTGGGCGTTCGCACCTTCAGAAGATAGTCGAAAGAGCTTGCGATCATATGGCATTCTTCGACTTCACGTATCTTGCGCACGGCCGTGTTGAACGCCTCAAGCGCGGCTTCGCGTGTGTCGGAAAGCTTGACCGTCGTGAAGGCGATATGATCGAGACCGAGTTTCTCAGGGTCGATGGCCGCACGAAAGCCGACAATATAGCCTTCATCGACCAGTCGTTTCAGCCTTGCCTGGCATGGTGTCTTGGAAAGACCGACCTTTTTCGAGAGTTCCGTGACAGGAATGCGTCCGTCTTCGCTCAATACTTCCAGAATACGCCGATCGAATTGGTCCAGATCGTCTACAGAATCTATCTTTCGCATTCTTCTAGCCTACTTTAGAGCCTATAATAAGATCGATAATCCTTTATATGGAGCAAATGAAGGCAGAATGCAATTTGCACAAATGATAGTGTGCGCCCACTTAAAGCAGAGCTAAACTGGGCAAAGACGCTCGGGGCTGTTTTCATTTGTGAGCATTGCACCATGACCGACACCATACCCGCTCCTATCAATCCGGTTTTCCAGAATTTTGCGCCGCCGATCCGCGAGCAAAGCGCACTGAGGCAGGCGATTACCGCCGCTTATCGCCGGCCGGAAGCTGAATGCGTTTCCGCGCTGGCTGCACAGGCCGCCTTGCCGGAAGAAACAGCCAAGCAAGTCCGTTCCACGGCTCGCAAGCTGATTGAAGCGCTGCGCGCCAAGCACAAGGGTACAGGCGTCGAAGGCTTGGTGCATGAATATTCGCTGTCGAGCCAGGAAGGCGTGGCGCTCATGTGCCTTGCCGAAGCCCTTCTGCGTATTCCGGACATGGCGACGCGTGATGCTTTGATCCGTGACAAGATTTCGAATGGCGACTGGAAATCTCATATCGGTGGTGGTCGTTCGCTCTTCGTCAATGCTGCAACCTGGGGACTTGTCGTTACCGGCAAGCTGACCAACACGGTCAATGATCGCGGCCTGTCAGCTGCCCTGACACGTTTGATCGCTCGTTGCGGCGAGCCTGTCATTCGTCGCGGTGTAGACATGGCCATGCGGATGATGGGCGAACAGTTTGTCACCGGCGAAACCATCGATGAAGCTTTGAAGCGCGCCAAGCCGCTGGAAGAACGCGGCTTCCGCTATTCCTACGATATGCTGGGTGAGGCCGCGACCACCGCTGCCGACGCCGAGCGTTACTACAAGGATTACGAAACCGCCATTCATGCCATTGGTCGTGCTTCCGCCGGTCGTGGCATTTATGACGGCCCTGGCATTTCCATCAAGTTGTCCGCTTTGCATCCACGCTATGTCCGTGCGCAAAGCGAACGCGTCATGGGGGAGTTGCTGCCGAAGGTGAAGGCGCTGGCCGCTATCGCCAAGTCCTACAATATCGGTCTCAACATCGATGCCGAGGAGGCAGACCGTCTGGAACTGTCGCTTGATCTGTTGCAGAGCCTGATCGAAGATCCGGATCTGGCAGATTGGGAAGGCATCGGCTTCGTGGTGCAGGCCTACGGCAAGCGTTGCCCGTTCGTGCTCGATTTCATCATCGACATGGCCCGTCAGAACAAGCGCCGCGTCATGGTTCGTCTGGTAAAGGGCGCCTATTGGGACGCCGAAATCAAGCGCGCACAGGTTGACGGTCTGGAAGACTTCCCGGTTTTTACCCGCAAGGTACATACCGACGTTTCCTACATTGCATGCGCACGCAAGCTCCTTGCGGCGACAGACGCCGTTTTCCCGCAATTTGCAACGCATAATGCGCAGACGCTGGCCACCATCTATCATTTGGCTGGTCCGGATTTCAAAACCGGAAAGTTCGAGTTCCAGTGCCTGCATGGTATGGGTGAACCGCTTTATGACGAAGTTGTCGGTGCCGAAAAGCTCGGCCGTCCGGCCCGCATCTATGCGCCGGTCGGCACACATGAAACGCTTCTGGCCTACCTTGTTCGCCGACTTCTCGAAAACGGTGCGAACTCGTCTTTCGTCAATCGCATCGGCGATGAAAGTGTCTCCGTCGATGAGCTGATCGCCGATCCGGTTGATGTCGTTCGCTCAATGGCTGTCGTCGGAGCACGCCATGACCAGATTGCCCTGCCGGAAAATCTCTATGGCGCTCGCAAGAACTCTGACGGTTTCGACCTGTCGAACGAAGTCACGCTCGCTGAACTCAGCAAGATTCTGAAAGACAGCGCTGACCGCGTGTGGACATCGGAACCTCAGCTTGCCGGAACCAAGGTAAAGGGCACCAGCCGCTCGGTTCTCAATCCCGGTGACCGGAACGATGTTGTCGGTACGGTGACGGAGATCGCCGAAGAAGATGTGGCGAAAGCCATGAAGGCGGCACAGAAGGCAACGGCAAGTTGGTCTGCGGTTGCGCCAGCCGAACGTGCGGCTTGTCTTGAGCGCGCAGCGGATATCATGCAGCGTGATATGCCGGTTCTGCTCGGCCTCATCATGCGCGAAGCCGGCAAATCCATGCCGAACGCGATTGCTGAAGTGCGCGAAGCCATCGATTTCCTGCGTTATTATGCAGAGCAGACCCGTCGTACGCTGGGCGTCGGCCACAAAGCGCTTGGACCTATCGTCTGCATCAGCCCGTGGAACTTCCCGCTGGCGATCTTTACCGGTCAGATCGCAGCCGCACTCGTTGCAGGCAATCCCGTGCTGGCAAAGCCTGCCGAAGAAACGCCGCTGATTGCAGCACAGGGTGTTCGCATCCTGCACGAGGCTGGCATTCCAGCGGATGCGCTGCAACTTCTGCCGGGGGATGGCCGCATTGGGGCCGCGCTGGTTGCTGCGGAAGAGACTTGCGGCGTGATGTTCACCGGTTCGACCGAAGTGGCGCGCCTCATTCAGGCTCAGCTTGCCTCGCGCCTGTTGCCCAACGGCAAACCGATCCCGCTGATCGCAGAGACCGGCGGTCAGAACGCCATGATCGTGGATTCGTCCGCTCTGGCCGAGCAGGTCGTGTTCGACGTGATTGCATCGGCATTCGACAGTGCGGGTCAGCGTTGTTCGGCGCTCCGCGTTCTCTGCCTGCAGGAAGATGTCGCAGATCGTATCCTGACGATGCTGAAGGGCGCGCTCAGGGAACTTTCCATCGGCCGCACCGACAAGCTGAAGGTGGACATTGGGCCGGTTATTACCGATGAAGCCAAGAACATCATCGAAAAGCACGTTCAGGGTATGCGCGATCTCGGTCGCAAGGTTGAGCAGCTTCCGCTTGGTCCTGAAACCCAGAATGGAACTTTCGTTGCACCGACCATTGTCGAGATCAATTCGCTTCGCGATCTGAAGCGGGAAGTTTTTGGCCCGGTTCTGCATGTCGTGCGCTACAAGCGCGATGATATGGAGCGCCTGATCGATGATATCAATGCGACCGGCTATGGGCTTACTTTCGGCCTGCATACGCGCCTTGATGAGACCATCGCCAATGTTGCGGATCGTATCCGTGTCGGAAACGTCTATATCAACCGCAATGTTATTGGCGCGATTGTCGGCGTGCAGCCATTCGGCGGACGCGGCATGTCCGGCACTGGTCCAAAGGCAGGTGGTCCGCTCTATCTCGGACGTCTCGTGGAAACAGCTCCAATCCCGCCGCGTCATAGCTCGGTTCACACTGATCCAGCGCTCAAGGATTTTGCGAAATGGCTTGGCCAACGCGGCATGAACGATCTGGCTCAGGCTGCGCGTGACACCGGTAGCGCTTCGGCCCTCGGTCTTGACCTTGAATTGCCGGGCCCTGTTGGCGAGCGCAATCTTTATGCGCTGCATCCGCGTGGAAATATCCTGCTGGTTCCGCAAACGGAAGCAGGCCTTTATCGCCAGATGACGGCTGCCCTCGCTACGGGCAATACTGTGTATGTCGACGAGGCTTCAGGTTTGCGGAATGTCCTGAAAGATGTTCCAGCTTCAGTCGCAGCGCGCACGATCTGGACGAATAACTGGGAATCCGACGCACCGTTCGCTGGAGCGTTGGTTGAAGGGAACGCTGAACGCATTGTCGAGATCAACAAGAAGCTTGCAACGCTTCCCGGACCGTTGGTTCTGACGCAAGCCGCTTCCACGGAAGAACTGGCAAACAACCCGGATGCCTATTGTCTCAACTGGTTGCTGGAAGAAGTTTCGACTTCGATCAACACCACAGCGGCTGGTGGCAATGCCAGCTTGATGGCAATCGGCTGATCTCCTGACAGGCAATAACTAAAAGGCGGCTTTCGGCCGCCTTTTTCTTTTATCGATACAAGTTTGCATGGCTGTGCAAATGATAGTCAAAAACAGAATGATTGAATTATTTTTTGTAATTTCAGAATAAAATTTACAAAGGCATTGACAGGCTTTCATAAAAGGCAAACACTGTGCACACGCTTGCAAAAGCGTCGGCGTGGAGGCGCCGTATAAAGGGAGGAAAACAATGCGTTCGGCATTTCTGGTTGCGGCGCTGGCCGCAGGTGTATCTTCATTTGCTTTTTCTGCGCAGGCCGCAGGCAATCTCAATCTTATCTGTTCCGCGGACGTGGTCATCTGTGAGCAGATGAAGAACATGTTCGAGAAGGATACTGGCATCAAGGTCAACATGGTGCGGCTTTCCTCCGGTGAAACCTATGCCAAGGTGCGGGCCGAAGCGCGCAATCCGAAGACAGATATCTGGTGGGCAGGCACCGGCGATCCGCACCTTCAGGCTGCAGCTGAAGGGCTGACGCTCGAATATAAATCCCCGATGCTCGACCAGCTGAACGATTGGGCCAAGAAACAGGCCGAAAGCTCCGGCTTCCGCACGGTTGGCGTTTATGCCGGTGCGCTTGGTTGGGGTTACAACACCGATATTCTTGCCAAGAAGAACCTGAAAGAGCCGAAATGCTGGGCCGATCTGCTTGATGCGTCCTATAAGGGCGAAATCCAGATGGCCAATCCGAATTCTTCCGGTACCGCCTACACGGCACTGGCGACGCTTGTTCAGATCATGGGTGAAGACAAAGCCTATGATTATCTGAAGAAGCTCAACGAAAATGTATCGCAGTACACCAAGTCGGGCTCGGCTCCCGTCAAGTCGGCTGCGCGTGGTGAAACTGGCATCGGCATCGTCTTCATGCATGATGCAGTATCGATGACGGCAGAAGGTTTCCCGGTCAAGTCAGTCGCACCGTGTGAAGGCACAGGCTACGAAATCGGTTCCATGTCGATCATCAAGGGCGCCAAGAATCTCGAGAATGCGAAGAAGTGGTACGACTGGGCGCTGACCGCCGAAGTGCAGTCGCACATGAAAGATGCGAAATCCTTCCAGTTGCCTTCGAACAAATCAGCCGAGGTTCCAAAGGAATCCCCGCGCTTCGAGGACATCAAGCTCATTGATTATGACTTCAAGACCTATGGCGAACCCGCCAAGCGCAAGGAACTGCTCGAGCGCTGGGATAAGGAAATCGGTGCACACGCCAACTGATCTTTCATT
Organism: Brucella lupini; assembly: GCF_002252535.1. NCBI lineage: Bacteria > Pseudomonadati > Pseudomonadota > Alphaproteobacteria > Hyphomicrobiales > Brucellaceae > Brucella > Brucella lupini. The sequence continues at coordinate 237,778 of NZ_NNRN01000062.1, forward strand.
GGCTTGAAATCCGGGTGCGCCGCTCTTGTTGTGCGACGCACCCGGATGACGGAACAAGGCAGCGGTTTTCCTGAAATATGCAGGAGCCGGCGCACCTGGAGCATTTCCAGTTTAAATTGAATCATTGGAAATGCTCCATCTCTTTGTTTCTACGCATTATCCTGCGCAAAACCGCTTCGCACTTTTGCTGGAAATGCTCTAGCCATTCCTTGGAAATCCCCGATCTGGAGGGACGCGGACATCCATGAAACAGCATAATCGCAGACTGGATACCGTTCTGGCACTTGCGCTCGCGGCATTTGTCTTGTTGCCGTGGTATCGCATAGAAGACGGCTTTCTGAGCTTCGGCTGGCTCGCTGGAATGTTCGGTGATGGTGCAACGGCACCCGGCCTTTGGCAGATAGCCTTCTTCGGGCGGCCTTGGCTTGGCGCTGTTGCTGTATTCATGCTGCTTTGTGCCGGTGCCCGTTTGCTATTGCCTGTTGAACGTCGGAGCGGTGTTCTGATATGGGCGAGCCTTCTTGGTGTACTTTTCCTGACGCTGCAAGGCTTGGCCATCGGTTTTTCCGGCTGGAACTGGACCATCAGTGAAAACCTGTTCGGCGCACTTTCTGACGGCCAGCCGGCCTTCGGCGCTGGAGCAATCCTGACAGGGCTCTGTTTTCTGCTGATTTTCTCGTTTGGTCTCGCGGAACGCGGTGTGATGAAGGGGGACGCCTTCGTCGTTTCCTCTATCACCCTGCTGGTCGCATTGGTGGCTGTATTCGTCTTCTATCCTGTTATCAGCATGTTTGCCGGGTCGGTGCAGGATTTCGACGGTTCTTTCAAACCTGAGGGGTTTATCGGCAATATTCAAGATTCCTCGATCTGGAGTCTGGCCTGCGTTATAGGTGAGGGGCGATGCGGCGTTGCATGGCGCACGTTATGGTTGGCTCTGATGACTGCGACTGGTTCTACAGTGCTGGGTCTTGCTTTTGCACTGGTTGCGACCCGCACAGGCTTCCCTTTCAAGAAAGGCTTACGGCTTCTCACCATATTACCGATCATCACGCCGCCCTTCGTTGTCGGTCTTGCATTGACACTGCTTTTTGGCCGCGCAGGCGTAGTGACGGAACAGATTTCCAATATATTCGGCGTGGAACCAGGCCGGTGGCTTTATGGTCTCACCGGCATATGGATCGCACAGGTCCTGTCTTTCACCCCGATTTCCTTCCTCGTACTTATCGGCGTTGTCGAGGGTGTGTCACCGTCGATGGAAGAAGCATCTCAAACTCTGCGCGCTGATCGCTGGCGTACGTTTCGCAGGGTTTCTCTGCCGCTGATGGCACCGGGACTTGCCAATGCGTTTCTCATTGCTTTCATCGAAAGTATGGCGGATTTCGGCAATCCGATGGTGCTCGGAGGCAGCAATGGGGTACTTTCGACCGAAATATTCTTTGCCGTGGTTGGTGCGCAGAACGATCCATCGCGCGCGGCAGTTCTCGCAATCGTGCTGCTCTGCTTTACATTGACTGCGTTTCTGATCCAGCGCGTCTGGCTCTCAGGCAAGAACTTCGCAACTGTGACCGGCAAAGGCGATTCCGGTATGCATGCCGGGCTGCCACGCGGCTTAAAGATCGGCGTTTATGCCCTTGTCATTCCTTGGATGATTTTCACCATCGTTGTTTACGCGATGATCCTTATCGGCGGCTTCGTGCGTCAGTGGGGGCTCGACAATACATTGACAGTCGAGCACTACGCGCGGGCGTTTTCCGTCAATTGGACAGAGAGTGGCATTGCGTGGACCGGTGTGGCATGGAATTCGTTCTGGACGACGATGGAAATCTCGCTGATTTCGGCTCCGCTGACTGCTGCTGTCGGGTTGCTAACGGCCTATCTGATCGTTCGCCAGCGTTTTGTTGGACGAAACGTCTTCGAATTCGCCTTGATGCTGAGCTTCGCAATTCCCGGCACCGTTATCGGTGTCAGCTACATCATGGCTTTCAATCTGCCACCGCTTGAAATGACTGGCACGGCGCTGATCCTGATTGCATGTTTCGTCTTCCGCAACATGCCAGTGGGTGTGCGTGGCGGCATCGCCGCAATGAGCCAGCTTGACAAGAGCCTCGACGAAGCCTCGCTGACGTTGCGGGCAAACAGCTTCCGCACGATCCGCAAAGTCATTCTGCCACTGCTGCGTCCCGCAATCACAGCTGCATTGGTCTATTCCTTCGTGCGTGCCATCACGTCCATCAGCGCGGTTATTTTCCTCGTTTCGGCGCAATACAACATGGCGACATCCTACATTGTCGGTCTGGTCGAAAACGGTGAATTCGGCGTGGCTATTGCTTATTCATCGATGCTGATTGTCGTGATGATCGTGGTCATTACAGGCTTCCAACTCCTCGTGGGTGAACGCAAACTCAGGCGCGAGAACCGCGTTGCGGCTGTCCCCCCCGTCAAAACCGTTCGTCAGGAGAAAACCGCATGACTGCGATCCGTCCCGGCTCTGTTACATTTGAAAATGTCACCAAGAAATTCGGTAATTTTACCGCCTTGCCCGATCTGTCCCTGACCGTCGAGCCGGGAACTCTGGTGACGCTCCTTGGACCATCCGGTTGCGGCAAGACGACGACATTGCGGCTGCTGGCTGGGCTTGAACATCCGACTTCGGGTCGCATTCTGATCGGTGGCAAGGACGTGACCAATCTGCCTGCCAATGAGCGGGATGTGTCCATGGTCTTCCAGTCCTATGCGCTCTTTCCGCATATGAACTCGCTCGACAACGTGGCCTACGGCTTGGAATCTTCAGGTTTGAAAAAAGCGGAAGCGCGCGAACGTGCGGAAGCCGGGCTGAAGCTCGTCGGTCTTGCAGGAATGGGGCATCGCCTTCCGGCAGAACTGTCGGGTGGCCAGCAACAGCGCGTGGCCGTAGCGCGCGCACTTGTGCTTGAACCGCAGGTTCTGCTTCTGGACGAGCCGCTTTCGAACCTCGATGCTCGCCTGCGCCGTCGGGTGAGGACCGAAATTCGTGAGTTGCAACAAAGGCTCGGGTTCACTGCCGTCTATGTCACGCATGATCAGGACGAGGCGCTTGCCGTTTCCGATACGATCATTGTCATGAAGGAGGGCAATATCGCACAGAAGGGAAGCCCTCGTGATCTCTATGAAACACCGGCCTCAGCCTTTATCGCAGATTTCATGGGAGAGGCGAATGTTGTGCCGTGTGAGGTGATGACGGCAGATGGGGGCGAAGCTGTCATTCGTGTGGGCAGCCTGACCCACCGGGTTATCGCGCGCAACGCTCGACCAGGTCCGGCGCAGCTTGCGATCCGGCCCAACGCAGTGACCTTGCAGCCAAAGACTGGCGGCGGATTTCCCGGACGTGTAGCCCATTCGGCCTATCTTGGCGATCATATCGAGTATGAAATCGAGACCGAGCACGGCAAGCTTTTCATTGTCGATCCGGCGGTCGAGGAGGCTCTGCCGCCGCAAACCGATGTATCGATCGAGTTCAAAATGCGCGGACTTGCCATTATCAATCAATAGGCGCAAAAACGTCGCGCCTTTCTTTATCTCTCATCGGAAAATCATCATGACTTCCCATCCCCGACAGGAACTAGAAGCGCGGCTGGCGCTTGCCGAAAAGATCGCGCGCGAGGCGGGCGCCAAGGCTCTCGACTATTTCAAGCAGCGTGAAACACTGGTTATCGAAACCAAGCGCGATCCGCAGGATGTAGTGTCGATTGCCGACAGGGACGTTGAACAGCTTATCCGTGCCCGTGTGTCGGAAGCGTTTTCTCAGGATGGTTTTCTGGGAGAGGAATACGGGTTGAATGAAGGCACTTCGGGTTACACATGGGTTGTGGATCCTATTGACGGCACCAGTCCTTTCGTCAACGGTATGCCGAACTGGTGTGTTTCCATTGCCGTTCTGAAAGACGGCGAGCCCGTCATTGGCGTAATCCAGGCGCCGTGCTTCGACGAACTCTATGCTTCGGCAAAAGGCTTGGGTGCAACACTTGATGGAAAGAAGCTGGTCCTCGATCCGAGCCGCACGATCCGTAATTCGGTGACGGGTATCGGCGCCAACAACTACGTAACACCACAGGTTGTTGCAAAAATCGTAGAAGACCTGCTTGAGGCGGGCGGAACCTTTATCCGTAATGGTTCAGGCGCACTGATGATCGCTTATGTCGCGGCTGGCAGGCTGGTCGGATATTATGAGCCTTATATGCATGCCTGGGATTGCATGGCGGGCTTCTGTCTCGTGCGTGAGGCGGGAGGTTATGTGCATCCTTTTCCGGTAGACGGAGAACAGCTCACCAAAGGCAACAAGGTTTTCGTGGCTGCACCCGGTGCGGTGGAAGATCTGAGAAAAATCGCGCGTTTAAGCCCGAGATAAGCAAGGAGAGGACAGAAACAAAGAACGCCTAATTTCCTAAACTGTTTGTTTCGGTTTAGCTGAGAGGCCCTGATAACGTACTCGTGAATGTGTTTTATTTAACTAATGCAGGCCGCAATAATATGCTGGCATAGTGTTTCATTTGAAGGAAGGAAGCCTATGTCGGCAAACGGATGGACAGCTGCATATCAACCGATCATGCTCAGTATTTTACGTATCGTGGCAGCTCTTGTACTCTTCAGTTATGGTACGGAGAAGATACTTGGCTTTCCTTCAGGCCGTTCGCCAGCAATGTTCTCATTGTCGTGGACCGCGGGTGTCCTTGAGCTTGTTTTGGGCTTCACGCTGCTAATCGGTCTTTTCAGCCGGTTTTCTGCCTTCATTCTCTCGGGCTTGATGGCATGCGCCTATTTCATTGGTCATGCATCCCAAAGCTTTTTCCCAGGCCAGAATGGCGGTGTTGCTGCAATCCTGTTCTGCTTCATTTTTCTTTATCTGTTTATTGCCGGACCTGGTCCCCTGAGCATCGATGCATCGCGGGCGAACAATGCGCTGCCAGCCAGCCGATAGCGACGAACGACAGCTTATTGAAAAGCCCCGGATCCGGGGCTTTTCTGTTTACGGATTGTCGCGTTTGAAAATCCAGTCATGGTCGGGATGGTTCTTGAAGCGCCATTTGCGCAAGGGACCGGCCATCACATTGAGATAATACATCTCGTAGCCATAGGGCGCGCCACATGGATGGTGGCCTTTTGGTACAAGCACGACGTCTCCGTCAGAGACCGCCATGGTTTCATCAAGGCTTCCGTCTTCGGTGAAAACACGCTGGAAGCCGAAGCCCTGCGCCGGGTTGAGACGGTGATAATAGGTCTCTTCCAGATAGGTCATATCCGGAAAATTGTCTTCGTCGTGTCTGTGGGGTGGATAGGACGACCAGTTTCCCTGCGGTGTGAATACCTCGGTAACAAGAAGGCTATCGGCAACATCGCGGCTTTCCATTGCGATATTATGGATGAAGCGGGTATTGGCACCTTTTCCGCGTTGTTCAAGTGTCACGCTTTCCGGCCCAAGCTTCTGTGCCTTACGGCCTGGCTTGCCCGGTGCGGTGCAAACAGCCAGAACACAATCTGTCGTGGCGGTTGCATGCCAGTCGCTTTCAGCAGGCACATAGAGGCAGTGTGGCGGCAGTTTCTCGAACACGTTTATGCGCTCGCCCATCTCGCCGAAATCCTCGCCAGAAGCGGAAATCTTTGCCTTACCTTCCACAAGAACAAGGATCACCTCCGTCGATCCAGTCTTTTCGGAGACACTCTCGCCGGATTTGAGACGATAGAGCCCGAACCCGACATAACCCCATTTGGCGCTTTCCGGAGTGATGTCGTGGACCTTGCCATGCGTGCCGTTGGGCTTGCGCAACAAATTGGCCATGTCTCAGTCTCCTTTGTCGAGTCCTGCTTCGTGTGCGAATGATTTCAGCGATTTTAGCCCAAGTGACTGATACTGATACGGATTACGAATATCGGGGTCCTGTTCTGCTTCGATCACCAGCCAGCCTTGATAGGTTTTATCAGCAGCAACTTTCAGTACAGGTATGAAGTCGACGCCGCCATCCGCATCGCCCGGAACAGTGAAGACGCCGCGACGGACCCCCTCCAGAAACGACAGGCTCTGGTCGCGTACTTCAGTGGCCATCGCCGGGCGAACGTTCTTGGCGTGGATATGTCCGACGCGGTCCATATGCTTTTTCGCAACCCGCTCCGGGTCGCCACCACCGAACAGGCAGTGACCTGTATCGAGAAGAAGTTTCGCGTACGGTCCTGTATGCTGCATCAGAAGATCTATCTCGTCCTCGCTCTGCACTACCGTTCCCATGTGATGATGGTAGACAAGCGCGATACCTTGGGCGGCGGCATGTTCTGCCAGTGCTTCGACGCCCGCGCCGAATTCTTCCCAGCGCGCTTCTTCCAGCACTGGACGCTCAGACAGCGGCTTGTCGTTATCGCCGTGAATGGCATTCGACGTTTCGCAAACAATGATGACCTTCGAGCCCATCGCCTTCAGGAGGTCGAGCGCGGGCTGCATTGCCTTCTTTTCTTCTTCGACCGAATTCACCAGCAGATTGAGCGAATGCCAGCCCGATACATAGCGAAGCTTGCGAGGTTCAAGCACGGCTTTGAGTGCAGCCGGTTCCTGCGGAAATTTGTGACCTTTCTCGATTCCGTCGAAGCCGATCTCGGCGGTTTCATCGAGACATTGATCCAGAGTGATATGCGCACCGAGGTTGCGATCATCGTCGTTCGACCAGGCGATAGGATTGGTGCCATAGAGGATCATCGGTCAGTTTCTTTCTTTGAGCTTGGCTTCATAATCTTTACGCGCAGCACGTACCTGTTCGCGCTCCGAGACTTCCGGCACCGCGACATCCCACCACCAACCGCCAGTTTCAGGGGTCGGGTAAGGATCGGTATCGATAATGACGACAGTGGTTCGCGGGCTGTTGCGGGTTTCCGCCAAAGCCTCTTCCAGCTCGCGGATCGACCCTGCTTTCTTCGTATCGGCACCCATAGCTCCGGCATGGGCGGCGAAATCGATGTGCGACGGGTTCACGTGGCTCGAATGGTCGAGCAGGTTGTTGAACTCAGCGCCACCAGTCGCCATCTGCAGCCGGTTGATGCAACCGAAACCGCGATTGTCGGTAATAATGACCGTAATCTTCTGCCCCATCATGACGGCAGTGGCGAGTTCGGAATTGGCCATCATGTAAGAGCCGTCGCCGACCATCACGATGACGTCTCGATCCGGTTCGGCCATCTTGATACCAAGGCCGCCAGCTATCTCATAACCCATACAGGAGAAGCCATACTCCATATGGTAGGACATGGGGCGACCGGCTTTCCAGAGTTGGTGCAGTTCGCCCGGCATGGTGCCTGCCGCGCACATGACGATCGTGTTCTCTTGTGCCTGACGCTGTACCGCGCCGATCACCTGCATATCGGTTGGCAAAGCGTTGCCGTCACTGGGGGCAGCGGTAAACCCGTCTGCCGCCGCAAACCATTTTTCTTTCAACGCTGTGTCCGCAGGTTGGCGCTTATAGCTGCCAACCGCTTTCGAGAGCGCTTCAAGGCCAATCTTTGCATCGGCAACCAATGGAAGCGAACCGTGCTTGGAGCTGTCATAGGGTTGGACGTTTAGCGAGAGAAGCTTGCGCCCGGGATGTTTGAACAGCGCCCATGATCCGGTCGTGAAGTCCTGAAAGCGTGTGCCGACGCCGATCACAAGATCGGCTTCCGCCGCGATAGCATTGGCGCTGTCTGCCCCAGTCACGCCAACCGGACCAAAATTGAGCGGGTGATCCCACGGTAGCGCCGATTTGCCAGCCTGTGTCTCGATGACTGGAATGCCATGTGCTTCGGCAAAATTGTGCAACGCTTCGTGAGCGCCGGAGTAGTGCACTCCGCCGCCTGCAACGATAACGGGTTTAAGCGCTGCCTTGATTGCTGCCGCTGCGGCATTCAGTTCATTCTCATCGGGCGGTGGACGGCGCCAGTGCCAGACTTTCTGTTCAAAGAACTCTTCCGGCCAGTCATATGCTTCCGTTTGCACATCCTGACAGAAAGCAAGCGTAACCGGCCCACAATCAGCAGGATCGGTCATGGTGCGGAAGGCGCGGGGCAGGGCAGTGAGAAGCTGTTCAGGCCGGGTGATCCTGTCGAAATAGCGGCTAACCGGACGAAAACAGTCATTCACGGTCATAGTGCCGTCATTGAAGTCTTCGATCTGCTGCAGCACGGGATCAGGTCCACGATTGGCAAAGACGTCGCCGGGAATGAGGAGAACTGGTAGGCGGTTCACATGGGCAAGAGCTGCTGCAGTGACCATATTTGTTGCGCCGGGGCCGATGGAGGAGGTGACGGCGCAAGCACGCTTGCGGCCAAGCTGCTTGGTATAGGCAATGGCTGCATGGGCCATGGTCTGTTCATTATGGCCGCGCCATGTTGGCAGTTCGTCGCGAATGCCATGGAGGGCCTCGCCAAGTCCGGCCACGTTTCCGTGGCCGAAAATAGCCCAAACACCTGCGATAAAGGTCTCACCATCCGGCGTCATCTGATTGGCGAGGTAGCGCACCAATGCCTGTGCGGCGGTTAATCGAACGGTCTTCATAGCTCCTCCAGTTTCCTCCCGGCAGAACGAATTCAATATGTACGCACGCTGTCCCAGACGTTGCAAAGGCCACGATAGCGCATCACCATGTCGGCGATTGCTTCTTCGTCGCTGATCGAACCGTTCAGCCATTTGCGTGCCGCGTCACCAAAAATCGTACGTCCCACAGCAAAGCCCTTGACGAGATCGAATTCGGCAGCAATTGCAAGACTGGCTTCCAGTTCTTCGGCAGGCGCGTCCAGCCCCAGAACAACGATGCCACGTGTGTGTGCATCATTGCGTATGATCGCGTCACAGGCATTGGCCCAGGCCGCTCTGGTCTTCATGGGTTCTAGCTTCCACCAGTCGGGATAGATGCCGATTTCATAAAACCGCTCGATCACACGCGCAGTTGTGTCGTCATCGACGGGACCTGCTTTGGATGGGATGACTTCCAGCAGGAATTCCAGTCGGTTGCGCCGTGCGGCTGCGAAAAGACGTGAAACAGTTTCTTCCTGTTCTGCCTTGAATTCAGTTGTGTCATCCGGATGGTAGAAGCATAGCAACTTCACTACATTCTCGACAGGCCACTCGACCAGTCCACCGCAGTCTGGTCCGAGTTCCGGTTCCAGCTTGAGCGGACGCGAACCGGGCCATTCGGTCGGACGTCCGATCCACAAGCCCGAACCGGCGGCCCGGTAAAGAGCATCGCGGCCCAGTCGACCATCACACAATATGCCGTAACCCTCATCCCCGTTTGCCACCTGCAAGGCCGCATTCAGGCAAAGCTGTTTGAACTCGCCAATCTTTTCCGTTGAAACGCTCGCCTCGGCGGCCATTTCTTCCAGTTGAATACGGTGATCAAAGGCAAAAACGCGCATATTTGGCCAGTGGCCGTTGCGATTGGTGGACCAATGAATCTGCTCCAGCGCGGCATCCTTGCGCAAAGCCTTGTTGCGAATGCCGGTACGGAAAAAATACTGGAGCTCTTCCCAGCTCGGATAAGCTGGCGTGCATCCATGTCGCGAGACTGCAAAGGCCCCACAGGCATTGGCTAATTTGAGGCTGGTAGGCCAGTCTTCGCCCTTCAACCAACCGCGCAAAAGCCCGGACATGAACCCGTCGCCCGCACCAAGCACGTTGAATACGTCAATTGGAAACCCTTCGCCGCTCTGTCCCTCGTCGAGGCTGTTAGGGATTGGGCCTTCGAAAACCACGGCTCCCATGGGGCCGCGTTTGCAAACCAGTGCAGCGTCCGTTACTGCGCGCACGGCTTTCAGCGCTTGAAGCGTGTCTGTCGAGCCGCCAGCAATATGAAACTCTTCTTCCGTGCCGACGATCAGGTCGAACAGATGCAGGGTCGATTGCAGTTTGGTCGTAACAGCTGCGGATTCGATAAAACGGTTCTCGCCGTCGCCATGACCGGAAAGCCCCCAGAGATTGGGGCGATAGTCTATGTCGAGTGCCGTCCGGCTGCCATTGTCGCGAGCAAGACGGAGTGCTTTCAGAACAGCCGCTTCTGTCTTCGGATGTGATAGATGTGTGCCTGTAACCAGAATACAGCCAGCTTCGGCGATGAAGACCGGATCGATGTCGTCCTCGCACAATGCCATGTCGGCACAATTCTCGCGATAGAATATCAGTGGAAAATGCTGCTGATCGCGAATGCCGAGAATAACGAGCGCGGTCAGGCGTTCGGGATCGGTGACGATACCGCGTGTGTCCACGCCTTCGCGTTCCAGCTCGCGTAACAGAAAACGGCCCATATGCTCGTCACCAACACGGGTGATAAGTGCGGATTTAAGGCCCAGCCGTGCAGTCCCGGTTGCGATATTGGTAGGAGAGCCACCTACATATTTGTTGAAGGAGGCCATGTCTTCCAGAAGGCCGCCAACCTGTGCGCCATACAGGTCAACCGAAGATCGGCCAATCGTTATCAAGTCGAGCCGCTTCACTACAATCCTCCCTCGCTATTTTCTTATTGCTGCAAGGCTGTGCAGAATTCATGCACACATAGCAGTTATTCCATTTTTGATTAAAATGGATTTATTATTCCATTTCAACTAAAAAATGGAATATGCACGGGAAGGATCAGTCGCTTTGACGTGCGGTGCCTACGGCTACAGCGAGCGCTATAGCAAGACAAAGCGTTGCGGAGAGTGAGCGGAAGGCGCCGAAATCCACCTCTGAAACGAGCAATGTCTGTTTGGCGGATTTACTCATCGGGCTGACAAACGTGTCAGTGATGCCGACGACGTCGATACCACGCGCAGCGACAGTTTCGGCCATTGCGACCGTTTCCGGTGAATAGGGGGAGAAGGTAATCGCCAGAAGCACATCACCTTCGCGAATAGCATGCAGGTTCTCCAGTTTGCCGACAGCGCTGTGCAGCATGGCAGGCACTTGCATCTTCTCCAGCGCGTAAGCCAGGTAGCTCGCGACGGGAAAAGCACGGCGGATGCCGACAATGTGGATTGTCTGCGCGCTGGCTAAAAGCTGAACGGCCTTTTCGAGTGCATCTGGATCAATGGTTTTGAGTAGCCCTTCAAGAGACGTGCGCCCTGCTTCGGCAAACTCGGCAAGAAGGGCAGGGGCGCTGCCGGTCGCCGTTTCTCGCAAATGTTGCAATCTGGTTGAATAGTCAGGCCAGCCGCCCGCATAGGAATCCCGGAACAGCTTCTGCATCTCCGAAAAGCCGGAGAAACCCATGATCTGGCAGAAACGCATGAAGGCTGAGCTCTGCACACCCGCACCTTCGGCCATCTCGGCGACGGTCGACACAGCGATACGGTCCTGGTTGGCGGCAACGAAATCGGCGCACTGTTTCAGCCTCTTCGGCAAACGGTCGGAAACCTCCAGCAGCTTCGCCTCGAATTCCTTGATATTCGTCGGAACGTTGATTGATGACGGGGCGGGGGAATCCATCAGTGGCCTTTCGATATGGTCTCTTGACAATCTTTATGTCACATTCTAGCAAAATAGAATAAATATTCTATAGTATATCTTCGTTTGACTGAAGATGGCCGTTTCCTGGGAGGATGAGGCAATGGTGACACGTCTGGCACTGCTCGGCGCGGGCCGTATCGGCAAGGTTCACGCAGGCGCAATCGCTGCGGACAAGCGGGCCCGATTGGTCGCGGTCGCAGACGCAAATGAGGCGGCGGCGCGAGCAATTGCTGATTCTGCCAGTGCGGAAGTCCGCAGTATCGACGCTATTGAGCAATCAGACGATGTGGACGCAGTGCTGATATGCACGCCGACCAATACCCACGCCGATCTTATTGAACGGTTTTCTCGCGTCGGCAAGGCTGTTTTTTGTGAGAAGCCGATTGATCTTGACATAGCGCGCGTTAGAGCCTGCCTCAATGTCATTCGAGAAACTGGCGCGAAAGTGATGCTGGGTTTCAATCGCCGTTTCGATCCGCATTTTGCAGCAGTGCACAAAGCCATCAAAGATGGGCGCATCGGCAATGTTGAAATGGTGACGATCACCAGTCGCGATCCGGGTGCGCCACCCGCTGAATATATCAAGGTATCCGGCGGCATTTTTCGTGACATGACGATCCATGATTTCGACATGGCGCGTTTTCTCCTCGGTGAGGAAATCGAGAACGTATCGGCCTCGGCTTCGGTGCTGGTCGATCCGAAAATTGGAGAACTTGGCGATTATGATAGTGCAAGCGTCATTTTGACGACTGCTTCCGGTCGCCAGTGCGTCATTTCCAATTCGCGCCGCGCTTCCTATGGCTATGATCAGCGCATTGAAGTCCATGGATCGCTCGGTGCTGTTTCGGCGGAAAACCAGCGTCCGATCTCGATAGAAATCGCTTCTAAAGACGGTTATAACCGTCCACCATTGCATGATTTCTTCATGACCCGCTACACGGCTGCTTATGCAGCGGAAATCGCCTCGTTTATCGATGCGGTGGACACCGGTAAGGCGCCGCATCCTTCAGCCGAAGATGGATTGCAAGCTTTGGCTCTGGCTGAGGCGGCACTTCGTTCGGTCAGGGAAGACCGCACTGTCAAAGTTGCGGAAGTTCTCGGATAAGGCGGTAATTTTGTTTGCCTTTTCTCGCAATCGGCTGCGATATGCGGGGCATGGCCTACAAGATCGATGATTTGCCGTTCGGAGAATTTTTCGTACCCGTGAGCAAAGCTACGGCGGCTCTGGTGCGGCTCGACGAACGACTTTTGCGCTCGCCCATTCGCAAAGGGATGCTCGAGCGAATGCATATGCACGATGCCGTCGCTTCGATGTGGCTTGAAGGCGAACTGGTACATATGGAAGACTTGGTCTTGCATGATGCCTTGATGGACAGCCGGATGCCTAGTCACGCCCTGACCATCGCACATGCGGTTTTGCGCATGCGTCGGCAGATTGCTGGAAGACCTGCAGATTGGGCTCTTGACCCTGCTGGTGTTCAGCAATTGCTTGGCCGCACGGTTGATACCGTGCCCTCTGGAATTGAGCCATCCGGGGCAATGGACGACGATGATGTTGATCCGCTGCTTGATGACATCGACAATTTGCTTGCGCGAACTGATGCTCTTTTGAAGGGAACTGTCTCAAACAGGTCGAAGCCGGAAGTCGTCGCGCGCGATACGTTACTCTACGACGACGACTGGGATGAGGATGCGCGTTTGCAGGAATGGCGAGGCTGTCTTGCAGCGACAAGGCATTTGCCGCCCCTTATGCGCGCCGCATTGATCCACGACGCGTGGTTTTCTCTGGAAGTTGTGCAGCGATCGTCATGGATTGGTCGGTTGCTGACTGCCGCCTTCTTGCGTCAGAGTGGCCTTGCAATCGGTCATTTGCCAGCAATCAGTCTTGGTCTCCGCGCGAAACGACCGGATGAACGACGCTCACCTAACCGTCTTGTCCGTCTCAGGGCGTTTTTTGAAAGTATCGAAGATGCAGCCGATACGACCATGAAGGAGCATGACCGGCTGCTGCTGGCGCGCGAACAGATGCAGCGTAAGCTCAAGGGGCGCAGGTCCAATTCGCGATTGCCGCAACTGATGGATATGGTTCTGCGCAGTCCCGTTATTTCCAGCCAGATGGTGGAGAAGGAACTGCAGGTTACGCAGCAAGGGGCTTTGAAGCTGATCTCGGAACTCAATCTGAGAGAAGTTACCGGGCGCGGACGGTTTCGCGCCTGGGGAATTCTCTAGGCCGGCTTCATGCACTTGCCGCGAAGATGGTCAGCAAAGAGCTGAAACTCGTTGCGGCGGGCGGCGTTGGAGCGCCAGACGAGAACCAGTGACCGATAATTGTTCTTGCCCTCATAAGGAACGATGCTCAGCTCCGTTCCGCGCGTGGCTCCGGCTTTGACCGCCACTTCAGGCAGCAGCGTAACACCCATCCCGAAATCGACAAGTTGCACCAACGTCATGATGGATGTGGCATGAACGTCACCGCTTGCTTGGGCCGGTGTGGACCCTATGGCGGCCATGACGTGTTCCCGAAGGCAATGCCCGGTTTCCAGCAGCAGAAACGGCTGGCCTTGCAGGTCGTCTGCATCGATCTGATCGCGATTGGCCAGCGCATGATCGCGCCGTACTGCCAGATAGAAGATGTCCCGACCAAGCTCTGCTATCTCAAATTCATCGAGGTCGTAGGGATGGGCGACCAGTGCTACATCGAGCGAACCTGAACGCAAGCTGTCGAGCAGCGACCGAGTGAGACCTTCACGAATGGTCAATTGCAATTCGGGAAAGGCTTTAGCGGTCGCAGGCAGGACTTTAGGCAGCAGAAAAGGCGCTATCGACGGAATGACGCCCATTCGCAGTCTGGTCGTCAGCGGTCGTTCAGCTTGTCGCGCGTGTTCGGGCAATTCTTCAATGAGGGCTATAATCGTACGAGCGCGTGCCAGAAAATCTTCACCGGCAGGCAAAAGCTGCATTCGTCTGCCAGAACGATCAATCAACGTTACGCCAAGTTCTGTTTCAAGCGCCTGAATAGCTGCACTTAATGTCGATTGGGTAATGCCCACGACCTCAGCTGCACGCGAAAAGGACCCCGCTTTGACAAGGGCCATAAAGTAATGGAGCTGGCGGACGCTGATATTGAGCATTGATTCTTTCGACTTTGCTCCATCGTTAAAATCGATGGATTTGATCGTTATAATCGCTTTGACCGATTTAACAAGAATCCCTATATATGACTCGTAGTCGGAAAATTCTGTAAATTCAGAAATTTCCGCATAACAATTGAATTTACAGGCAGGTATAAAATGCTCGGTATCGGCGATAAGCTTCCCTCCTTCAAGGTCACCGGCGTAAAGCCCGGTTTCAACCATCACGAAGAAAACGGCGTTTCGGCATTTGAAGAAATCACCGAAGCAAGCTTTGCGGACAAGTGGAAGGTTATCTTCTTCTACCCGAAGGATTTCACCTTTGTTTGCCCGACCGAGATTGCCGAATTTGCGCGTCTTGCATCGTCTTTCGAAGACCGTGACGCAGTCGTCCTGGGCGGTTCGACCGACAATGAGTTCGTGAAGCTCGCATGGCGTCGCGATCACAAGGATCTCGACAAGCTGCCGATCTGGTCGTTTGCCGACACCAATGGTTCGCTGGTCGATGGCCTCGGCGTTCGTTCGCCAGATGGTGTTGCGTACCGCTACACCTTCGTTGTCGATCCAGACAACACGATCCAGCACGTTTACGCAACCAACCTCAACGTTGGTCGCGCTCCCAAGGATACGCTGCGCGTTCTCGATGCGCTGCAGACCGATGAGCTCTGCCCATGCAACCGTGAAGTCGGTGGCGAGACGCTCAAGGCTGCCTGATAGGCCCTGATTGGTTTGCAGAAAGGCGGGTCAAGGCCCGCCTTTCTTTTATCTAGAGCGGTTCCGGTTAAAACGGAATCGTTGGAACCGCTCTATCTCTTTGTTTTCGGCATGTCTTTACCCCAAAACCGGTTCCCACTTTCGGGAGACATGCTCTAGTATCCAAATGACAGATAAAGAGGGTTCCATGTCCATTGATGATCTGAAGTCAAAGATCCCGGATTTCGCCAAGGACGTTCGTCTCAATCTTTCGTCGATGGCAAGCGACGAAACTCTGACACCGCAACAGAAATACGGCCTGTTCGTCGCCTGCGGCATTGCTTCTCGTAATGCCGACGTGCGCAAGGCGCTTGTTGCCGAAGCCGCTGCCAAGGTCGATGCCTCCGTCATTCAGGCGGCAAAATCTGCTGCGTCGATCATGGGCATGAACAATGTCTATTACCGCTTTGTGCATCTTGCGACCAACAAGGACTACCGCACCATGCCAGCGAAGCTGCGCATGAATGTGATCGGTAATCCGGGTGTCGATAAGATTGACTTCGAACTCTGGTCGCTGGCCGTATCTGCTATCAATGGCTGCGGCATGTGCATCGATGCGCATGAGGATGTTTTGCGCAAAGCCAATGTGACGTCGGAAACTATCCAGACCGCCGTGCGTTTTGCGTCGATTATCCAGTCAGTGGCTATTGCGCTGGAAGCAGCTGACACAGAATAAAAGCTGCAAGCTCCCTAAAAAGAAAAGCCCACGTGGATCGCTCCACGTGGGCTTTTTCGTTTCGGAAGTTCGTTATTCGCCGCGCTTGAACGAGATAAAGGCAAAACCGATCAGCGAGATCACAGCTGCGGCAGACATGTAATAGCCGACATAGTCGAAGCTATAATGTGTTGCGAGCCAGGTTGCGATGTAAGGCGCTACTGAAGCACCCAGAATGCCTGCCAGATTAAAAGTCAGCGAAGCACCGGTGTAACGAACCGAGGTTGGGAATGGCTCGGCCAGAGCAGCGCCAATCGGACCGTAGGTCAGACCCATCAGGCCGAAGCCGATGACGAGGAATGCGAGTACGCCGGCCGTACCAGCCATGAACAAAGGCGCCATGATGAAGCCGTAGAGGCCGATCAGAACGGTGACGATGATCATGACCGGACGCATGCCGAAGCGGTCTGACAGCAGGGCCGCTACCGGGATCATGAGGCCGAAGAAGATTACGCCAATCATCTGAAGAATAAGAAATTCTTCGCGGCTGTAACCAAGGGCGCGCGTGCCCCAACCCAATGAGAAGACTGTCATCAGATAGAACAGGACGAAGGTTGCAACCGCACCGATCGTGCCGAGGAACAGGCTCATCTTGTGCTTTTTGAACAGAGTTGCGACCGGTACTTCGACGCGTTCAGCTTTGTCGATTGCTTTCTGGAATTCTGGCGTTTCAGCGATTTTCAGTCGGATGAACAAGCCTACACCAACCAGAAGTGCACTGGCGATGAACGGAATGCGCCAGCCGAAAGCGAAAAACTGTTCTTCAGTGAGAGCTTCTGCCAGAACGAGGAAGATGCCCGTTGCCAGAATGAAGCCAACTGGCGCGCCAAGCTGCGGGAACATGCCGTACCAGGTACGCTTGCCTTCGGGTGCGTTTTCAGTTGCGAGCAGCACTGCACCACCCCATTCACCGCCAAGACCAAGCCCCTGGCCCAGACGGCAGAGAGCGAGCAAAAGGGCGGCCCAGACGCCAATCGAATCATAGGTTGGCAGGAAGCCGATGGCGACGGTGGAAATGCCCATGGTCATGAGCGCTGCAACGAGCGTCGCTTTGCGTCCAACCTTATCGCCAAAGTGACCAAACAGAGCACCACCGATAGGGCGGGCGAAGAAGGCAATCGCAAAGGTTGCCAGAGACTGGAGAAGCGCGGAATTGCCGTCGCTCGCAGGGAAGAACAGATGCGGGAATACGATCACCGCAGCGGTGGCATAAATATAGAAGTCAAAGAATTCGATCGTGGTGCCGATCATGCTCGCGGCCAGAACTCGGCGCGCGGAATTTTTCTGCGGGGCAACCGCTACAGCGACAGTCATTGTTTCAGATCCAATATTTACGGGCCGTCTAAATTTGGGGGAGGAGCCCGAGATACGGCTTCTTTAAAACCGCGGGGTATGGAATCGCAAGCAAAAAACGGCTTTTGAGCAACTTTATGATTTCGAATAGGCGATTTTGGAAAGAAAAGCGAAAGTGGGTAAAATTCCCGTCAGTGCTCCGTCAGGTCTTTTAATTGCCTTAACGGACGACTAGATTTCCAATGTCGTCCGTTTGGAAGCAAAGATGTATCGAGCGCAGTACGATATCGGTTTGAGGAATACAGCACGAGGCCATGCGGTCTTGTGTTCGCCCTCCCGTGTGCTCGTGACAATGCTTTCGTTCGTGTTTCTTCTCTCAGTGCAACTCTGTTACGCAATGGCGCATGACATGCCATCTGTGCAGACAGTTTCTGATTGCAGTTTGAGCCTGCCGCATCACATGGACGATTCGTCGATGCCGTCGAGCATGGATAAATCTGCCCCAATGGATCACGGCGCTAAAGCACCCAATGCTTGTGTCATGATGATTTGTGGCTGCGTCGTTCAGCTTGGCACGAATTTGCGTGCCTTTACTCCTGTTCAGGATTTTGGTTTGCCGCCGCTTGTCGCGGCACTTAGCGGCAAATTGCCGAATAGAGATTTGCGGCCTCCCATACTGCTCCCGGCTTGATCTGAAAATCGCCGCCAAAGGTTTGGCGGCCATGAGATTATTGTCTGGAGAGTAACCATGACTGGAATTACACGTCGCCGCCTGCTGTCTCTTGGGGCAGGGGCCGCTTTTCTAACTGCTATTCGCCCTTTTGACAGCATTGCCCAGGACGCGCACATGGGCCACGGCGCTGCTTCCTCAGCAACCGCCACGGCTGGACGGCCTTTGCCCTTACCGCCGTTGATCGAACCGGACGCATCGGGCGTTGTTAAACTGAAAGTGCAGACAGGTCGGCACAGCTTTGAAGAAGGAAGCGAAGCGGCATCTGCTGGCATCAATGGTGCCTATCTCGGCCCCCTCGTCCGTCTGAAGAACGGCGAAACGGTCACTCTTTCCGTTGAAAATGGCATGGATGAAGAGACTACACTTCATTGGCATGGGCTTTTCGTTCCGTCCGTACTCGACGGCGGGCCACATAATCTGATTGAGGCGGGTGCAGAATGGAAGCCGAAAGTTACGGTTAACCAGCCAGCCTCGTTCAACTGGTTCCATCCGCATTTGCACGGCAACACCGCCCGCCAGGCGCATATGGGTATTGCCGGTTTGATGGTGGTTACTGACGGCAAGGATGCTGAGCGCGGACTACCAGAAGATTACGGAGTGGACGATATTCCGCTGGTGCTTCAGGATCGCCGGGTGATTGAAGGTGATAAGGTCTATCAACCGGATATCATGGACTTGATGCATGGTTTCCGAGGTGACAAGCTTATCGTGAATGGTGTCGTTTCACCGGAAGCACGTGTTCCCGCCTCCATTGTCCGCCTGCGTATCCTGAACGGCGCCAATGCGCGAAATTTTCATGTTCGTCTGAGCGACAATCGGCCTTTGCTTGTCATAGCATCTGATGGCGGCTTCATTGGAAAGCCAGAAGCGGTCGAAAGGCTGACCATCAGCCCCGGCGAGCGCTACGAGGTTCTGGTTGATTTCTCCAAGGGTGAAGCCGCTGATTTGTTGACCTATGGGGATGACAGCGGCGGTGACGATCTGCACTTGATGCGGTTTGTCGTGGACAGCACCTTGCGAGGGAAAATCACGGCAGTTCCAGATCGTCTTGATGGTCCTGATGCAGCCGATGAAAAACTATCCGTAAAACGTCGTTCATTTTTCTTCGATGAGCGCATGGCGGAAAATATGAAACTGATGATGGCAAAGCCGTCAGCTGATCCTCATGCCGGGCATAATATGGGCAATATGGATATGAGCTCGATGTCCGGCGCCATGGATCATGAAATGCACGGTGCCAGAACTTCTGCCGATGCGGGGCCTGCGCTTGAAGCTCTGACCTCGGGTGTGGAAATGGCAATCGCGGGTAAACCGTTCGACATGGATCGTATCGACGTCGAGGCTAAACTTGGCTCCTGGGAGATTTGGGATCTCACAACCAAGGAGATGCCGCACCCATTCCATATCCATGGAGCCTCATTCCGTATTCTTTCCCTGAATGGCAAGGCTCCGCCAGTGCACCAGTCGGGATGGAAGGATACTGCTTTGATCGATGGCAAGGCCGAAATACTTGTCCATTTTGACCGTGAGGGAGCGAAGAACCACCCGTTCATGTTCCATTGCCATGTGCTGGAGCATGAAGATGTGGGCATGATGGCTCAGTTCGTAACGGTATAATCCGGCTGGACCGCGTGTCAGGCGTTTGTCACGCGGTCCTCACACGGAAGATTTATTTTCGAACAATTTCTGACGGTGTGCGTTGTCCTCTCATCACGAATTATCGCGATCAGGAGGAAATGATGCAGCCGTTATTGATTGCTTCAGCAATGATGCTTCTGACAGTTCCAGCCGCTGCGGCGGATGTGAGTGTCAAACTCTACGAAGCTCTGCCGACGGGACAGGGGAAGGAAATCGGCACCGTCACGATCTCGCAGACTGCGGACGGATTACAATTCAAACCCGATTTGCGTGGCCTTCCCGCGGGTGAACACGGTTTTCATGTCCATGAGAAAGGAAGCTGCGCACCCGGCGAACAAGATGGAAAAACTGTTCCGGCGCAAGCCGCCGGTGGGCATTACGACCCCTCACATTCCAAGCATCACATGGGGCCGGAAGGCGAAGGACATCTTGGTGATTTGCCTTTGCTCAAAACAGATGCCGAGGGCAACATAACGCAAAGCGTTATAGCACCGCGTCTCAAGTCACTGGATGAAATCAAAGGCAGAGCCCTGATGGTTCATGTTGGTGGCGACAATTATTCCGACGAGCCCAAGCCACTTGGCGGCGGCGGAGCACGGTTTGCCTGCGGTGTGATCGAATAGTCTGGAGCGAAGATCTATCCCCAGTTCTCGATGCGGATTTTGGAACCATCTGAAAAGCGCGATATATGAAACGCTGAAGGATCGACAACCGGCGTTTCTCCCGTGACCATATCGGCCACAAGCTTACCTGCGCCTGGGCCGATACCGAAGCCATGCCCTGAAAAGCCTGTCGCTATGATCGCCCCTTCCACGCCTGGAAGGGGTGAAATGACCGGAATGACGTCCGGCATTGTGTCAATGAGGCCTGCCCATTCCTGCGCTATTGTGGCCGACGCGAAAGAAGGAATTGCCTGCTTCAGTTTCGCAAGGACCTGAGCATTCGCTGCCTTGTGTGGAGCGGGGTCGAGCGTGCGGATTTTCTCGAAGATGGAGACCTGATCGGCGGGACGAAGTTTCCACTGGAATGCTTCCTCGAAGAAACGTTCGCCAAACCGGAATCGCAACGACCGCCACTCGGTCGAAAGCGATGGTATAAAATCGCGGAAGAACCGAAAGCTGTCAGGCACGATATCGGCGATGGAGCCTCCAAGGCTTGCGACCGTATAACCTCCGTCCAGCCTTTTGCGCAGTGCAAAATCTGAAAATGCAATCGCGGGCTCCACACTGGCATCAATAGGCGCTGTACGGAAGACGGATGAGCGAACTTTCAATTGCGGCAGATGGGCATCAAAAGCGGAAACGATAAGTCTGGACCAGGCCCCGCCCGCGATGACCACCGCTTCACAGCGCAGGCGGCCGTTTTCGGTGAGGACAGCCGTCACCCGACCATTGGTCGTCTCGATACCGCGCACCGCACAATTTTGCAGGATGACAGCACCATTCTCTTGTGCTTTTGCTGCAAATGCCGGAACGGCCTTTTGCGGTTCCGCGCGACCGTCGAGTGGCGTAATCATGCCGCCTGCGAGATGTCGATTGACGCCCGGTGCAAGTGCTGCAGCTTGCTCAGTATTGAGAAGTTGTGTTTCGATACCGTGTTCGCTGGCGATTTTTATCCATTCACCATAAAGAGCCATTTGCTCTTCTTTTTCAGCTGTATAGGCAATCCCGGTAACGCGAAAGCCCGTTTCACGACCTGTGCGTTCGTTCATGCCATCCCATAGCCGCATGCTCTCGACGATGAGCGGCATTTCGCGGCTGTCACGGCCTGTGCGGCGGCACCAGCCCCAGTTACGGCTGGACTGTTCGCCAGCAATCTCTCCCTTTTCAAGAAGAGCGACGGGAATACCGCGTTCGGCCAGGAAGAGGGCTGTAGAAACACCAATAATGCCGCCGCCAATGATGGCGATTTTGGTTTCCTGCGGCAAGCTTTCGGCTGTCGCCACCTTATCCGTGACCGGCCCCATTTCGGTATTCTCCTGCAATGCGATTGGGTGATTTGGGTATGTGGAAGCATGGTGAGCATGGCCCGCTTTTTGTTCGCGATCAACCAGATAACCCATTCGAAAAATACTCAATTACGATATTCCTGAGATATTCTATCCTGTTTTGGTAGCTTTCTGGAGAATGTGTCTCTATATCCGCCTGAACTGCAATCTGGACACGCGATCTTGCTTATGGACGCACGCAACCCGCATGATGAACGACAGGTCTCCGGTCATTCCGGTCCGGCGCTGACGCTATCCGGTGTCGGTCGCCAGTTTGGCGCAGTGCGTGCGCTTGATGACGTGTCTCTTGATGTTCATGCGGGTGAGATCATTTGTCTGGTTGGTCATTCGGGCTGCGGCAAGACCTCCCTGTTGCGCATCATCGCTGGTATCGATGCTCCAGATAGCGGAACACTCACGATGGGAGGCAAGACGCTAGTCGGACCATCTGTTTTTATTGAGCCGGAAAAGCGGAACGTTGGTGTGGTCTTTCAGGACTACGCCTTGTTTCCGCATCTGACGGTCAAAGAAAATATCCTGTTCGGCTTGCGAAGAATACCCCGCGACGAAGCGAACGCACGAGCAGCCGAGCTTCTCGAACTGGTGTCGCTCTCCCATATGGCGGATCGCTATCCGCATATGCTGTCGGGCGGTGAGCAGCAGCGTGTTGCTCTTATCCGTGCCCTTGCTCCGAACCCACATCTTCTACTGATGGACGAGCCGTTTTCAAACCTCGACAGAGGTCTGCGTGCCCGGGTTCGCCGTGAGACGGTGGCTTTGTTAAGGGAACTTGGAACGACAGCGATTATCGTAACGCACGAAGCAGAAGAAGCATTGTCGACTGGGGATAGTGTGGTGTTGATGCGCTCCGGCAAGATAGTTCAAAGCGGTCCGGCACGCGAACTCCATGACCGACCAACGAACCGTTATGCCGCAGATTTTTTCTGCGACTTCAATATGATATCGGGCAAAGCTGAAGACGGTAAACTGGCTACTCCCTTTGGAGAGCTTGCTCTGGCTGAACAGCTTGAACCAAATGCCGAAGCGTTTGTTTATCTGCGTCCGCGAGACTTCTCGATTCTGTCCGATGCTGAATCCAACGAAGCTGTGCTGCATGGACATATTGAATCACGAACGTTTCTCGGTGAAATCGAAGAATTGGTTGTACGGGTGACTGATGCTGCGCCGTTGTTGCGGGTGCGTACAGAATTGAGGCTTCCGGCCTCTGCGACCGATATTTTTTTATGCCCACATTGGGATAAGGCGCTCATTTTCCCCAAGTGATGGAAAATATACGCCGTTAGAGTTGCATGGGTAATTGACCGTCAGCGAGCCTCACCGTATAACTTGATTAGTCCGCTCATAATTCAAAATGAACCATGTCCATCTGGAGGTAAAATGTCCAAATTTGCGCGTTCCGGTCTCGCCCTCGTCGCAGTAACGCTGTTCGCAGGAGCCGCCCACGCAGATGAAGTGAACATTTACACGACACGCGAACCGGGTCTCATTCAGCCCTTGCTCGACTCTTTCAAGTCGTCCACGGGAATTACGGTCAATACGGTGTTCCTGAAGGATGGTCTGGCAGAGCGTGTGGCCTCTGAAGGTGCGAATTCGCCCGCCGACATCCTTATGACGGTCGACGCCGGTAATCTGGTCGATCTCGTTGACAAGGGCCTTACCCAGCCTGTCGATTCCAAGGTGCTGAAAGAGGCCGTTCCGGAGCAGCTTCGCGACGCGAAGGATAACTGGTTCGCGCTCTCCATGCGCGCTCGCGTTGTCTATGCAGCCAAAGATCTGGAACTCGACAAGATCAATTATGAAGACCTCTCTGATCCGAAGTGGAAAGGCAAAGTCTGCATCCGTGCGGGCCAGCATCCTTACAACACCGCTCTCTTCGCGGATTATATTGCGCACTATGGTGCAGAAAAGACTGAAGAATGGCTCAAGGGTCTCAAGGATAACCTCGCGCGCAAAGCTGCTGGCGGGGACCGTGACGGAGCTAAGGATATCGTCGGAGGTATCTGCGACATAGCAGTTGCCAATTCCTATTATGTCGGTCTGATGCGTTCGGGCAAGGGCGGCGACGAGCAGAAGGCTTGGGGCGAAGGCATCAAGGTTCTGCTGCCAACCTTCAAGGCTGGCGGTACTCAGGTTAACATCAGTGGTGCGGCTGTTGCAAAGAACGCGCCGAACAAGGACGCGGCAGTCAAGCTGCTTGAATATCTGGTTTCCGATGAGGCTCAGCAGATCTATGCCAAGGCCAATTTCGAATATCCGGTAAAGCCGGGTGCGCCGCTTGATCCGATCGTGGAATCGTTCGGTGAGCTGAAGATCGACAGCGTTCCGCTGTCTGAAATCGTCAGCCATCGTAAGCAGGCAAGTGAACTGGTCGACAAAGTCGGTTTCGACAACTAAAAGCCTGATGAGTTAAGCGAAATAACGCCGGTGCAGTTCATGCGCCGGCGTTGCACTATAGAGAGACGAATGGAAGTCCTTGCAGCCATGCGGAAACGAGTTTTGCGACCCGCAAGAGCAGGGCGCAACTGGTTATGGTTCTCGGTTTTCGTCGCAATTCTGGTTTTGCTGCCGGTTTTCGCTCTTGCATTGGAAGCCATACAAGGCTCAGCCGGACTATGGGCGCATCTGTTTGCCACCAACCTGCCAACGGCTTTTCTTGAAACAGTCATTTTGCTTACCGGCGTTGGCATTATCGCTGCCGTCCTCGGAACGTCGATGGCATGGCTGGTCACGGCTTATGATTTTCGCGGTCGAGGCGTGCTGGAATGGGCGCTTCTGCTGCCATTGGCTGTCCCGACATATATTATCGCTTATGCCTATCTCGATATCCTGCATCCCATTGGTCCGGTGCAAGGTGCTGTGCGCTTCGTACTAGGATATGAAAGCCCGCGTCAGTTTCGATTGCCCGACGTCCGCTCGATGACCGGGTGTATCATTCTGCTGGGCTTCGTTCTCTATCCCTATGTCTATATTCCTACACGAGCCATGTTTCTCACCCAATCCGCCAGCCTCATCGAAGCGGCGAGAACTCTAGGGGTAAGCCGCAAGGGCATCTTCTGGCGGGTTGCATTGCCACTTGCCCGGCCTGCCGTGGCGGTCGGTGTCAGTCTGGCCTTGATGGAAACATTGAACGATGTAGGGGCTGCCGAGTTCCTGGGCGTTCGCACATTGACCGTTTCGATTTATACGACCTGGATAACGCGTTCCGATCTGCCTGGCGCAGCCCAACTTGCACTCGCCCTTCTGTTTCTGGTTGTTGCTCTCGTTTCAATCGAGCGCTGGGCACGGCGCAAGCAGCGCTTCGCTTCCAATATCCGCCATTCGCGTGGCTTCGAGCCGTTGAAAGTCAGACGAGGGCAAGCGATCTGGTTGTTCTGTCTCTGCTCACTGCCGGTAGTTATCGGATTCGTACTGCCGGCAATCTATCTGGTCGTGGAGGCCATAAAACGTATTCGTTTTGCAGGTGTGTCCCCGCGATTGCTCGGCGAAGCTTTTAATACCGTTGCTCTGGCTTCGATCGCGACTGCGCTGGTGCTGATATGCGGAATGTTTGTCGCATATGCCGTCCGACTTTTTCCGGGTTCAATTTCGCGCTGGTCTTATCGCTTTTCGACGATGGGATATGCGGCGCCGGGCACTGTAATCGCCATCGGTATTCTGGTGGTCGCCGGCGGCTTTGATCATCTCGTCAATCAGTTCACATCGCATTTCTTCGGATATTCTGCCGGGCTGCTACTGATTGGGACAGGCGCAGCGGTCATCTATGCCTATGTGGTCCGATTTCTCGCCATTTCTGCAGGTGGTATTGATTCCGGATTAGAACGCATACCCTTGTCGTTGGATCATGCATCGCGCACATTAGGGCGCGGTGTGACACAAACATTCTGTGCAGTTCATCTGCCACTATCCAGAACAGCCATTGTGGCGGCAGGTCTGCTCGTATTCGTAGACTGTGTGAAAGAATTACCAGCAACACTTTTGCTGCGCCCACTTAATGTCGAAACTTTTGCAACGCATCTTTATGGTGAGGCTGCGCGCGGGACTTATGAGGAAGCGTCCATTGCGGCGCTTGCCATCGTGGTAGTCGGAATTTTGCCCGTGATATTGCTTGCTCGTGTCGGACGGCGTTTTGGCAAGCGTACTTGATCCACTCTTGCAACGTCAGCTTATGTGGGCCGATATATATCATAGTTCAGAAATGCTTAAATAGTTATTGGTACTTTTGTTCAGGGAACAAAGCACAGTCTGAATGATGCTTCTGGTTGTATTTTTATATGGTGGCACTTCAGGCGGGCGCAGGGGGCGGTATGTTTAAAGTCCTGGAATGCGTAACAGTACAGCACGATCAACCTTTCGTGGTTTTGGCTGCATCCATCTCATTTGCAAGCATGTTTGCTTTCTTTCTGTTGCTCGTCCGCGCGCGGGAATGCACGGAAAGCCGCCGTGACAATTGGCTGGCGATAAGCGCGCTTGCGGGTGGATTGGGCGTGTGGGCAACCCATTTCGTGGCGATGCTTGCATATCGTGGCACCGTGGCAATCGAGTTCGATTTTACGATCACGGTTCTTTCAGCGGCAATTGCTGTACTTGGCTTTTGGCTGAGTGTGCGCTTCCTGAATGGTAAGGCGTTCAAATACGTTTTGATCGCAGCCATTTCAGCAACCCTATCGATTGCCGCAATGCATTTCACTGGTATGAGCGCAATCAGAGCAGCTGCAGATGTTCACTATGACCTTCCACCGATCCTGATTGGCAGTATAATATCGATCCTGCTTTTGCTGGCTGCTTTCTGGTTTGTGATGAACACTGCCGGCTGGATGCGCGTTTTGCTACCGACCGTTGGGGGGATTCTTGCTGTTTGCACGCTCCACTTTACTGCAGTTGCGTCGACCGAGCTGGTTCCAAATCCGACCCTTCCTGCTGCTGATCCGCTGGGCATAGGGCGTCTCTGGCTGATCGGTGCAATTGCCGCTGTTGTCAGTATAGTAGCGCTGACAACGATTATTGCAGTATTTGTAGATCGTTACATGACAGACTTGAAGGGATTTGCGAACGCTACCCTGGACGGACTGGCCGTCGTTCGTGATGGTGGAATAGTCGAGATGAACGCTCGGTTTTCCGATCTCATGCGGCGCAGTGAAAAGGCGCTTGTCGGTGTTGCGCCGGATACTCTGTTACTGGCGGCTGATGGGCTCCCCGTCTGCGCTTCTCGCCCGGAAGCAATCGAGGCCGCACCCAGATTTCCAAATGATGAGCGCATCTTTGAACTCGCGGTTCATACGATTGAGTATCAGGGACGTCCCTGCGAAGTTCTGGCTGTCCGTGATCTTACTGAAAAGCGTACGGCCCAGCGTCAGATCGAGCATATGGCGCGGCATGATACACTCACGGATTTACCTAACCGAATGTTCTTTGAAGAGCGTCTCGCAAACGCAGTGGCACGCCGCAGCCGAGAGCCTTTTGCTGTACTCGCGCTTGATCTGGACCGGTTCAAAGCAGTGAACGATATTTTCGGCCATGCCGAAGGTGATCGCGTATTGAAGACGGTTTCCAGCATCCTGAAGCGATCCATAAACGGTATAGACACGGCAGCACGTATTGGCGGCGACGAGTTTATCATTCTGCAGGTCGGGGTTCCGCAGCCCAAGGGTGCACGGAAACTGTCCGAAAAGATTCTGGATACCTTCCGGTCAGAACTGAATACAGTGCTCGATCCGACTGCTGTTGGTGTCAGCATTGGCGTTGCCGTGTATCCGAATGACGGCAAGGATGCAGAAGCCATCCGACATGCGGCAGACATTGCGCTTTATCGGGCGAAGACAGAAGGACGGGGTATGGTTGCATTCTACTCGCCGGAAATGGACCGCGAAATAAGAGAGCGTCGCCAGATGGAGGCCGATTTGCGCCACGCCATGGTTCGCGGTCAGATCAGTATTGCCTATCAGCCATTGTTCGCGACAGCAGATGGTAGTTGTACCGGCTATGAAGCACTGGTTCGTTGGAACCATCCGGAACGTGGCCAGATACCACCTGAGGTTTTTGTTCCTATCGCTGAGGAAACGGGGGTAATTGTCCCACTCGGTGAGTGGGTTCTGCGTGAAGCCTGCCGCACTGCCGCCGGATGGGAGAAGCATTTAACTATCGCCGTAAACCTCTCCCCCGTACAGTTCCGTTTGATCAATCTGCCGGACACGGTGAGTTCGGTTCTCGCACAAACGGGCCTGGATCCTACGAGATTGGAGCTGGAGGTAACAGAAGCCGCATTGATGAAGGACCGATTGACGACACTCGAACTGTTGCGTCGCATGAAGAAGCTGGGTGTCCGTATCGTGATGGATGATTTCGGCACTGGCTATTCGTCGCTCAGTAACCTTCAAAGTTTCCCATTCGACAAGATCAAGATCGACCGCAGTTTCATCACCAGCATGGAAACGGATGTTAGTGCGAGAGCCATTGTACGAGCCATCGTCGGGTTGGGTCGTAGCCTTGATCTCCCGGTGGTGGCCGAGGGTATAGAAACTTTTGACCAGCATCGCATGGTGATCGAAGAGGGTTGCGAACAGGTTCAAGGCTTTCTTTTCGGGCGTCCGGCCAATGCGCCAGCGTCAGCGGATCCGTCTTCGCGGCTTCCTAGCAAAAAGGGCGGTGGGCAAGTAAAGACTACCTAATAAACTGCAACCTTGTGAATAACGTTGAGGCTTCGGTGTTGCCGGAGCCTCTTTGCTGTGCCGAATTGTTACAAAGCTGTTATTTGATGCGATTGTGAATGAAATTCCATAGTGAAATATTCAGGGGCCGGAACCACAAATTTCTCAATCGCTGGAAGGGGTTGCGCCACATCCAATGCAGTCGAACACTGCGAATAGCGTAGTGTTTTCAACACGATATTTCGCGTGATCGCAATAATAAGTGAATTTATCCGAAGGAGCTTTCCGTGCTTGTAACACGTTACGGCCACAAAGCGAAAGCTGAATAGGACGAACAGTAACAGTACTAGTGATCGTAAAGACAAATCCCGTAACGGGGTCCTCGATACGCATCTTGGTTAAGTGGATGATGGAAACGATGCTTACTTCGCAACAATGGCTTCCGGTCGAGTTGCTCAATATCGGGCTGGCCGCTGCCCTTTTCTTCGCCTGCCTTGTTCACTCACTGTGGAAGGCTGTCTTCGATGAGCTCAACCCGTTATTCTGGCGCCGTACGGCTGCTCTGCTCTGGGCTGGTATCTTTATTGTCGCGCTGAGCGGCGGTATTGAAAGCTTCAACTGGCCACAGGCCATTGGATGGCTTCTCGTTCTTGGCGGTGTTGTTGCGACTGTGACACGTACCGGTATGAGCTATTATCGCCAATATTGCGCTCATACATCGCGCGGTGTTCATTCGGGTCGCACCCGGCTTTCTGGACGGTGATCGCCATGTTTGCAAAGACTGTTGAAATGCCTTTGCGGCTTCACCGCCCACATAGCTTGCGCTCGTTCTTTATCCGCGCTTTTGCTGCTGCACGATCCCGTAAATATTCGTAGAGCGTGCACCCGATCGGCAGTAACCAAGAATGGGGCCCTCAGCTTCATCCAGCGCTGCTGCCATCGCATCCACATCTTCTTGCGTCAATTGTCCGCCTACAACCGGGATGTAGTAAGTTGCAAGCCCGGCTTTTTCGGCGACACGTGCAATTTCGCTGAACTCGGGTTGTTCAGGGCCGCCTTCGCCGTCAGGCCGATTGCAAATGATTGTGCGAAATCCCTCCGCTGCAATATCGCGTACGTCGTCGGGCTCGATCTGGCCCGAGACTGAATAATTGTCGTCTACCTGGCGAATATCCATATTTTCCTCACTTGCCGCTCAAATCGCGACGGCTTGTCCGGTGGCAACTTACATTAAAGTTGTTTTCATGCCACATGAAACTGCTGGGAGAACGGATGCGATGACAGGGGAGCGATTAAGGTGACGATCCACAAGGTTAGCCAGAGCGCTGTACGTATCGCGCATCGTGTGTCGAGCTTTCATGAAAGCACCCGAATGGTCCCGGAAGAAGTGCCTGTGGCGGTCAGCTATAACGGTTCAACCCAAGCCGTAATGATGGCTACGCCGGATAATCTTGAGGACTTCGCGATCGGTTTCACGCTCACCGAGAATATCGTTGACCATATTTCCGAGATAGAAGCGGTTGATGTCGTAGCCTTTGAAAAGGGTATAGACCTACAGATCAGACTGTCCGAACGCCCCGAGCAGAGGCTTGCCGCGCGACGCAGGTTTATGGCTGGTCCCGTTGGGTGTGGTCTCTGTGGTATAGATTCAATTGACCATGCGTTGCGGTCGCTTGAGGCTTTGGAACAAGGTGATAGTAAATTCTCTTCCAATGATATTTCAATGGCTGTCGCGTCTCTTACGAAAGAGCAGCAACTGAATGCTGAGACCCATGCAGTTCATGCGGCGGGGTTCTATGTGCCAGGCGAGGGGCTTATTGCTGTACGTGAGGACGTGGGGCGGCACAATGCATTGGATAAACTCGTCGGAGCTGTCTCGCTTACCGGTACTGCACCGGGAAATGGGATCGTCGCGATTACTAGCCGTGTTTCGGTCGAAATGGTGCAGAAAGCAGTTATGTTCGGCGCGCCAGTTCTGGCTGCAATCTCTGCGCCGACAGCTCTTGCCATTCGAACGGCGGAAGATGCCAACCTAACGCTTGTTGCACTGGTGCGAGGTGTTGAATTCGACGTTTATGCCCACCGAGAGCGTATCGCAGGAGAATGACCGGCCTTTTCGCAAAGGCCGGTCGAAGCATCATTATGCAAGGGCGGCAATACGGCTGCGTTCGCTAACGACCTGCAACACCGCATTGGCTGCTTCCACGCCCTTCACCTTGAAGTGGGCATGGAAAAATTCATGATGTTCCTTGCTTTCATGGAAATGATGCGGCGTCAGAACAACGCTGAGCACCGGAACTTCGGTCTCTAGGCCGACCTGCATCATGCCGTTGATGACGGCAGTTGCCACGAAATCATGTCGATAGATGCCGCCATCCACGACGAACGCAGCGCCGACAATGGCAGCATACTGGCCGGTTTTGGCCAGAGTTTTGGCGTGGAGCGGAATTTCATAGGCGCCTGGAACGTCGAAGACTTCGACTTCTATATTGGTGCCAGCCTTTGCGGACAGTTCCGCGATAAAGCTCTTGCGAGCTTCGTCGACAATATCGGCGTGCCAACGCGCCTGAATGAATACGATCTTGAAGGAAGTCTTGTTCGGATAGCTCTGGTTCATAGGTTCCACACGAAACTAGAATCAGGGCGCACAAAAGAACGCATTGATTGTGCCCAAGGGCGCAATCCTAACGCTCATTCGCTCTCTTCCATCCGGACTTTAACCGTCGGCTCCGGCATCTCACCGGATCTGCTGACCCTGAACAGAAGCCGAATCGGCATCTTTTCAGGCGCTCGCGGGCTCGAAACTTTCGCTTCACACCGCCGGTGGGGAGTTTCACCCCGCCCCGAGAACAAGCCCGCACACCATTGTGCGAGCGGCGTGAAATTAGGGTTTCGTCGCGGGCTTGTCCAGTGAAATAAGGGAAATTTTATACTCCCGACATTTCAAGTCGATGAGGGGGGGTAGAGTGCTGGTTTGATGGGAGGCACCAAGTAAAACGCTGCCCTTGAGGTGGTAATGCTTTAATTTCTAAGCGTTTTTCAGGGCACTGGCTCTACCTGAAGTTTTAATCGATTGAATTTTACGCGTTTTATCTATCGGGAGATATTGACACCCTGGCAGGGTTTGGGCCTATCCTATGTTCGCATCTTGTCTTGCGGATATTTAGCATCCTTAAAAGACAACGTTGTCAATTGGGCTTAAGCGGCGTATGAGTGGGATGGAGGATTTCAGGAAAAGCGTCGTGAGGGATGGCCGGGCACAGGTGAAAGCGGAAGCTTTCGCATCGTATTGCGGCAGTGAGTAGGAGAAACTGGTTGTGTGGTGCAGCTGGTTTCGGGTCTGTGCCGAAGAGGCGCGGATGGGAATGACGAGATGGATTACTGCGCTAAAGCAAAGGCTTAGCCAGATATCCGATAGTTTTAGTTTCGTTTGTTTCTACGGGAGGTAGACATGCATAAACTTTTGAAGCTCGCCGCGATGGGTACAGCCGCCTGTGCTTTGCTCGCCGGAATGGCCCCTGTTGCCAGTGCGCAGGATAAGCAGAATGTTGAAGTTCTGCATTGGTGGACTGCTGGCGGTGAAGCCGCCGCGCTCGACGTTCTCAAGAAGGATCTCGAAAAGAAGGGCATTAGCTGGACCGATATGCCGGTTGCCGGTGGCGGTGGTACGGAAGCCATGACAGTACTGCGCGCGCGCGTCACAGCTGGAAATGCTCCGACGGCAGTGCAGATGCTCGGCTTCGACATCCGCGATTGGGCAGAGCAGGGTGCTCTTGGTAATCTTGATGAGATCGCAAACAAGGAAGGTTGGGAAAAGGTCATTCCGGCTCCTCTGCAGGAGTTTGCCAAGTATGACGGCCACTGGATCGCTGCTCCTGTCAATGTTCACTCCACCAACTGGATGTGGATCAACAAGGCAGCGCTCGACAAGGCTGGCGGCAAGGAGCCTACCAACTGGGATGAACTGATCGCTCTCCTTGATAAGTTCAAGGAACAGGGCATCACTCCGATCGCTCATGGCGGCCAGCCATGGCAGGACGCAACGATATTTGATGCTGTAGTGCTTTCTTTCGGTACAGATTTCTACAAGAAGGCCTTCATCGATCTGGATCCCGAAACGCTCGGCAGCGATACGATGAAGCAGGCTTTTGATCGTATGACGAAGCTGCGTTCCTATGTTGACGATAACTTCTCCGGTCGCGACTGGAACCTGGCTTCAGCTATGGTCATTGAAGGCAAAGCCGGCCTTCAGTTCATGGGCGACTGGGCGAAGGGTGAGTTTGTCAAGGCTGGCAAGAAGCCGGGCGAAGACTTCGTCTGCATGCGCTATCCGGGCACCCAGGGCGCTATCACATTCAACTCCGATATGTTTGCCATGTTCAAAGTCTCGGAAGACAAGGTTCCTGCACAGCTTGAAATGGCATCGGCGATTGAAAGTCCGACTTTCCAGTCGGCATTCAACGTAGTGAAGGGCTCCGCTCCGGCTCGTACCGATGTGCCTGATACCGACTTCGATGCTTGCGGCAAGAAGGCTATCGCTGACGAAAAGGAAGCGAGTGAAAAAGGCACGATGCTGGGCTCCATGGCGCATGGTTACGCTAACCCTGCTGCGGTGAAGAATGCGATCTATGACGTCGTAACACGCCAGTTCAACGGTCAACTTTCCTCGGAAGATGCCGTCAAAGAACTCGTGTCGGCTGTTGAAGGTGCAAAATAACAGCAAAGAGGCGTCCGGTCCTTTCCGGACGCCTTCTATCTCAGGTGCTTTGGATATTGGTAGAGCATCTGAAAGTACTGGCATCAGTGGCCAGAAATCAAAACAACAATTGCATGATGAAGGCCTGCATGTTTCCATCGGAAATTGCAGCAGACTGAATTTATTGGGTGCATTCGGTCGCGCATAATGCAGAAGCGCTGGAATGCCGATCAAACAGATGTCCGGAACGTGCGCCTGATGTTTGGCATATGTCCGGGTGGCGTAAACAAGGTGACGCAGATATGCAGCGTAACAACCGATTACAAGAACTGGTGCCAAAGCTGGTTCTGGGGCCGAGCTTTCTGATAGTGCTCGTGTTTGTCTATGGTTTTATCATCTATACAGGTGTTCTTTCGCTAACCAATAGCCGAATGCTGCCGTCATATGGCTTCGTCGGACTTACGAATTACACCAAGTTGTGGGCCTTGCCTCATTGGTGGCGTGCGATCACCAATCTGGCGATCTTTGCATCGCTCTACATCATTATCTGTTCGGTTATCGGGCTGTTCCTTGCGATCCTTCTTGACCAGAAGATCCGGGGTGAAGGCGTTCTACGTCCGATCTATCTTTATCCAATGGCGTTATCTTTCATCGTCACTGGAACGGCATGGAAGTGGTTTCTTGATCCAGGTATCGGTCTGGAAAACACAATGCATTTGTGGGGTTGGGAGAGTTTCTCCTTCAACTGGATCAAGAGCAATACAATGGCAATCTACTGTCTGGTGATTGCTGCTGTGTGGCAATCCTCCGGATTTGTGATGGCAATGTTCCTCGCAGGATTGCGCGGCGTGGATAATGAAATCATCAAAGCAGCGCAGATTGACGGAGCATCATCCGGTACGATCTATCGACGCATCATTATCCCGCTGATGCGTCCGGTTTTCCTGTCGGCTTTCGTGGTTCTCGCTCATCTGGCAATCAAGGCATACGATCTTGTTATTGCGCTGACCGGTGGCGGTCCGGGGCAGGCCACCGAATTACCTGCGACTTTCATGTATTCCTATACGTTCACACGGAACCAGATGGGTATCGGTGCATCGTCGGCGATTATCATGCTGGCGATGATCTTCTCGATTATCATTCCTTATCTGTATTCTGAAATTCGCGGAGGGTCTCGGTCATGAGCGCCCAGTCGCAAGACAATGCTATCAACAGCGGAAAGCTGACGCGAGCGCTGATCTACACTGCGCTACTGCTCTTCGCATTCTATTATCTGCTGCCGCTCTATGTGATGCTGGTCAACTCCTTCAAACCCCTTGAAGAAATCCGCCAGGGCGGGATGTTGAACCTCCCGCAGCAATGGACCATCGAACCATGGTTATCTGCCTGGTCGACGGCACAGATCGGAGTTCAGCCTACCGGGCTGAAGCCGTTCTTCATCAACTCGATCCTGATGGTGGTTCCAGCCGTTGCGATCTCGACTATCGTCGGCGCGTTGAACGGTTACGTTCTGACCAAATGGCAATTCCGCGGGTCGAACATCTTTTTTGGCTTGCTACTGCTGTCGTGCTTCATTCCGTTCCAGATCGTGCTCATTCCGATGGCGCGTGTTCTTGGTTTTCTGGGGATTGCGGGCACGATTTGGGGACTGATCCTCGTGCATGTGGTTTACGGTATCGGTTTCACGACGCTCTATTTCCGCAATTATTATGAAGCCTTCCCGACAGAACTGGTGCGGGCGGCGCAGATCGACGGAGCGAGCTTCTTCCAGATATTCTGGCGTATTTTGCTACCGTCTTCAGGACCGATCATCGTTGTGTCGGTGATCTGGCAGTTCACGAACATCTGGAACGACTTTCTGTTCGGTGCCTCCTTCTCGGGTGCGAATTCCACACCGATGACGGTTGCACTCAACAATCTGGTTTCCTCCTCCACCGGCGTTAAGGAATACAATGTCCATTTCGCAGCTGCAATCTTGGCAGCTCTGCCGACGCTGATCGTCTATATCGTTTCCGGTCGCTATTTTGTACGTGGCCTGATGTCCGGTGCCGTAAAGGGATAAGTTGCAATGTCTTTTCTGAAAATATCTGATCTCTACAAATCCTACGGCAATGTTTCGGTTTTGAAGGATATCAATATCGAGGTTGATGAAGGCGGTTTCCTCGTTCTCGTGGGCCCGTCTGGCTGCGGCAAGTCAACATTGTTGAATACTATCGCCGGGCTTGAGCCGATCACATCGGGTGACATAGCCATCAATGGCAAGTCGGTGTCCGGCCTGCATCCATCCCAGCGCGATATTGCAATGGTCTTCCAGTCTTATGCGCTTTATCCGAATATGACGGTTGCCGGGAATATCGCTTTCGGCATGGAAATTCGTAAGGTTCCGAAGACTGAGCGCGATAAGGCCATTCAGGAAGTTGCCGATATCCTGCAGATCGGCCATCTGCTGGATCGCAAACCAAGCCAGCTTTCAGGCGGCCAACGTCAGCGTGTGGCCATGGGGCGTGCTCTGGTGCGTAATCCGCAGGTCTTCCTGTTCGATGAACCACTTTCCAACCTCGATGCCAAGCTGCGTGTCGACATGCGCACCGAGATTAAACGGCTGCACAGCCGGATGAAAACTACGATCGTTTATGTGACGCACGATCAGATCGAGGCAATGACGCTGGCAACTAAGATCGCCGTTCTCAAGGATGGAATCTTGCAGCAATTCGGAACGCCAGCCGAAATCTACAATAATCCGTCCAATATGTTCGTTGCTGACTTCATGGGATCGCCAGCAATGAACCTGCTAACTGCTCGAGTCGAAAAGAACGGTTCGGGCTATGCCATCAATCTCGGACGAGGCGAAGGCGAGCCACTGAAGCTGCCATTGAAGGCGGCGCCCCAAGGACTAGGCGCTTATGAAGGCCAGGATATTGTCTTCGGTATTCGCCCTGAAGCACTCACAGATCCGGATGGAGCTGATCGCAATGCAAATGCGATAGTGGAAGGGGATTGCCTGATAGATGTTGTCGAGCCCGCAGGCTCGGATACGTTTGCTGTTACGCGATTGGGCGGCAAGCACGTTGTGGCACGACTGCGCGCAGATGCCCGCATCGCTGCGGGGCAACCGGCCACGTTGGCCTTCAACCTGGACAAGTCGGTCTTCTTTGACCCGAACAGTCAGGGTCGAATTCTCTGACTGTGAGGCACATAGTGCAATCTTTGCCAACACTGCGGAGACTGTATGAAACGAAAAGAGCGCTTCCATTTTATTGGAAACGCTCTTTTTCATGTCTGCCTGGAGGGCAAAAAACTTTGTTTAGGGGCACGCTTTAATGCAGGAAATCAAGCCCAAGAAGGCCGACTGCAAGCGCAGTATTGAGTGAAATGATCATCATCCCGTAGATGATGGCGGTTCTTGTAATATCGTTCATTTCCTACCTCCTTGAACCGGAGCGGCCCCCCACCCGGTTCGAAGCCTCGTGAAACTGTAACGAAATGTAACAAGCTGTTACGGGAAGCGCAACCCTGTTTTACGCAAATGTGAACGGTTGAAATCTGGCGTGAGAAATTCAGTGACTTTTGTCGACAGAGAGCCAGTTAGGCCCAAAACTGCGATAAATTACTGATTTTATCGCATATTCACCGCAATGTGACGCTGCTCTGACTAGCAATAATCAGTGCGGCGCTACATAGGATTGTCAGCTCTTAAATATCCGTCATTTCGGAATATTACCGTGAATCGCATCATTCCTCTCGTACTGGCCATAGCCCTATTCATGGAGCAGATGGATTCGAACGTCATCTCGACGTCGCTTCCTGCTATCGCTGCTGACATCGGTACAAGCCCTATTGCGCTCAAGCTGGCACTGACCGCTTACCTTGTTGCGCTCGCAGTTTTCATTCCCGTCAGCGGCTGGATGGCGGATCGCTTCGGGGCCAAGAATGTCTTCCGGGCTGCAATTGCGGTATTCGTGGTTGGTTCTGTAGCCTGCGCTGCATCGAATTCACTGACTGCTTTCGTCGTTGCGCGGTTTTTGCAGGGCATGGGCGGTGCGATGATGACACCGGTTGGCCGTCTAGTACTTATCCGTTCGACTCCGCGCAGTGAACTTGTGTCAGCTATGGCGTGGCTTACGATTCCAGCAATGGTCGGGCCGCTGGTAGGTCCACCAGTCGGTGGTTTCATCACGACTTTCCTGACTTGGCATTGGATATTCCTGATTAATGTACCGATCGGTTTCGTCGGTATCTGGTTTGCAACGCGGTTCCTGCCGGACACAGACGAGCGCATCGTAAAGCGCCTTGATTGGACGGGCTTCTTTCTTTCCGGGATCGCAATGTCTGGCGTTGTCTTCGGACTGTCGGTCGTCAGCCTGCCAGCCTTGCCGCCAGCGGTTGGTTTTACAACCCTTGCAATCGGTATTGTCTGCACGGTTCTCTATCTTCAGCATGCGAGGAGAACCGATGATCCGCTGCTGAACCTGAAACTTTTCGATAATCAGGTATTTCGTTCCGCAGTCATCGGCGGCAGCATTTTCCGGTTCGGGATTGGGGCTATTCCATTCCTGCTGCCATTGATGTTTCAGCTTGGCTTTGGTCTCACACCGTTTCAATCGGGTATGATGACTTTCGTTTCGGCGATCGGTGCGATCAGCATGAAATTCGGTGCAAAGCGTATCTTTGTTCGCGTTGGTTTCCGGCGCGCCTTGATGGCAGGGTCCTTGATTTCGGCCTGCTTCATTGCCGTCAACGGCCTGTTCACACCGACAACACCTTACTGGATCATCATCGGCTTTTTGCTGGTGGGGGGCTTTGCGCGTTCGTTGTTTTTCACTGGTGTCAATGCGCTGGCTTTCGCCGAAATCCCCGATGAAAAGACCAGTCAGGCGACGCCCATCACGGCAGTGGCGCAGCAGGTTTCCATTGCTATCGGTGTGGCATTGGCAGGTGGTATTCTGGAAATCAGTACGTCGTTACGCGGAGCCCATCTCGAATTGGTGGACTTCCACATCGGCTTCTTTGTGGTTGCTGCCGTTTCCGCTCTGGCTTTTCTCTGGTTTGCGCGGCTCGCACCTGATGCAGGCAAGGAACTGTCTGCGCCAACAGTCGTGAAACATCACGGTAAGGAGCCCGCAGCCATCGAAGCCGCGAGCACCTCAGCCGGAAAATAAGCTTCAGCCTTTGAAATCGCGGGCGAGTAGATAAAGCTCGACCGATTCCGCGCGTGATGCAGGTGGTTTGACATGATGCACAGAGCGGAACTTCTGCTTCAGCAGAGCTAGTAGTTCATTTTCCGTGCCACCCTGGAATGTCTTGGTGAGAAAATGCCCGCCCGGCTTCAAAACCGAAATGGCAAAATCAGCGGCGACTTCACACAGATGCACGGTACGCAGATGATCAGTCCTGCGGTGGCCAGTCGTCGGGGCAGCCATGTCGGAAATAACTAAATCGGGCTTGTCACCGAGCGCATCCATCAGTTTTTGTGGCGCCTCATCATCGAGAAAATCCATTTCCAGCAAGACAACGCCGGGCAGGGGGTCGACGTGAAGGTAGTCGATGCCAACGACGTGCGGATTCTCGTCGGTTGAACCGACAATCTTGGCCGCGATCTGCGACCAGCCGCCAGGCGCAGCGCCAAGATCGATGATCTTCTGGCCCTTCTTGAGCAGATCATAACGATCATTGATTTCAATGAGCTTGTAGGCTGCGCGCGAACGATATCCGTCCTGCTTGGATTTATGAACATACGGGTCGTTCAAATGGCGCTGCAGCCAGCGGCGTGACGATTCCTTGATCGTGCCTGCTTTTTTCTTCACACGTACCTGCAGATTGCTGGAGCCCGCGCCACCGCGACCGCCAGTTTTTACTCCACCCTTGTTTCCGCCTGCCTTGCTCATTTTCAGTGCCTGTTTCTAGCGCCTGTCGCGCGATTGTGCCGCCATGCGCCGTCGCGCGACATCAGTTCGGTCAAAATGCCTTCACGCAAACCACGATCGGCAACTAGTAGTTTTTCGCTGGGCCATACTTTGCGTATCGCATCGAGAATAGCACAGCCTGCCAATACCAGATCGGCGCGATCTGCGCCAATACACGGGTTGGCTACACGAGCGTCAAAATCCCATGAGAGAAGACGGTTGGTCATTTGCGTCACATCGTCGGCACCCATCCACATGCCATCGACCCGGCGCCGATCGTAGCGGTCGAGGCCGAGATGAATTCCAGCGAGCGTGGTTACGGTTCCAGATGTACCCAGCAGGTGGAAACGTGGACTGGCAGTCAGATTTCCGAGACACTGCCGCTCGGCAAATTGCGCAAGCAGATCGGTCACATGCGAAACCATGGAATCGAAACTTTCCTGCGTGACATTGCGTCCGCCGAAACGTTCTGCCAGCGTCACCACGCCGACAGGAAGAGACGTCCAGGCCATGATATGCTCTGCCAGACGAGGAGAACGGCGACGGGAAACATCAATCAGCGCAATTTCAGAAGAGCCGCCACCAATATCGAACAACACGACGGCATCCGTTTCGCGGGTAACCAGTGTACCGCAGCCTGAGACAGCGAGCCGGGCTTCCGTCTGCCGGTCTACGATCTCCAGTTCAAGTCCGGTTTCCGCCAGAACCCGTGCCAAAAATGCTTCGCCATTCGAAGCCGAACGGCAGGCTTCGGTGGCTATCAGTCGCGAACGTCTGATTTTCTTTCCTGCAAGTTTGTCACGGCAAATCTTCAGTGCTTCAACGGCACGATCCATCGCATTTTCGCTAAGCTGGCCAGTGGCACTCAAGCCTTCTCCCAATCGTACGATGCGTGAAAATGCATCCACAACGCGGAATTGGCCCGGCCGCGTCGGCGACGCAACCAGCAGGCGGCAATTATTTGTGCCAAGATCCAAAGCCGCATAAAGTGGAGCGTCGCCCTTTTCGTGATGCGCGCCATTAGCAGCGCGGGGCATTTGGCCATTGCCGCCCTTACGCTTGTTCGGCGTCGATGCATGTTGGCTTTCCGGGCGCGCGACATTATGCGTAGACTTCAACGCAGCTTCAGCTACCAGCGGCGTTTGCGCACCCTGTTGTCGTGACTGCTTCTTTTTACGAGCGCGGCGGCGGCGATTCGAGATTTTTCCGGAAGATCGCTGTTGGTTGTTCGCTGTTTCTGCAGCCTCGGGCTTTTGCGCAGAAGCTTCAACAGCCGGCACAGACTTACCGCGCCGACGCCGACGTGCGCGTTTACGCTGGCTCTGCGAATTCGTGCCTTCGGTCTCGTCCTGTGGCTTTGAGCGTCCTGAATCGGATGCACTACGGGCATTGCCGATATCTGTAACGGCTTTCTTGCGCGGTCTGCGCTTGCCGTTATCGGGCGGATTCCGGGCCTGCGAATTGCCCGATTGTCCGCCGGACGCCCCTTGATGCACCATTTCGGCGGTGCGCTCGTCGGGGTTCTTCAAGGTTCTTGTCCTTATGGCGCCGCGCGAACCTGTCAGGACGCAAGCAAGGCGCTTCAATTTCTACGTTGTGCATAATGTAACAGTGGTTTTCTGTTTTACCAAGGGGCAGGCTGTCGAGAGCCGCCGGAAAATTTTGAATGCACGTATGAAATTTGAGCCAACGGCGCGCCCGAGGGCTTTCGCTGGTGGCGAAAGCCCTTAAGGAGACGATATGTCTGCAGATTAGATGTCGTAAGTATGGGCTGCGTTGATTGTCGCAACGAATTGTTTTGTGCGCTCACGCGTAGGCCGCGTGAAAACCTCGTGTGCGGAGCCCGTTTCAACGATATTGCCCGACTCGAGAAAGACGACGTTCTTTGCAATTTTGGAAGCGAGCCGCAGGTCGTGTGTCGCGATCACCATGGTGGTGCCTTCCTTTGCAAGTTTGCTCAGAACATCAACGACTTCGGAGGCGAGTTCGGGGTCAAGGGCCGAGGTGGGCTCATCGCATAACAGAACACGCGGGGATGGTGCCAGTGCACGTGCAATCGCGATACGCTGTTGCTGGCCACCAGAGAGCGTTGAAGGCCAAGCATCCGCTTTATGCGCCATCCCTACCTTTGTGAGCAATTCCATCGCACGTTCTTTTGCCTTGTCCTTCGGCCATTTCAGAACCGTAACGAGGCCTTCCATCACATTCTGGATCGCGGTCTGGTGAGGAAAGAGCTGGAAGTTCTGAAACACCATGCCTGTCTGGCGGCGGATTGATTGGATTGCCTGCCAGCTCGGCTTACGGTCAGGCTCGAAGCTGAGACTCTGGCCACCCAAAACCAGAGTGCCCGACGTCGGAATCTCCAGCAGGTTTATGCAACGCAGCAACGTGCTTTTGCCTCCGCCGGATGGACCGACCAGTGCTGTTACTGTGCCCTCGGCAATCGCAACGTTGATATCATTAAGGATCACAGCGTCGTCAAAGCGCTTTACGATGTGTTGCAGCTCGATCATGCGTTTGTCTCCAGTGTGCCGCCATAACGCCCGAAGCGTTTTTCAAGGCGCACTTGCAGCGCTGAGAGTACGGAACTCATCACGAGATAGATCAAGGCTGCTTCGATATAGAGGATGAGAGGTTCGTAAGTGGTCGCGACGATACGTTGCGCGGACTGGAAAAGCTCCGGCACGGTGATGGCGGCTGCAAGCGACGTATCCTTTACCAAAGAAATGAAGGAATTGGAGAGCGGTGGTACTGCGGTGCGGGTTGCCTGTGGCAGAATGGTGCGCGCAAGTGCCTGACGCCAGCTCATACCAATGGAATATGCGGCTTCCCATTGACCTTTCGGAACGGCGGATATGACCGCCCGGATAATCTCCGAACTATAAGCACCAACGCTGAGAGAGAAACCAATTACGGCTGCTGGAAATGCATCGAGATAGATGCCGGCGCTTGGCAGGCCGTAAAAGATTACGAACAACTGCACAAGCAGGGGGGTGCCGCGAAATATCCAGACATAGAAGCGTGCAATAGATGAAAGCCAGAGCGGAGCGAACAAGCGCACGAGCGCGGTCAGGAGCCCTAATGTCAGGCCGAATGCAAAGGACAGAAGGGTGAGGGGAATGGTGAAAATCAAGCCAGCCCACAAAAGAGTCGGCAGGGATTCCACCATCAGTTGAAGCCAATCGGGCACGGTTTTCGGCTCCTCAATAATGCATAAAGTCAGACTGAAATGAACTTGCGCTGATGAGCCTGCGCGTCCTTATCTTATACAGTCTGACATTCATGTCTTGGGAATAGTTTTTCACAATCACAATAAAACGAAGCCGGAAGTGGCTTCCGGCTTCGTCTTGTAAACCAGGAAAAACGCTTACTTGGAAACGTCCTGACCGAAATACTTCTGTGAAATTTTGTCGTAGGTGCCGTCGGCTTTAATTTCGTCGAGAGCCTTGTTGATCGCCGTAACGAGATCATCGTCGCCCTTGCGGACGATGATGCCCGACGCGTCGGCATTTTCTTTCTCGGCCACAACCTTAACCGGAGCCTTAGGCTGGTGCTTTTTGAAGTCGAGGAAAGACAGGCTGTCATTAAGGGTCGCATCCGCACGGCCTGTCAGAACAAGCTGGATCGACTGGTCGAAACCATCTGTGGCTACGAGTTCAGCGCCAGCTTCCTTCGCGAGCTTGCCGTAATTGCTGGTGAGCGACTGTGCTGACTTCTTGCCCTTAAGGTCAGCAAAATCCTTGATCGTATCGTCCTTGTCGTTGACGATCA
This sequence comes from Brucella lupini, assembly GCF_002252535.1. Lineage (NCBI taxonomy): Bacteria > Pseudomonadati > Pseudomonadota > Alphaproteobacteria > Hyphomicrobiales > Brucellaceae > Brucella > Brucella lupini. The sequence continues at coordinate 280,533 of NZ_NNRN01000062.1, forward strand.
GAACGACCTTGGAAACGATATAGGGGTTGGAGAAGTTGAACTTCTTCTGACGCTCTTCGGTAATGCCTACCTGGTTGATAACGGCATCATAGCGTTTGGAATCAAGCCCAGCGATGAGCCCGTCCCATTTGCCTTCAACGAATTCCGGCTTTACGCCGAGCTTGGCGGCAACGGCTTCACCAATCTCCACGTCGAAGCCGACAAGCTTGTTGTCCTTGTCGTGGTAGGTGAACGGCGCGTAGGTGCCTTCAGTGCCGATCTTTAAAACGCCCGCCGACTTGATGGCGTCGAGATTTTCTCCAGCCATTGCGCCGGTGAAGAGAGCTGCCTGAATGATGCCTGCGGTAGCGATGATCTGAGCGAATTTCATTTTCGGTATCCGTGAACTGGTTGATGTTCTATTGATCGCAGAAATTTAATTCTAAAGATGCGTCCAAAACGACCATTACGCCGCAATTATTAGGATTGATTACTAATTGTTTGAATAATCTGAGTGAATAATTCTAACGCCTTTTAGTCCGGATCGGAAGGGTGGAGAAAGCATTCACTCGCCCTCAGTCACTATGAGACGACTTTAACCAACCGATGCCGGTTGAACGCAAGGCGCCGCCAGAATTTCAGCTGGCGGCGCTTTGCGTGTCGGTGGGCAGGCCAACTACTAGGGTTTGCCGTAACCGCCACCGGTTGGTGTGATGACGGTGAAGGCTTCACCTGCTTCCAGAACGGTCTGGTCGCAGTTGCCGAGCACTTCGATGGAGCCGTCCTTTCGCCGTACTTCATTGCGACCGGTTTGACCGGATTCGCCGCCTTCAAGGCCGAAGGGCGCTACGCGGCGATGCCCTGAGAGAATGGCGAAATCGAGTGTCTTAAGTGCACGGATCGTGCGCTTGGTGCCATCGCCCGCATGCCATTTGCCCTTGCCGCCGGAGTCTTTTCTGATGTGGAAGTCTTCCAGCAACACCGGGAAACGGGTTTCCAGAATTTCCGGGTCGGTCAGGCGCGAATTGGTCATGTGGGTGTGCACGGCATCGGCACCGTTGAAACCGGGACCGGCGGGCGCGCCGGAGCAGATGGTTTCGTAATACTGATATTCGTCATTGCCGAAGGTCAGATTATTCATCGTGCCTTGCGCTGCGGCCATGGCCTTGGTCGCGCCGAACAGGCAGTTGGTGACAGCCTGACTGACCTCGACATTGCCCGCCACGACCGCCGCCGGATATTGCGGCGAGAGCATTGAGCCTTCCGGCACAACGATCTTGATCGGTCGCAGGCAGCCCGCATTCATTGGAATGTCGCCCTCGACCAGCACGCGGAAGACATAAAGCACAGCTGCGCGGGTCACGGGTTCCGGTGCGTTGAAATTGTCGGAACGTTGTTCCGACGTGCCGGTGAAATCGACCGTCGCTTCGCGCTTTTCCTTGTCGATCGTGACGCGCACCTCAATTTGGCAGCCCTGATCCATCTCATAGGTGAAATGGCCGTCCGGCAGCTTGTCGAGCACACGGCGCACGCTTTCGGCGGCATTGTCCTGAACATGGCCCATATAGGCTTTCACAACATCCTCGCCGAAAAGACCGATCATCTTTTTTAGCTCGGCGACGCCCTTTTCGTTGGCGGCGATCTGCGCCTTCAGGTCGTTGACGTTCTGCGTCAGGTTGCGAACAGGGTAGGTCGCCCCCGTCAGCAGAGCGGCGAGCGCTTCCTCGCGGAAGGTGCCGCGATCCACCAGCTTGAAATTGTCGATATAGACGCCTTCCTGCTCGATATTGACCGCACGCGGCGACATGGAACCCGGCGCGATGCCGCCAATATCCGCATGGTGACCACGGCTTGCAACCCAGAAGCGGATTTCGCGATTGTCGTCATCGAAAACCGGCGTGCAGACGGTGAGGTCAGGCAGGTGGGTGCCGCCATTATAAGGCGCGTTGATGAGGAACACATCGCCCGGCTTGATGTCGCTGTTTTCGCGGATGGCGGTGGCGACGGATGCATCCATGGAACCCAGATGCACCGGCATATGCGGCGCATTGGCGACGAGATTGCCTGCCGCGTCGAAAACTGCGCAGGAAAAGTCGAGACGTTCCTTGATGTTCACCGAATAGGCGGTGTTTTGAAGCGTCACGCCCATCTGCTCGGCAATGGACATGAAGAGATTGTTGAAAATCTCCAGCATGACCGGGTCGGCTTCGGTGCCGATGGCCGTGCGGGCGGGCAGCGCCTTGATGCGCGTCAGCACCACATGGTCATGCGCGGTCAGGCGAGCCTGCCAGCCATCTTCGATGACGATGGTCTGGTTTTTCTCGATGATGATCGCCGGGCCGGTGACGGTCTGGCCGCGCTGCATCTGCTCACGCAAGACGACGCCCGCATCGTGCAACGTGCCTTGCGAGAAGAAGCTGGTCCGCTTGGCGGTTGCCGCTTCCAGGTCACTGTCGAGCGACTGAGCGCTTTCGGTTTCGCCAGCACCTCCGCCAACGGCTTCAACTTCCACAGCGTCGATAACGAGAGCCTTGTTTTCCGCAATGAAGCCGAAACGGCGCTTATGGGCGGCCTCGAACTCGGCGCGAAGACGGTCGGCATTGTCCTCTGCTGGGAACGTGGCTTCAACGGACAGCACCGTGTCAGTGCCCGCATAGCGGATGTGGGCGCGCAGATGACGCTGCACGGCTTTAGCCTCTATGCCCTGGGTCAGAAGTTCGGCAACGCATTCCTGCGCCAGTTCTTCACCCAGTTCTTTCAAGGCTGAAGGCGCTGCTGAATCGAGCGCGACGCCAAGCGCCTTTTGGCGCGTGGCGCGAATATCGGCCAGGCCCATGCCATAGGCGGACAGCAGGCCGGACATGGGATGAAGGAGAATATTCTTCATGCCGAGCGCGTCGGCCACGAGGCAGGCGTGCTGGCCGCCCGCGCCGCCAAAGCAGTTGAGCGCGTAGCGCGTCACATCATAGCCGCGCTGGACGGAAATTTTCTTGATGGCCTCCACCATATTGGCAACCGCAATGCGGATGAAACCATCGGCAACGGCTTCCGGCGAACGGCCATCGCCGATTTCAGTTGCCAGCGCGGCGAAGCGTTCACGCACCCGCTCCACATCCAGCGGCTGGTTCTGGTCGGGGCCAAAGATTGCCGGGAAAAATTCCGGCAGAAGCTTGCCCAGCATGACATTGGCATCGGTGACGGCGAGCGGTCCGCCGTTGCGATAGCAGGCTGGACCGGGATTGGCGCCCGCCGAATCCGGTCCGACACGGAAACGCCCGGCATCGTAATGCAGGATCGAACCGCCACCTGCGGCAACGGTGTGGATCAGCATCATCGGCGCGCGCACACGCACACCGGCAACTTCCGTTTCAAAAGCGCGTTCATATTCGCCGTCGAAATGCGCGACGTCCGTGGAGGTGCCACCCATGTCAAAGCCGATGACTTTCGGGAAACCAGCCGTTTCGCCGGTGCGGGCGAGGCCGACGACACCGCCTGCCGGGCCGGAGAGGATTGCATCCTTGCCCTGAAATAGATCGGCTGCGGTGAGACCGCCAGACGACATCATGAACATGACGCGCGCGTCGGTGCGCTCGACATCCAGCTCGTTGGAGACCTGCGCAACATAGCGGCGAAGAACCGGCGACAGATAGGCATCGACGACGGTGGTGTCGCCACGACCGACCAGCTTGATCAGTGGCGAAACTTCATGGCTGACGGAGACCTGTTCAAAGTCGAGACTGCGCGCAATGCGAGCAATTTCAGCCTCATGTGCAGGGAACTTATAAGCATGCATGAGCGCGATGGCGACGGATTTGTAGCCCTGTTCCTTCAGTACAGCCAGTACGGCCTCCGCCTCGGCGGGATCGAGCGCCGTTTCGACCGTGCCGTCTGCCTGAACGCGTTCGTTCAGTTCCACGACCTTTTCATAAAGCGCTTCCGGCTTGATGATTTCGGTCGCAAAGATGTTCTTGCGCTCCTGATAGCCAATGCGCAGCGCATCGCGAAAACCCTTGGTGGTGACAAGGGCCAGCCGCTCGCCCTTGCGCTCCAAAAGCGCGTTGGTCGCGACCGTCGTGCCCATGCGAACTTCGCCGATAATTCCGGCGGGAACCGCTTCGCCGGTCTGGAGGCCAAGATGCAGGCGAATGCCGTGTACGGCGGCATCCTTATAGGCAGACGGGTTTTCGGAGAGAACCTTACGGGCATGGAGCTGGCCCTGTGGATCGCACCCGATGACATCGGTAAACGTGCCGCCGCGATCGATCCAGAAATCCCATACTCCGCGTCCTGTTCCGCTCATTATTGGCTCCCTCACACAGCACTACTGGTGCATTTCGAAATCTTTTCAGGATTTCATAGTTCCACTTTATTGACAAAATGTCGATAAGATGGTGACATAAAATACACATAAATAAGGGAGCAGCAAGAATGCGGAAGAACAGGGACGGTGAAGAAACTGTAGCGGCGTCTTCCGAGCCCCGGGAAACAAACTTCAATGAAGTCGCGTTGCCCAGGCATCTGCGCCCCGTTGCCTCAATAGGTCCCATTGTATCGTCTGCGCATCTTGCTGAAGGCGGTTCGCCGGGTATGTCCGAGGTTGAATATGGCCTCATTCTCGCATCGCACGCGTTTTCGCGCTGGATGGTTCGCTGCATGGCTGCAGCAGGATTGCCGGGGCTCTCTCCCATCGAAGTGCTGATTCTTCATTCGATCCGTCATCGTGATCGCGAGAAGAAGCTTGCCGATATCTGCCTTGTTCTCGATATTGAAGATACGCATATTGCGACGTATGCCATCCGCAAGCTTGAAAATGCCGGTCTGCTGACCACCGGCAAGGCAGCGAAGGAAAAGACGGTGAAGATCACCGCCAAAGGAGCAGAAGCCTGCGCGCGCTATGCGCAGATTCGCGAACGCCTTCTGGTTGATTCCACCGCCAATGCGCGCCCGTCTGAAGAAGCGCTTTCGGAAGTGGCTGCCCTTTTGCGTTTCATGTCCGGTGCATTCAATCAGGCCACGCGGTCTGCCATCACACTTTAAGAGGGTTGGAAGTTTGAGCGGAACCGAGTTGAGCGAACGAGTTTCAAAGCCTCTGCTGACCGTTGATGGCCTCAGTGTCGAATTTGGCGCGAGCCGTGTCGTTGACGATCTGAGTTTCTCGGTACATCCGGGTCGCACGCTGGCTGTGGTCGGAGAGTCCGGTTCGGGCAAGTCCATCACGTCGCTTTCCATCATGCGGCTTGCCGATATGAGCGGCGCGAAATTCCCGTCTGGCCGGATTCTGTTTGGCGAACGCGATCTGCTGAAAGCCGATCAAAAGACGATGCGCGGCATTCGCGGCAAGGAGATCGCCATGATCTTCCAGGAACCGATGACGTCGCTCAATCCCGTTTTCACTATCGGCAACCAGCTATCCGAAGTGCTGATGCTGCATGAGGGCATGACCCAGCAGGCGGCGCTTGCCGAGGGTAGGCGGCTTCTGGAAATGGTGCGGCTGCCGGATGCGGAAGGGCTGCTGAAGCGCTATCCGCACCAGCTTTCTGGCGGGATGCGCCAGCGCGTCATGATCGCCATGGCGCTTGCCTGCCGCCCGAAACTGCTGATCGCCGACGAACCAACGACCGCACTCGATGTGACCATTCAGGCCCAGATACTGCACATTATCAGGGATTTGCAGCAAGAACTTGAAATGGCTGTGATTTTCATCACGCACGATATGGGCGTGGTGGCGGAAATGGCTGACGATGTGGTCGTCATGTGGAAGGGCAAGAAGGTCGAGGAAGGCCCGGTTGGGCAGATTTTTTCGAAGCCGCAACATGCCTATACCAAGACGCTACTGTCGGCAGTGCCGAAGCTTGGCAGCATGACGGGCGAAGCCTTTCCCAAGCGGATGCCGGTCATGACCATGCGTGACGGCATGCCGGTTTTGACGGGCGAGGAGCGCATTCAGGACACGGCGCGTTATGGCGACAAGCCGTTGCTTTCCGTAGACGATCTTTATGTACGCTTTCCGATCAAGAAGAACCTGTTCGGGAAGGTCACGCATGTCTGCAACGCTGTGTCGAAGGTCGCATTCGATATCTATCCGGGCGAAACGCTGGCGCTGGTCGGTGAATCCGGTTCGGGAAAATCGACCATAGGGCGCACCATCCAGCAATTGCAGACGCCGCTTTCCGGCGATATTCGCTTCAACGGCAAGGCCTATTCGGCCATGAGTGCTGCCGAGCGATATGCCATGCGCCGCGAAGTGCAGTATATTTTCCAGGACCCGTTTGCATCGCTTGATCCGCGCAAGACGGTTGGCTTTTCCATTGCAGAACCGATCCGCACGCATGGCCTTCTCGACAATAGTAAGGCGATCAATGCGCGCGTGGCAGAATTGCTGGAGCGGGTTGGTCTCGGCCCGGAACATGCCAAGCGCTATCCGCACGAATTTTCCGGCGGTCAGCGCCAGCGCGTCTGCATTGCGCGTGCGCTTGCCTCCAAGCCGAAGCTCATTATTGCCGATGAAGCTCTGTCGGCGCTTGATGTTTCCATTCAGGCGCAGGTTATCAACCTGTTCATGGACCTCCAGAAAGAGCAGGATCTCGCTTATCTCTTCATCAGCCATGACATGGCGGTAGTCGAAAAGATGAGCCACCGCGTGGCCGTTCTCTATCTCGGCCAGATCATGGAACTCGGCTCGCGGCAGCAGGTTTTCGAAACGCCGTCGCATGACTACACGAAGCGGCTTCTCTCGGCGGTGCCGATTGCCGATCCCGCTGCGCGCACCAACCGTTCCGCACTGGAAGGTGAAATTCCAAGCACGACGCGCCGGATTGATGACAAGCCGCCGATCTATCGCCATCGCGAGGTCGCAACCGGGCATTTTGTGGCCGAAACTGCCTGACGCATAAAGTTCAACAGAAACCCAAAGGGGAAAAACAATGATAAGGAAAACACTTAAAGCCGTTCTCATGGCTTCCGCTCTCTCGGCGGCAGTGTTTGTATCTGCTCCGGCTTTCGCTGCCGGAAAGCTGACCGTTTCGTCGCCGCAGGACCCAGGCAGCTGGGACCCGATCGACACTTTCCTCGTCAACTGGGCTTCTGTCGCCACCAATATTTTCGACGGTCTGGTCTATCGCGGACCGGACCTCAAGATCGTTCCGGCCCTCGCAACCTCGTGGGACGAGCTAGACGAAGGCAAGCGCATCCGCTTCCATCTGCGCGAGAACGTCAAGTTCCATAATGGCGAGCCGTTCAACGCCGAAGCCGTCAAGTTCACCTTTGATCGCCTGCTCGGTGACGAGGGCGCGAAAGGCCCGCAGCGTTCGAACTATATCGCCATCGAGAAAGTGGAAGTTATAGACGACAAGACCGTCGATTTTCATTTGAAGGCACCGGACCCTGTTCTCATCACCAAGCTGGCCGGTTATGGTGGCATGATCGTTCCGCCAAAATACATTCAGGAAAAAGGCGACGATTATTTCAACACGCATCCGGTCGGTACCGGGCCATTCAAATTCGCGTCCTATGAACCGAAGGTGAGCATCAAGCTTGAGGCTTTCGCTGATCATTGGGGCGGTGCGCCGAAACTTTCCGAACTGGAATATCGCTTCATCACCGAGCCTTCGACCGCCGTTGCCGAACTTCAGGCCGGTCGCGTCGATCTGGTCATCCCGCCGACCATTCCGATTGGTATGATCCCGACCATTCAGGGCGATCCGAAGCTGGAGCTTGTCACTGCATCGGGTCCAACTGTCTATGCCCTGCGCTTCAACACGGCTGATGGCATCACCAAGGACGAGCGCGTTCGCAAGGCGCTGATCATGGCGGTTGACCGCGATGCGATCATCCAGTCCATTCTGGCAGGTCAGGCCGAGCCGATTGCAAGTTTCCAGGGTTCGCTGTCCTTCGGCTTCGACCCGAACATGAAGCCGCTGCCTTACGATCCGGAAGGCGCGAAGAAACTGCTCGAAGAAGCGGGCGTCAAGCCTGGCGCAACCGTGCAGATCGATGTGCGCGGTCAAGATGCAAGCTTCAATGAAGTGGCGCAGGCTATCGCAAGCTTCCTGCAAATGGTCGGCGTCAATGCCACCATCAAGCCTTATGACACCAATGTTTTGCTGAACGATATCATCCCGCAGGGCAAGACCGGCGCCATGTTCCAGCAGGCCTGGGGCGGCTGGACCTTCGACTACGATAACACCGCCTATTCCATGTACCATTCCGGCGAGAAGTGGAACCCGTACGACAAGGACGAAAAGCTCGACAAGATGCTGGAAGCGCAGCGCTCGGTTATTGATCGCGGCGAGCGCGAAAAGCTCTTGCAGGAAATCGCGGTTTACGCTGCCGACCGTGCACTCGAAATGCCGCTTTACAATCTCAAGGCAATCTTCGGCGTCAACAAGCGCGTGAAGAACTTCGTGCCGGTTCCCGACAGCCGTTTGCGTCTCACGGACGTCACTGTCGAGTAAGCAAGAATGACAATACGGCAAGCCGGTCATATCCGGCTTGCCGCAGCATCTCGGAGGCGCACTGGTGGCCGGATTTCTGATCAAACGAATTTTGCAGGCGTTGTTCGTGCTTGTCGCGATGACGCTGCTCGTCGCTTTCGCGGTTCGCCTGACAGGCGATCCGGCATTGATGCTGACGCAAGGCGCAGGCAGCATTACCGAAGCCGATCTCGCGCGTATCCGTGAAGGGCTTGGCCTCAACCAGCCGTTCTTCGTTCAGTATTGGCAGTTCCTCAAGGGACTGTTCACGATGGATCTGGGACGCAGTTTCCTCGGTGGAACGCCGGTTTCCACGCTCGTTGCTGGCGCTCTGCCCGCCACGCTGATGCTGGCCTTCGCCTCGCTGTTCGTTTCTATCGTGATTTCCGTTCCACTCGGTATCAAGGCTGCGGTGTCGCGTGGAAAATGGGCCGATCAGCTGATCCGCATCTGCTCGCTGGTGGGCCTGTCCTTTCCGAATTTCTGGCTGGCGACCATGCTGGTGCTGCTGTTCGGCATCTCGCTGCAATGGCTACCGCCAAGCGGCATGAGCGGCATTGCAAGCTTCATCATGCCCGCGCTCACCATGGGCGTCATCCTGACTGCAACCAATGTTCGTCTTGTGCGCACGGCGATGCTGGAGACGCTGCAATCGCAATATATTATGGTGGCGCGCGCCAAGGGGTTGAGCGAGAACAAGGTTCTCTACAAGCATGCGCTGCGCAATTGCGCCATTCCGTTGATCACCTATCTCGGGCTTCAGTTCGGCGGTCTTCTCGGTGGTATCGTCGTGGTGGAACGCGTGTTCAACTGGCCGGGCATGGGCACACTTGCCTTCGACGCGGTGGCCGGGCGCGATTATCCTGTCCTGCAGGCCACCATCGCGATCCTTTCCATGCTGATCATCGGCGTCAATCTTCTCGTGGACATCGCTTATGGCCTTGTCGATCCGCGTATCCGCACGGAGTAGGACCCATGGCAACCAAGACCTCATCCGTTCTGTTTTCGCGTTTTGCGAGCCTCGAATTCATCGTCGGCGTTGTGCTGACCGGCTGCATTTGTCTGGCGGTGATTTTCTCCGGCTATCTGTTTCCGGGCGGCGCCAACAAGATCGATCTCCTGGCGCGCCTGACACCGCCATTTGTCAATCAGGCCCATATTTTCGGCACCGATCCGCTGGGCCGCGATGTGCTGGCGCGTGTCATCACCGGCGGCAAGATTTCGCTGTTTGTCGGTTTTGTCTCGGTGATCGGCTCCGTTCTTATCGGCACCATCATGGGTCTCGTCGCCGGCTATTATCGCGGCTTCTGGGATATGGCGCTGATGCGCTTTGTCGATGTGCAGCTGGCCATGCCCTTCATATTGCTTGCCATCACTGTGATGGCCATTCTGGGTGGCGGGCTTTTCAACACCATCATTTTGCTGATCGTCTCGCAATGCGTGCAATATGCGCGACTGGTGCGCGGCTCGGTGTTGTCGTTACGCGAGCGCGAGTTCATCCTGTCAGCCCGGGCCATCGGCGTGAAGGACTGGCGCATCATCTTCCAGCACCTGCTGCCGAACCTGCTTGGTCCGGTCATCGTGCTGATGACGCTCAATGTCGCCAATAATATCCTGCTGGAATCGAGCCTGACCTTCCTCGGCCTCGGTGTCGATCCGACCATTCCAAGCTGGGGCGGCATGCTGGCCGATGGTCGCACTTATCTCCAGACTGCATGGTGGGTGAGCATTTTCCCGGGCCTCGCCATTCTGTTCACGGTGCTTGGTCTCAATCTTCTTGGCGACTGGCTGCGCGACAGCCTCGATCCAACCGGCAGGACTTCCCGATGAGCGTGCTTTTTGAGAAAACCTATCCGCGCACCATTCATGCGCTTGTCGAACGCTTCCTGAAACCGGAAATGCGCGGCGCGAAGGTGGACGCATGGCTGTTCGATGACCAGCCGAGCCGCTTTGCCGCGGAAACGACGCTGCGCGAGGCAGGCGTCGAGGTACGGCTGCGCTCGGCTTATAAGCCGCTCCTGCATTTCTTTCTGGAAGAAGTTGATGGCTCGGCGCTGAAGTCGGCAGCGATCCGTTATCCGCGTCATGACGCCTGTGTACAGAACCGGTTTCTGCTTGAGACCTATCCTTTATCAGCACTTCTTCCGGAAGCGGAGATAGATTTCTCGGCTTCGGGCAAAGACGATTTTCATTATGAAGTCGATCTGGTCTTTGCCGATGGCCATAGCGAGAGCCGCCGGGTTTTCGCGCCGAACCGCGTGCATGTGGATTTCATCGGCGAAACGCTGGTGTCGCCGACCGGCTGGCTGGCCGTCACGCAGCACGGCAAGATTGAAAGCGCGCGCTATGAGACATCCTATGAAAAGCTGTTTCATGACACCGTCGCGGCCATCGCCGCCCATGACTGGAAGCGTGGCGAACCTTATTTCGATGAGCTGAACATCGCGGTCAGTCTGCCGATCACCGACCGCCGCCTGCCTTACGATGAGGAAACGCTGAGCCTCACCGAAGCCATGCACGAGGATATTTACTTCTCGCTGCTCGAAGTTTTTCAGAAGAAGTCAGGTCGCCCGGTGGGCGATCGTGGCTTGCAACCGGGCCAGATCGTGCCGGAAGTCCGCTTTCGCGATGCCGAGCCGTCGGTCAAAGTGGAGACACGCTCGCTTTCAACCGATGACGCGCTGACGGCAGAACAGGTTCTGGAGACGGCGCAAGCGCCGCTTTCCGCCGATCAGATCCGCCGTGAAATTGCCAGACTGGGCGGCAAGCCGTTCGAGGCAAAGACCCGCTCTGGCCGAACGGTGCGCGCGACTTATCGCAACGGCAGCGATGCCGCGATGATGATCAGCGCCGGTCAGCATGCCAATGAAACGACAGGTGTTGTTGGCGCGTTGCGCGCAGCCAACCTGCTTGCGGTGCGTGAAGGCGCGCATTTTACGATCTCCCCGCAGGAAAATCCGGACGGATACGAGATACACAAGCGCCTTTGTGCGCTTCAGCCGCACCACATGCATCACGCCGCGCGCTATACGGCGCTGGGTGACGATCTTGAATATCGCAGCGGCGAGGGGCTTTACGAAAAGGCCATTCGTGTCGAGGCTGAAAAGCTGACGGATGCGAAACTGCACGTCAACCTGCATGGTTATCCATCGCATGAATGGACGCGTCCGCTGTCCGGTTATGTGCCGCGTTCCTTTGCCATGTGGACGTTGCCGAAGGGCTTTTTCCTGATCATCCGCCACCATGCCTCCTGGGAGAAGGCAGCAGAAGAACTAATCGACCGCGTGACGAAACATCTGGCCGCGATTGATGGCTTGGTTGCCTATAACAATGCCCAGATCAGGCTGTTCGAGCAGTATGCAGGCGAAACGGGTTTCCGCATCATCAATGGGTTTCCGTGCCTCGTCGGCGTGGATGACCGCCATACGGTGCCATTGACGCTGATCACCGAATATCCGGATGAGACGGTTTATGGAGATGCTTTCGTCAAGGGACATACCGCGCAAATGGAAACCGTGCTGGCATCCTATGATGCCTTGCAAATGATGTTTCCCTCGGATGCGGTTGCCTAAAGATAATAAACGCCAATGCGTTTGCCGCCGATAATTTCGACGGCAATCTCCATCTCGTAAATGTCAGCGAGGATTTCTGGATGAATAAGTTCATCCGGGCTTCCTTGATGCACAACCTTGCCGTGGCGCATGGCGACTATGTGGTCGGAATAGCACGATGCGAAATTGATATCGTGCAGAACCAGAACAACGGTTTTTCCAAGTTCGTCTGCAGCTCGCCGCAACAACTTCATCATTGAAGCTGAATGCTTCATATCGAGGTTGTTGAGCGGTTCGTCCAGCAGCACATAATCTGTATCCTGGCATAGCACCATTGCTACGAATGCACGCTGGCGCTGTCCGCCCGAAAGTTCATCCAGAAAGCGTCCGCTTAGATATTCAAGACCGAGATAGCCGATGGCCTGCTCGACATGATTGCGGTCTTCACTATTCGGGCGGCCTTTAGAATAGGGATAACGACCGAAGGTTACGAGGTCGCGCACGGTCAGGCGGGAATTAATCGCATTTTCCTGTCGTAGGATCGAAAGGCGTTTTGCCAACACATCACCGGATGTCGTTGAAACATCGAGTCCGTCTACGGTCACACGACCCTTGTCCATTGGCAGGAGACGGCTCACCATCGAGAGCAGCGTCGATTTTCCTGCCCCATTCGGCCCGATGATCGAGGTTATGCCGCAAGCAGGTAATTTCAGGGTCACGTCATCGACGACAAGTGTGCTGTTATAGGATTTGCTGACTTGGCTGATTTCTATCAACGCGCGTGCCCCCTGACGAGAAGGATAATGAAGACAAGGCCGCCCAGAAACTCGATGATGACACTGAGTGCGGTATTGAACGAGAAGACCCGTTCCAGGATGGTCTGTCCGCCAACGATGCAGAGGATTGCAAGCAAGATGGCTATAGGCAGGATAAACCGGTGTTTTGCCGAACCGGCAAGCATGTAAGCCAGATTGGCGACCAGAAGACCGAAAAAGGTTATAGGTCCAACCAGTGCGGTGGAAACGGAAACCAACACTGTGACCATGAACAGGATTTTGCGCACGATGCGTCGATGATCGACGCCCAGATTGATTGCCGGATCTCTGCCGAGTGACAGGACGTCAAAGACATAGACGAAGCGCAGACCGTAGAGCGAAACAGCCGCGACAATGACGGCTGACATAATCAGAATGTCGCTATTGATGGTGTTGAAGCTGGCAAAGAAACGGTCTTGCAGGACAGCGAAAAGATTTGGATCAAGCATCCGCTGCATCAGGTTGGAAATGCTGCGGAAAAAGACACCGCAGACAATGCCGACAAGCATAATGAGGTGCAGGCTGCGCGTTGCTCCGGAGAAGAGCCAGTAATAGAGTGTACCAGCGAAAACCACCATGATAGCGGTTTCTGCCAGAAAGCGAATATTCGGTCCGATCCAATCGATTTGAACGGCGCCGAAGAAGAAGACTACCAATGTCTGAATCAGAATATAAAGCGCGTCGAACCCCATGATCGAGGGGGTTAGGATGCGGTTGTTCGTGACTGTCTGGAACAACACCGTTGAAACCGCAATCGAGTATGCGACCAGTACCATGGCTGCAAGCTTGGTGCCGCGGAAGGACAGGATGAAAGACCAGCTTCCCTTTGCGCCGACTGTCATGAATGCTGCCACTGCAAGCAGAGTGAGTACAGAGAGGAGCGAGAGGATCAAGGTAGGGCGCTTAAGCAAGGCGTGAACCCCGCCGCAACAGAAGATAGAGGAATATGACGCTTCCCACGACTCCCATCATCGTGCCGATTGGAATTTCGTAAGGAAAGCGGACTACTCGCCCGACAATATCGCAGGCAAGAACAAGTCCAGCGCCGAGTACTGCAACCCACGGTACAGCCCGCCGCATATTGTCGCCGATGAACATGCTGACGACGTTCGGGACGATAAGACCAAGGAAAGGTATCATGCCAACGGTCACGACGACTGATGCGCTGACCATCGAAACGATGACAAGGCCAAGTGTGACTACACGGCGATAATTTAGGCCAAGGTTGGTGGTGAAATCCTCGCCCAGTCCCGCGACCGTGAAGCGGTCAGCGGCAATGTAGGCGATGATTGTAAGGAAGAACGCAAGCCACAAGAGTTCATAGCGTCCGCGAAGGACGCCGGAAAAATCGCCGGTTGTCCAGGAATTGAGCGATTGCAGAAGATCAAAGCGGTAAGCAATGAAAGTAGTGATTGCACTGACAACGCCACCAAGCATGATGCCGACCAAGGGCACGACAAGAACGGATCGCAACGGAATGGCGCGAAGAATGCGAAGGAACAATGCAGTTCCGGCAAGCGCCGTAACAGAAGCGACCAGCATTTTTCCGATTACAGGCGTTTCCGGTGCGAACAATATGACCAGAAGGATGCCAAGACTGGCTGATTCCACTGTGCCCGCCGTCGATGGTTCAACGAAACGGTTGCGTGTCAGCATCTGCATGATCATGCCTGAGACGGCCATGGACATGCCCGCCAGAATGATTGCAAGGGTACGTGGAATACGGCTGACAAGCATGACTTCGGCGGCACGGTCAGTGGCTTCGGTGCCGAATAGCGTGCTCAGCGACACATCGCTGACGCCGATAAACAGGCTGATGACAGCCAGTACGACGACAACGGCAATGGCTGCTGCAAGTCCCTTCACGCTCGTTTCCTGTTCTGTTGCCTGATCACGGTTTCGGGCCACCTGCTACTAACTGTGTGGCCCGACCGGATTGGGTTTGGAAAGCTGTTACTTTGCTTTGTCGAAAGCCTGGGAAAGCTGATCGATCGTGCCGTGAAGCGCGCCGAGACCGCCACCAATCAGATACCAGTTCTGAGCGTTCAGATAGACAAGCTGCTCCCTTTTCCAAGCATTGGTCTGGCGCACGAGCTCATTGTCCAGAACCTGCTTTGCCGAATTGCCTTCACGACCGATGGCAGCATCACGATCGATGACAAACAGCCAGTCGGGATTGGTTTCGAGGATAAATTCCGAGCTCACGGGCTGGCCATGATTGCCGATGGAAAGGTCAGGCGCTGCAGGCTTGACCCCGAAACTGTCATGCAAGACGCCGAAACGCGAACCGGGGCCATAAGCGCTGATTTTGCCGCCGGAAGTGAGGATCAGAAGGCCGGTGCCTTTGTTGGCGGCCTTTTCCTTCAATGCAGCAAGTGCGGCATCAAGCTTCTCGGCTTCCGCCTTTGCTTCTGCTTCCTTCCCGAAAATCTGGCCAAGTTTCTCGACATTGGCTTCAGTGTCGGCGATGAAATTCTTCGCATTGGTCGTCAGATCGATGGTTGGAGCGATCTTCGAAAGCTCACCATATTTCGCAGCCGAACGACCTGCCACAATAATAAGATCTGGTTCTGCCGCATTAACGGCTTCATAGTCAGGCTCGAACAATGTGCCGATTTTCGCATACTCGTCGCCCTGATATTTCTTCAGATATTCAGGAAACGATATGCCGCTGGGAACACCAGTTACCTTGACGCCAAGGCGATCCAGATTGTCGAGGGTGCCAAGATCGAAAACCAGTACCTTAGCCGGTGAGGCCGGAACTGCTGTTTCACCCTGAGCATGCTTGATAGTCACATCAGCAGCATTTGCAGTTGAGGCAATGCTCAGCGCCATTATGGCGGCACCGCACAGGCGTGTAACCTGTTGAGCGATATTCAGCATGATGTTCGATCCTTTCATCAATCCTGTGCTTTACAGTCAAGTATCTTCTCCGTCAAAGACCGAGAGAGAAAATTCAGTTGTTTTTGCCCTTGGGGTTTTGTCCGAGCACAATGAAATTAAGGCTGTCCGCCACCGTGAGCGGTATCATTGAGCCGTGGCTCTCATCCTCGAAACGATGAAAGGCTGCGCCGACTTGCGGTAGTTCAGAAAGCTCTTTGAAGATGTCTGAACCGGAAGGTCCGCCACGCAGTTTCTTCAAACGGTCATCGTCCTGCTTCGTCTGGCCGGGGCGGCTACCACGTTTGCCGGAGGTTTCTATAAGCAAGCGGATTGGGCGAGGGGCATCCTTGAAGCGCGTGATGAACTGATTTTTATCAGTTAGAATTGAACGATCATTCCACCAGATCGATGGGTCCGCTGCGCTATAGCTCTGGAAGGAATTCGTGTGGTTGAACAAGGCATAAAGGGTGAACAATCCGCCCAGAGAGTGGCCGAACAGGGCCTGTCGGCTTTTATCGACGTTGAAACGCTTTTCGACTTCCGGCTTTACCTGATTGTCGATGAAGTCGAAGAATGCATCTCGTCCTCCAGTCTTTGGTACATTGAAGTGGACTGGGATCAGATCGTCAGGTGTCGGAGGCGTGAGGTCGAAATATCGCAGGCTGACGATTTCTTCCTGATTGTCAGTCGGATAGCCGATGCCCACAAATACAGCCTTCAGGGCAGAGTTTTCTGCCATGAGCTTTGCTGCAATCGGCAACATGCGATTGCCGTCGACCATGTATATGACAGGATAGCCACCTTCGGGTGCAGCCTCCTGCGGTGCAGCGGTGAATATACGATAGGCGATGCCGTTGGCTTCCATATCAAAGGACGAGGTGGAAGGCTCAGCAGCCTTCACGGTGGAAGCCATCAGTATCCCCGTCATCATCAGGCATGCTTTCTTCACGATATTCGTCAGTGCGCTCATAAGAGCATCCCATTCATGGAAAAGACGCCAGCCATTGCGGGCAGGCGTCTTTTTGTTGTGATACTAGAAGCGGGAAGTCATGCCGACCCAGAGGCGACGACCATCGACGACTGTATTGAAGTCATCGACATCTACTTTCTTGTCGAAGACGTTGTAGACGGCAGCGTTCAGAGTGACATTCTCGCTGAAGTCATACGAACCGCCGATATCGAAGGTTGCATAGGGCTTGTATTTGCGAGCGACTACCTTGCCGTTCCTGTAGACGGGTTCACCGGCTGTGCCGATACGCGCACCCGCATTGGTTTCTTCGCCGTGGTAGTTGCCGCTGGCCCATGCACTCAAGCCTTCAACCGGCGTTATCCAATCTGCACGCAAGCTGGCCATGTGCTTCGGCGTACGTGTCAGAGGCAAGCCCTTGTAGTCACCGGTCTGCTGTTCGGAGTCGGTGTAGGTATAGTTGCCGCGCACGGTAATTGTGTCGGTTGCTTCCCAGTTGAAGGTTAACTCCACACCTTGCATGACGGCTTCATCGATATTGAAGCTGTACCAGAGACGATAGTTCGGATCTTCGCTCCAGCGAATTGGATTACCATTGGCATCCGTCACCAGCGCATTGCTGATCTTGTCTTTGAAATCCGTGTAGAAATAGGTTGCGCCGAGGCGAAGGCCAGACTGGTTGTCCCAGAGAACACTCGCTTCATAGCTTGTGCTCTTTTCAGGCTGCAGATCTGGATCGCCGATGATTACGCCGCAGGTGCCGTTTGGACCATACGAGCATCCCGCGCCGCCCGTCGTATAAGCATATCCCGGGGCGATAGTACGGAGTTCCGGTGCACGGAAGCCGGTGGAGATACCGCCCTTGAACGTCAGTTGTTCAGTTGCGTGCCAGACGGCATAGCCGCGTGGGCTGAAATGGGAGCCATAAATCTCATGGTCGTCCATACGCAGACCGCCTGTCAGGGCGAAGTCTGGCGTGATCCACCATTCATCTTCTGCAAAGAGTGCCCACTGGCGAACGCTGAACTCTTCATCCAATCCGGTACGACGTCCTGGGTTCTGATCGGTCAGCACCGATTGCGAAAACTGTCCACCGGTTACCAGCGTGTGATTACCGTAGAATTCGAACGGAGTTGTGAACTTGCCATCGAGTACCGAATTACGGATATGCGGCGAACGCAGGTTCTCGACGTAGCTCTTGGTCTTGTTGTCCCAATTGAAATTGGTGCGTTCTGCCCATTCTTGCTGGAATGAGAATTCCGACGTTGTCGGTCCCCAGCGACCAGTATGGCTGATCGACCAATGATCGCGATCATTGTAGTTGTAGGAATCCGAGCCCGATGCCGCCGTGTTGCCGACGGTGGCGTCGCGACGAAGGCGAGTCTTGCCCAGCTCGAGCATGATATCATGATCTTCATTCGGCGTGATTGTAACGCGACCGGTGATGTCGATATCTTTCTGTTCTGGCGTCCCGCTGACGATATTGTCTTCCTGTCGCTTGAGACCGCGTCCCCAGACCTGAACACCGACGAGGTTCGGGACCAGCGGCCCGGTCATGTAGTAAGACCCCTGCAACGAATTTCCGAATTTGGAATGCTGCTGAACCGTGCCGTCTACAGAGAAAGAACCGCTCCAGGTGTCGGATACTTTCTTGGTGATCACGTTGATAACGCCGCCCATCGCGTCCGATCCGTAGAGCGAAGACATGGGGCCACGAATGACCTCGATCCGTTCGATTGCGTTCGCAGGCGGTAAGAAGCTCTGCTCGAAGCCGGAGTTGCCGTTGGTGCGGGCATCGCGCGTGCTCTGGCGCTTCCCGTCAACGAGCAGCAAAGTATAAGAACCAGGAAGACCACGAATGAATATGTCGCGCTCGGCCGCCGGACCTGTCACCGCGACGCCCTGAACGTCTTTCAGAGCATCGGTCAGATCGCGATAGGCGCCTTTTTCCAGCTCTTCGCCAGGAACGACAGTGATGCTTGCCGGAGCGTCGGTGATATTCTGTTCGAACCCTGTTGCCGTGACAACAATCTGATTAAGTTTGACAGCTCCATCAGCGGTCGTTTCGATGCCCGCTTCCGTTGCCTTTTTCTTCTTGGTGCCAGCTTCGTCTGAAGTTGCCTCTTCCGCAGCGTTGATCGCGGTTTGCGCGATGGCATTCATTTCGCTCAGAAGTAGCGTTGTGGAAAGACACGTCCCCGCAAGGATCGCCCGATAAATGAGCGATTTGCTGGCCAAACGCCTGTTCTGTGTACCATCGGCCCACAATCCCCGAAACAAGCTGGTCATTTTCGTCACCGTTTAAAGTTGAGTTTTCAAGTCTCCTTATGTATGGCTGTCGGGTGACGTCAATCGTGATGTTTTATAAGCGTTCTAAATTTCAAAAACCGCAAATGGACGGGCAAGAAAGTGATGTCGGGCAAGCAGGTGAAAACGCAGCAACAAACGGAGAAAGGTGAGAGTGAAAGCCTTCGTTTGGGACAATTGCGCTTGCTTATCGCTCTTGATGCACTTCTTGTGGAAGGCAGTGTTGGCGGTGCTGCCAAACAGATGGGTTTAAGCATTGCGGCTATGAGCCGACTGCTCGGACAGATTCGCGGAAAGTTCAACGACCCCATTCTGGTTCGCTCCGGCCGAAACATGGTGGCTACACCAAAAGCCGAAGCGCTCCGTGGGCGTCTACGGCGGTTGGCGAATGAGGCCGAAACGTTGTTGAGTTTGGACTTTACCGAATTGCCGAAGTCGAGCTGTACTGGGCATCACGGGTGGAAGCGAAGCGCCATTGTAACACCGCCGCCGCTCGGAATCCGTAAGGTCGTTGAGCTCGAAAACCATCCGACACCGGAGCAGCTTGCAGCACAGTTCGCTAACATCCAGGACGAAAACGATCCGGCCAGACGACTAGCGAAATATATCGCTGTTGTAGGGCGAAAAGCCGGGCACACCCGTCCGCTCGAGATGTCTGAGGCTGACGATGCATTCACGACGATTTTTACGGGTAATGCCGATCCAATGCAGATCAGTGCGTTGCTCCGGCTCATTCACTATCGTGGGGAAACTGCACCTGAACTTGCTGGCATAACGCGAGCAGCGAGACGAATTTATTCCATGGACGCGGGCTTGAACATGCCAGCGCTGGATTGGCCAGCTTATCTATCGCCGAATTCTGTGCAGTCACCGTGGTTCATGCTTTCAGCCTTGCTGGTCGCGCGGGCTGGTTATCCTGTTGTCTTACACGGTAATTGTGGCACAGGTGAAATCTCGGGCAAGCTTGAGATAGCGGCCGAAGCTATCAATCTCCCGATCGCGACATCACATTCGCTCGCAGAAGGTGCATTAAGAGCGCATGGCATCTGTTTTATGCCGTTGGCCGGTTTCGCTCCTCAGATTCATGCGCTGATGGCGCTTTACCCACTGTTCGAGTCGCGTTCATCTATGAATAGCCTCGTTCATTTGCTCAATCCGATGAATCTCAAGGCATCGTTTTTGGGTGTTACACAGCCCACATATCGTGAGTTACACCGCGATGCGGGCGTACTTCTTGATATGCCTTCTATTTCGGTAGTTTCGACCAGCCGGGACGTTGCCGAGTTAGTTCCGCATCGAACGCATACGATCCATAGGCTTCTTAATGGTCGTGAAACAGATTTATTGCTTCCGACCCTTTCCAAGGAAAGTGGTGACAAGCATTCGAGCTTCAGTTCATTCGAATACTGGTATGGCATCTGGTCTGGCGCGGCAACGGACAAACGCGCAGAAAATACAATCGTTGCGACGGCTGCCATGGCGATGATGACGGCTGCCGTCGCAGACAATGAAAGCCATGCGCAATTTTTCGAGAAAGCCGAAGAGCTCTGGCGAAATCGCCACAGCCGGGCGGCAGCCTGATTTGGAAGTAGTTGCGATTGTGGAACGTAAAACTGTTTCACGTCCGGCAGAATTTGAAAAAGCTTTCTCTCGCTCGTTCGAGGATGGCAAGTCCATGCTTTGTCTACTAATTTTGTAGGCTTTATCTTTCTCCCCGTGAATTCGATTGCAACAGGGGAGCTTCGATGGTCAATCAGGTACTCGGCGAGGCGGGGACGTCTATTTTTGAGGCGATGTCGCGGCTTGCTGTTGAGCGTGAAGCCATCAATCTGGGGCAGGGGTTTCCAGAAGGCTTTGAACCGCCTGAACTCCTTGATGCCGCTGTTCGCGCTCTTCGTGAAACTTCACAACAATATCCGCCCATGATGGGGCTGCCGGTTCTCCGCCAAGCTGTCGCAGAAAACGCAAAGCGATTTCTCGGTCTAGACGTAGACTGGGAAAGGGAAGTTCTAGTTACGTCCGGCGCTACGGAAGCGCTCGCCGATACTTTTCTGGCGCATCTGGATACGGGCGACGAGGTTATCCTGTTCGAGCCGGTTTACGATGCTTACGCTACGCTTATCCGCCGCGCAGGTGGGAAGGTGGTGCCGGTACGGCTGAAACCGCCTCATTGGGAACTACCGCGAGAGGAGCTGGTAAAAGCCATTTCTCCACGGACGAAACTCATTGTTGTCAATACGCCGATGAACCCAATCGGCAAGATACTGGATCCAGATGAGCTGGACCTTCTCGCCGAACTTGCGATCAAGCATGATCTCGTGATCGTTTCGGATGAGGTCTACGAACATCTCGTCTTCGACGGTCACCCGTTTCATTCTATGTTCGGTGTTGAGAAAGTCCGCGACCGTGTCGTGCGAATTGGTTCCGCCGGAAAGAGCTTTTCATTGACAGGATGGAAGGTCGGCTATGTGACAGCCGCCGAAAAACTTCTGGCTCCGATCGCTCGCGCCCACCAGTATGTCACTTTCACCACGCCGCCAGCATTGCAGTCGGCGGTTGCGGTTGGGCTTTCGTTACCTGATAGCTACTTTTTCGGCCTTCGAGCGACGCTGGCATCGCGACGGAATCTGCTGGTTGAAGGGCTGAAATCTGCGGGTTTTGATGTCGTAGCTGTCCATGCCACCTATTTCGCGGTGGCCGATATAAAGTCGCTCGATCATGGCGGTGACGATCTCGATTTTTGCCGACGGTTGACGCTTGAAGCGGGTGTAACCCCGGTTCCTATCTCATCTTTTTTTGGTGCACGCGATGTGCGCAGCCACGTCCGTTTCTGTTTCGCCAAGCGCGAAGAAACGCTGCGGGAGGCCGCTTCACGGCTGGTCCAGTGGAATAATGAGCACAATTGGCGCACCGCATCATAGGCGCGCCCGAAAATCACTACAGGGAAAACAAGATGCATTCAGTTTCATTTTTGCGCGGCGCAGTTTCCGCGGCACTTTTCTCAGCGCTCGTCGCTTCACCGGCGCTTGCGGAAAAAATCCGGTTTGGTGTGACGTCGGGGCCGCATGCTGAAATCGCCGAAGCATTCGCACCCGTTGCCAAGGCAAAGGGACTGGATATCGAGATTGTGGAGTTTTCGGACGGTGCACTGATCGACCCGGCGACAAATGATGGCGATCTCGACGCCAATGGCTTTCAGCATACACCTTACTTCGATCAACAGAACAAGGATCGAGGTCTCAATCTCGTTGCTGTTGGCGGACGTACTGTCTTGCTGCCAATGGCTGGTTACTCACGCAAGTACAAATCTCTAAGTGAGCTGCCAGAGGGCGCACAAATCTCCATTCCCAACGATCCGAGCAATGCAGGCCGTGCCTTGAAGCTTCTTGAAGCTGGCGGCGTTATCAAGCTTACGCCGGGTGTAACTTTCAACGCAACAGAACTCGATATTGTCGATAATTCGCAAAAGGTCAAAATCATACCGATGGAAACGGCCCAGCTTCCGCGGTCGCTGGAAGACGTGGATTTTTCCGTCATCACTTCACATTTTGCGCTGAGTGCAGGGCTGGTTCCGACCCGTGATGCGATCCTGATCGAAGACCAGTTATCCGATTATTTCTGCCTGCTTGCGGTCGCGGAAAAAAACAAGGATGCACCATGGGTCAGGACGCTCGTCGAGGCTTATAAATCTCCTGATGTCAAAGCCTTCATCGAGAAGAAGTTCGATGGCAATATCGTAGCGGGTTGGTGACATGAACGTGCTCGTACGCAGCGGACCTGTGTCGAACGCCGTACCGGACGATACAAACCCGGCACCGTCAATCATCGACATACGTTCGCTGACAAAGACCTTTGACAAGAAGGCCGGTCCGGTCATCGACAATGTCTCGCTTCAAATCGCCAAGGGAACCATTCACGGAATCATTGGTCGTTCAGGCGCTGGAAAAAGCACGCTCGTGCGTTGCCTGAATGGTCTGGTGCACCCAACCGGAGGACAAGTCGTTGTTTCCGGGCGAGAGATCACAACGTTGCGTCAAGGCGAATTGCGACAGGTTCGTCGTGAAGTATCAATGATATTTCAGCATTTTAGTCTTCTGTCTTCACGAACTGCTTTTGGCAACATAGCCCTGCCACTGGAGCTCACAGGCGTTGATCGCAGCACCATAAGAACCCGCGTGAACGATTTGCTTGATCTGGTGGGCCTCAAGGGAAAGGCCGATGCTTATCCATCGGAACTGTCTGGTGGTCAGAAACAGCGTGTGGGTATCGCGCGCGCATTGGCTCTGGAGCCGAGCGTTTTGCTGTCGGATGAGGCGACGTCGGCGCTTGATCCCGAAACCACGGAGCAAATTCTTTCGTTATTGAAAGATATCAATCGGCGACTGGGGCTGACGATTGTACTCATAACGCATGAAATGGACGTGGTGCGCCAGATCGCAGACCACGTGACGGTTCTTGATGGCGGCAAAGTCGTTGAAAACGGAGCGACCTTCGACGTCTTCGCCTTTCCGCAAACACCGATCGCCCGGTCATTTCTGGCTAGCATCGTCGCCCACGACCTCCCGCCGGAAGTATCGCAGCGGGTGCTTCCACAACCAGTTGTTGGGTCGGATCCGGTTCTACGCATTATCTTTTCCGGTGAAGCCGCGCATGCGCCGGTCGTTGCGACACTCGTGCAGCGCTTCGGGATAAATCCGAACATATTGCACGGGCGTATAGACTATATCGGCGGCAGACCACTGGGCGTCATGACACTCGTCGCTGAGGGTGGTTCCACCGATCTTACCGACGTCCGCAATTATCTGTCTTCACTCAATCTTCATGGAGAGGTCATCGGTCATGTTGTCCGATCTGCTTCCGCCGGCACTCGTCGGGCTCTTGCTTGAATCGCTGAAGCAGACGGCCATTATGGTGGCCGCATCTGCCACTCTGTCGACATTAATTGGCCTGCCGCTCGGTGTTGCACTGGTTGTTACCAGTCCGGGCCAGTTTCTTGAACGACCGGTCTTCAATCGTATTGCTGGTACTGTCGTCAATCTGGTTCGATCCACGCCATTCATCATTTTGATGGTGGCGATCATTCCCTTGACGCGCCTGATTGCCGGAACAACTGTTGGCACCTATGCGGCCATCGTGCCACTGACCGCGGCCATCACACCTCTTTACGCACGGCTTGCCGAAACGGCGATGCGTGAGGTGGACCACAGCCTGATCGAGGCTGCGGAAAGCATGGGCGCAACACCAATTCAGATCATCTTCAAGGTGCTCTTGCCTGAAGCGCTACCCGGGATCATTGCGGGGCAAACGGTTACGCTAGTCAGCCTTGTCGGGTACTCGGCGATGGCAGGAACAGTCGGCGGCGGTGGACTTGGCGATCTCGGAATTCGCTTCGGATATCAGCGCTTCATGCCGGAGGTCATGGTGGCCGTCGTCATCATCCTGGTTGCGATCGTGCAATCCATCCAGATCACGGGCGACTACGCTGCCCGTCTTGTCAATCACCGTGTGGCGCGCAGCCGTCGTTCACGCTGAGAGTTTTTCAGGAGGTTCCAATGACCATACACACCACTCTGATCAATCTGCCTCTGCTTGACTTGTCCCGTTTCAACGGCAGTGCTGAGGAGCGCGACAGTTTCATTGAGGAGCTGCGCCGCACTCTTCACGAACATGGCTTTTTCTATCTCACGGGACATGGCGTCGATCCGAAACTCGTGGAGGACGTGGTTGCAACGGCGAAGACGTTCTTCGCACTTCCAGCGGAAGAAAAACTCAAGATAGAAATGGTGAAGTCATCGCATTTCCGCGGTTACAATCGTGCCGGCCTTGAACGGACGCGTGGCGAGCAGGATTGGCGCGAACAGCTCGATATCAACACGGAAGCAGAACCTGCCGAGATCGGTCCGAATAGCCCGGCATGGAAGCGTTTGATCGGCCCGAACCAGTGGCCGGAAGCACTGCCCGAACTTAAGCCATTGTTGCTTGCTTATCAGGCTGAGGTGACGCGCGTTGGCATTGATATTCTGAAGGCTATCGCCGCGGCTTTGGGGCAGTCGGAAGACTTTTTCGCCCAGATTTATGAGCCGCATCCGTCTCAGCTCCTAAAGATTATCCGTTATCCGGGGCGCGATGTGGCGGAAAGTGAGCAGGGAGTGGGCGCACATAAGGACGGCGGTTTCGTTACTGTGTTGCTGCAAGATATCATCCCCGGCCTGCGCGTTCAGCGGGAAGATGGCGAATGGATTGATGCACCTCCGGTTCCCGGCACTTTTGTTATCAATACGGGAGAATTGCTTGAGCTTGCCACCAATGGATTCGTGCGGGCAGATGTGCATGGCGTTGTCGCGCCGCCAGCCGGTGTGGAACGCTTTTCCGTCGCCTTCTTTCTCGGTGCTCGATACGACGCGACGATTCCGGTTATAGATTTGCCAGATGAGTTGAAGACCAAGGAGCGCGGTGTGACTGTCGACACGCTGAACCCGATCTTCCGTGAAGTTGGTGCGAACAATCTAAAAAGTCGCCTCCGGTCCCATCCTGATGTTGCGCGTGCTCATCATGCAGATTTGCTGACACCCGAACAATTGGCGGATCGCTCGCCCGGATCGACATATTGACAGGTTGATCTTCATTTTCCAGGGCGTCGTGGTCGTGCTGACGAGAACGCCCTGTTCACCCCATCCCTTGACGGCTAATTGTGCTGGTCTCAACAGCCGTCAAGGAACGAGTCCGGGGGTACGTGGTTGATCCAGATCGTTCCGGAACATGCGACACCCTCACGAGTGACCGCCGCTCATGTTTCGCTTTTTCGCAAACATTTATAAGCTGCGATTGCTGACAGGTGAGCGCGGCAGCTATCATTATGGTGGAAACCTTTTATCATTTTGCCAAGCGGATGCCGGTCTTTTTTCAAAAGTTTCGGCAGATTGACCGTGTAGTTGTCATTTTGAACAATTTGTTCCCACGAAATTTAACAAATCCACGGCTTGATCGTTCAAAGCATCAATGGAAATCTCCCTGCACTTATAAAAGCGTGAAGTAGGGAGGGGATCGCTGAAATGCCTGTAATGCCCAAATTGTGTGCCGATACCATAGTATATAACGGTGCGATCTGGTGTGGATATGAAGAGGGCACAGTCGAAGCCCTGGCCATCTGGCAAGGCAAGGTGCTCGCTACGGGCACCAAGGATCAAATCTGGTCTTTGAAGGGCGATAATACGCGTTTGATCGATCTGAAAGGACGCTTTGCCACACCCGGGCTGAATGACGCTCACCTGCATCTCATTTCGATTGGGTTGACACTCAAGTGGATTGATGCGACGCCGCAAGCGGCGCCGACATTGCAAAGCCTGCTTGACGCCATTCGGGAACAGGCTGCTTCCGCACCTCCCGGCGCATGGATCAGAGCACGCGGCTATGACCAGACGAAGCTCGATGTCGGTCGGCACCCGCATAAATCGGAGCTTGATGCTGTTGCTCCACACAATCCCGTCATGGTGGTACGCGCATGTGGCCACGTCTCGATCTTCAATTCGAAGGCATTTGAACTGGCGGGTATTGACGAAAATTCCCCGGTGCCAGATGGCGGCTTGATCGAGCAGAAGAATGGTACTTTGACGGGGATGGTTGCAGAAAATGCGCAAGGCGCCGTCCGCAAAGCGATCCCCAAGGCAACGACGGAAGAGATGATCGAGGCCATTGAGGCTGCAGGCAATCTTCTCCTTTCCTATGGCATCACCAGCGTTATGGACGCCGCTGTCGGTCAGGTCGCAGGCTTCGATGAAATCCGTGCCTACGACCTCGCCAAACTCGACAAGCGCTTGCCGGTGCGCACCTGGCTCGTGCTGCTCGGCGATCCGGGACCTTCCATTGTCGAAGAATGCTACAAAGCAGGACTTGTTTCCGGTGTCGGCGATGACATGCTGACAGTCGGTGCCGTCAAGATTTTCCTTGATGGATCGGCGGGCGGACGCACTGCATGGATGAGCAAGCCGTATCTCGGCGACGACGATAATATCGGTGTCCAGATATTGCCGGATGCAGAACTGGAAGCGCTGGTGCTCGATGCCCATAAAAAGGGTTATCAGTTGGCTTGCCACGCTATCGGCGATGCAGCGATTGGACAGCTTATTACAGCCTATGAAAAGGCACTCGCAGTGCATCCCGATCCAGATCGCCGTCACCGTATCGAACATTGCGGCTTTTCGACACCGGAACAGCATGAGCGGATGAAGAAAGCCGGGATTTATCCTTGCCCGCAACAGGTCTTCATATACGATTTCGGTGACGCCTATATTTCTGTTCTTGGCGAGGAACGCGCTCTTTCAAGCTATCCGCTGAAAACTTGGAAGGATCTGGGCTTTAAGCCTGCGACTGGCAGTGATTCACCGGTCTGCCATCCGAATCCCTATCCAAACATCTATTCGATGCTTACGCGCGAAACGGGTAAGGGAACGGTGATGGATACCCGCGAATGCGTGACCATCGAAGAGGCCCTGCAAGTTTATACGGAGTTCGGTGCTTTCTCTCAGAAGCTGGAGAATGTGAAGGGCAAGCTTGTACCTGGGCAGGTTGCTGATATTGCGGTCTTTTCACGCAATATGCTTACCGCGAAGCCGGAAGAGA
The DNA here is from genome assembly GCF_002252535.1 of Brucella lupini. Taxonomy (NCBI): domain Bacteria; kingdom Pseudomonadati; phylum Pseudomonadota; class Alphaproteobacteria; order Hyphomicrobiales; family Brucellaceae; genus Brucella; species Brucella lupini. The sequence goes on from NZ_NNRN01000062.1 coordinate 308,125, forward strand.
TTCTCAATGACACGCATTGTGTTCTTACCATGCGTGACGGTGAGGTCGTATTCGAACGGTCGTGAGTTAAATGCTCCCGGTTTCCGGGGGCAATAAAAAGAATTGAAGCGTAAACGCTTCGGGGCGATTTCGGGCAGCGAGGTTTCGACAGAGCTGTCCGAAGAACGGTTCATCTGAATCGCAAGAATGACATTTATGAAGGGGAACAACATGAGAAAATTTGCTTTGCTGGCAGCGCTGTCCGCAGTCCTGCTGGCCGGAACGGCGGCTTACGCGGCGGACGAGCCACGTTCGGGAGGCGTCATCAATTTTGTCGCGCCCTACGGCGACAGCTTCTCGACGCTCGATATTCAAGCATCGCCTGCCACACAAGACGAGTTCTACGCCAAGGCGATTCACCGTACGCTCTATGATTGGGATGCTGATCTCAACAAACCGGTACTCGGTCTTGCAACCGATGTGACTGTGTCCGACGACAGGCTCGTCTATACCTACAAGCTTCGTCAGGATGCATTTTTCCACAATGGCAAGCCTTTGACGGCAGACGACATTATCTGGAGCTATACCCGGATCATGGATCCGAAAAAGGCATTCCCACCGGCACGTTACATCGCCGAAATCAAAGGGGCGGAGGAATATACGCAGGGCAAGGCCAAGGAAATTTCCGGCCTGAAGAAGATCGATGACCATACGCTCGAAATCACGCTGAAACAGCCAATTGATCCGGGCTTCCAGTTCATGCGTAACAACACTGCCATTTACCCGGCAGGTGAGGGGGATAGCGAAGAGTTTCAGCGCCACCCGATTGGTCTCGGACCTTATAAGTTTGCGGAATATGTTCCTGGCTCTCGCCTGACAGTGGAGAAGTGGGACAAGTACTACGAAAAGGGCAAGCCCTACGCCGACAAGATCAATATCATGATCATGGGTGATGCGGCCGCGCGCGACGTTGCGTTCCGCAACAAGGAGATCGACGTAGCCGTGCTCGGGCCGGCACAATATACCGCCTATCTTGCCGATCCTGAACTGGCAAAGAATATGGTCGAGGTAGCTGAGGTATATACGCGCGCCGTCGGCTTTAATCCGGATTTCAAGCCGTTCCAGGACAAGCGCGTTCGTCAGGCAATCAACTACGCCATCGATAGCGATCTCATCATCAAGCGTCTCGTCAAGGACAAGGCCTATCGTGCTGTTGGTTGGCTGCCAAACTCATCGCCAGCCTTCGACAAGGATGCGAAGCCTTATCCGTATGACCCTGAAAAAGCAAAAGCTTTGCTTGCTGAAGCTGGGTATCCCGACGGCTTCGAATTCGAATTGACAGCAACGCAAAACGAGAGTTGGGGCCTGACCATCGTTCAAGCGATCATTCCGATGCTCGCCAAGGTCGGTATCAAGGTGAAGGCAAAGCCGGTCGAAGCGTCAGTGCTTGCGGATGTAGTTCCGGCTGGCAATTTCCAGGCCTATATGTGGTCGCTCGAAAGCGGTCCGGATGCACTGACGGCGATGCAGTGCTTCTATTCCACGACCCCACAATCTGCGTGTAACTACCAGAAGTTCTCGAACGCAGAATTCGACAAGATTGTCGATGAGGCAAAGGTGGCGAAAACTGAAGAAGAGAAGAACGAGCTTCTGAAGAAGGCCAACAACCTGTTGCAGGAAGAAGCGCCGGTCTGGTTCTTCAACTACAATAAGGCTGTCATGGCACATCAGCCATGGTTGCATGGCCTGCAGCCAAACTCGGCGGAGCTCGCCGTTCAGTCCTATGAAAAGCTGTGGGTTGATGACACGGTTCCGTCCGGTCGCTAATTCTGGCTGATCTGGATCGGCCCGCTCGTTATCGGGCGGGCCTCTGATCCCCTTTGCTCCAGCGTAGTTTACGCTGATCCGAAAGGAGGACCATGTGCTCTATTTTATTTTTCGGCGCATCTTGCAGATGATACCGACGGTTGTCGCTGTATCGCTGCTGATCTTCGTCATTTTCAGTGTTGTTCCGGGCAGCATCGCTTCTGGCCTAATTGCCAATGGCAAGGGCATGAACGACCCGAAGATGGTCGAAAAGATCACTCAGGAATTTGGCCTCGACAAGCCTGTCCATGTGCGTTTCGGCAATTATCTGGTTCAACTGGCACAGTTTGATCTCGGTACGTCCTATCGATCAAGACAGCCCGTTGTCTCGCTTATTCAGGAGCGCATGTGGCCAACATTGAAGCTCGCTTTTGCAGCTATGGGGTTTGCGATCCTGATAGGCGTACCGCTTGGCTTTCTCGCGGCACTTAAACCCGGAAGCCTTCTCGACAGTGTGACGATGATAGGCGCAGTCTCGGGCCTCTCGCTACCACAGTTCTGGCTGGGCCTGCTAGCCATGTATCTCTTCGCACTGACACTTGGATGGTTGCCGAGTTTCGGCTATGGCGATGGAGGCATCAGAAACGTCATTCTGCCTGCGCTGACGTTGGGTGTTGCGCCATTGGCGTTGCTGGCAAGAACAACGCGTGCAGCCGTGCTTGAAGTGATGGGCGCTGATTTCATTCGTACCGCCCGCTCTAAAGGCATGAGCAGCTTTCGCCTGGTGAAATGGCATGTCATGCGCAATGCGCTGGTGTTGATTATCACGACAATCGGCTTGCAATTCGGATCGATGATGGGGCAGGCCGTGGTGGTGGAGAAGTTATTCTCGTGGCCGGGCCTTGGCTCCTTGCTGATCGATAGCGTTTCGCTGCGCGACATTCCCGTGGTGCAGGGGGCAATTCTCGTAATCGTGTTGTGGTTTTTGGTCATCAATACGATCGTTGACATTCTCTACGCGGTTATCGACCCGCGCATAAGCCACGAGTAAGCCTATGAAGCTCCGTTTCAATCTCGTATTTGGCGGGTTCGTGTGCATCGTAATCGTAGGCGCTGCCGTATTTGCACCATTGCTGGCGCACTATAATCCGGTTCTCGATGCCGATCTGATGAATGCAGAACTGCCCCCCGATGCACAATTCTGGTTCGGCACCGACGCACAGGGCCGCGATGTTTATTCGCGCATCCTCTATGGTGCGCAAGTATCTTTGACCGTTGGTGTCGTCTCGCAGTGCATCAACACTGTTATTGGACTGTGTTTTGGCATTTCTGCCGGTTATTTCGGCGGTTGGTGGGATGATTTCGTCAATGGTCTGACTAATCTCATGCTGGCAATTCCGTCGCTGATCTTCGCGCTGGCAATCATGGCTGTCCTCGGCCCCGGTTTGCCAAGCCTTCTGCTCGCGCTTGGTCTGACGAATTGGTCCTGGACTTGCCGCATTGCGCGCAGTTCCACCCTTTCGCTAAAGAAGCAGGGCTATATTCAGGCTGCCAAGATGCTTGGCTATAGCGATGCCCGCATCATGATCACGCAGATCGTGCCAAACATGATCGGGCCTATTCTTGTGATCGGTACGCTCGGAATGGGCGACGCAATTCTCGCAGAAGCAGCACTTTCCTATCTTGGTCTTGGGATCAGTCCACCAGATCCAAGCTGGGGTAACATGCTCACCGATGCGCGTGAGTTGATCGTGAACGCGCCTTGGGCTGCCGTGTTTCCCGGTTTGGCCATCTTCTTCACGGTGCTTGGACTCAATCTGTTCGGGGACGGTCTTCGCGACTGGCTCGACCCGCATATGAGGACACGCAAGGTATGAGCGAACAAGCACTTCTTGAGGTAGAGAACCTCCGGATCGATATTGTTTCTGGTTCGAGCAAACATAACGTGGTCGAAGACGTATCGTTCACTATCGGAGCCGGCGAGACATTCGGACTGGTTGGAGAGTCTGGCTGCGGAAAGAGCATCACTGCACTATCGATGATCGGATTGCTGCGCAAACCACTGTCGATAACAGATGGCGTGATACGCTTCAAAGGGCAGGATTTGCGGTCGATGTCGTCGCGTGAAATGCGCAAGCTGCGCGGCAATCGCATAGCGATGATCTTTCAGGAGCCGATGACTGCTCTCAATCCGTTGTCGCCAGTAGGGCGTCAGATTGCGGAAATGTTCGTGCTGCATCAGGGTGCGACCTGGCACGAGGCGGAGCGCAAAGCGATCGAAGCGCTCGCCAGTGTTCAAGTTCCTGCGCCAGAGCAACGTGTGAAGAACTATCCACATCAGATGTCTGGCGGTATGCGCCAGCGTGTAATGATCGCTATCGCACTCGCGTGTGATCCAGATTTGCTGATCGCTGACGAACCCACGACCGCGCTTGATGTGACTGTTCAGGCGGAAATTCTTCGTCTGATGCAAGAGCTTTGCACTGCACGAGGAACTTCTGTCCTGATGATTAGTCATGATCTTGGTGTCATCGCGAAAATGTGTCGTCGCGTGGGGGTCATGTATGCTGGGCATTTGGTCGAGCAGCGCATAACAGCAGGCCTGTTTCACCACCCGGCTCATCCTTATGCGCATGGTCTTCTGGCCTCTCTACCGCAGCTCGGATCACGACAAAAAGCAGGTCAGTTGCGGCTGCAGGAAATCGAAGGCGTGGTACCCTCCATTTCCGCTTTTCCAAAGGGCTGCAGGTTCGAGCCGCGTTGTACGCGCGCGACTGATATTTGCCGTGCGCAAAAACCGGGCTGGACGCCACTTGAAGATGCCGGTGTGGTGAGGTGTTTCCATCATGAATGACATGCATTCCGCCAAACTGGCAGAACCATTGGTCCGCATCGACGATGTCTGCGTTTACTTCCCGGTGAGCGGCGGCATTTTCAGTCGCTCAAAGCAATTGCTGCGTGCCGTCAACAATCTCAGCCTGACCCTCAACAAAGGCGAGTGTCTTTCGATTGTTGGAGAGTCCGGTTGCGGTAAATCTACGCTTGCACTCTCCCTCGTCGGCTTGCAAAAGCCGACGAGCGGGCAAATCTATTTTGAAGGACGACCGATCACCGGAAAGGACGAACCGTCACGGCTGGAACGAGCAAAGATGGCGCAGATGGTCTTTCAAGATCCGTTCGCTTCACTCAATCCGCGCCAGACAGTCTATACGTCCCTGGCGGCGCCCTTGCGACTTCACGGTGTGACCTCGCGCAGCGAAGTCGATGGGCGCGTCGAGGAAATTTTGCGTCTTGTCGGTTTGAAGCCCGAGCAGGCAAAGCGTTTTCCGCACGAGTTTTCGGGTGGGCAACGCCAGCGCATCGGCATAGCACGCGCGCTGCTGCTCAATCCGAAAGTTATCGTGCTTGATGAGCCTGTTTCGGCGCTCGATGTTTCGATCCGGGCTCAGATCATCAATCTGCTGCTGGAACTGAAAGAACGGCTCGGTCTCTCTTATATCATGATCAGCCATGATCTGAGTGTCGTAGAGCATATGAGCGACCGTGTGGCGGTTATGTATTTCGGGCAGATTGTTGAGAGCGGACCGTGGGATCGGATATTCTCGAACCCGACGCATCCCTATACACGGAGACTGATTTCGGCCATTCCCGATCCGATGACGGAATTGACGGGCGGTCGGCTGCTCGACGATACAAGCCCACCGCAAGCACCGGAAGGTTATGCATTCTACCCCGAAAGCTTTGGCACGCACGATGTTCATGAAGTGCCGCCACGGACACAATTCATCGATATAGGCGGGGACCATCGCATTCGCGTTATCGAGAAAGCTTGAGTATCAAGTAAAAAACTAAAAAGCGCCGCTAACCGGCGCTTTTTATTGTCGTAGTATAAAGATCAGCCGCTGATCAGCTTTACTTCCATGAAGTCTTCCAGCCCCCATTTGCCGCCCTCGCGGCCATTGCCTGATTGCTTGTAGCCGCCAAACGGACTTCCCGGTGCACGCGATGTGCCGTTGATCTGCACCATGCCAGCGCGCAATTTGCGAGCCACGCGTTTTGCGCGTTCCGGACTACCGGTCTGGATATAGGCTGCAAGCCCGTATGGAGTGTCGTTGGCAATGGCGACGGCTTCTTCTTCGGTATCGAACGGGATCATTGCAAGCACCGGTCCGAAGATTTCTTCGCGAGCAATCGTCATGTCATTGTATACGTCGGCAAAGACGGTTGGCTTGACGAAATCACCTTCGGTGAACCCGTCGGGACGTCCCGTACCACCCGCAACAAGCCGTGCACCTTCGTCAATGCCCTTCTGGATCAGGTGTTGAACTTTCTCGAACTGGATTGAGGAGGAAAGCGGGCCGATGTGATCGCCTTCCTTTGCCGGGTCGCCGACCTTCGTGCCTTCTGTTATCTTTTTCGCGAGGTCTACTGCCTTGTCGTAAACTGAGCGCTCCACGAGCATGCGCGTCGGCGCATTACAGGACTGTCCGGTATTCTCGAAGCAATGCGCAAGGCTGCGTGCCATAGTCTTTTCAAGATCGGCGTCGGCGAAAACGATGTTCGGCGATTTGCCACCAAGCTCCAGCGAAACGCGCTTTACCGTTGCTGCTGCTGCTCGCGAAACTGCCGTTCCGGCGCGGGTCGAGCCGGTGAAGGACATCATGTCGACATCTGGGTGTTGCGACAAGGCTTCGCCAACAACGGTGCCTTCACCATTGACGAGATTGAAAACGCCTTTCGGGAAACCTGCCTGATCCACAAATTCGGCAAAGAGCATGGCCGACATCGGCGCAATCTCGGACGGCTTCAGGACGACGGTGCAGCCAACCGCAAGTGCTGGAATAACTTTCAGCGCGATCTGGTTCATCGGCCAGTTCCACGGCGTAATGAGGCCGCAAACACCGATTGGTTCGCGCACGACCGTCTGGTTCGGGTGTTTCGGAGAAAGGATCTCTTCGAACTCGAAGTTTTCGAAGGCCGCAATGAAAGCCTTGGTATGCGAGAGGCCTGCCGCTGCCTGCGATTCCCGCGCAAGTGTAATCGGTGCACCCATTTCGAGTGAAATTGCCTTGGCCATTTCGTCCAGACGGGTTTCGTAAATCTCCACTAACCGTCGGATGTAACCGATGCGTTCTTCCGCCGGGGTTTCGCTCCAGGACGGAAAAGCCTTGCGTGCGGCTGCGACCGCCAGGTCGATGTCTTTTGCGGAACCGGCAGAGATGACGGCATAAGGCTTTTCGTTGGCGGGGTTGATGACCTCAATGGTCTTGGCTTCTATCGGAGCGCGCCACGCTCCATCAATATAGAAGTCTGTTTTCTGGTCGAGGTTTTTCTGAAGCATTGTGCCGTCCTCCGTCGCGCTGAATGTTCGAGTTCAGCATAAGCCAACCCGATTTGCTTTCGACACTAATGCCGGGACATGGCAGCGTCAAAACAGAAGGGTGCATGGAAACATCAATTTTTCTTATTCATTATCGTAGGCTTCAACATCAAAACCCAGGGCAACCAGTCCTTCTTCCAGATAATCTCCGAGAAGCGGTGTGCCTATGAGATATTTGGCTTCACGGCCATTGTCACGATCAGCGGCGGTTGAGAGGGCTTCGTCCCATTCTTCCGCACTGAAATCTCCGCGTCCAACCCACATCAAAGCGAGCAGTTCCTGCCGCTCATCTATGTTCAGGGACCGGATAGCCGCAAAGAGTTCCTTGCGGGTGGGATTTGCCAGTGAGGCGTCGAGAATATCAACTTCATTGTCATCGCTGGCATTTGACCCGGATTCTTCATCGGTTGCGGGAACCTGAACGTCATACTCCCGGGCCTTGGCGATTATAAACTCCAGATTGTCGATATTGTTGACCAGCTCGACCACGCTTGCCTCCGTTACCTAGAGCATTTCCAGCAAAAGTGCGAAGTGGTTTTGCGTAGGATAATGCGTAAAAACAAAGAGATAGAGAATTTCCAGCAGTTCAATTTAAACTGGAAATTCTCTGGGTTGTTTGGCAAACAACGCTTTCGCAAAGCCTTGGTTCCGGCTGTCTCAGGGAGCAGGATCAGCTTCGCGCAGCCTGTAGCCGACGCCTGTTTCGGTTAGAATATAATGCGGCTGATCCGGGGATTTTTCAATCTTCTGTCTCAGCTGGCGGACATAGATGCGAAGATATTGCACATCAGCCGCCGGCCCCCAGACCTGGCTGAGAATAAAATGGTGCGTCAGCACTTTTCCGGCATGCTGCACGAGAAGACGGAGGATATCGTATTCCTTCGGCGACAGTTTAATTTCTTCACCATTGAGTTTCACAATACGGCGCACAAGATCGACGGTTAGGCCGTCACTCTGGAAAAGTGGCTTTTCTCCCTGCTGTTGCAACCTGTGCCGCAACGCGACCCGCAAACGCGCGGCCAGTTCCTTCATACCGAAAGGTTTCGGGACATAGTCATCGGCTCCTTCTTCAAGTGCACGAACAATCCCCGCTTCGTCGGTTCGGCTTGAGAGGACGAGAATAGGCAAGGTCACGCCGGTTTCTCTCCAGCGTTGAAGCAGCGCATGTCCATCAGTGTCAGGAAGACCCAGATCAAGCACCACGATATCGGGCTTTTCCGTCGTAATACGCTCGTCGGCTTCGCCACCATTCACGGCCTCGACGACGGTGTAGCCTTCCGTCGTCAGTCCGACCCGCAACAGTTTGCGGATGGCTGGTTCATCGTCGACAACAAGAATTTTCAGTTTCGGATCGTTCATGAGTTTTTGTCAACTTCATCAGCTGGGACGGGCAAAGCGATTGTAAAGACGGCACCGGTGCCTTCATGCCGATTTCCGGCCCGAATAGAGCCCCCCATTGCTTCGATGAAACCGCGAGCGATTGAAAGCCCCAGTCCGGTACCGGCCTGCACGTGATCACCTTTACGCACACGATAGAACGTATCGAACACGCGCTCCAGATCGCCGGGTGGAATACCTGGACCCCGATCACTGATTTCCAGTGTTATACGAGACGGAGCAGCATGAGCCTTAATTGTAATCGGTGTGTTTTCGGGGGCATATTTCGCCGCATTGTCGAACAGATTGAACAAGACCTGCTCGAACAGAACGGCATCAAGCTGAACCATAGGCAAATCAGCTGGAACGGCAATGTTGACCTGATGATGAACCAGAATCTTGGCTGCACGATTGAGCGCCGCCCCAATGAGATCGCCAACATAATGAAGCGACAGATTAGGCTTCATTGCACCCGCTTCAATCCGCGTCATATCGAGGAGGTTTGCGATGAAACGGTTCAAGCGCTCCGATTGGTCCACCACGGTTGCAACGAGATCGGAACGGTCTGCATCTGGCAATGAGCTGGAATAGTCGCGCAAGGTCGTGGCTGCGCCCAGAATTGCCGCCAGCGGGGTCTTCAGATCGTGTGAGATTGAGGTGAGCAGGGCCGAGCGCAATTTGTCAGCTTCGGCGGCGAGTTTTGCTCGCTCCACATCACCGACAAGCTGAACGCGTTCGATGGCAATTGCGGCCTGATCGGCCAAAGCCTCGAAGAGACGCTGTTGTTCAGGCGTGAGGATAGGCCCCATGCGATCATTGTCGAGGCCGATGACGCCAACTGATGTTCTGGCGGTTTTGAGAGGCAGATAGAGCCGCTTGGCACCCGGCAAAGTATTGGCACCACGCCCAGCGGGAAGGTCGTGTTCCCAGGTCCAGTGTGCTGCAGCGATATCGGCGTCATCCAGAGTGTCATCAGGCGGATAACCACCTCTGACCGTTATACTGTTTCCTTCAGGGAGAAGGATCACGACCCGCACCTTGAGCATTGATGCGATCTGGAATGCGGTGGCCCATAACACATCATCGAGCGAGCCAGTCCCTGCCAGCTTTTTGCTGAAAAGATATAGATCTTCCGTCATGCGTGCACGTTGCCGTGCCGCTGCAGCCTGCCGCTGGACCCGGCTCGCCAGATTGCTGGCAATGAAACTCACGAACAGGAAGAAAACCAGCGCCACAACACTTTCAGGATCGGCGATGGAAAGCGTGTAGAGGGGAGAAAGAAAGAAGAAATTATAGGCGAAAGCGCTAAGTACGGATGCGAAAAGCGCTGGCCAAAGACCAAGGGTGACCGCAACACCAAGAACGCCGACAACGAACACCAGTGCTATGCTGCGCACATCCAGAAACTGGTCGAGCAGCAAGCCGGTGACAAGCGCTATTCCTGTCATCACCATACCGATCAGATAGGGCGTGATGTCGGGCGTTGCCTTCTGACTGGCGGTCTTTACCTTACGAGGGGCCTCCCCGTTTTCATAGTCGACACCTGCCGTTATGTGAATATCGATGGCGCCGGAGAGCCGCACCAGTTCTCGTGCGATGGAGCCGTCAATCATCTCACGCCAGCGCGATTTTATCGATTTTCCGGCAACGATCTGGGTAAAGTTGTGTGTTGAAGCATAGCGAACAATGTCTTCGGCGACGGATTGACCGGGAATGATGATTGTTTCCCCGCCGAGCTGTTCGGCAAGCCTCAATGCCGTTGCAAGCCTGTCCTTTGCTTCTTCAGTAAGCCCCGCAGACCGTGCCGTTTCTATATGGATGGCCGCCCAAGGTGCGCGAAGACGATCCGCAAGCCGACGCGCATAGCGAACCAGCGATATACTACGGGGGCGTTCATCGACCGCAACCAATATGCGGTCGCCTGCAGCCCATGGACCTTCAATGGCATGGGCGCGCATGTGACTGAGCAGTTGCTCATCGACACGCTGGGCGGTGCGGCGCAGCGCCAATTCACGCAACGCGGTCAGATTCCCGGGAGAAAAGTAATTGCGGATCGCTCGTTTCGCGGTCTTTGGTAGGTAAATCTTGCCTTCATTAAGACGTTTGATGAGATCATTCGGCGTGAGATCGATAAGCTCAATGTCGTCGGCACGGTCGATGATGCTGTCGGGTACTGTTTCACGCACACGGATACGCGTGATCTGTGCCACAACATCATTTAGGCTTTCGACATGCTGGATGTTGAGCGTCGTATAGACATCAATCCCGCGCGCCAGAATTTCCTCGACATCCTGATAACGTTTGGGGTGTCTGCTGCCCAGTGCATTCGTGTGCGCCAGTTCATCCACAAGAACCAGTTGCGGTTTGCGAGCCAGCACCGCATCGATATCCATTTCATCCAAGAGATGCCCGCGATAGGCCACTTGCGCACGCGGAATAATCTCAAGCCCTTCCGTCAGCGCTTCGGTTTCCACTCGACCATGTGTCTCGACAACGCCGATGACGACATCTATGCCATCAGCTTTGCGCGCGCGACCGGACATCAGCATTTCATAGGTTTTACCAACACCCGGCGCGGCACCGAGAAATATCTTCAGGCGGCCACGCGTTTCGCGTTCCGCCTGTTCAAGCAGAGCATCGGGGGACGGTCTGTTCTCGCCGAAGCGAAGCGGGTCCGATGTCAAATAAAGCTCCTGAAAGGAAGGGCGGCAAATCATGCCGCCGCCAGTTATTCTACTTGGTGCTGGTCCTGTCCAGAACAAGGTTCAGCTTCAGAACATTGACCACCGGTTCCCCAAGAAATCCGAGCTCACGAGCTTCAACTTGTTGCTCAACAATCTCTCGCAGTGCGGCTTCATCGATCCCGCGCGCCTTTGCGACACGCGGCACCTGATAGAAAGCTGCTTCCGGTGAAATATGCGGATCGAGACCGCTTGCGGATGTTGTCACAAGGTCAATCGGTGGTGGTGCTGAACCTTCATCTTGTGACAGGGCGGTGACGTCAGCTTTAATTCGCTCAATGAGTTTTGGATTGGTTGGGCCAAGATTGGACCCGCCAGAACTCGCGGCATCATAACCGTTTTGTCCTGCCGCAGATGGGCGACCGTGAAAATAGCGGTCGCCGGTAAAACCCTGTCCGATCAACTCGGAACCAATGATTGTACCGTCCTTTTCGATCAGGCTGCCATTGGCATTAGCGGGAAAGATCGCCTGGGCGATACCTGTCATGCCGAGCGGGTAGAGCAACCCGGTTATGACAGTGAGCGACACGATCATCACAAGTGCCGGACGAAGTTGTTTGAGCATTTTTGCTAATCCTTATGCGAGGCCAAGGGCGGTAATGGCCATATCGATGGCCTTGATGCCGATGAATGGCACGATGACGCCGCCAAGGCCGTAGATCAGAAGATTGCGCGAGAGGAGCGCACCTGCGCCCACCGGCTTGTAGGTCACACCTTTCAGCGAAAGCGGGATCAGAGCCACAATAATCAGGGCATTGAAGATGATGGCCGACAGGATGGCGCTCTGCGGCGTGGAGAGCCCCATGATATTGAGCGCGCCAAGCTGAGGATAGAAAGCCAGAAACATAGCCGGAATGATCGCAAAATATTTTGCAATGTCATTGGCGATGGAGAAGGTCGTCAACGCTCCCCGTGTCATCAGCAATTGCTTGCCGATTTCAACGATTTCAATGAGCTTGGTGGGATCGCTATCAAGATCGACCATATTGCCTGCTTCTCGCGCGGCAACCGTGCCGGTATTCATGGCCACGCCGACATCCGCCTGAGCAAGGGCAGGGGCGTCGTTTGTACCGTCTCCGCACATTGCAACAAGTTTCCCCTTCGCCTGTTCCTCTCGGATAAGCGACAGCTTGTTTTCTGGCGTTGCCTGCGCAAGAAAGTCATCCACACCTGCTTCGGCAGCGATGGCTGCTGCGGTCATAGGGTTGTCGCCGGTAATCATGACAGTGCGAATACCCATCCGGCGCAATTCGACAAAGCGCTCGCGGATGCCACCTTTGACGATGTCCTTCAGGTGAACGACACCGAGAAGGTGGCCATCTTTGGCGACGGCAAGCGGTGTGCCGCCAGCCTTGGCGATTGTGTCAGCGATAGACTGTAGTTCCGACAGTGTTCTTTCATCGGCGTGGCTATTCTCGCCCACATAGGCAAGCACAGCATCCACAGCGCCTTTGCGAATGACGGAACCCTCAATATCGACGCCGCTCATGCGGCTTTGCGCGGTGAATGGTACAAAATGCGCGTGAAGACCTTGCATGTCACGCCCACGTAAACCGTATTTCTCCTTGGCCAGCACGACGATGGAACGACCTTCGGGCGTTTCGTCGGCAAGCGAGGCCAGTTGCGCTGCATCGGCAAGCTCTTGCTCGGTTACGCCATTGACCGGAACAAAAGCGGTCGCCTGACGATTGCCAAGAGTGATCGTGCCGGTCTTGTCAAGCAGAAGCGTGTCCACATCACCCGCTGCCTCGACCGCACGACCGGACATGGCAAGCACGTTGAAGCGTACGAGGCGGTCCATGCCTGCGATGCCAATGGCAGAAAGCAAGGCGCCGATTGTCGTCGGGATCAGGGTGACGAAGAGCGCAACCAGCACCGTGACGGGGATATAACCGCCTGCATAAGTCGCAAAGCTAGGGATCGTAACAACGGCGAGCACGAATATCAGCGTCATGCCTGCAAGCAGAATGTTGAGTGCGATCTCGTTGGGTGTCTTCTGGCGTTCGGCACCTTCCACCAGACTGATCATCTTGTCGATAAAGGTGGAACCCTGCGCGGCGGTGATGCGTACCTTGATCCAGTCGGACAAAACTTGTGTCCCGCCTGTAACGGCAGAGCGATCGCCGCCGGATTCACGGATGACAGGCGCAGATTCGCCGGTAATGGCGGCTTCATTGACGGATGCGACACCTTCAATGACTTCACCGTCGGAAGGGATGATGTCATTGGCTTCCACTAGAACGATATCGCCAACTTTCAAGCTCGTTCCCGGCACACTTTTCCAGTTTGGTCCCTCGGGACTATCCAGAAGTTTAGCTTGTGTTTCCGTTCGTGTCCGGCGCAGCGAGTCCGCTTGTGCCTTGCCTCGGCCTTCTGCGACGGCCTCGGCAAAATTCGCAAACAGAACTGTGAACCACAGCCACAAGACGATCTGGAATGAAAAGCCGACATTGGGATTGCCGGTAGCGACGTCCTTCAGCAGCAGCAAAGTTGTAAGCGCTGAAACGACGGCAACCACGAACATCACCGGATTGCGCGCAAGGCTCCTGGGGTTGAGCTTACGAAAGGCATCGCCGATGGCGGGTAAAAGGATGCGGGCATCAAGAATGCTCGCGGATTTGGACTGGCTCATAACAGAGGCTCCAGTAAAATTACGTTTCCGTTCGGAAAGCTCAGATCAATCCGGCAAGCTGAACCGCGAGAAGGAGTGCGGTCGTTGCCAGAAGGATCGAGAGAATGCAGCTTGAGGGTTTGAGCATCAAAACATCTGCCCCTTGATCATTGTGAGGTGTTCGGCAATGGGGCCGAGCGCCAGCGCCGGGAAGAATATCAGGCCTCCAACCACAAGAATGACACCGATCAGCAAGCCGACGAAAAGCGGCCCTGTTGTCGGGAAGGTGCCTGCAGATTGCGGCGCAGCTTTCTTGGCGACAAGTGAACCGGCGATCGCCATGGCAGGCAGGATCACGAGAAACCGGCCCATCAGCATGGCAAGCCCGATGGTGATGTTATACCAGGGCGTATTGCCGGAGAGGCCGCCGAAGGCCGAACCATTATTCGCTGTGCCTGAGGTATAGGCATAGAGAATTTCCGAGAAACCATGTGGTCCGGGATTGGCGATCGATGCCAGCCCTGTTGGAATAACGGACGCTATGGCGGTAAAGCCCAGAATTGATAACGGAAGGCAGAGAACGGCGAGCATCGCCATTTTCACTTCCTTGGCTTCGATCTTCTTGCCCAGATATTCAGGCGTGCGTCCAACCATCAGCCCGGCCACGAAAACGGCAACGACAACAAACAGGACGATACCGTAGAAGCCTGCACCTACGCCGCCGATGATGATCTCGCCCAGCATCATGTTGATCATGGGGATCATTCCGCCCAGTGCCATCATGCTGTCATGCATGGCGATCACTGCACCGCATGATGCAGCGGTGGTAACGACGGCGAAGAGCGCGGACATTGCGATGCCGAAACGTGTCTCCTTGCCTTCCATGTTGCCACCATCAACACCGAGTGCATGGATGAGGGGATTACCGGCAGCTTCTGCCCAGTAGCAGATTGCAACGCCTGCGACGAACAATATGCCCATCGCAGCAAAGATTGCCCAACCCTGACGTTCGTTGCCGACCATTCGCCCGAAGACGTTGGTAAGCGAAGCGCCGATTGCGAAGATCGCAACCATCTGGATCATGTTGGAGATGGCATCCGGGTTTTCAAAAGGATGCGCGGAATTGGCATTGAAGAAACCGCCGCCATTGGTGCCGAGCATCTTGATGGCGAGCTGCGAGGCAACCGGCCCAAGCGCGATCACCTGTCTCGCGCCTTCCAGCGTCGTTGCTTCGGCATAAGCACCAATTGTTTGCGGCACACCGAGGCTGACGAAAGCCAAGGTAAGAATAATGCACAAGGGCAAAAGGACGTAGAGTGTGCATCGTGTAAGATCGACCCAGAAATTTCCGAGCGTCTTCATGGATTTGCGCGAGAATGCACGAATGAGTGCAATGGCGATGGCAACGCCAGTAGCAGCCGAGACGAAGTTCTGAACCGTCAGTCCTGCCATTTGCGTCAGGTAGGACATGGTGCTTTCGCCACCATAGTTCTGCCAGTTGGTGTTGGTAACAAAACTGGCAGTGGTGTTGAAGGCCAGGTCCGCCGGAACGTCGCTCATACCCATCGGGTTGAAGGGCAGAGAGCCCTGAAACCGTTGCAGCATGTAAAGCAGCAAAAAGCCGGCCAGATTGAACAACAGCAGGGAAGCAGCATAGGTTGTCCAGTGCTGTTCTTCTCGTTCGGTTGTGCCTGCGAGGCGGTAAAGCCCCCGCTCGACCGGAACGAGTACAGGTGAAAGGAGCGTCCGTTCACCGCCGAAAACGCGCGTCATGTAGCCGCCGAGCGGTTTGACGAGCAAAATGATGATCCCGCAAAAAACGAGGATCTGAATCCATCCATTGATTGTCATGGTCTTTTCCGAGGCCTGAAAGGCTGCCGGTTACGCGGGCTTGGCCGGAGATCGGCCTAGAACCGCTCCGGTCGTATGAGCGCGTAAAGGAGATAAGCGGCTATAAAGGCTGCAACCAAGGCGCCAGCGACGTATTCGATCATCATGGCGACGCCTCAAAGCCTTTCGCAGATGCGCAGATAGCCGAACAGCAGCGCGAAGAAGCCGATGCCGATTGCAAGGACGGCGAAATCCATAGTCATGCCTGAATTGCCCTAAGGGGCTCCCTGTTTCTTACAGGGACATTATGTTGCCGCATTGCATAGGGTTTCGAGAGCGAGCGCTGCTTCAAAAAATAAAAAACTCATATATGGAATGCGGTCGATAAAGGCCGATGTTGCCGTCTTGTCTTTCACTAGAGCGATGTTGCCGCGGCAGCTGCACGACCGGCCGTTCGTCCGGAAAAGATGCAGCCGCCGAGGAATGTGCCTTCAAGTGCATTGTACCCATGATAACCGCCACCGCCGAAGCCTGCAGCTTCGCCTGCAGCGTATAGACCGGGCACCTTTTCTCCTGCCGCATTGAGAACTTGGGCGTCCATATCGGTATGTAAACCGCCAAGTGTCTTGCGTGTCAGAATATGAAGTTTGACGGCAATAAGCGGACCGTTGGAGGGTTCCAGCAGAGAATGCAGCGGCACGGCGCGCGTGAGACGGTCACCGATATAGGCTCGGGCATTATGGACCGCCATCACCTGAGCATCCTTGGAGTAGCGGTTGACGATCTCGCGATCTCGCGCTTCGATTTGATCACGGATGTGGTCAGGCTTCAGAAGCTTCTCTCCCGTCAAACCGTTCATTTTTGCAATGAGCTCATCCAGTGTTCCAGCTGTGATGAAATCTGCTCCGTTATCGAGAAAGGCTTGGACCGGCGGCGGTGGCGCTTTACCGAGGCGACTTTTAAGCAAAAGCTTCCAGTTTTTGCCCGTGAGGTCCGGATTTTGTTCCGATCCGGACAGAGAGAACTCTTTGCGGATGATTTTTTCGGTCAGGATGAACCACGAATAGTCGTAGCCGGTCGAAAGAATATGTTTGAGCGTGCCAAGAGTGTCGAAGCCAGGAAGATAGGGAGCGGGAAGACGATTGCCCTTAGCGTCGAACCAAATGGAAGAAGGCCCCGGCAGAATGCGAATGCCATGGTTCGGCCAGATCGGGTTCCAGTTTCGCACGCCTTCCGTATAGTGCCACATGCGATCAGCATTGATGACATGGCCGCCCGCAGCCACGGCAATATCTATGCCGCGTCCATCTACATGAGCTGGTACTCCCAATACCATTTCTTTCGGGGGAATGCCGAGCCTGTCGCGCGGCCATGCCCTTCGAACCTTGTCGGGGTCACCGCCTATGCCGCCAGATGTGACGATTACACAGTCAGCAAAATAGGCAAATTCGCCAATGGTGTCGCGTGACGAAGATTGCCCGCGCTCGACAGTCGATGGCACCAGCACCTCTCCATAGACACCACTGACGCGCCCGCCGGTAGTGGCGATGCTATTGACTCTATGACGGCATTTTAGGGTTATGAGCCCTTTGCTGATTGCTGCACGGAGCGATCGTTCAAATGGTGCTACGACAGCAGGTCCTGTTCCCCAGGTTACATGAAAACGTGGCACTGAGTTGCCGTGACCATCGGCTTTTGCTCCGCCACGCTCCGCCCAGCCAACAACAGGAAACCAGCGCATACCGAGACCATGCAGCCATGGGCGCATTTCTCCTGCAGCAAATTCCAGATAGGATTCGGCCCAGCGTTTCGGCCAACGATCTTCCGCCCGATCAAATTGTGCCGATCCAAACCAGTCCTGCCGCGCGAGGTCGATATTGTCCTTGATGCCAAGGCGACGCTGTTCCGGGCTGTCGACCATAAATAATCCGCCGAGTGACCAGAACGCTTGTCCACCAATGGAATTGTCACCTTCCTGTTCGAGAAGAATGACCTTGCGACCCGCTAGAGCCAACTCATGAGCGGCAACAAGCCCAGCTAATCCGGCACCGATGATGATTGCATCCGCATTCTCCATCCCCGCTTCCTCTCTCCCAAAAGGCGCTCGATGAGCGCATCGTGACTGAAGGGATGACGTGTTGCAAGCGGTCGTCGGGTGTATTCAACCGAAGAAATAAGGCACGATCCAGTCGGCAATCAGCTTGATGGAAAGTCCAAACAAGGTCAGCTGCACGAGCAGGAAAAATGGACCGTCGGGCATGATCCGGGTCAGCTTTGCGCCGACAAAGGTGCCAATAACAGCGGCAGGGACAAGCCAAAGGCCAAGTGATGTATCGAGATTGGAAAACTGCTGCAACTGCCAGTAGGGCACAAGCTTTACGGCGTTGACGATGGCAAAAAGAATAGTCGATGTGCCAGCGAAAACCAGTTTTGGAAGATGCTGTGGCAGCACGTACATCTGGAACGGTGGCGCCCCGGAATGCGAGACGAAACTGGTCAGGCCCGTGAGAACGCCCCAGAAAACGCCGCCTGGAACATCCGCCTTTCGCGCACTTTTGCGGTAAAGTGCCCCGAACCAAGCATTGAAGCAGAAAAGGATGCCGACCAAGCCGACCAGCATTCCGATGAAGGTAGGAGAAAGATGGGCGCTAAACATCCAACCAACGCCAACGCCGAGAATTGCTGCTGGGGTCAGGATTGCAAGATTGCGTGCCGAGAAGTGATGGCGATAAAGATATAGGCCAAACATGTCGCTGATGACATAGATCGGAAGCAAAAGAGCGGCGGCGGTGACCGGCGATATGACCAGCGCCATCAAAGGAACCGCGAGCGTACCGACGGACGGCAAACCACCTTTCGAAAGCCCAACAAGAAATGCCGCAATGACTGCGATTGCGAGAAAAAGAGGCGTGTGTTCGAGCATGTGATAGGGCAGCTTTGCGGTGGGGGAGAAAACATCTCCGGCGTTGGGCCGGAGATGTTGTGATTGGATGTCAGGCGTGGGCCCATTCCCAGTAAAGCGCCCGCGCCCGCTTCGTCAGTGGCCCATATTCAAGTTTGCGATCATCAAAACCGACAATTGGCACAACTTTGCTCATATTGCCTGTCGAGAAGATTTCATCCGCTTCGCGGAAATCTTCGATCTTCAAAGTGGTTTCATGGACGGTGACGCCTGCTGTGCGCAAAAGCCCGATTACGCGCTGGCGAGTAATGCCGTTGAGGAATGTACCATTGGGCGCTGGTGTGAAAACCTCGCCACCACGTACCATGAAGACGTTTGAGGTTGCTGTCTCCGCAACGTTGCCAAGCACGTCGGTCACCAGCGCATTGTGAAAGCCTTTTGCCTTTGCCTCGCGCAGCATGCGCGCGTTGTTCGGATAAAGGCAGGCGGCCTTGGCATTGACCGGCATGACTTCCAGATATGGCCGACGGAACGATGTCGTGGTGACCGTGAAACCCTTCGGCTCGACCATGGGGATCGCTTCAAGGCAGAGTGCAAAATCCGTTGACGATGCGAGCGGAGCGACTGCGCTGGCGTCACCTTCTTCTGCCCAGTACATGGGGCGGATATAAACGTCTGTTCCAGGCGTGAACTTTTTCAGGCCCTCACGCGCAAGCGTCTCGATGTCATTGGCGGAAAGTGTTGGTTCTAATCCCAAAACACGAGCTGAATCATTAGCGCGAGCAGAATGGCGGTCAAGGTCTGGTGTTACGCCTTCAAAGAGGCGTGCGCCATCAAATACCAGCGAACCAAGCCAGGTCGCTTGTGAGGCTGCACCGAGAATGCGAACATCGCCTTCACGCCATTCGCCCTTGTAATAGGTCCACATCGCGCGTTTATCGGTCATTTCCCTAGTCCTTTGACAATATATTTCTCGTGCTTCTGCCCGCGTCAGAGCGCTGTCAAACACAAATCGTTATCGGAAAAATGCTCAAAGCGTCTTGATATGGTTGAATCAGGTTAACGTCCTAAGCACTTCTGTTTGAAGCGTTATTTCATCAACCGTGGACAGGCTGCCTACATCGTAGGAGCAGGCAACGCCTGAGACAAGCGCGAACTTGTCACTGTTCGCTTTCAAGATTGTTCGGCCTTGTCTTCAACAAGCGCGGGAGTTGGTTCCGATGTGACGACAGCCGGAGGCCCCTCAACACCGCGTTGCCTTTCGCGGATAAAGGTGAAGAGACCGGAAATAGTAATGAGAACGATGCCGATCAGCATGGGCATATCTATGTGATCGTGGAAAACAAAATATCCGAAAAGGATCGCCCATATCATCTGGCTATACTGTGGGGACGCAATTGCACTTGCTGGCGCGCGTTGGGCTGCAAGCATCAGCAGGATATTGGCTAGCGCGGCAAGAAGACCGTATCCCGCAAGATAAACCCATTGCTCGGTATTTGGCGCTTCATAGGACGGGGTCATCAAGGCCCCGCAGATGATGATAGGGCCGATTAGTCCGCTTGTATAAAGCGATATGCGCTTTTCATGCTTACCCATAACGCGGAAGATGATGATGCTCATCGCACCGCCCATGCCAGCCGCCAGTGCGCCTAGGTGGCCGATCGAGAGCTCCCTGAACCCGGGGCGGAGCACAATCAGAACGCCGATAAAGCCGATCAGAACCGCTGACCATCGCCGCCAGCCAACCTGTTCCTTCAAGAATACTACTGAAAGTATAGTCACGTAGGCTGGAAGAAGGAAAATGAGCGCGAAGGCTTCCGCCATAGAGAGATGTGTGAATGCCGTAACGCTTCCTATTGTTCCCATAGCCGCCGTTACGGTTCGCAATAGCCACATTTTGATATTGCTGGTGCGAAACATATCGAGCCAGACATCGTCAGCTTTCTTTGTAAATGGAATAGCCAGCAGACCAAGTACAGCGCCGAAGAATGCCACTTCGTAAGGTGACAGCGTGCCATCAAGAAACTTGACGCAGGCGTCGCTTACAGCGAATGCCGCATAGGACGCAAACGCGAGAAAAATACCGTAAAGCATGTCAATGTCCGAAAGAAACGGGGGGAGGAGTTCGTTCCTGCCGCTCCCTTAATCGATTAGAAGCTTATTGGCAAAAGGCTTTTCTGAAAATTCGCATTTAAGACTATAATTGGGCCATTGCTTGGAAAAGAAGTAAATTCGACCTTTTCAAGGTTTTGAGCTCAAGCAAAAACGCATGCCTCATTTGCAATCATATCCGTGGTGGAAATTTGGGCAAACGCCTATTTGATAATCATCCAAACGAGGAGAAAGCAAATGAACATTCGTCAGAAAGTACAGCAGTTCGTGTCCCGCCGCCGCGCTATCCGTGAGCTCGGTGCAATGGACGACCATCTTCTTGCCGATATCGGTGTTTCGCGTTCGCAGATTCACAGCGCCGTTTTCGGTAAGTAATAGCTTATGGCGTTTCTCTCGAAAGATCGCCCCATAAGTGAAAATCGAATAAAGTAACAAAGCGTCGGTCTCCAGTCCCGGCGCTTTTGTTTTATGCGTTGCCCCTTAAATAGTTTCTTGACCTGAAGGTCTGTGGTTCTGACTGCGCGATGCCGCTTTCCCAGTCGTTACAGCTTTAGTTTCTTGCCCGCTCATTACTCAGCTGTTTATTGCTAATGAGACATAATCCGTACCATTTTGGGACAGATTGCTGTTGTCGCCAACGCAATTTTCCGTCAGCTTGTATTTGCGGGGGCAGGCGATGAAGATACGGCGTTTCCGTTTTTAACTGCGGTTTGTTTGCCAAACTTCATCGCCTCATATTTCATAGCAATGTCTATTGCCGGTTGGTGTTGCGTTTATTGTTCTAAATTATTGCTAGTCAGTATTGCGTGGAATGCAGGAGTGCACGCAATCTAGCTCTTGCGCATCGGGCGGTGTCAGGCTTATCTGGCCGCCCGATGACGCAAAGGCAGATACAGCATGGATATTATCTGGCGCGGGATTCTGATTGGAATTGGCGCAACCGTCGTAATGGACTTGTGGGCGTTGATACTGGCCGCAATACCGGGGCAGAGGCGCCCAAATTGGGGGCTGGTCGGTCGCTGGTTCTGGCATCTCCGCCACGGGCAAATTTTCCACGATAATATTTCTGATGCCAAGCCCTATAAGCATGAAGTAGCACTTGGCTGGATTGGGCATTATGCGGTCGGTATTCTTTACGGTGTCATCTTTGCCATTTATGGTGGCGCGGAATGGTTTTCCGACCCGGTCTTTTTGCCGGTTTGGATTTTCGGTATACTGACAGTATCGGCAGGGTGGTTTTTGTTGCAGCCCGGTTTGGGAATCGGTTGGGCGGCTTCAAAATTGCCGAATGCGCGTAATGTACGTTTGCTCAATCTTATTGCACATACGTTTTTTGCTCTTGGCATGTATGGCACGGCTTTGCTCTTACAAAGCCCATTTCAATCAGTTAGTTAGAAATAATCGCGCCCCTCTCGCAAATTGTCTTTTTTGAATCTGTTTCAAATATTTCCCGGCAAATGAGTGACTGGCGCGTGATGAAATCTCAGTCCACACTAAATCATGTCAACAAACTGGCATTCACGCGGCAGAACTGTGCTTTTGTCCGTGATGGGTGTATGGGGAACTTGTCCGACTGCAAATCTGCAGCGGCAACTAACATTATGGCAATCGCATAGGTTGCCTCAGCTCGGCTCTTTACGAAGCGCAACAGGTTGCGCGTCGTGATTTTACGCGAACTGGGGCGCTAATTGACGGGCGCTTGCCTTGGAGGGACGATGCTCGAAAAGCTGTTCAAATTACAGGAACACGGCACTACGGCGAGAACGGAAATCATTGCCGGCGTGACGACCTTCCTGACGATGTCTTACATCATCTTCGTAAACCCGGACATTCTGTCCACTACGGGTATGGATCGAAACGCTGTTTTCGTTGCCACCTGCCTTGCGGCAGCTCTCGGCTCGATCATCATGGCGCTCGTTGCGAACTGGCCTATCGGCATGGCGCCCGGCATGGGGCTTAACGCCTTCTTCGCCTTCACTGTAGTCGGGGCGATGGGCTTTTCCTGGCAGCAGGCGCTTGGTGCAGTTTTCATTTCTGGCATTATCTTCCTGATCTTGACGGTGACGGGTGTACGCCGCTGGTTGGTCGAAGGCATTCCGCATTCGCTGCGTAGCGCGATTGCTGCGGGTATCGGTATGTTCCTGGCCCTGATCGGTCTCAAAAGCGCTGGTGTTGTTGTTGGCAACCAGGCAACTTTGGTCGGTCTGGGGGATCTGACGAAAGCTGGCCCGCTGCTGGCGATTGCCGGTTTCTTCATCATTGCAGTGTTGGATGCCCTGAAAGTTCGCGGTGCGATCCTCATCGGTATTCTTGTCGTCACCGTCGCATCGATTGCTCTCGGTATCAGCCAGTTCGGCGGCGTTTTCTCGGCTCCTCCGAGCTTGGCGCCAACGTTCCTTCAGCTTGATGTGATGGGCGCTCTGCATACCGGCATTCTGCACGTCATTCTGGTTTTCGTACTGGTTGAAGTTTTTGACGCCACTGGCACGCTGATTGGCGTGGCAAAGCGTGGTGGTCTGATCGAACCGGGTAAACCAAACCGTCTCGGACGCGCCCTTTTTGCTGATAGCACGGCAATCCTTGGTGGCTCGCTTCTCGGTACGTCTTCTACGACAGCTTATGTTGAAAGCGCGTCTGGCGTTCAGGCTGGTGGCCGCACGGGTCTAACGGCTCTGGTTGTTGCACTCCTGTTCCTTGCAGCCTTGTTCATTTCGCCGCTCGCCGGTTCGGTTCCGGCCTATGCTACGGCACCGGCTCTGATTTACGTCGCCTGCTTGATGATGCGTGAACTGACCGAGATCGAATGGCACGATGTAACGGAAGCTGCACCTGCTGCGCTGACGGCTTTGGCTATCCCGTTCACCTATTCGATCGCAAACGGTCTCGCCTTTGGCTTCATCAGCTATGTCGTGCTCAAGGCCTTCACCGGCAAGGCACGTGATGTGCATCTTGCGACCTGGTTGGTTGCTGCACTCTTCGTCATCCGCTTCGCATTCTTTGCGGAGTAACAATAGATGCGTCGGACCGAAACGGTCCGGCGCTTTTCTGCAACATCGGGAGGAATAGAACTGTGCAAACAGATGAACTGAAACTGCTTGAAAAACTGATCGACGTTATCGAGCAGGATGTCATTCCTCTGACCGAACGAGGCGTTGCGGAAGGCAACAAGGTTTTCGGCGCAGCTTTGTTGCGCAAATCAGATTTATCCCTTGTTCTTGCGGAAACCAACAACGAGACTGAAAACCCGCTCTGGCACGGTGAAGTGCACACTTTGAAGCGTTTCTACGAAATGCCGGAGAATGGACGTCCGGATACGAAAGACATGGTCTTTCTTTCCACTCATGAACCTTGCTCCATGTGCCTTTCGGCCATTACCTGGAGCGGTTTCGACAATTTTTACTACCTGTTCAGCCATGAGGATTCACGAGATGCTTTCTCGATCCCTCACGATTTGAAGATCCTCAAGGAAGTCTTCACGCTGGAGCCGGGTGGATATAACCGCGATAATGCCTTCTGGCACAGTCGTTCGATTCCGAAGATGGTTGCGTCGCTACCAGACGCTGACCGCCAGCGTCTCGGCAGAAGGCTCGATGCTATTTTCGCCAAATATGACGAATTGTCCGGTACTTATCAGGCGAGCAAAGATGGAAACGCTATTCCTCTCAATTGAGGAGAAATCGTTTCATGCGGTCATACGCCTGAAATAGGCACATGCCAAAGGGGATGCGCGATGTCGGATATTCGGCTCGCGCATTTTTCATGTCTGACAGGACGAGCATCATGACCTCTGACCATACAATATCAGCGATTGGCTTCTGCACCCCTACGGGTGACGGTAATTTCAGCACGCTTGAGGGCGCAATCCGCAACATTGTCGAACTCGGTTCGGAAGCTGTCGAACTGTCGCTATATGGCGAGGAAATAATCTCAGGCGGTCGTCTCATTCCGCATCGCGTGGATCGTCTCGTTGATATCACCAGACAGTTCGACATGCGCTACAGCGTTCACGGACAGATTGTTTCCAACTTCATGGATCGAGAGCATCTGGATTATCAAAAGGCGGTTGTTCGGGCGATGCTGGAACTCTGTGACCATGTCGGAGCGGAAGTTCTGGTTCATCACTCCGGCCATGCTCCGATGCCTGCACTTTCTCGTATTCCCGACCTCGACAAGATGGAACGGGACGCGCTCGCCGAAATGGCGGAGCTTGCGAAAACTTATGGCGTCCGGATCGCGCTGGAGAATATTTTCGCGATGAGCGATGCTGAATATCGCCAGACACCGGCTCAGGTTGCCGAAACAGTAGTTGCGCTCAATCATTCTTCCGTTTGCGGTCTGATCGATTTCAGCCATGCCTATATTGAATGCACGCGTTTAGGGATTGACTGGCGTCCGCAAATTCGCGCTATGGCTCCGGTGACGGGACATCTGCACGTTCACGACAGTTTTGGCCGTCCTTATACGAAGACCAAGTTTTATCATCCTGCCGAGGCCACGGCACTCGGTATCGGCGATCTGCACCTGCCGATTGGCTGGGGTGATATTCCGTGGGAAGAAATTTTCGACGAACTGACTTTTTTGCCCGATACATTCCTGATCATGGAAATCGGAGAAGATCGTTTCAGTACCGAACAAGCCGACAGTCTTGCACGTGCTCGCAAGTTGGCTGAACGCGTCAACAACCGTCTGAAAGCAGCCTGAATGAAATGAAACAGGCCGCGCAAAGAGCGCGGCCTGTTCTTTTGGTTCAGGCTTTTACTATTTGCGGATTTCACCAAGCTGCTTTTGCACTGCGTCGATAATGTCATCGCCGATCTGGGACTTATATTTGGCATAGATCGGCTGGGACTTCTCAAGCATGCGAGCATGCTCTTCCGGTGACAGTGTGTTTACTTCTAGGCCCGCTTCCTTGATCTTCTCGAGCGACTTCTGGTTCAGTTCGCGAATGACTTTGCGTTCAACGTCGCGACCGACTACGGCACACTCACGCAAGGCGGCCTGTTCTTCCGGTGAGTACGTGTCGAAGATCGGCTTGGAGTAAAGGAACAGAAACGGTGTATAGGCATGTTTCGTTTCCGTTACGTATTTCTGCACTTCATAGAACTTGGACGTATCGATTGTGACGTAAGGGTTTTCCTGTGCGTCGATAGCCTTTGTTTCCAGCGCCGAGAAAATTTCACCGAAAGCCATCGGAGTAGCGTTGGCACCAAAGTTCTGGAATGTGTCGAGGAAGATGTTGTTCTGCATCACGCGGACTTTCATGCCGCTGAAATCTTCCCACTTGTTGACCGGATGTTTTGAGTTTGAAAGATTTCGGAAGCCATTTTCCCAATAGGCCAGATTGACGAGGCCGACGGCAGCAAGCTTTTCGTCCATCATCTTGCCGAAGGGTCCATCGACGACGGCGTCTGCTTCTTTATCATTTGCGAAGAGAAATGGCAGATCGAAGACACCAAGTGCAGGAACGATGCCAACGAGCGGCGATGACGACGTGACGACGCCTTCCTGCACACCGGAACGCAGTGCCTGTGTGGCCTGCAAATCACCTCCGAGTGCACCGCCCCAGAACGCGGTTATCTTCATCTTGCCGCCGGACTTTTCAGCAAGACATTCATTCATTGCCTTGATGCCATTGCCGACGGGATGATCCTCGTTAATGCCGTTCGAAACGCGAATATTGCGATCCTGAAACTCTGCAAATGCAGGAACGGTTAGCGCTCCCGCCATAAGGGCGGTCGTTGCCAGCATAATCAGTTTTCTCATTGAACTCTCCTCCCAGAGTTGATGTTAAACCTAATGAAGCCAGTTCATGGGTACCAATACGAGGCTTGGAAACAGAACCAGCAGCAACAATACGATCACCTGCGAAATCAGGAACGGATTTACGCCTGCGACCACTTTTCCTAGCGGAACCTTTGAGACGCCGCTCACGACATTCAGCACGACGCCCACTGGGGGCGTGATAAGTCCGATACCATTGTTCATGATGAACAGGACACCGAAATAAGCCGGATCAATACCTGCTTGTTTGACAATCGGCATCAGGACGGGTGTCAGGATGAGAATTGTCGGCGTGAGATCCAATGCCGTTCCAACAATCAGCACCAGGATCATGATCGCAAACATCAACAGTTTTGGGCTGTCGATTAACGGTGCAATATAACCGCTGATTTCTGCCGGAATGTTTGCGGCCGTTATCAGCCATGACGAAACCAGCGCCGAAGCGACGAGAAACATGATGATGGATGTTGTCTTGGCTGCTCGCAGGAAGACGCCGTAAAGATCGACAAATCTCAGCTCGCGGTAGACGAACATACCGACAAAGAGGGCATAGGCTGCGGCTACCACGGCTGCTTCAGTCGGTGTCATGACGCCCATACGTATGCCACCTAGGATGATGATTGGCATGCCCAGCGCCCACAGTGCGCGTCCGGTTGCTTGCAGCCGATCTTTGCCGGATTGCTTGGGAAGCACTTTGAGATTGTCTTTTCTGACGACGATCTGCCACGTGAAGAGCAGGGCGATACCCATCATCAGACCCGGCACAATGCCAGCCATGAAAAGCTGCGTTATGGATACATTGGCGGCAACGCCGAATACGATCATAGCCATAGATGGCGGGATAACAGGTGCGATAATGCCGCCGGCAGCCATCAGTCCGGCAGAGCGCGGGATGTTATAGCCCGCTTTCGCCATCATGGGGACGAGGATCGTTGCAAGCGCTGCAGTATCTGCAGCAGCTGAACCCGATACGCTGGCCATGATGATGGCCGCAAGAATGGCAACGACACCGAGACCGCCTCGAATATGGCCAACGCAAGCTATGGCGAAATCAATGATGCGACGGGACAAGCCGCCCGAATTCATTAGTTCCCCAGCCAGAATGAAAAAAGGGATTGCCAGAAGGGTGAAGGAGTCAACACCAGCAATCATATTCTGTGCAATGATTTGTGTGTTGAACATCCCCATGTACAACATGAGAATGACACCGCAGAACATAAGCGAGAAGGCGATCGGAACACCAATGGCCATAGCGCTGAGGAGTGAGCCGACAAATACTACAAGCGTCATGTCGTTTACTCCATCAGATGATCGAGCGAATGTTCGCCCGCAAAGGTGGCAATTTCCTCATCGGTCAGACGACCGGTGACAGCGCGCAGGAAACGCTCGGCCGCGATGATGAACATTGCGCCGCCGGTGAATAGTCCGACGCCGTAAACCCAGATCATCGAGAGCCCGGTGACGGGTGCAACCATGCTGGCGTTGATGTCGAATTGTTTCCATGTGCCCCAGAAGAAAATTCCCGAACACAGTGCGACGATCAGATAGCTGATCGCCATGCAGGTAATGCGACCCTGCCGCCCGAAACGGGCAACGAGCGTCTCGATGCCCAAATGGCTGTTCTCGCGAAAAGTAAGAACGGCTCCGAGAAACGATACCCAGACGAAGAAATAACGCGCAAGTTCTTCCGATACGGTCAGTCCGGAATTTGCGGCGTAGCGCAAAATCACGTTGACAAAGACCATAATGGCCATGCCGGCGAGGAGGAAGACGAGAATTGCGCCAAGCATCTTGTAGAAGAAATCTATGGCTTTCGTCATATATCCGTCCTCAAATTTTATCGAGCAGATTGCGCGCTTGCAGGTTTCGGATCAGCGCCCTTATGCCGAATGTCCATTCGGGACATTTGTCGGTCCTGTCGACCCAATTGACGAGGCAACCGAGCTTGGGAGTTGATATCTCCACACGGTCGCCGACTTCATGTGTGAAACCTTGTCCGGCACCGCGACGGTCCTTGACAGGTGCGAACATCGTGCCGAGGAACAACACGGCGCCGTCTGGGTATTGATGATTGCGGTTCATCATCTGCGATGCAAGATTTTCAGGATCGCGACTAATCGCTTCCATCGGGCTTTCGCCGGTCATCTCGAAACCGTCAGCTCCGTGAACAGTCAGCGACAGCTTGAGCTTGCGCAACACATCCATAGTGAATTCGCCATCGAACAGGCGAATAAAGGGACCGATAGCGCAGGAAGCATTGTTATCCTTGGCTTTGCCGAGCAAAAGAGCCGAACGCCCTTCGACGTCCCTGAGATTGACGTCGTTGCCCAGAGTTGCTCCAACAATGCGTCCATCAGAAGCGACGACCAGAACCACTTCCGGTTCAGGATTGTTCCATTGTGAAATCGGTAGAATACCGACAGTTGCGCCGCATCCAACGGCGGACATCGGCTGGGACTTGGTGAAAATCTCTGCATCAGGGCCAATACCCACTTCCAGATATTGTGACCAGAGCCCCATTTCTTGAAGGAGCGCTTTAACCTCCGCCGCCTTTTCGGAACCAGCAGCGACGCCTCTCAAATTGTCGCCAATGACAGGGGCCAGACGTTCGCGAATTTCACGGGCGCGGGAGGGGTCGCCTTTTGCCTGTTCTTCAATCACGCGTTCAAGCATGCTGTCAGCAAAGGTGACACCGGCTGCTTTGATCGATTGCAGATCTATGGGAGCAAGCAGCTCTCCGCGATCACCGGAAAGAAAATCGTCCAGAGAGCCGAGATTGGTGAAGTTTTCTGTGCCATCTAACTCGCGTAACAGTGAGTTGTGCTCCAGAAGACCCGAAACTGTAGCGGACAAACTGGATATATCGTGCACATGACCGTCTTTCACCAGTACTGGACAAGGGCCGTTTTCGGCCTTCGACCATACGCGACCGATCAAGATCGCAGAATGGCTGTCCTCGGGCAAAATCGCCGTTGCTTTCACTTCACGCTTGTCTTGCACAGATATCCTCCCATTTCATGACCTTTCCCATAGGTCATATGTTGTCAGGATGTCTGACAACAAGAGCGTTATTGTTATTAGCAGTCTGGGGCTGTGTCCAGACTTTAGGCCGAGCTAACATCAAAAATTAGATCGATCTGTTTTTCTTCGGCTGACGGTATAGGCCTTGTCCATTTCTGGATGAAGTTCCATGCCAAGTCCTGCGCCGGGTGGAACCGTGATCATCCCGTTCTTCACTTCGGGCAGGGCCGTGACCAGATCGCGATACCAGGTCTTGTAGAATGCGCGGACGCTTTCCTGAATGAGGGCATTCGGTGCATTCAGTGACAGGTGCGTTGAGGCACACAGGACGACTGGTCCGGTACAATCATGAGGGGCGACCGGCAGATGCCAGGCCTCCGCCATGGCGGCAATTTTGCGGGCTTCCGAGAGACCACCACACCAGCTCAAATCGAGCATGACGACGCCAGCTACACCCGTTTCGAGAAGATCACGGAACGCCCAACGACTCCCCAGTGTTTCAGAGGCACAGATCGGCGCTATGCTTGCTTCCGCATAGCGCTTGAGACTGCCAAGACTATCCATCTTGATCGGGTCTTCGTGCCAGAAGGTCTTGAAAGGCGCGAGTTCATGGGCGATCTGCATGGCGGGTAAGAGCTGCCACATTGAATGAAATTCAACCATGATATCCATGCGGTCTCCGACGGCTGCACGGATTTTCTCGAAAGGCTGTAATGCCGCCTTTAGATCAGGCTGAGAGATATACTGCCCGCGTGTCTTTTCTGCCGCCATGTCGAATGGCCAGATTTTCATCGCCGTTATGCCCTCGTCCAGCAACGAGAGCGCAAGCTCGTCTGCGCGGTGCAGGAAGCCATTAAGATCGTCATAATTAGCGCCAGCACCCGCCAGACCATAATTGGCGGATTGCTGGCCGGTAGCCTTCTTGATGTATTCAGTTCCGGCGCAGGTATTATAGGTTCGGATGGACTGACGGCTGAAGCCGCCGAGAAGTTGAGCAATCGGGAGGTTGGTAGCTTTGCCGTATAGATCCCACAGGGCAATATCGAAAGCGGAGTTGCCGCGCACTTCCGCGCCGGTTGAACGGAAACCGAGATAGCCCACAAGGTCAGATGCCAGCAGATCGATCTGCAAAGGATCGCGACCGACAACGCGCGGCGCAACATATTCGTGGAGATAGGCCTCGACCGTCTCGGACATGAAAAAGGTCTCACC
This sequence comes from Brucella lupini, assembly GCF_002252535.1. Taxonomy (NCBI): domain Bacteria; kingdom Pseudomonadati; phylum Pseudomonadota; class Alphaproteobacteria; order Hyphomicrobiales; family Brucellaceae; genus Brucella; species Brucella lupini. The sequence continues at coordinate 338,877 of NZ_NNRN01000062.1, forward strand.
GAGTCCGGTAATTCCTTCGTCCGTATGAACTTCCACCCACAACAGGTTTGGCCGTTCGGCTATACGGATGGTTTCGATTGCGGTGATCTTCATTGCACCTCCCAATGCAGCCCGATTGCCTACAAACTAGCTTTTCTGACCTTCATTGAGCTTTTCAAGATGAAGGAGCAGGGCGCTGTGATCTTTCTCACCACCGCCTTCGTCCACGAAAGCTGCAAAGGCTTCGCGTACGGTCTCCGTCAATGGCAAGCTCAACGATAGGTCGCCCGCAGTCTTGAGGATCGAATTGAGATCTTTGAGCTGGATGCGCGATGTGCCGCCCGGCTCAAAATTTCGGTCAATCATCCGTTTGCCGTGCAGTTCGAGAATGCGGCTTTCACAGAAACCACCGCGGATGGCGTCGCGAAATGCTGCCCGCGACCCACCGCCTTTTTCAACCAGAACCATTGCTTCAGCGATTGCTCCGATAGTTACGGCGACAATCTGCTGATTGGCAAGTTTTGCGAGCTGACCGGCACCTGACGGGCCGACGCGGGTGAGGCGTCCCATTGGTTTGAACACATCGGCAAGGCCTGCGATGATCGCTTCATCTCCTCCGGCCATGATGGCAAGCGTGCCTTCCTGGGCACCCACTACGCCACCGGAGACCGGGGCATCGATGTGATTGATGTCAATTGCCTTTAGATGCTTGGTATGTTCGCGTGCGAAGTCTGGTGAAATTGAACTCATGTCAATGACTGCACTGCCTTTTTTCAAGGCTGCTGCGGCTCCTTGATCGAAAAGGACGTCGCGTACTGCCGGGCCATCGGTCAACATCGTGATGACTAAATCCGCTGTCTCTGCTGCCTCGGCGGCAGACTGAGCAAGTTTGGCACCTTTTTCAGCAAGAGGGGCAGCCTTGGCGCTGTTCCGGTTCCAGACGGTTACATCAAAGCCTGCATCCAGAAGCCGACTGGCCATTGGTGCGCCCATCAGGCCGGTTCCAAGAAAAGCGATCTTGCGTGTCAACGTTGGCCTCCCATTTCATCTTCGATGTGAACGCGAATGATCTCATCAAAGGATGTTTCTGCGGTGAAGCCAAGAGCCTGGGCGCGTTTTGCTTCAAAACCGGGAGCCCAGCCTGCAACCATACGCATGATCATTTCATCTGGCTCGTGGCGGATCAGACCTACCGCCTTTTCCCCCGCAACGCGACGTAATGCTTCAATCTGCTCGCCTACAGTCGCACTGAGACCCGGCATGGAAAGATTGCGACGTGCTCCAACTGCTTCCGTATCGATGGTGGCTCCATGGATTAGAAAGCCGACGGCTGAGCGCGGCGAAGCATGCCAATGCCGGACATCTTCAGGAACAGGCAAGATTGCTTCTTGCCCGGAGAGTGGCTCACGCAGGATATTGGAGAAAAAGCCGGATGCAGCCTTGTTCGGTTTGCCGGGGCGTATGCAGATAGTTGGCAGGCGAATGCCGATGCCGTCGAAGAAACCGCGCCGGGTGTAGTCTGACAACAGAAGTTCACTGATAGCCTTCTGCGTGCCGTAGCTCGTCAACGGGGTCGTGTGAAATTCATCAGGGATCGGGTAGGGGAGCGGAGCACCAAAAACGGCAATAGACGATGTGAAAACCACGCGAGGCTTATAGCCGTCAGCAATGTGTGCAAGCCTGATCGCATCGAACAGATGGCGGGTGCCATCCAGATTGATTCGATACCCCTTGTCGAAATCCAGTTCTGCTTCACCGGACACGATTGCCGCGAGGTGGAAGATGATGTCAGGGCGTCCTGACACGATCTTCAGAGCGGTTTCCATGGTAGATATATCTGCTGCCAGAGTATCGACCGATCCTGCAAAGCCTTTCGGAGGTTCCGCTGCAACGATATCGATAAGTGTCAGTTTTTCAACTGGAGTTTCCCCGAGATGGCCGTCGTTTGAAAGGCGCTGCGTTAGTTTGCGCCCGACCATGCCGGCAGCGCCGATGATTGCAATATGCATCTGGAAGGCTCCTCCTTGCCTCGCAGCCGACCCTACTCGAAAACGTGGCGTCGGCTACCATTACGACACTTCTCCAGTCTCCCACTAGATTTGTGTTGTAGGGTTGTCTGATAACCTTATATGTAGGCGTTGAAAACAGTTTTCTCCGTCTTGCCACAGGAATGAAACGGAAAAGCCTGCCGCATCTTAAAAACTGTCGTACATCCGCGACAGCGCATTGCATATCGGTAAAGCCAAGAGGATATCATGTACGGTTCGGGGGACATGACTGGAAACAAGCAGGCTGATCTCGTTGCTCTTTTGGGCGACGATCTGGTTATGACCGGGAAAAACGACATGCTTGGCTATTGTCGCGACTGGCCGGGAGATGTGGAGAATACGGCAGTTGCTGTGATCCGACCACGCTCGACAGCGGACGTTTCTGCTGCGGTTAAAGCCTGCGCCTCACTGGGATTGTCTATCATTCCGCAAGGCGGAAATACCGGTCTGGTGCAGGGAGGCGTGCCGGATGGGCGCGACAATCTCGTCATTCTAAGTCTTGAGCGAATGAATCACATTCGGAAGATTGATCCGGATGATTTTTCGGCGGTTGTGGATGCCGGTTGCATTCTCTCCGAACTGAAAGACAAACTGGCAGCCAAGGGGATGTTTTTTCCATTAGCACTTGGTGCACAGGGAAGCTGTCGCATCGGGGGAAATGTCAGCACCAATGCCGGAGGCATCAACGTGTTGCGTTATGGCATGACCCGTGAGCTGGTTCTGGGGCTGGAGGTTGTGCTGCCAGACGGTACGATATTCAATGGTCTTTCGACGCTGAGGAAAGACAATCGTGGGATTGATCTGAAACAGCTATTTATCGGGGCAGAAGGCATTTTGGGAGTGGTGACCGGTGTGGCAATCAAACTTATGCCCTTGCCGGACAAGGTGGAAACTGCCCTGCTGGGGCTCAATTCGCTGGATGACGCGATTGCCCTTTATCGGCGCGCGCGTGTGCAGTGCTGTGATTTGATGTCCGCTTTTGAATTCATGCCGCCAGTGGCTTTTACCTTGGCGCTAGAGGCGATGCCAGAACTTGCCATGCCACTTGGACAATACCCGGCCTATGTCTTGATGGAGGTCTCGGGTTCAGGCCTGGTCGACATACTATCCTTGATGGAACAGTTTCTCGCGGGCGCGATGGAAGATGGCCTCGTTCTTGACGGGACAATCGCGTCCTCTCGTGCGCAAGGTCAAAATCTCTGGACATTTCGTGAAGCTATGAACGAAGGACAGGCGCTGCGTGGCAAGCACCTGCGTACCGATATCTCGGTCCCTCTTTCAAAGCTGGCATCATTCGTCGGAGAAGCAGAAAGGGAACTGGCTAAGGTCCTTCCAGATTGTCTCGCCGTTTCTTATGGGCATGTCGGCGACGGCAATGTGCATCTCAATGTCATTCCAGAAAGCAATCTCGATGTTGCGGCGAAAGACAAGAAGATCAAACTTGCCAAGGAAACGATCAATGCTGTTCTGGATCGTTACGCAGGCAGCATCAGTGCAGAGCACGGCATTGGTCGCCTCAAAAGGGAAGATTTCGAGAAGTGCATTGACCCTGCACGACGAAAACTGCTTGAAGGTATCAAGCAAGTCATCGATCCGGACAATATCATGAATCCGGGCTGCCAGCTTTCTCTTGACTCTTCAAAAGGCTGACGACACACCACTTGCACGGGCAATCAGGGAGACTTCATCAATTTGTTTGGCGAAATCAGGCGTAATGAGCAGCTTCCGGGGCGTATTGCTTCGGAAATTACGCGGCAGATCAGTGAAGGTAGTCTTCTGCCGGGACAAAAGTTGCCGACAGAACATAATCTTGCACAAAGCTTCGGTGTCAGCCGGTCGGTTGTACGTGAAGCGATTGCCCAGTTGCGTAACGAGGGCCTGGTTGAAACCCGACAGGGTGTAGGTGCGTTTGTAACGGAACCCGACAGGCGACATGCTCTCCGCATAGAACCTGAAACACTTGCCAATCGTGACAGTTTCCGCAGCCTGTTCCAGTTGCGAATGGCGTTGGAGATAGAAGCGGCGGGGCTAGCTGCGGTGCATCATGATGAACATGATATGATGCAACTGAATGAAGCGCTCGCAGAGATGAGCGGTTCGAAAAAATGGACGGATACCGGTATTGCCGCTGATCTGACATTTCACCGTGCGCTCGCTTCCGCAACACATAACGAATATTTTCCGCTGGTTCTGGGTTTCATTGCCGAACGCATCAATCAGGCGATCAATGCGGCGCGTGCGCGGGCGGTACTAGAGCAGATTGTCGAGATTACAATCAATGAACACACCGCAATCAGGGATGCGATTCGTTCACGTGATCCGTTGCGAGCGCGCGAAGTGATGCGCCAACACATTGTGCAGGCGGCAAGCCGCGTCGGTCTCAAACTGGAAACTTTCTGATGGCTCCTTCTTTCGAACTATTCAGTCTGGAAGGGCGCATAGCCCTGATTACCGGCTCAAGCCAGGGCATCGGCTTTGCATTGGCTCAGGGGCTTGCAGAACATGGAGCAACGGTAATCATCAATGGCCGTGATCAAAACAAGTTGGATAAGGCCGTTACGCTACTGGAAAACGAGGGCTATACGGTCTTTGCGTCCGTTTTTGATGTGACGGTTGCTGAAGAAGTTCGTGCAGCTATTGATACGATTGAAGAGGAAATCGGTGCGCTCGATATTCTGGTCAATAATGCCGGGATGCAATATCGCGCGCCGCTTGAAGATTTTCCGATCGAGAAGTGGCAGCAGCTTCTGGAAACCAACATTTCCAGCGCATTTTATGCTGGGCAGGCAGCTGCGCGCCATATGATCCCACGAGGACACGGCAAGATAATCAACATTGCTTCGGTTCAAAGTGAACTGGCACGACCTTCAATTGCACCTTATACGGCAACAAAGGGAGCGATCCGTAACCTGACGCGCGGTATGGCCACCGATTGGGCCCGACATGGCTTGCAGATCAATGCAATTGCTCCCGGCTATTTCAAGACGTCGCTGAATCAGGCATTGGTTGATAACCCCGAATTTACGGCATGGCTGGAGAAAAGGACGCCGGCGGGCCGTTGGGGTGACGTGGAAGAGTTGGTCGGCGCTGCAGTATTCCTGAGCAGCGATGCCTCCTCTTTCGTCAATGGACAGGTTTTGCACGTCGATGGCGGCATGACCGCGAGTGTATGAGGAATTGATGCTGCGTATTATCGTTATGGGTGTTTCGGGTTCCGGAAAATCAACCGTAGGCGAGAAGATTGCCGATGAACTGGCGCTCCCGTTTCTTGAGGGCGACGCTCTTCATCCGAAGTCCAATGTCGATAAGATGTCAGCGGGCATCCCCTTGCAGGATGAGGATCGTTGGCCCTGGCTCGACAAAATCGGTGAACGTCTCGCTGCTTCGACCGACGGAATCGTTGTTTCCTGTTCCGCACTGAGGAAGAGCTATCGTGATCGTCTCCGCGCTGCTGCTGGTACACCGGTGCTGTTTGTCTTTCTGGATGGCAGTTTTGAAGTGTTGCACGAACACATGGGGCATCGCACAGGCCATTTTATGCCGGTAACGATGCTGGAAAGCCAGATCGCTACGCTAGAAAGCCCTGTTGGAGAACCGCTGGTCTTCCGTGCAGATATCGCCGAGACCGTGGAAAAAATTGTTTCCGACAGTCTCGAATGGATACGCTCAGTTCAGTTCTAGGACTATTTCAGGGGCCAGAAGAACATCAGTGTTGGGACTGTTACAATCGCTATAATGATTGATAGCGGTAATCCCAGACGTGGATAATCGCTGAATTTATAACCACCTGGCCCCATGACCAGCGTATTGCATTGATGGCCGATTGGCGTGAGGAAGTCACACCCTGCGCCGATCGCAACCGCCATCAAAAAGGCCTCCGGCTTGAAACCAAGTCCGGAAGCAAAACTTGTGGCGATGGGAGCCATGACGAGCACCGTCGCAGCATTGTTAAGAAATGGTGTCACCATCATCGCAGCTACAAGAATGAGCGCCAACGCACCTGCTGGCGGTAACTGATGGCCGATTGTGGCGAGCCCTTCTGCGATGAGGTCCGTGCCGCCGGTTGTTCGCAGCGCATCCGAAACCGGGATGAGTGCCGCAAGCATCACCAGAATTGGACCGTCGATTTCGTCATAGACCTCGTTGAGAGGTATCACCTTGAACAGCAGCATGGCGACAGCGGCGGCAAAGAAAGCCACCGCCACTGGTACAAGGCTTAACGCGGTTGCCCCGATGGCAGCGATCAGAATGGCGAGCGGGATCAATCCGCGCCGAACGCTGCCAAGCATAAGCTTGCGGCGGGCAAGCGGCAGCAATTCGAACTCCGGCAGGAAGGTGGACAGATTTGCTTGTCTGCCTTGCAGTACGACCACGTCACCGAAACGGAGAATGACCTCACTGAGCCGCTCAGTAATACGTTCGCCTGGCCGGCTGACCGCCAGGAGGTTCAGATCGTATCGCGCAAAAAGGGCAAGTCTCTGGGCAGTTAGGCCGATTAGGCGCGAGTTCTTGCCGATAACAGCTTCCACAACCTCTATGTCGGTGGAACCGCTTGTCTCGGACGGATTGCGGTTCTCGGACAGGGTAAGCTTTCCGGCACTTATGACAGCATCGAGCGCTTTTGGATCACCTTCAAGAAGGACAACATCGCCTTCGTTCAGGATCGTATCTGGAAGTGGCGTCAATCGTTGGTCGTTGCGTATGATGGAAGTCACCATCGCTTCACCTTCAGCTGCCTTGATGAGATCGGTCACGCGCTTGCCGGTCATCGTCGAGTTCTTGGTGATACGCGCTTCGGAAGCATAATTCTTGATCTTGATTGCCTCATCCAGCGATACGTTTTCGCGAGTGCGCTGGGGAACGAGCCAGTAGAAGAGTACCAGATAGACGAGTCCTACGACTGATAGTACAGCGCCGACAGGCGTAAAATCGAACATTGTGAAGGGCTCACCAACCATTTCGCCGCGAATGCGAGAAACAACAATGTTGGGTGAAGTGCCCACCTGGGTCATCAAACCACCGAGCAACGCGCCGAAGGCCATAGGCATGAGAAAGGTCGATGGAGAAACATTGGAACGACGTGCGAATTGGAAAGCAACCGGTATCATGATTGCCAGTGCGCCGACGTTTTTAACAAAAGCTGAGAGAACAGTGACGACTGCCACCAGCACGGCAAGTTGGAGTCGCACACTGTTCATTTCTGGCAGAAAACGCTGCACCGCCGCCTGCATAAGGCCGGAACGTGCGACACCCGCACTGACCACCAACGCACTGCCAACGATGATAACGATGTCGTCGCTGAAACCCGAAAATGCGTGATCGAAGGGTACAACCCCAACTGCTATTGCCAGGAGAAGTGCACAAAGTGCGACCACATCATAACGGAACTTGCCCCAGATAAACGCTCCCATCATGAGTATGATTACTGCGAAGGAGAGTATCTGCTGATGCGTCATCTATCGGGATTTCCTCACAGGCGGAAAAATATTCCACTTCTCTGTAACCGATAAATTCTAAAACAGAAATCGATTATTATAGCGGGTTGCGCTCCGTTGAAGGGCGCAACCCGTTTCATGTCAATCAGTTACACGCTGGCCATCATTGTTGAAAACATGCACGTTTCCAGAGGAAGCGCCAACTCTGACAGTCTCATCAATGTTATGTGCCGACCGCCCGGCAACGCGGAAGATAAGCGGCTTGCCATCTGGCAAAGCAGCGTGGATGTAGCTTTCTGCACCGACGAGTTCGACAGCTTCAATACGAATGGTTGCATTAAATCCGTCAGCATCCGGCTCGCTATCTTCCAGAATACGGATATCCTCTGGGCGAACGCCGATGGTGAAACTCCCGTCAGGTTTTTGCACCGCGCTGCCGGTCGCCCAACCGGTGCTTTCTGTGCTTTGCAGCAGGTTCATTGATGGGGAACCGATAAATGTCGCGACGAAGGTGGAGGCAGGTTTTTCGTAAAGCTCAATCGGCGTGCCAACCTGTTCGATATGGCCGGCATTCAGCACGACAAGACGATCAGCCATGGTCATGGCCTCCATCTGGTCGTGTGTCACGTAAACGCTGGTGGTGCCAAGCGAGCGCTGCAGGCGCTTTATCTCGACACGCATCTGCACGCGCAGTTTCGCGTCCAGATTGGACAATGGTTCATCAAAGAGGAAAGCTGCCGGTTCGCGCACAATGGCGCGCCCCATGGCGACACGCTGGCGCTGACCACCAGAAAGCTGGCGTGGTTTGCGCTCAAGAAAAGGTTCGATTTCCAGCGCTTTTGCAGCCTTGGCGATGCGGCGCTCGATTTCGTCCTTTGGTGTCTTGCGGTTCTTCAGACCATAGGCAAGGTTTTCCCGAACCGTCATATGCGGATAGAGCGCATAGTTCTGAAACACCATGGCAATATCGCGTTCTGCGGGTTCTACTTCGTTGACCACGCGATCGCCAATGGAGATTGTGCCGGATGTAATACCTTCGAGACCCGCTATCATGCGCAGGAGAGTGGATTTACCGCAGCCTGAAGGGCCTACCAGCACCACAAATTCACCGTCGTGAATCTCCAGCGATACGCCTTTGATGACTTCTACATTGCCGCCATAGCTCTTGCGGACGTTATCAAGAACGATTTTGCTCATTACTTTTCCGTTTCAACGAGACCTTTGACGAACCAGCGCTGCATCAACACCACAACGAGGATCGGTGGAATGATGGCCAGAATGGCTGTTACCATGACGTAGTTCCACGGTGTGGATGCGTCAGCCCAATCGACCATGCGGCGCAGGCCGATGATGATCGTGTTCATCTTGGCATCATTGGTAACGAGTAGTGGCCAGAGATACTGGGTCCATCCGTAAATGAAGAGAATGACGAAAAGCGCTGCAATATTCGTCTTCGAAAGGGGGAGCAGGATATCCCGCATGAAACGGAATGGTCCGGCATTATCGATACGTGCTGCTTCAACCAGTTCACCCGGAATGGTAAGGAAGAACTGACGGAACAGGAATGTCGCTGTCGCGGATGCCATCAATGGCAGCGTAAGCCCAGCATAGGTATCGATCATGCCGAGGTCCACGATCACCTTGTAGGTCGGCAGAATACGAACCTCCACAGGCAGCATCAACGTTATGAAGATCATCCAGAAGAAGAACATGCGCATCGGAAAGCGGAAAAACACAATCGCGAAAGCCGACATGAACGAAATGATGATCTTGCCGACGGCGATTGCCATTGCAACCACGAACGAGTTCCAGAGAAGTCGTTCAAGACTTACACCAACAACACGCTCCACACCGCCAAAGATGGCTTCGCCGTAGTTTTCGACGAAATGGTCGCCGGGCAACAGCGAGATTGGCGGGCGAATGATCTGCGTTGACGTCATCGTTGAAGCGACGAAGGTGTAGTAGATCGGAAAGGCAACAATAATGATGCCTAGGATCAGGATCAGATGGCCGATCAGGCTGGAGATTGGGCGTTTTTCTATCATTGTCGCCTCACTCACGAATAATGCACGCGCTTCTCAACGAAGCGGAACTGGAACGCTGTCAAGGCAATCACGATTGCCATCAAAATAACTGACTGTGCCGAGGAAGAACCCAGATTCAGATTGACGAAGCCATCGTTGTAAACCTTGTAGACCAGCGTTTCGGTGGCTTTGGCAGGCCCGCCGCCGGTCACGGCATGGATGATGCCGAACGTGTCGAAGAAGGCGTAAACCGTATTCACGACCAGCAAGAAGAAGGAGGTCGGTGCAAGAAGTGGAAATACGATAGACCAGAATCGCCGTGCGCCGCGCGCGCCATCAATGGCTGCTGCTTCGATCAACGATTTAGGAATTGCTTGTAAGCCTGCGACAAAGAACAGGAAATTATAGGAAATCTGCTTCCAGGCCGCGGCAACGACGACGAGGCCCATAGCCTGATTGCCGTCAAGCAGCGGATCCCATGCAATGCCATTACGGCGCAGAATATACGCAAAAGTACCCATCGCTGGGTTGAACATGAAGAGCCACAACATGCCGGCTACAGCAGGAGCTACGGCATAGGGCCAGATCAGGAGCGTACGATAAAATGTCTTTCCACGGATGACGCGATCTGCTGCCGTTGCAAGCAACAATGCTGCGCCCATGGCAAGCAGCGCGGTCAGAACATTAAAGACAATCGTTACTCTGAATGAATGTAGATAGTTCGGGTCGGCCAGAACGGTTGTGAAGTTCGCAAGGCCTACAAAAGTAGACTTCAGCCCGAATGCGTCTTCACGCATGAAAGACTGATAAATTGCCTGACTGGCTGGCCAGAAGAAAAACACCACAGTCAGAACGATCTGCGGGGCCAGCAGGAAGTAGGGCAAGATTTTATTTGGAAAGGTAACTTTCTGCACGGGGAGCTTCCTCGTGGGTGACAAGGCCGCCCACCACAAGGGCAGGCGGCGTTGTGTTTATGTGATCAATTATTGAGCTGCGGCAATCGCGTCGTTGGCGCGCTTGACAGCGTTTTCAAGTGCAGTTTTCGCATCCTGCTTGCCGCCGAGCATTGCTTCGAACTCTTCGTTCAGAATATCGCGCACCTGCGGCAAGTTGACGAGACGCACGCCCTTCGAATTTTCGGTCGGCGCCTTGCCCATCATCTGCAGGATAGGCGTTTCGCGGCCCGGATTCTTTTCATAGAAATCCGACTTCTTGGTTTCCTCGTACGCCGCCAGTGTTACAGGCAGATAGCCGGATTTTTCGTGCAGCTTGACCTGAATTTTGGTTTGCGAGAGGAAGTTGAAGAATTCTGCGACGCCCTTGTATTGTTCGTCGCTAAGGCCTGCGAAGACCCACAGAGATGCACCGCCAGGGATCGTATTCTGCGGGCCGTGACCTTCGTAGTAAGGCAGCTGGCCGATGCCGTAATTGATACCCGACTTAACAACATCGCCGAGGCCGCCGGAGGATTCGGTCAGCATTGCGCATTCACCAGAGGTGAAAAGCTGCTTGGCTTCCGATGTGCGGCCGCCGTAGCGGAACATACCGTCTTTCGCGAGATCGGCAATCGACTGGAAGTGCTGAATGTAAAGCGGCGAGTTGATTTCGAGCTTCACATCGGTGCCGCCGAGACCGTTTTCATTCGTGCCATAAGGAACGTTGTTCCAAGCCGCGAAGTTTTCGGTCTGAATCCAGGTCAGCCATGTGGAAGTGAAACCGCACGGTGCCGCACCGCTGGATTTGATCTTCTTGGCAGCTTCGAAAACTTCAGGCCAGGTTTTCGGCGGATTGTTTTCGTCGAGGCCAGCCTTCTTGAAGGCATCCTTATTGTAATAGAGGATTGGTGACGAGGAGTTGTACGGAAAGGACAACATGGTTCCGTCTGGCTTCGAATAGTAAGCGACGATGCCAGGCAGATACTGCGATTTGTCGAACTTGAAGCCACCCTTTTCCAGAACTTCTGCAGCTGGAACCATTGCGCCTTCGGCTGCCATCATAACACCACTACCGGCGTCGAAGACCTGAAGGATCGCGGGGGGCTGCTTGGAACGGAACGCGGCAATGCCGGCATTCAGCGTTTCAGGATAAGTTCCCTTGTAGACAGGAACAATCTTGTATTCGCTCTGGCTTTCGTTGAACTCCTTCGAGAGTTCATTGACCATTTCGTTGTTGGCACCGGTCATGCCGTGCCACCATGCCAGCTCCGTCTGGGCAAATGCCTGAGAACTGATGGTGAGGGCGAGGGCGCTTGTCAGCGCCGAAGTCGTGATCAGACGGATAAGCATGTTTCCTCCTCGAGTGTGAGATTGCGTGAACATTTGAGTTCCTTGGTGATGGTCTCAAAGCCCCGACATCTGCAATATTTTCATTGCACCTATATGAATGCAATTTTTGCCAAAGGATCAACCTTCGATTCTTCCAATGGCAGAATAAATCCGAAAACGATAGCGTTCAAAACGAAAAAAACCGAAAGGAAAGTGATATTCGTGGGGAGAACATGCGCATAATTAATGGGTTGGGAACGCCAAGTAATGCCATTTCCGCATGATGACTGCTGGTTCGCCGTTCAACGGATTGACCAATGTGCAAGACTGAACTGATATATGCCTTTCGAATCTGACCGGCGGTTTTATTGAGTTTTGTCTTCAACCGGATCGGACATTGCCCAACTTGCTGACAGGTGAAGTTATGCCGAGTGACGATCGCAGGAAAAGTCGCGTTACGCTGCTGGATGTGGCACGCCATGCCAACGTATCGCGCGCGACGGCTTCCCTTGTTATCCGCAAAAGCCCGTTGGTGGGAACAGTAACGCGCGAAAAAGTAGAGAAAGCCCTTCAAGAGTTGGGCTATGTCTACAATATGGGGGCTGCTAGCCTCCGGGTAGAGAGATCGAATACGGTTGGCGTCATCGTACCCACCCTTGGCAACCCGTTTTACGGCGAATTGCTTTCAGGAATAGACAGTGTTGTGGGTGAAGCAGGGCTGGTCGTTCTTCTCGCCAATAGTCACGAGAACTTCACCAATCAGAGTACCCTTATGCAGCGTATGCGTGAGCATGGTGTTGATGGCGTGATCGTTTCGCCAACAGCGGAAACAGCACCGGAGTTCGTCGAGCAGCTTGCTGACTGGGGCTTGCCTATTGTGCAGGTGTTGCGTCATGTGACCGATCGTGTCGATTACGCAGGCGTTGATTACGCGGGTGGTATGCGGCAGGCGGTTAATCATCTGGCTACACTTGGGCACAGGACAATCGCATTCGCTGTGCACGGGCCGATTCATTCCGCTTACCGCGAACGTGTCGAAGGTTTTCGCGAGGCAATGCAACAACAAGGGCTCGATCCTGAGATGATTGTCCGCTTTCCGCAGACGATGCCGGATATCGCCAAAGCGGCTCCGCTTCTCTTTCAGGACGGCCGGAAGCCGACAGCCACAATCTGCTTCAATGACGTGATCGCGCTAGGCCTTTCGGCAGGGCTTTATGATTGCGGGAGAATGGTTGGTGAGGATGTTTCGTTGATCGGCTTCGACGATGTAAGCGATGCTGAAGCGACCCGCCCCCGGTTGAGTTCCGTGTCAACCCGACCTGTTACGGTTGGTGAGAATGCCGCTGGATTGCTTCTTTCCCGTTTGGCAAACCCGGAAAAACAGGCGCAGCGGATCATCAGTGAAACATATTTGCGAGTTCGACAGTCCTGTGGACCGGTAAGAGCCTCTGTTATCTAATCCCAATTAATGATTGACGTATGAGGCTAAACGCATTTAGATCGATCTAAATTATTGCTGCCGGGAGGAAAAATCGGCACAGTTGCGTACCGGGAGGTTCAGCATTGTATAATTTCAACTTCGCGCCTGTTTTCGCGTCGCTGGATAAGTTGCTTGTCGGCGCATGGCAGACAATTGAATTGTCTTGCGCGGCGATGGTGCTCGGCCTGATTGTTTCGATAGTCTGCGCGCTTGGGAAGACGTCTGGACCAAAGCCAGCACGCTTAATCATTGATGCCTATATCGAAATTATCCGCAACACGCCGTTTCTGGTGCAGATTTTCTTCATCTTCTTTGGATTGCCTTCTGCTGGTTTGCGATTGTCGCCCAACAGTGCAGCGCTTCTTGCGCTGGTGGTGAACTTCGGCGCTTACGGTACCGAGATTATTCGTGCCGGCATTGAATCCATTCATAAAGGTCAGGTGGAAGCAGGAACCGCACTCGGTCTCTCAAAGCTGCAAGTGTTCCGCTATGTAATCATGAAACCAGCTTTGCGGACGGTTTATCCGTCACTCACCAGCCAGTTTATCTATCTGATGCTGACTTCGAGTGTGGTCTCCGTAATTTCCGCAAACGAACTTGCAGCTGCAGGTAACGATCTACAATCGGCGACCTTCGCGAGTTTTGAGGTCTACATTGTTATCACGCTCATGTATCTCGTCATGTCCATCGGTTTCTCGGCCATTTTCTCAATGATCGAGAAGGTGGCTTTTAAATACCCGTTGAGCCGATAGGAGCGGGCCATGATCAGACCTTTCGGCTGGAACGAATTTCTCATTATCGTCTATGCAGCGCAGTGGACCATTGCTCTTTCGGCTATTGCCTTTGTCGGCGGTGGCATCGGAGGGCTGCTTGTCGCGCTGATGCGTGTTTCGGACGCTCGTACCCCACGTTACATCGCACTCGGCTTTATCAGGCTGTTTCAGGGTACACCGCTTCTGATGCAGCTCTTCCTGATATTCTTCGGCCTTAATATTTTCGGTCTGGGTATCAACCCCTGGATTGCTGCGACGATTGCGCTGACATTGCATGCAAGCGCTTTTCTTGGGGAGATTTGGCGCGGCTGTATTGATGCAGTGCCGCCCGGCCAACGTGAAGCGGCGACGGCATTGGGGCTGCGCTACTACAATCGCATGCGCTATGTGATCCTGCCACAAGCCGCACGCATTTCGGTTGCGCCGACAGTGGGCTTTCTCGTGCAGCTCATCAAAGGCACTTCGCTTGCCGCAATCATCGGATTTACAGAACTGACGCGACAGGGACAGATCATCAACAACGCGACGTTCAGCCCGTTCATGGTGTTTGGCACGGTAGCGGCTGTCTATTTTGTCCTATGCTGGCCGCTATCGATTTTGGCACGCCGCATGGAAACGAGGTTTTCTCGCGCTACAGCTCGGTAATTGGGGGCTTAGGGGGAACGATCAGCATTTCCGACCGAATGTAAACCAACATGGCGTCAGGAAATGCGTTGAAAATAACGAAACGGTGCCGGTGAGGAGACTGGTACTTAATAGGGAAGGGATAAACATGACTATTACCAGACGTTTGGCAATGGCCCTGATTGGTGCGGGTGCCCTTGCAACGGCGTTGGCACCGGCTGCATTCGCTCAGACCGTTGACGACATCAAGTCCGCTGGAAAAATCAAGATCGGTATGCTGGTCGACTTTCCGCCATTTGGCATCATGAACACCAGCAATGAACCGGACGGGTATGACGCCGATGTCGCGAAGTTGCTGGCGAAGGAGCTGGGCGTCGACGCACAGATCGTGCCAGTCACCGGTCCAAACCGTATTCCTTATCTGCAGAGCGGACAGGTGGACGTTCTGGTTGCCTCGCTGGGCATCACCGAGGAACGGGCAAAGAGCGTTGATTTCTCGCAGCCTTATGCTGGTATTTCGATTGGCGTATTCGGACCGAAGGACACCGTTGTTACAAAGCCGGAGGAGCTTTCTGGCAAATCGATCGGTGTCGCTCGTGCTT
The DNA here is from genome assembly GCF_002252535.1 of Brucella lupini. Taxonomy (NCBI): domain Bacteria; kingdom Pseudomonadati; phylum Pseudomonadota; class Alphaproteobacteria; order Hyphomicrobiales; family Brucellaceae; genus Brucella; species Brucella lupini. The sequence goes on from NZ_NNRN01000062.1 coordinate 354,106, forward strand.
CAACACAGGACACGGCAGTAACCAAGGTAGCGCCGCAGGACGCCAACATCCGTCGTTTCGATGATGATGCGAGCGCAGTGCAAGCCCTGCTTTCGGGACAGGTTGAGTTGATAGGGCTCTCCAATGTCGTGGCTGCCGAAATCGAAAAAGCTGCTCCGGGCCGCTATGATCAGAAAATCCAGCTCAGCCAGCAAGTACAGGGTATCGCTGTTCGCAAGGGGGCGACGGAAATGCTCGAATTCGTCAACAAGTTCATCGAAAAGGCAAAGAGCGACGGCGAACTGAACAAGATTCATGAAAAGTGGCTCGGTGCGCCACTGCCGGATTTTGTCTCTCAGGCAAAGTAAGCTCTCGAATTCCGTCATGCCCGTCCATCCGACGGGCATGACGATCCAGTCCACGAAAGTGAGTTTCTCGACATGAACCAGATGGCTCAGGGAAAAGCGAACCGGTTGCCGCAGGATGCTTCAGATCCTGCAGTGCTCATGCAGGGAGTAAACAAGTGGTACGGCACTTATCATGCTCTCAGAGATATTGATCTGAATGTCGCTCGCGGTGAACGCATTGTTATTTGCGGTCCGTCTGGCTCGGGGAAGTCGACCCTCATCCGTTGTATCAATCAGCTGGAGACCATTCAGAAAGGCCGCATCATTGTAGACGGCCACGATCTGACGGCAGGTGGAAAGAATGTAGATATCGTCCGGCAGGAAACGGGCATGGTTTTCCAGCAGTTCAACTTGTTTCCGCATATGACGGTGCTTGAGAATTGCACTTTGGCTCCGATGAAAGTGCGTGGCGTTTCGAAAGTTGAAGCTGAGAAGACAGCGCGCAAATACCTCGAGCGTGTCCGCATTCCTGAACAGGCGGATAAGTATCCGGCCCAGCTATCGGGTGGCCAGCAACAGCGTGTGGCGATTGCCCGTGCGCTATGCATGAATCCCAAGATCATGCTTTTTGATGAGCCGACTTCTGCACTCGATCCTGAAATGGTCAAGGAAGTTCTGGACACCATGATCGATCTCGCCAAGGAAGGCATGACCATGCTCTGCGTTACCCATGAAATGGGTTTCGCGCGGCAGGTGGCAGATCGTGTCATCTTCATGGATCAAGGACAAATTCTTGAAATGGCGGAGCCGGAGGAATTTTTCGGCAATCCGAAGCATGAGCGCACGAAGGCATTTATCGGTCAGATTTCCTGAGCGTCTCTAGTAGTTTAGTAATGGAGTTTGAAGTGACGAACGAAGTTCTGCTTATCGAGCCGATGATGCCGTTGATCGAAGAGCGATTGGATGCATCTTACAAGATTCTTCGTCTATACAAGCCGGAAGACACGACGGCGATTGACGCGGCACTTGGCACCATTTGTGCTGTTGTTACCGGTGGCGGAACGGGGCTTTCCAATGGTTGGATGGAGCGTCTGCCATCGCTCGGCCTCATTGCCATCAACGGCGTTGGGACGGACAAGGTCGATCTTGCTTTTGCGCGGGATCGCAATGTACATGTCAGCACCACACCTGGCGTTTTGACCGATGATGTTGCCGACACAGGCATTGCTCTCATGCTGGCGGTTATGCGCCATGTTGTTCAGGGCGATCAATTCGTGCGGGAAGGCAAATGGGAGCGCCGTGAAGTATTTCCTCTTGGCGTTAGTCCCAAGGGGAAGCGGGTTGGCGTCCTGGGCCTTGGCCAGATCGGAAAGTCGTTTGCACGACGTGCAGAAGCATTCGGCATGGAAGTACACTATTGGAACCGCTCTCCTGTCGCGGGCACGAACTGGATTGCCCATGCAACGCCCGCGGAACTAGCGCAGCAGAGCGACGTACTCGCAGTGTGCGTCGCGGCTAATCCGTCGACGGCGAATATTGTGAACGCGGATGTGCTAGCAGCACTTGGAAGCAAGGGTTATCTAATCAATGTGGCCCGCGGCAGCGTCGTCGACGAAGATGCGCTTCTGGCTGCTTTGAATAACGAAACTATCGCCGGTGCCGGTCTTGATGTTTTCGTCAACGAACCGACGATCAGGGAGGATTTTTTGTCCGCACCAAACACCGTACTGATGCCGCATCAAGGCAGCGCAACGGTTGAAACACGTGTCGGAATGGGTGAGCTCGTACTCGCCAATCTTGCCGCATATTTTTCCGGCGATGTCCCACCCACCAAAGTAAACTGAGTTATTCTTATGATTGTCAGGCAGGCCTTTTTTGAAGGCGCTATTCATGCTGGGCGCGAGGATGCGTTCAAAGCTTATGTCGCGAATATTCTTATGCCGATGTGGCTTGAATTTCCGGGCATCAGGGAAGTCCGAGTTCTTTATTCTGTCGAACGCGATGAAGGTGCGCCAGCCTATCCGATGGTGCTGTGGACCCAGTATGACAGTAGGGAAGCTTTGGCCAAAGCGCTTGCTTCACCTGTGCGATATGAAAGCCGGGAGGCAACGAAGGGGCTTCTGGAAATGTTCGACGGTCATATCCACCATCATGTTTTCGATCTCACCCTACGAGGGTGAGATCGTTTCTATTTTTCCCTTAAGCACCCCAGGTACGCTCAAGCACATTGATCCAGTTTGCATGGGCCAGCTTTACGATGGAAGCATCGTCGTAGCCGTGTTTACGGAAGGCGTCTATGACGAGCTGGAGATCACCGACATCGCGAAGCGTGGAAGAAATCGTGGTGCCGTCAAAATCGGAACCCAGAGCCAGATGGTCGATCCCGATGCGGTTGACAATGTAATCAGCATGGCGAACGAGTTCACTCAGATCCGTATTCGGATCGCGTTTTCCATCTTCGCGCAGGAATGAAACGCCAAAGTTAAGCCCGACGAGACCGCCAGTATCGCGAATGGCATCCAGCTGCTTGTCGGTCAGGTTGCGGCTTTGCTGGCAAAGCGCGTGCGCATTTGAATGCGAAGCCACGAGCGGCGCATCGGAAATTGCCGCTATGTCCCAGAAGCCTTTCTCGTTCATGTGGGAAAGGTCGACCATGACTTTGAGTTCATTGCAGGCGCGAATGAGCGCTTTACCATGATCGGTGAGGCCCGGGCCGATGTCAGGCGACGCCGGAAACCGGAACGGGATGCCATGGGCAAAAATATTCGGACGGCTCCAGACAGGCCCAAGCGTTCTGAGGCCTGCCTCATGCAATACATAAAGGGCATCAAGGTCTTCGCTAAAAGCCTCCACACCTTCGATATGATAGACAGAAGCAAAAATGCCGTTGGCAAAGGCATCACGAATATCGGCTGCAGTTTTGCAAATACGGACCTTGCCTTCTGACGCCCGTTCGATTTTCAGAAGGATTGCCGACATGGCGAGCGTTGCCTTCATCGCATCCGTCTGGCTCGGCGTCGCCAGATTGCCATTAGTGTCGAGTTCTCGTGAAGGCGAGGGCACATATACTGCGCACAAGCCGCCGCCGAGCCCACCCTTCTGCGCACGTGGAAGGTCGATATGGCCGACATTTTCTCCTTCAAGAAAACGCTTTTCAGGCGAGGAAGCATGCGATGACCACAGGCGCAACAGCACGTCGTTGTGACCATCGAAAACGGGTATCTTCTGTTCTGTCGCCATGGGGAAGCCTTTTCAAAATCAAGTCTGGTATTTGAGAGGGGTGATGGACCCAAGCGAGAAGAATTGCAAATGCGATTTCGGTCACTTGATATGACGGCCCTGCATGAAGGGCTATTCTTTCTTGCAAAAGCTCTCCTTTAGTTTGCCCTCATGCAAACTCTGCATAGGGAATGCAAAATTCTGCATTGGCCCCTGCCTCCGCTGACGTGATAGCGGGAAGCTGGAAAAATATATCCAGAGATAGAACGCTGTCGATAAGCGCCCGATGTCAGGGAGCCATTCAGAAAGCGTTGCAAGAGGAGCTCTCAATGATTTCAAGACGCGGTTTTCTGGCAGGTGCGGCTGCCGTTCCTTTCCTGTCCTATGCGAGCATTCTGCCTGCCATTGGAGCCGGGCGTCAGGATATTCTGGTTGTGGCCCAGCAGCTCGACAATATGACCAGTCTTGATCCGCATGAGAGCTTCGAAGCTGTCGGCAGCGAAGTCTGCAACAACATGTACCAGCGTCTGGTACATCCAAGCCTTTCCAATCCGGACCAGGTGGAAGGCGGCGTTGCTGTTTCCTGGGAAGCCGACGCTGATGGGAAGGTCTTCATCTTCAAGATCGATCCTAATGCAAAATTTGCAAGCGGCGCGCAGATCACGGCTGAAGATGCTGCTTTCTCGCTGCAGCGTGCGATCAAGATGAACAAGGGCCCGGCTTTCATCATTGGCCAGTTCGGTTTCACGCCAGAGAATGCAGAAAAGAACATCGTAGCGACCGATCCGTCGACATTGTCTCTGACGGTCGAGCAGTCGACATCGCTGCCGTTCCTGCTGTATTGCCTGTCGGCAAGCGTTGCCAGCATCGTGGAAAAGAAGACCGTTCTGGAAAATGCATCCGGTGACGATCTCGGTAACGGCTGGCTTCAGAAGAACAGCGCCGGTTCGGGCGAATGGGTTCTCGTTTCCTGGAAGCCGAGCGAAAGCATCATCCTGAACGTTAATCCACATGGCGCATACAAGGGCAATGTGAAGCGCATCCTTCTGCGTCACGTCGCGGACCCGTCTTCGCAGCTCTTGATGCTTCAGAAGGGTGATGTCGATATTGCCCGCAATCTGACGTCCGAGCAGTTGAGGGTTCTTCAGGGCAATGGTGATTTCGAGCTCGTCACCAAGGCAATCGCGGGCATTGGCCTGATGTCTCTCAATCAGAAGATTGAAAAGCTTACTAATCCAAAGCTCTGGCAGGCGATCAAGTGGGCGGTCGACTATCAGGGCATTCAGAAGAACATCGTTCCGCTGACGCACAAGGTGCACCAGACCATCATCCCGGAGGGTTTCCCCGGTGCGGTTAACGAAACGCCATTCCAGAAGGATTTGGAAAAGGCGAAAAGCCTGATGCAGGAAGCTGGTCTTGCCGATGGTTTTACCATCAAAATGGATCATTATTCTGCTCAGCCTTGGCCGGATATCGCACAGGCCATTCAGGCGAACCTCGCCGAAATTGGAATCAAGGTCGAACTTCTGGCCGCAGAGAACCGTCAGGTCCTCACCAAAATGCGTGCTCGCGAGCACGAAATTGCGCTGACCGCCTGGGGTTCTGACTACTTCGATCCGAACACTAATGCCGACGTTTTCTGTAACAATCCGGATAATTCGGATAATGCGGCTACCAAGCCTTTCGCCTGGCGCTCGTCCTATCAGAACGAGGAGTTCGCGAAGAAGTCGATTGCAGCCCGCGATGAACGCGATTCAGCAAAGCGCATCGAACTCTATGAGAATCTGCAGCGCGAATTCATGAACGATAGTCCGTTTATCGTGATGCTTCAGACCGTTACCACAGCTGCCTGCCGCAAGGATGTTACCGGAATGCGTCTCGGCGTCTTGTCCGATTCTCATTCCTATGCAGGGATCGCCAAGGCGTGAAGAAAAGCCTCAAGAACCTGACCGGTATCCTGAGCAGCGTGTTAATCACGCTGTTCGGGCTTATGGTCATTACCTTCATGATCGGCCGCGTCATGCCGGTCGATCCTGTTATTGCTGCGGTGGGCGACAATGCGCCAGAGGCTGTTATCCAGCGCGTCCGCGCGGAGATGGGGCTCGATCAGCCACTTGTAATCCAGTTCGTGCATTATGTCGGGCAGGTCCTGCACGGCGATTTCGGCAACTCTATTCTGACCCGTAATCCGGTGACACAGGATATCGCCCGTTATTTTCCCGCGACATTGGAACTGGCAACGGCTGCGCTTCTTGTTGCTGCTCTTATCGGTATTCCGCTGGGGGTGTGGGCTGCTGTCCGGCAGGGTTCCATCGTCGACCAGACGATCCGCGTGATCTGTCTTGCAGGGCACTCTGTTCCCGTTTTCATGCTGGCACTGATATCGCTTCTCGTCTTCTATGCGACGCTCGATATAGCGCCCGGTCCGGGACGACAGGACATCATCTATGAAGGCATGATCCCGCATGTTACCGGCCTGCTCACGATCGATACTCTTATTGAGGGCGACTGGGACGCGTTCCGGGATGCCGTCTATCACATGATTCAGCCGGTTCTGATCCTCGCTTACTTCAGCATGGCGTATATCACGCGTATGACCCGCGCTTTCATGCTTGACGCGCTCAAGGGTGAGTTCGTGATTACGGCACGTGCGAAAGGCCTGTCGCTGACCTCGGTCATCTGGAAACATGCTTTCCCGACCGTTGCCGTGCAGCTCGTGACAGTTCTGGCTCTCACCTATGCAGGTCTGCTGGAGGGTGCTGTCGTGACCGAGACGGTCTTCAGCTGGCCGGGCTTGGGACAGTATCTGACCGTGTCGCTGATGAATGCCGATATGAATCCGGTGGTGGGCGCTACACTGCTCATCGGTATCATTTATGTCGGGCTCAACCTGCTCGCCGATATCCTCTACAAAGTTCTGGATCCGCGTGTCCGATGATTTTTGCCAATTTTCATAACTGGGCGCTAGATGACTCGCCTGCTTCTCGTTCTCAGGCTAACTGGGGCAGGCGCTACCGCATTTGGGTGAACCTTCGGGCCAATCCGCTCGCGATGATTGGTCTCTTTATCATTGTCGCTTTCGTCGTTTTGTCGTTGGCCGCACCATTGCTGGCGCCATATGATCCGAGTGTTCAAGACCTAGGCAACCGTCTGTCTGCTCCCACTGCCGCGCATTGGTTCGGGACTGATGAGCTAGGCCGCGATATCCTATCGCGCATTCTTTACGGTGGCCGCGTAACCCTTGGAATGGTTATCGCTGTTGTCATTCTCGTTGCGCCGATCGGGCTCTTTATCGGTTGTATCGCCGGCTATTTCGGCGGGATTGTTGACACCGCGTTGATGCGCGTCACTGATGTCTTTCTTGCGTTTCCTCGGTTGATCCTGGCGCTGGCCTTCGTGGCTGCGCTGAAGCCAGGTGTTGAAAGTGCCGTGCTTGCAATCGCATTGACTGCGTGGCCACCCTATGCGCGTCTGGCGCGTGCGGAAACCATGACTTTGCGCAAGAGCGATTTCATTGCAGCCGCCAAGCTGACCGGTGCATCGCCATTCCGCATCATTTTGCGTCACATCATGCCGCTTTGTGTGCCGAGCGTCATTGTGCGCATTACGCTCGACATGAGCTCGATCATCATCACCGCCGCAAGCCTTGGCTTCCTCGGAATGGGTGCACAGCCGCCGTCGCCCGAATGGGGTGCGATGATTGCCACTGCCAAGCGCTTTATCTTTGAACAATGGTGGGTTGCCACCATCCCCGGCATCGCGATCTTCCTCGTATCGCTCGCCTTCAATTTCCTCGGCGACGGTCTGCGCGACGTGCTCGATCCGAAGCAGAATTGAGAGAACAGATGCTGGTTGATATTAAAAATCTGCAGATCAGCTTTGAAACGCGCACCAGCCGTTTCGATGCTGTTCGCGGGATCTCGCTTCAGCTTGGTCGTGAAAAACTGGGCATTGTCGGTGAAAGTGGCTCGGGCAAGTCCTTGACCGCGCGAGCCCTCATGAAATTGCTGCCGCCAATCGCTGAAGTGAAGGCCGGCAAGCTTTCATTCGATGGCATCGACATTCTGTCAGCCACCGAACGTGGCATGCGTCAGATACGCGGCAAGCGGGCAGGCTTTATTCTTCAGGACCCCAAATATTCGCTTAATCCGGTCAAGACCATTGGCGTGCAGGTAGCTGAAGCGTGGCGTACTCACAAAGGCGGTAGCAAACGTCAGGCAATGGATGCTGCGGTTGATCTTCTGGATCAGGTTATGATCCGCAATCCGCGTGAAGTGGCGAAGCTTTATCCGCACGAAGTTTCTGGTGGCATGGGCCAACGTGTCATGATCGCCATGATGCTGGCGCCCGATCCCGAACTGCTCATTGCTGACGAGCCGACATCCGCGCTCGACGCTACCGTTCAGGCGGAAATTCTTCGCCTGATCGACGATTTGGTTTCCAAGCGCGGAATGGGACTTCTCCTCATCAGCCACGATCTTCCACTCGTGTCGCATTTCTGCGACCGTGTCATGGTCATGTATATGGGCCGTGTCATGGAAGAATTGAAAGCCGCCGAACTTGTGCGTGCTGAGCATCCTTATACGAAGGGGCTTCTCAATTGCATTCCATCGCTCATGCATCCTCGTGATCGATTGCCGGTTCTTAATCGCGAAGAAAGCTGGCTGAACTCATGATAGTCATTGATCAACTTCGTATCAGCTTCAACGAGCGTGAAGTCGTCAAGGGTGTGTCCTTCAATGTCGAGAAGGGCGGGAGCTTTGGAATTGTTGGTGAAAGCGGCTCGGGTAAATCCACTATTCTGCGCGCAATGGCGGGTCTCAACGAACAATGGAGTGGCCGCATCGCTTTCGACGGGAAGGACGTTGCCCTAAAGCGCGCACCCGCCTTCTTCCGTCAGGTGCAGATGGTGTTTCAGGATCCCTTTGGCTCACTGCATCCACGCCAGACCATCGACCGTATCCTGAGCGAGCTTCTGCTGGTTCATGGTATCGGCGATATCGACAAGCGTATTGAAAAGGTTCTTGACGAAGTCGCGTTGCCCAAAGCTGCGCGGTTCCGTTTTCCGCACCAGCTTTCAGGCGGACAACGCCAGCGCGTGGCAATTGCGCGAGCCCTGATCGCCGAACCGGAAGTTCTGTTACTGGACGAACCGACATCGGCGCTTGATGTCTCGGTACAGGCTGAAATTCTCAATCTTCTCGCGGACTTGCGCGCTGAAAAGAATCTCACTTATGTGCTGGTGAGCCACAATCTCGCTGTGATCGCGCATCTCTGCCCGCAGGTGGGGGTGATGCAACATGGCGAGATGGTGGAACAGCTTAGCGCCGATGATTTGCGCGCTGGGCGAACGACACATCCGCATACCACAGAATTGCGCGCGCTAAGCGTCAATCTGGAAGAACCTGCCTGACGGAGTTTTCATGTCAACGCATGCTGACTGGAATGCGGCTTCGCTTGCCGCGAAAGTCTTGTCGAGAACCTGGGCCACGGATGAGCCGGGTGGCGTCATCATCGGTTTCGGCCCAGATGGAGTGAAATTTGCCTATGCGAGCGGGCTTGAAAACCTGTCTACGGGCGTGCCGTTCACGGCGAATACAGTCGTTCGCTACGCATCAGTCACGAAACATGCGTTTTGTGCGATGGTTCTCAAGCACAGCGATATCATCGGCCTCGAGGATCGGCTCGGCGACCATCTGCCGGAGTTGCAAAGTCCACTAGCCGATGTCACCGTGGGGCGTGCACTCGACATGACTGGTGGTCTGCCCGATACGCGGGAATGCCTCACACTTCTGGGGCTGTCTGTTTATACAGAAACGGAAGCGGGTCAGCTTCTGGATTACCTTGCTTCTCTCAACCGGCTCAATTTCGAAGCGGGTTCGGAAATTTCGTATTCCAACACCGGTTATCGTCTGGTGGAAGCTGCACTGGAGCGAAAAGGGTTTCGCTTCAATGATTTCGTTAAATCGGATATTGCGCTGCCTCTCGATATTTTCATGGAAGCGCCGGACGTCTGGAATGATCCGGTCGCGGGCCTGGTTCCCGGTTACTGGAAGTCTGACGAAAAATGGCAGCTCAGCTCTGCTGGCCTGCACATTTCGGCTTCTGGCAGCCTGACTGGCAGTGGCATGGCGCTGACCAAATGGGCACAAGCACTTGTTAATGGCGAGGGCGTGTTCAAAGGTTTGCTCGATAAACTGTCAGCTGACCGTCGTCTCTCTGACAGACGAGTAACCGGTTACGGTCTTGGGCTGCGGTGGAACGAAGTGGCTGGCAAGCGGTTTGTTGGACATGGTGGCTCGCATCCCGGCTACAAGAGCTATTTTCTGCTCGATCCAGCCGCGAAAACCGGCATGATTGTTGTTTCAAATCGTGAAGACGCCAACACCTATAAGATGGCGCGAGATTGCATGGCCGCTCTCAACGGATTGTCGTTGCCAGAGACCAATTGCACGATCCCCGACGGGCTTTATGTGACGGAGAGTGGACCGTTCTGGCTGGAAATGCGCAACGGTATAGCCAACTGGCTTGATTCCGAAGACACGCTTTACGATATCGGCGATGGCTGGTTCTCATCCCTGTCGCCGTCTTCGCCGGTTGAACTCCGCTGGACGGGTACGGAACTGGAGGGTGAGATTGGTTACGTATCTCGCCGGTTGAAGCCGGTGACACCGAAACCTGTGTGCCGGGAACTCGACGGCCACTGGCAGGCATCGCCCTATGGCGCCAGTTTCGATATCAAGGATGGTCACCTCATCATGGGTATAGGCCCGGCACGCCGAGCCATGCCGCTGGAAGACCTCGGTCAGGGGCGCGCGCTGTTTACGTTGCATGACGGCCCTTGGACCAAGCGCGTCTGTCTGCATAAGCTTGATGACAATCGGGTCGAGCTCGTTCTCAGCCGAGCCAGAATGATCGAATACGTCCGGTAATCTGGACATTCGTGGGTTATGGACGCGGCGGAAGGGTGACCTTACCGCCGCGTCTTGCATTGTGGTAACTTTCGACAATTGATTCCGAATGTGAGGTGACGTGATGCTGGAACGGATGATCGATCAGGGCGCAGGTCGGGAACCTGCCGACATCGTGCTGAAGGGCGGCCGTTTCTTCGATCTCGTAACCGGTGAACTTGTTGAAAGTGACATCGCAATCTGCGGTGACCGGATTGTTGGAACATTCGGCAACTATCAGGGCAAGCATGAAATCGACATTTCCGGACGGATCGTCGTGCCGGGATTTATCGATACGCATCTTCACATAGAATCTTCCCACGTAACGCCGCATGAGTTCGACCGGTGTGTATTGCCACAGGGCGTTACCACGGTCATTTGCGACCCGCACGAGATTGCGAATGTGCTGGGTGCTGAAGGCATAAAGTTTTTCCTCGATAGCGCGTTGGAAACCGTCATGGATATCCGCGTGCAGCTTTCAAGCTGTGTGCCCGCGACCCATATGGAAACGTCTGGCGCCGAGCTTCTGATCGATGATCTGTTGCCTTTTGCTGACCATCCCAAGGTGATCGGTCTTGCGGAGTTCATGAACTTTCCAGGTGTTCTGGCGAAAGATCCCGAATGCATGGCGAAGCTCAAAGCGTTTCAGGGACGCCATATTGATGGTCATGCGCCGCTTCTGCGCGGGCTCGATCTGAACGGCTATATTTCCGCAGGTATTCGCACCGAACATGAGGCGACAAGTGCGGAAGAAGCGCTGGAAAAGATGCGTAAGGGCATGCATGTATTGGTGCGCGAAGGGTCAGTTTCCAAGGATCTGAAAGCGCTTATGCCGATCATTACCGAGCGCCACGCGCAGTTTTTGGCACTGTGCACAGATGACCGGAATCCGCTCGATATTGCCGATCAGGGCCACCTCGATTATCTTATCCGCACGGCGATTGCAGGCGGCGTGGAGCCGATTGCCATCTACCGGGCCGCTAGCGTTTCTGCCGCCCGCGCTTTCGGTCTTTTTGATCGCGGTCTGGTTGCGCCGGGCCAGCGCGCCGACCTCGTTGTGGTGGATAGTCTCGAAGGTTGTCACGCTGAAATCGTGTTGTCGGCGGGCAGGGTGATTTCAGAGGATTTGTTTGCCGCTCGCAAGACTGTTGCTCCTGTCGGGCGCAATAGCGTCAAGGCATCGAAAGTCAGTGTTTCCAGTTTCCGCTCTCATTCCAACAGCGGCAAGACGCGTGCAATCGGTATAATTCCGGGCAAGATCATAACGGAAAGCCTCGAATTCGATCTGAAGGTTGGCCCGAACGGCGTTGAACCCGATTTCGAAAAGGATGTGGTCAAGATTGCCGTTGTCGAACGTCACGGCAAAAATGGAAATATTGCGACCGGCTTTGTGCACGGCTTCGGCTTGAAATCAGGTGCAATCGCGTCAACCGTCAGTCATGACAGCCATAATATCTGTGTGGTTGGCACGTCAGACGAAGATATTGCTGCAGCTGCCAATCGGTTGGGCGAAATTGAAGGTGGTTTCGTTGTCGTGCGCGATGGCAAGGTGTTGGCTGAAATGCCTTTGCCCATTGCCGGATTGATGAGCGCCGAGCCATATGAAACTGTCCGCGACCAGCTTCGCGTGCTGCGTCATGCAGCGGAAGAACTGGGTTCCGTTCTGGAGGAGCCATTCTTGCAACTGGCCTTCATCGCCTTGCCTGTGATCCCGCATCTCAAGATCACTGACCGCGGCCTCGTGGACGTCGACAAATTTGCATTTGTCGGGAACTGATCAATGCAACCCGCCGACACCCAGCAGTTCTTCTACGGTCTGCTGGTTTTTGGTGAGTTCTGCTGAAGTGCCAGACCACGCGATGCGCCCACGTTCCAGTATGATGACGTGATCGGCGAAATCGAGTGCACTCTGGATGCGCTGTTCGACAAGCAGGATCGTCATGTCTCCCTTCTGTGCAAGTGTCGAGAAAGCAGCCATCAGTTCTTCGCAGATGACAGGAGCAAGGCCTTCCAGCGGTTCGTCGAGCAGCAGCACTGTCGGTCGCCCGAGAATGCTGCGCGCGGTGGAAAGCATCTGTTGTTCTCCCCCGGAAAGCTGCGACCCAAGATTGCTGCGTCGTTCCTTAAGACGCGGAAACATCGCATAGGCTTCTTCGAGCGCATTCTTTGGTCGGTTTTTGAGGCCAACGAAGAGATTTTCTTCGACGGTGAGGGTCGGAAAAACATCACGAGTTTGCGGCACATAACCGAGACCAGCAATTGCGCGCGCGGCTGATGGAAGCGTGGCGATATTCTTTCCATTCAGCAGAATTTCACCGCCATAACGGCGCGTTTGCCCTGCGATAGTGGCAAAGAGGCTGGTCTTGCCGACACCATTGCGGCCCAGAATGGCAAGTCGCGATCCCGGTTCTGCTTTGAACGATACATTCTCGATGACGCGCGTGGGGCCGTAACCGGAGGAGAGATTGCGAATTTCAAGCGAGGCGGCACTCATTGCGCATAGCTCCCGAGATAGGCTTCGCGGACGCGGGCATCCTGCACGACGTCTTCCGGCAATCCGTCAAAGATCACAGTTCCGGCAGCTAGAACGACCACACGCTTTGCGAAGCGAAAAACGAGGTCCATATCGTGCTCGATCATGAGTACTGCCAGATCGGCCGGTAGTCGGTCGAGCGCTTCCTCAATGCGGCCCGTGTCGCTCTGTGGAACACCCGCAGCTGGTTCATCAAGCAGCAGAACTTTGGGTCGAAGCGCCAATGCAAGTGCAATCTCCAGAAGCCGCTGTTGGCCATATGCGATCTCACTCACCCGCAACTGTCCGAGATGCCGAAGCCCGAGCGTATCGAGAATATCGCGCACTTCATCCATGACTTCAGGCATTTTGCGATAGTTTCCGAGAATACGTCCCGTCTTGCCTTCGCGTTGCAAAACAGCAAGAGCCACGTGTTCTTCGGGTGTCATGTCGAAGAAGAGACGGGTCACCTGAAATGAACGCACCAGTCCACGCCTGACGCGCTGCATGGCGTTGAGCCGGGAGACGCTCTCTCCATCCAATGCCACGGTGCCAGAAGTTGCCGCGAGGTTGCCTGTAACCAGATTGACGAAAGTGGTCTTGCCCGCTCCATTGGGACCAATGAGGGCGACGCGGTCGCCTTTCGCCATACTGAGCGAAACATCGTTTGTAACTGCCAGACCGCCGAAACTTTTGTGCAGTTTCGTTACTTCAAACACGGTACTCATTTGCGGCGCGCCTTCTTTTCAAAGTAATAGGCGACGGTTCCATAGAGGCCGCGCGGCGCGAATAGCACGACGGCGATCAGCAGAACCCCAACCATTGTAAGCCAGTGGAAGGGGTTTGCAGCAGAGACGAGGTCTTCGAACCACATGAAGACAACTGTGCCGATCAGTCCTCCGAACAGCGATCCCGTGCCACCGAGAACCAGCATTACCAAAGCTTCCGCCGACATGGTGAAGCTAAGACTGTCTAGTCCGACAACCTGCGTTGAAATGGCGTTCAGCGCGCCACCGATGCCAGCAACAGCGCCCGAAATGACATACATGCGAAGCTGTGCTGACTGGACCGAAGCGCCCATGGCATGAATGCGGATCGGGTCTTCTTTCACACCTCGGCAAAGCATACCGAAGGGTGAACGAACAACATAACGTAGGAAGATGAACGAAACGAGCAGCAGGAATACGGCATAGACATAGACCGTGTGTCCGTAGAGATCGAACTCGAACATGCCAAAGATCGGATCGGGTGAAATGCCGCTTAGTCCGTCACTGCCGCCGGTCCAGCTTGATGCCTTGTTTGCAGCTTCGTGGAACAGATGAACAACGGCAATCGATAGAACGAGTTGAGCGAGCCCGTGTGCGCGCAGAATAACGGCTCCGGAAACAAGCCCGGTGATAGCTCCTGCAACAAGACCGATAAGTGTCATCAGGATCGGGTCGGTAATACCGAAATGGGCAGCAGCGATGCCGGCACCATAGGCACCAGCGCCAAACAAAGCAGCATGGCCGAGCGTTGCTATACCGCAATAGCCCGTCACCAGATCGAGTGACAATACGAGCAAGGCAATGGCAATGATGCGTGTCAGCAGCGCCAGATTGTCGGGGAACAAAAACCAGCCGCAAATACTGGCAGCGATAATTGCTGCTACGCCAGCAAGACCCGCATAGGAGTGACGGTATTGGGAGAGAGCTTGCGTCATATCGGTCATTTTTTGGCCAGCCTTCCTGCAAGACCACGCGGGAACAGCGTCACAATGACGATTACTGCCAGATAGAAGAAGAACTCGCCATATTCCGGTGCCAGATAACGCCCGGTTGTATCGATTGCTCCGAGCAGGAGGCAGGCAATCAGCGCTCCGGGTATGGAGCCTGCGCCGCCGACAGAGACGACGACCAGAAATGTCACCATGTAGCGGAGTGCATAGTAGGGTTCGACAGGTAGAAGTTCGGCGCCGACGACACCGCCGAAAGCTGCAAGCCCAATGGCAAGCGCAAAGCTGATGGCGTAAACGATTTCGGTTCTGACACCGAGTGCAGCCGCCATGTTGGCATTGTCGACGGCAGCGCGCAGTTTCACGCCGAAGGCAGTGCGTTCGATGATGTACCAAAGACCAAGGGCCACCGCGAAGCCGCACCCGATTGCAAAGATGCGATGCTTGGCAATTGCCCGAAAGCCGATATCGACAGATCCACGCAACATTTCAGGCAAAGGAATGGTCTTCAGCGTTGGTCCGAATATATAGTTGGTGAGACCGATAATGCAGAAAGTGATACCGATGGTCATCAGCACCTGCGTCAGTTCAGGCGCCCCATAAATGCGCCGATAGAGCAATCTCTCCACGGGAACGGCGATTATCATCGTGCCGACGACCGCGATGATGATCGCAAAGCCGTAATTGAGGCCAAGCTGCTGGGCAGCATAGGATGCAAAATAGCCGCCGATCATTGCAAATGCGCCGTGAGCGAGATTGACGACGCGCATCAAGCCCATGGTGACCGAAAGGCCGATGGAAATGACGAAAAGCACCATGCCATAGGCGAGGGCATCGACAGCAATGCTGAGCACAGTCTGCATTGAGTGGTCCTGTTGGGCGTATCCCGAAAAACGCGAAAAGGTTTTCGGGTACGCGTTAAAATAAGCAGTTGTGAGCCATGAGCGCGCGCTTTACGCCTGCTCAGGCATCAAGGCGTTAACTCTTGAATGCCGGAGTTATTGAGCTTTTAGGCCGGGGTCGCCCTGCTTCTCGAAGGTTTGAATTTCCTTGTTATAGTAAGTGCCGTCATCAGCCTTGGCTACTTCGCGCAGATAGATGTTCTGCGTCATATGGCGGCTTTCGGGATCGATGGATACAGGGCCGCGAGGACTGATCCATTCCATGCCTTTCACGGACTCTACCGCTTTTTCAGCATCTTTTTCACCGCTGGTCGCTTCGATCATCTTGTAGATGACATGCATGCCATCATAAGCGCCGACCGAAGGGAAGGACAATTCCACAGGATTGCCGATGGCCTTTCGAGCTTCCTCGACAAACTTCTTGTTTTCTGGCGAGTCATGCGAGACTGCATAGTGGAAAGTCGTCAGAACACCGAGAGCATTTTCTCCGAGTGCGGGAAGATCGGATTCCTGTGTCAGGTCACCTGGAGCAAAAAGCTGAATGCCCGAGCCTTTCAATCCGTTGTCGACATAGGATTTCATGAAACCGAGCGTGGTTGGTCCAGACGGCAGAAAAGCGAACACGCCTTGCGCGCCAGAGTCTTTGATACGCTGCATGATAGGACTGAAATCGTTCGTAGCGAGCGGCATGCGAATAGCTTCGACCACTTCGCCACCGGCTTCTGTGAACGCTGCCTTGAAAGCGTTTTCCGCATCCACGCCCGGCCCGTAATCGCTGACAACCGAGATGACTTTCTTCACACCCTTGTCGAGTGCAACCTTTGCGATCGGGGTTGACGTTTGCCATGTGGTGAACGAGGTGCGCACCACATAAGGGCTCTTCGTGACAATGGAAGAGGTGGCGGCATTCATGACGACCATCGGCACATTGCCCTGTTTGAGAATGGGCGTAACCGCCATGGCGTCAGGGGTGAAATAGAAGCCAGCAAGATACTGCACGCCTTCCTTGACCACGAGTTCCTGCGCAAGCGCCTTCGATTGCGCAGGATCGGCCTGCGGCACATCGCGATAAACGATCTCGACAGTGTCATCGCCGATCGTGTTGCCGTGCTCTGTCATATAGGCGTCGATACCGGCCTTGAAGTTCTTGCCCTGAAGAGCAAACGGGCCTGAAAATGGACCAATGACGCCGACCTTTACCACATCGGCATAAGCTGCTGATGCTGTGAGTGAAAAGACCGCAAGCGCGGTGAATGCAATTTTCTTCATGTTCTCCTCCCTATCGCCCACCATTCCCGCGCGTGACTGTCTCGTCGCAACAGGGAATGTCCTGATTTCAGCATGCCTATCTAATTGGTCATGTAAAATGAAAAATTCCTTATAAACGATACCCGGATGGTTATGTGTCCGAGAATTGTTCGTTTCCGATTCGAACCACCTTATCGATCAGGATTGATGCAATCTTGAGTGCACTGCCAGTCGACGCAACAATTTGCGGCAGGATCATCCATTCGATCATCCAAGCCGCGCCTGAGCGCTCCTGCTCGTGCACCATAGCCTGATGCAACCCACCCATTTGGGCTGCGTTGAAACGGGCAAGGCTGACCAGTATCTCTGCCGACACCGGATTTTGCTTGTGCGGCATGGCGGATGAACCGCCGCCGCCTGTCAAGGAGAGTTCGGTGCCCAGTTCAGCCATAAGCGCAATATCTTGCCCGAATTTTCCAAGAGTACCCGTGATGAGCGAAAGCAGATTGCCGAACTCGACAATGAAGGCCCGCTGGCTATGCCATTGCGGGCTATCGTGCAATCCGAGCCTATCAGCCAGCAAAGCACGCAGAGCCGGTGCCTGATCACCGAATTTTTCAAGCGTTCCGGCTGCACCGCCGAACTGTACGGGAAAGACGATGGTGTTCAGTTTGGTCTCATAAGCGTTGAGCGGGTTTTTCCAGCTTGAGATGCGGTCCGATACGGTGATCGGAATAGCGGATTGCATACGTGTATAACCCGTCAGAGCATTCCTTCCGAACGTCGCATCAAGCCAATCGAAACGCTGCGTGAGTTGCTGAATTCGCCCATAAAGAATTGTACTTGCGCGTTTCAGCCGCAAAATCAGGCTCGTATCGATGGCATCCTGGCTCGTCGCGCCGAAATGAACGTATTCGCCGTAATCCGTTCCGACCGCCAGACGCAGTTCTTTCACGAGTGAGGGAATGACAACCCCGTCACGCGCTGTCGCTGTTGCCAGATTAGATAGGTGGGGTTCGAACGTTTCTGAGGCTTGTTTGATCGCTTGTCCTGCCTCGACCGGTATCAAGCCGAGCCCCGCTTGAGCTTCAGCCAGAGCCGCTTCAAAGCGCAACATCTCGGCAATATCAGCCGCCGCAGTAAACAGGCTCAATATCTCTTCGTCGTCGCCGAAAAGCTGTGCCAGAAACGGATGTTCGAAGACCGAGATGCTCATGCGTCAAATATCGAAAAAGACAGTTTCTTTCTCGCCCTGCAAGTGAATATCGAAATGATAGACGCTACCCTCACGCTGACCAATCAGTGTTTGCGCCCGGCTGCGATGTTCGATACGAGCAAGGACCGGATCCTCTGCATTCGCATCGGCTTCATCGGAAAAATACATCCGCGTCTGCAGTCCGAGATTAATGCCGCGGGCCACGATCCACAAGGTAACGTGTGGTGCCATGAGGCGGCCATCTTTGAAAGAAACGCGGCCAGGTTTGATCGTCTCGAAAGTGAACTCGCCCGTGTCCATATGGCTCGGACAACGGCCCCATCCACGAAAACCAGGCTCGGCCTTGCCGCCGGTTTCGGAGGGGCTGTTATAGAGGCCCTTCGCATCAGCCTGCCATATTTCTACCAACGCATCGCGGAGTGGTGCGCCCATGCCATCAATGACATGGCCGTTAATGGTAATGCGTTCGCCTGTCGTCTTCTCATCATAGAGAGGGCCGGAGCCGAGATCCTGCTCGAAAATGCCGTTGATGCCGACAAAATTGGGTGTCAATCCGATATGGACGTAAGGGCCCGCAGTCTGTGATACGGTTTCTTTCAGATAGCCGAGAGGTTGCACCATATCAGTTGCCCTCCGGGCGATTTTCAAACAAGGTTGCGCGGCGCCCGCGCAACACAATGTCGAACTTGTAGGCAAGCATATCCATCGGCAAATTAGCGCTCATGTCCAGAGGTGCGACCAGCCGTTCGACAGCTGATTTGTCGGGAATAGTTTTCACGATAGGGCAAATCCAGATCAGCGGATCGCCCTCGAAATACATCTGTGTGATGAGGCGCTGTGCAAAGCCATGACCGAACACAGAAAAATGGATGTGAGCCGGACGCCAGTCATTCACACCATTTGGCCAGGGGTACGGGCCCGGCTTTATGGTCTTGAACCAGTAGTAGCCGTTTTCGTCCGTGACCGTGCGACCGACGCCGCCGAAGCTGGGGTCGATGGCCGCAAGATAGGTTTCTTTCTTGTGGCGATAACGCCCGCCAGCGTTGGCCTGCCAGAATTCCAGCAGTGCGCCTGGAACAGGACGGCTACTCTCGTCCAGAACACGGCCATGCACAAGAATGCGTGGGCCTATCGGCATTTCGCCGGGGCGCGCATAATTGAGGATGAGGTCATTATCCAGCTCGTGCAGCATACTGTGCCCGAATACCGGGCCCGTAATTTCACTTTTGGTGCCTTCGAGCGAAAGCAAAGCACGAGTAGGCGAGCGAAGGACGGAGGTCTTATACCACGGCGTATAAGCCGGTGGATGCATGGACAGATCGCGAGCAAAGAACGGAGTTGCCTCCGGCAGACTGTTCTTCATTTTTCATCTTCCTCCGCTTCCATCTGCGCATAGGTCTGCTTTGCGATCTTGAAAGCGTGGTTCGATGCCGGAACCCCCGCATAGATTGCGACATGCATCAATGCTTCGCAGATGTCCTCCTTCGTTGCGCCCGTATTTTTCGTAGCGCGTATATGCATGGCAACTTCATCGTCTTGCCCGAGTGCTGCAAGCAGTGCAATCGTAACGATCGACCGTTCTCGTTTGGTCCAGCCGGGTCGCGCCCAGACCGTGCCCCATGCGGCTTCTGTTATAAGCTCCTGAAACGGAGCATCAAGGTCGGTTGCACCGTTTGACGCGCGATCCACATGCGTATCGCCCAGAACTGAACGGCGTACGTTCATGCCGATCTTGTAGCGTTCCGACCGCACTGCCTTGTCAGCCATGGCTACTCTCCATGTTAGAATCTGTTTGAAATAAAGTTGCGCAACAGCGAGACATAGGCATCGGGCTGTTCAACGCAGGGAATGTGACCGCTGGTGGCAATCTCTGCGAAATCTGCTTCAGGGATAAGACTTGCCAGTTCGCGCACAAGGGTAGGCGGCGTGGAGCCGTCCTGATCACCGACCAGACAAAGTGTTGGCACCGAAATAGTTCTGGCTACTTCGGTGAAATCCGCTTCACGCAGCGCGGCACAGGTGGCCGCATAGCCGTCGAGCGGTTGCCGAACGAACATATTGCAATAGGCATGATAGGCAGGATTATCGGAGCGGCGATAGTCGGACGTGAACCAGCGGGGCATTGTCGCGTCGAGGATGCTTGAAAGGCCATCTTGCTGAATAGCAGCTATGCGCGCGTCCCACATCGCTGCTGTACCGATCTTGTGAGCAGTGTTGGACAAAACGAGTCCGGCCACCAGATCGGGGCGCACTGCATAAACACCTTGCGCAATCAGTCCACCGACGGAAAGACCGCAAATGATCGCCCGTTCTATCGAAAGCTTGTCGAGCAGGTTGATGAGGTCGGTCGCAAGGAGTTCGATTGTGTAGGGGGTGGCTCCGACATCTGAAAGGCCGTGGCCGCGCTTATCATAAACGAGCGTCGATACGTCGTTGCGCAGGCGTGCGCGAACTTCATCCCATATCCGGAAATCGGTTCCGAGCGAGTTGATGAAAACCAGAACAGGCTTCTCTGCGGCTATTGGCTGGAAATCATAATGCATGACGACGTCGTTTACGGATGCGAACTGCACAGCTTTCTCCTCTTACATCGCACTGTCGTGCTTTGAACTGGTTAAGTAAAATGATATTATTGGCAAAAATCATAACTACAGGGTTATAGATAGGTGATTGGGAACAGGATCAAATTTCGTCATCTGCATACGTTTGTTGAGGTTGCGCGACAGAAGAGTGTGGTCAAGGCCTCCGAACTCCTGAGTATCAGCCAACCAGCAGTGACCAAGACGATGCGTGAGCTGGAGGAGATTCTGGGCGTTCCAGTAGTGGAGCGCGATGGTCGTGGCATAAGGATAACGCGGTTTGGTGAAGTATTCCTGCGTCATGCTGGGACGGCTTTGACCGCCTTGCGGCAAGGGCTGGATTCCGTGTCGCAAGAATTGGATGGATCAGGACCGCCTATTCGTATTGGCGCCTTGCCGACAGTCTCAACACGCATCATGCCGAAAGCGATGAGCCTGTTTCTCGCGGAAAGAACGTCTAGCCGTGTAAAAATCGTTACGGGTGAAAATGCTGTTCTTCTGGAGCAGCTACGGGTTGGCGATCTCGATCTGGTTGTAGGGCGGCTTGCCGCGCCGGAAAAGATGACCGGTTTTTCATTCGAGCATCTTTATTCGGAGCAGGTTCGATTTCTTGTCAGGACAGGGCATCCCCTGACGGACGGACGTGCGGTTTTCGAGCATCTGGCTGACTACCCGGTTCTGATGCCGACACGCAATTCAATCATTCGCCCGTTTGTGGATCGTTTGCTGATTACGAACGGTATAGGTGCCCTGCCAGTTCAGATTGAGACCGTTTCCGATGCATTCGGACGTGCTTTCGTCCGCGACAGTGATGCGGTGTGGATCATTTCAGAAGGTGTTGCTGCCGGAGATGTATCTGAAGGCAAGCTTGTCGCTCTTTCCATCGATACAAGCGAAACAAAAGGTCCGGTAGGGTTGACCATGCGAACTGACACGACACAGACAGCCGCTATGCAAATTCTGATCCAGACGTTGCGCGAAGCTGCTGGTGTGAAGCTCTAGAGATTAACGCGGTCAGCTACCCAAATAAGGTAGCTGACCGCGCTATTTGCAAGAAGTTCTGGCCGGAACTTCTTGCTGGGGGTTCGATTAGCAATAAAACTCTACATCAATTCTAAAATAAAGCATCAGTTTTATATGTTTTATTAAATAATATTAGTTACGTCTTATTTATAGTATTCACCGTTCAGAACGGCAATCCGACGTAGTTTTCAGCAAGTGCGGTTGAGGCAGCTTCGGAAGTGCAGAAGTAGTCAAGTTCTGCTTCCTGCACTTTCTGATCAAACGGAACCATATCAGGGAATCGGTGTAGCATTTTGGTCATGGACCATGAAAAGCGTTCGGCCTTCCAGATGCGCGCAAGCGCATTAGCAGAATAAGCATCGATGCCAGATTTTGATTTGTCCAGATAAAACTCTCTCAATCCTTCGTAAAGATAGTGCACGTCGCTGGCGGCGAGGTTTAGCCCTTTCGCACCTGTCGGAGGAACAATATGGGCGGCATCTCCAACAAGGAAAAGCTGTCCAAAGCGCATTGGTTCAGCCACGAAAGAGCGTAGAGGCGCAATGGATTTCTCGAAAGACGGTCCGGTTATCATTGCTTCGGCATGATGTGCCGGAAGGCGACAGCGCAGTTCATCGTAAAAGCGCTCGTCGCTCCAGTCTTCGATCTTTTCATCAAGTGAACATTGGATGTAGTAACGGCTGCGTGTGAGCGACCGCATGGAGCAAAGCGCAAAACCTCGTTCGTGGTTGGCATAGATCAACTCATGAGCGACCGGCGGAATGTCGGCCAGTATGCCGAGCCAGCCAAAGGGATAGACCTTTTCAAAGATATCGATTGCCTTGTCTGGTACAGATTTGCGGCTTATGCCGTGATACCCGTCACATCCAGCGATGAAATCGCAGTCGATGCGATGGGTTTTGCTGCCTTTCTCGTAGGTAATATATGGCGATGTCGTATCGAAATCATGCGGTGTTACGTTGACGGCTTCATAAATGCTGGTGGTGTTCGACTTCCGCCGTTCATCCATAAGATCGTGCGTCATCTCAGTCTGGCCATAAACCGTAACGCGCTTGCCGGTCAGTTTGTGCAGGTCGATACGGTGATCCCGACCGTCGAAGGCGAGTGAGAAACCGTCATGTCGCAATCCCTCTGCGTGAAGGCGTGTTGAAGCTTCGGCTTCATCCATCAGATTGACAGTGCCTTCTTCCAAGACGCCAGCACGTACACGGCCCAGAATATAATCCGCGCTGACGCGATCCAGCACGACATTGTCTATCCCGGCTTTAGTCAGAAGTTGGCCGAGGAGCAGGCCGGCCGGGCCCGATCCGATGATTGCCACCTGAGTGCGCATAAGTTCCTCCCAATGCAATTCCGTCTTTATTCTTGAAGGAACGTTCCTGCTGGCAATGGATAATCTCGACTATTTATTGTACAAATCGAACACGATTGGAGGGTAAGTGTCGGATAATTTTGTTCCAACATACGAGCTTTATGGAGAAGAAAGCGAGCAGAAGCCGGATTTTTGGCTACACTGCGAGACGCTTTTCTCGCGATCAAGTTTGCATAATTTCGAAATTTCGTTGCATCGTCACGAGAGCTTCTTTCAGCTTTTATATATTGAAGGGGGTACGGGGCAGGTGAGCTTCGATGGCGCCATCCACCCCTTTCAAACGCCATGTGCCATTATGGTGCCACCCGGTTTTAATCATGGGTTTGCATTCTCTCGAGATATAGTGGGGCACATTGTAACGATTTTGAGCCCTCATATGCCGTTTATTGGAGACGGTTCTGGGGGCGTTATGGCGAAGTGGTTGATGCAGCCTCAACTTATATTGATGAAAGGAGCGGGCAACGAGAATCTGGCGTTACTTTCCTCTCTTCTGCGGCAAGTACAAGATGAGTTTCACACGAGAAAACCATATAAAAACAGTCTGCTGGAATCTCTTGTTCAAGCCGCATTCGTCTATGTTCTACGGCACGCTTATTCTTCGAAGCTCGTGGAGCAGGAAGACCGCCAGATATATGGGCATGCTCGTATTGAGCGCTTGCAGGAACTGATCGACCGTCATTACCGAGAACACAGGCCTGTTTCATTTTATGCGAAACTGTTGGGTGTTTCATCAACGCATCTCAACCGGACTGTCAAACAACTGACAGGAAGGACGACACAAGACATGGTTGCAAGCAGGCTGATTGAGACGGCCAAGCGCGATTTGATAGCCATGCCATCGTCGGTGCAACATATCGCCTACAGCCTTGGCTTTTCAGATCCCGCATATTTTTCACGCTTTTTCCTGAAGATGACGAGTGAAACACCCCGTACATTCCGTTTGAGGGAGCGCGAGCGTCTGGCCGCTCTGGATTCATCATCATAGAATAAATTGGATTTTTCATTCTCTGCGGTCATCTCAGCAAATTGCGTAGATCCAACTGGACTTGAAGCATTGCAGGCAGGAAGCGTTCCACAAGGTCAATTGTTTCGACATGTGCCACGGGTGCCCCGATGTTGAGCGCCGCAACTACTAAACCTCGATGATTGAAAACAGGAACAGCGATGGAGCGTAGTCCGATCTCCAGTTCCTGATCGTTAATTGCATAACCTTGACCACGAATAATGGAGAGTTCTGTCATCAGCGGGGCAATTTCCACCTTTGTAAATGGTGTCAAAGCTTTCCGTTCAGTGCGCTCGAGAAGCACCTGAGCCTCGGGTTCATGAAGCCAGGCCAGAAGCACACGCCCCATCGAAGCACAGTAGGCTGGAAGCCTGCTTCCCGCCATCAAGTTGATGGAAATCACGCGCATTTGTGAGGCGCGCGCGATGTAAACAATTTCCGTTCCATCCAGAACGGATGCGGATGCGCTCTCTCCTACGGCATCAGAGAGCCGGTCCAGATGCGGCTGGATAATTGTCGGCAATGGCGTCGAAGATAGATAGGCATGCCCGAGCCGAAGAATTTTGGGCAGAAGCATGAAGAACTTGCCGTCATACTCAGCATATTCGAGCTCGGTTAGTGTCAGCAGGCACCGTCGTGCGGTTGCACGATCGAGACCAGTTATTTTTGAAACGTCCGCTATTGAAAGACGTGGTTGGTCTTCACCGAACGCTTCGATGACCTTCAATCCCTTTGCAAAACCTCCGATGAAATCTGTTTCGCGCATGAAATCCCTCTCAATTTGAGTAGATAATTTGTGCGATATATGAACAAATGTCAATTATCGCACAAAATGTTTGACCCTTTGCCGACGAGGTGGCTAACTCCAGTGCGATTGCGACCGGACGCTCAAGCACGAAGCTCGAACGCTCTGGTATGGAGGTAAAATGGACAAGACAATCGGAAGTCTGGCCGAGGCTGTTGCCGGAATAGGCGATGGCGCTACGGTCATGATCGGGGGGTTCGGTGGCTCAGGCGCGCCAATAGAATTGATCCATGCCCTGATCGATAAGGGGCCGAAGAACTTGACGGTGATCAACAATAATGCGGGCAATGGGCGCATCGGCATCGCGGCAATGATTGATGCCGGGATGGTTCGCAAGATGATCTGTTCATTCCCGCGGTCTTCCGATCCGCGCGCTTTCACGGACAAATATATTGCCGGTGAAATCGATCTGGAACTTGTACCGCAAGGAACGCTTGCTGAGCGTATCCGGGCAGGTGGCGCTGGTATCCCGGCGTTCTACACGCCGACAGCCTATGGCACGGAACTCGCCGAAGGCAAGGTAATAGCTGAATTTGATGGACGACCTTATGTGCAGGAGCGTTGGCTGAAAGCTGATTTTGCGCTCATTAAAGCGCATCTTGGCGATACGCACGGCAATCTGACCTACCGCATGGCTGCGCGTAATTTCAATCCACTCATGTGTATGGCTGCTGCAAGGACGATTGTTCAGGTATCGGAAATCGTTCCGCTCGACGGCATTGAGCCGGAAAATATCATCACGCCGGGTATCTTCGTCGACAGTGTCGTTGAAGTTGCAAATCCGCAGCAAGAAGAAGAGCTCATTCGTGCTGGAGTGACCTACGTATGATGATTGATATTCATGATGACATCAAACTGTCCAACGCCCAGATCGCATGGCGCGCCGCGCAGGATATTCAGGATGGTGCCTATGTAAATCTTGGAATTGGCTTTCCCGAAATGGTCGCCCGCTATCAACCGGAAGGACGCGAAGCGATTTTTCACACGGAAAATGGCGTTCTGGATTTCGGTGAAGCGCCGCCAGCAGGTGAGGAAGACTGGGACCTGATCAATGCTGGCAAGAAGGCTGTTACGCTAAAGCCCGGCGCGGCATTTTTCCATCATGCCGATAGTTTCGCGATGGTGCGCGGCGGACATCTCGATGTCGCGATTCTCGGCGCCTATCAGGTTGCCCAGAACGGTGATCTCGCCAATTGGCGTGTTGGCGCCAAAGGCGTGCCCGCAGTGGGCGGTGCGATGGATCTGGTACATGGTGCGAAGCAAGTTGTCGTCATCACCGAGCATGTAACGAAGAAGGGTGAACCGAAGCTGGTTGAAAAGTGCACTTTTCCGCTAACCGGCGTCGCATGTATCACCCGCATCTATACCAGCCATGCTGTGATCGATATCGACAAGGGGCGTTTCGTGTTGCGTGAAAAGCTGGCCGCCATGACGCTGGAAGACCTTCAAGCCATGACCGGCGCAAAGCTGCATGTCGACGGCCCGGTCGCCGATCTCGTTGTTCCCGAATTGTGAGACCATGTAATGAGTGAAGCCTATATCTGCGATTACATTCGCACTCCCATTGGTCGTTATGGCGGCGCGCTTTCTTCCGTGCGTGCCGACGATCTCGGCGCCATTCCGCTGAAAGCGCTTATGGAGCGTAATGGTTCCGTCGATTGGGAAGCTGTCGACGATGTGATTTTTGGCTCGGCCAATCAGGCGGGGGAAGACAACCGCAATGTTGCGCGCATGTCGCTGCTTCTGGCCGGGCTGCCGGTAGGAGTGTCTGGAACGACGATCAACCGTCTCTGCGGTTCCGGGATGGATGCAGTCATAACGGCTGCACGCGCTATCAGGGCTGGTGAGGCGGAACTGCTCGTTGCTGGCGGTGTGGAGAGCATGAGCCGCGCCCCCTTTGTCATGCCTAAGGCCGACATTGCATTTTCACGCAAGGCGGAAATCTTCGATACCACAATCGGCTGGCGGTTCATCAACCCTTTGATGAAGAAACAGTATGGTGTCGATTCTATGCCTGAAACGGGTGAAAATGTTGCCGAAGATTTCAACGTCTCGCGGCAGGATCAGGACGCTTTTGCACTTCGCAGTCAGGAAAAGGCGGCAGCCGCGCAAGCCAATGGACGCCTTGCAAAGGAAATCGTTGCGGTCACGATCTCGCAACGCAAGGGCGATCCGGTCGTTGTCGTTAAGGATGAACACCCTCGCGCCACGAGCCTGGAAGCACTGGCGAAGTTGGGCACACCCTTTCGTGAGGGGGGCACTGTGACGGCGGGTAACGCTTCCGGTGTCAATGATGGAGCTGCCGCGCTTATCATCGCATCTGAAGCAGCCATCAAGAAATACGGCCTCACACCGATTGCCCATATTATGGGCGGCGCCACGGCGGGTGTTCCTCCGCGCATCATGGGTATTGGTCCCGCTCCGGCGACAAAGAAACTATCTGCACGTATTGGTATCGCACCCGATGCATTCGATGTGATTGAACTGAACGAAGCATTTGCGTCGCAGGGACTGGCAGTGTTGCGCGATCTTGGAATTGCTGATGACGATGAACGCGTCAATCCGAACGGTGGTGGTATTGCGCTCGGGCATCCGCTCGGCATGTCCGGGGCGCGTATCGCGGGTACGGCGGCGCTCGAACTCGCGCTCAATGGCGGCAAATACGCTCTTGCAACGATGTGCATCGGCGTCGGGCAGGGGATCGCCATTGCGCTGGAACGCGTCTGACAATAACTAGATCACATATCCGGGTGCTTTCCCGCCCGGATTTGTCACATCTAGCTGGGCAGATACTACTTTTGCATTGTTGGGCGACTACAATATTGCCCACGACTACCGATCAAGTTAGCATGACCTCATTACACAACGGCGGGAACAACCCGCCGAACCAAAATGGGGAACATGTCGATGAAAATTGCTCGCCTTGCCCTGATGGGCGGACTCCTCGCAACCGCACTTTATACTGGCTCCGCTGCTGCTCGCGACCTGACGGTCGTGTCTTGGGGTGGCAACTATCAGGACGCCCAGCGTGAAATTTACTTCAAACCTTTTTCCGAGAAGACCGGCAAACCTTTGCTAGATGAATCCTGGGACGGTGGTTACGGCGTCGTTCAGGCGAAGGTGAAAGCAGGAAAACCCAACTGGGATGTCGTGCAGGTAGAAGCCGAAGAACTTGCTCTCGGCTGTGCTGACGGTCTTTACGAGAAGATTGATTGGGACAAGGTTGGCGGCAAGGACAAGTTCCTCGACAGTGCGGTCAATGATTGCGGTGTAGGGGCAATCGTGTGGTCGACAGCAATCGCCTATAATGCGGACAAGCTGAAAGATGGCCCACAATCCTGGGCTGATTTCTGGGATGTGAAGAAGTTTCCAGGCAAGCGCTCCTTGCGTAAGGGTGCCAAGTATACGCTTGAATTCGCTCTCCTCGCCGACGGGGTCAGCAAGGATGAGGTCTATGATGTGCTCTCAACCCCGGAGGGCGTGGATCGCGCGTTCAAAAAACTTGATGAATTGAAGCCGAATATCGTCTGGTGGGAAGCAGGGGCACAACCACTGCAATTGCTGGCCTCGGATGAAGTTGTGATGGCATCAGCTTATAATGGGCGCATCACGGGCATAAACAGGAGCGAAGGCAAGAACTTCAAGGTGGTCTGGCCGGGCAGCATTTATGCTGTCGATAGCTGGGTGATCCTGAAAGATGCCGAGAACAAGGATGCAGGGCTGGATTTCATTGCTTTTGCCAGCCAGCCCGACAATCAGGTGAAGCTGCCGAAATATGTCGCTTACGGTCTGCCGAACAAGGAAGCTGCAAGCAAGGTGCCTGCGGAATTCGCATCGGATCTTCCAACGGCGGAAGCCAATCTGAAAGACGCCCTTCCTCTTAACGTGGATTTCTGGATCGATAATTCCGAAGAGTTGACGAAGCGCTTCAACGCCTGGCTGGCGCAATAATTCACAGTCATGGCCCCGTCGGTGCAATATCGGCGGGGTTTCCCTGTTTTCCGGAAGATGGAGTGATTCATTGACGGACTGCCGCATCCGCTTCGAGAATATCAGCAAATCCTACGGTGATTTCAAAGTTATAGATGGTTTGAACCTCGATATTGATCGAGGTGAATTCGTGAGCCTTCTTGGTCCTTCCGGTTCAGGCAAGACGACGCTTTTGATGATGCTTGCCGGGTTTGAAAGTCCAAGCAGTGGAGCAATCCATGTCGATGGCAAGGCAATCAATACGGTTCCTTCATACAAGCGCAACATGGGAGTGGTTTTTCAGAACTACGCGCTTTTCCCCCATATGACAGTTGGCGAGAATGTCGCCTTTCCGCTTCAGATGCGAGGTGTTGGGAAAGCAGAGATTGGCAAGCTGGTGGATAAGGTGCTCGATATGGTTCAGCTCTCCACAATGCGTGAACGCAAGCCATCGCAACTCTCTGGCGGACAGCAACAACGCGTGGCGCTCGCCCGTGCACTGGTTTTCGAGCCGGGCGTGGTCCTGATGGACGAGCCGCTTGGCGCGCTCGACAAGCAGCTGCGTGAACAGATGCAACTTGACATTCGTGCGTTGCATGGCCGGTTAGGACTGACGATTGTCTTTGTCACCCATGATCAAAGCGAAGCGCTGACTATGTCGGACCGGATCGCTGTCTTCAACAAAGGAAAAATCGAACAGATTGGCACGCCGCGTGCAATTTATGATGAGCCGCAGACCCGTTTCGTCGCCGAATTTATAGGCGAAACCAATCTTGCTGAAGGAACGGTCGAGCGGGTGGAAGGTACGAGCGCTTTCATTCGTCTGAAGGATGGCGGCACACTAACCGCATCATCGAAGGGAACGTTGGGGGCGGGACAGAAAGTTCTTCTGTCCATCCGGCCCGAGCGCATCGAACTGGGCGGGGAAGGTGGTTCAGACAATCTTCTTAAAACACGTGTGATCGACAGTGTCTATCAAGGGGACCATCTGCGTATCCAGCTGGATGCCAGTGCTCATGACTTTATTGTGCGTCTTGACAGGAAAGCGCGTGAATGGGCGGCTGGAACAGATGTCGTAGCGGGGTTCAATGCTGCTGATTGCTGGACTATTGCAGCATGACGGTTCCATTCGGCAAAACTGTCCGAGCGATATTTCTGATCGCGCCCCTGCTTGTTTTCATTGTCTTGTTTTTTCTGTGGCCACTTGGGGTGATGATGAAACAGGCCGTGTCCGATACGGCGGTTTTGCGTGTTCTCCCCCAGACCGCCGAGGCTGTAACTCTTTGGGACGGACAATCGGCTCCATCACCTGAAATGAAACAGGCGCTCGTGGCAGACCTGAAGGCTTCGACCGACCAGCAGGCCGTAGGCGACATGGTCCGCCGCTTGAACAGCGCCCAATCGGGCTTTCGTACCTTGATGAGCAAAACACTTTCAGCCATCGAGAAGGGCGATCCTGTTCCTGACCTGGAAATGATCGACAAACGATGGAGCCGACCGGAGTTTTGGCATGCTATTGCGAATGCGCTTTCACCAACAACTGATCGCAACCTGCTCGCGGCGGTCGATATGGAGCGCGATACATCCGGAGAAATTGTTTCAATGGCGCCCGGTACATCGGCCAACCGGGCGATTATGCTGCGCACGTTCTGGATTGCCGCGCTGGTGACACTTGCCTGTGCAATAATTGGCTATCCCTATGCCGTCTTGCTCACATCATCCTCAGGCTGGATCAGGAGTGTGCTTTTTGCGGCAGTTCTGTTGCCGTTGTGGACATCATTGCTGGTGCGTACTGCTGCCTGGTTCATCCTTCTACAGGATAAGGGACTTATCAACGATACGTTGATCTGGCTTGGCGTCACCGATGGACCGCTACCGTTGATCTTCAACAGGGCAGGGGTAGTGATAGCCATGACCCATGTACTTTTGCCGTTCATGGTGCTGCCGATTTATAGCGTTCTTGTATCGATCCCGAGCAATCTCATGCCGGCTGCTGCATCGCTCGGCGCACCGCCTTGGAGGGCTTTCGTGCGGGTACTACTGCCTTTAAGTATGCGTGGCATCCTGTCTGGCATGCTGCTCGTGTTCATGAGCGCTATTGGCTACTATATAACTCCGGCTCTGATCGGTGGACCGGGCGACCAGATGATAAGCTCGATCATCGCCTATTACGCAACCGGTTCGGCCAACTGGGGTATGGCTGGTGCATTGGGGCTCGTGTTGCTCGTCGCCTGTCTCGTACTCTATGCCGTTTACGGACGGCTCACCGCTGACGAGCGGGGGAGAGCATGAACATGGGGCGTTTCGCGAAAATCCTGTTCGGTGTGGCCGCGGTGGTCTTTTTGATTGCTCCGCTGTTTGCAATTCTTCCACTTGCATTCACATCCAGCGTGTTTCTGACCTATCCAGTGCCCGGCTGGTCAGTGCGCTGGTTTGAAGAACTCGCCACGGCGGATGTCTGGCGGCGCGCAATCGTCAACAGCCTTATTATCGGATCAGGAACAACGATTTTGGCGACTGTGCTGGGAACGATGGCAGCACTTGGCCTGCGCAGCAGGATTTTGTTTCTTTCAGGCCCCATTAAAACTTTGTTCCTGTTGCCCATGGTCGTTCCCGCCGTGGTTATGGGCGTCGGTATGCAGCTATTGTTTGTCCGGCTCGGAATAGCGAATTCCTATCTCGGTGTGATTGTTGCGCATACAGTGATTTCGATCCCCTTTGTTCTGGTGAGCGTTACGGGTGCTCTGGCAGGTATCGACCGCCGTGTTGAATTGGCAGCCGAAAGCCTTGGCGCATCGCCTCTGACAGTTTTTCGTAAAGTCACACTTCCGCTCGCCATGCCGGGCATCGCGTCTGGTGCAGTATTGGCGTTCGCGACTTCATTGGACGAGGTTGTGCTGACGCTGTTCGTCGCTGGTCCAAATCAGCGTACTTTGGCACGCCAGATGTTTTCGACAATTCGAGAAAATATCAGTCCGGCTATCGCTGCCGCAGCATTTTTGTTCATCGCAGGCACCGTGCTTTTAGGCCTTGCGGCGATGCTCTTTCGCCGAAAGCGCTCCAGTGGAGCAATCTCCATCTGATAGGTGCGAGGGATCTCGTTTGCTGCCGTACTAATCTTTGTGCCTCAGCGATCGATCCGCGTCGAAAGGATGATGGATGACATCGTGCGCTCAACGCCTTCCAGCGCGCCTATACGATCCAGAACGGCGTCGAGTTCCTGTATAGAAGGAGCTTCCACAACGGCGATCATATCGAAATGCCCGCTGACGGAATGGAGCGAGCGAACGGCCATCATGCCGCGCAGAACTGTTTCGACTTTGGGCGCGAGCTTGGGTAGTGCGGTCACCAGTACATGAGCGCGAACCAGATCACGCTCGAATTCCGGTGCGATTCGTACCGTGTAGCCCTCTATAACTCCGCGTTTCTCAAGCTTTTCGATGCGGCTTTGGACAGTAGTTCGGGACACTCCGAGGCGCCGTGCGAGGTCAGCTGTCGAGGCGCGGGCATTTTCACGGAGGAGGGCGATGAGGGTAAGATCGGCTTCTGTCGTCATAATGCATATTAAATACGTCAATATGTGCAAACAAACAACGTCATATCGTCAGTTTGTATGCTTCTTTTTGCATAGAACTATGCGATTCTTGCATATCCGAATTGCATTCCAAGGGGAAAGTTATATGAAAGAGATCGTAGTTGTCGGCGCAGGCAAAATCGGTGCCACCATTGCCGATCTTCTCGCTTCCACAGGCGAGTATGCCGTTACCGTTGTCGACCGCTCTCAGGCGCAGCTCGATGCACTGGAATCGGGCGCAGAAGTCAAGACGCAGGCGCTTGATATTGAAGATGCCAAGGCTCTTGAAACTGCTCTGACCGGAAAGTTCGCTGTACTCAGCGCCGCTCCATTCCATCTGACGACCCGTATCGCCGAAGCTGCTGCTAAGGCAGGTGTTCATTATCTCGACCTGACCGAAGATGTTGCCAGCACACGCCGCGTCAAGGAACTGGCGAAGGAAGCCAAGACCGCTTTCATTCCGCAATGTGGCCTTGCTCCTGGATTCATCTCCATCGTTGCCTATGATCTGGCGAAGCGTTTCGACAAGCTCGACAGCGTTCGTATGCGCGTTGGCGCTCTGCCGCAGTACCCTTCGAATGCTCTGAACTACAATCTGACCTGGAGCACCGACGGCGTCATCAACGAATATATCGAGCCGTGCGAAGCCATCGTGAATGGCGAGCTGAGCGAAGTTCCTGCTCTCGAAGAACGCGAAGAGTTCTCGCTCGACGGCGTTACCTACGAAGCTTTCAACACCTCCGGTGGCCTCGGCACGCTCTGCGAAACGCTGGAAGGCAAAGTTCGCACGCTCAACTACCGCACCATCCGCTACCCGGGTCACGTTGCGCTGATGAAGGCGCTCCTCAACGATCTCGGCCTGCGTCATCGCCGTGAAGTGCTCAAGGACATCTTCGAAAATGCCCTGCCGACGACTCTTCAGGACGTCGTGGTGATTTTTGTGACCGTTTCCGGCACCAAGAACGGCCGTCTGGTTCAGGAAACCTACGCAAACAAGGTTTATGCCGCTCCGGTTGGCAAGATCATTCGCTCGGGCATCCAGATTACCACGGCTTCGGCGATCTGCGCTGTGCTCGACATGCTGGCCAAGGGTGATCTTCCGCAGCAGGGCTTTATCCGCCAGGAAGACATTACGCTCGAAGCATTCCTTTCGAACCGCTTTGGCAAGGCATATGCACAAGAAGATCATTGCGCACGTATGGTTGCCTGATAGCTTCTGCCGCATGAATGCGGGGTCTGTTGCGCTGGTACGCAGCAGACCCTTTTTGCGTTTTGGTATTCAGTCAATCTGTCCTATCAAAGTCGCAATTGAATCGGATCGGGTTTAAGCGCATTGCCCAATCCAGACTGGCGGATGGATGTGCTACTCCGCCTTATGTGTGTCTACCGGCGCATCTTGACTGAGAACCGTTTCACAGTTCTCGGGTGCGCTTCTAAAGAAGTAGGAAAGTCATGTTGAAATCAGTTTTGCTGGCCGGTCTGGCCTCCGTCTTCCTCGCTTTGCCTGTTCAGGCAAAGGAATGGAAAGAAATCCGTATCGCCAGCGAAGGCGCATATCCGCCGTTCAACTACATGTCTCCAGATGGCAAGCTTGAAGGTTTCGATCTTGATATCGCAAATGCGCTTTGCAAAGCGATGGAAGCCAAGTGCACGATTGTCGCCAATGATTGGGACGGCATGATCCCGGGCCTGCAGGCCAACAAGTTCGATGCAGTCATCGCTTCGATGGCCATCACCGAAGAGCGCGAAAAGCAGGTTGCCTTCACCGAGCGCTATTACACGACGCCGCTTGCGGTTGTCGTGCCGAAGGATACGGATATGACTTCGCTCGATCCGTCGGCATTCGATGGAAAGACGGTTGGCGCACAGGCTGGCACCACGCAGGGCAACTATGCTGATGATGTCTACGGCAAGGCAGGCGCGGATGTGAAGCTTTACCCGACGGCTGACGAAGCCAATGCTGATCTCGAAAGCGGTCGTCTGGACGCGATCGCTGCCGACAAATTCCTCGCCGCAGATTGGCTGAAAAAGCAGGGCGCAAACTGCTGCAAGTTCCTTGGTGATATTCCGGGTTCTGAAACGAAGATCGCCGTTGCCCTGCGCAAGGGTGACGACGATCTGCGTGAACAGTTCAACGCCGCAATCAAGAAAATCCGTGACGACGGCACCTACGAAACGATCCGCAAGAAGTATTTCGATTTCGACATCTATTGATGTGACAAATTAGACTCCGGGCGTCTTCAAAACCTGCTTGCAGTGGAAGGCGTCCGGTGCTTCAGTCATGGCAAGCGCATGAAATCAGACGCTACCATTCGCGGGGGGTGCCCTGCCAATTACAACGATAACAAAGCAGTAAGGGGAATAGTTATGTTGAAAGCCATCCTATTTGCGGGCGTAGCATCTGTAATCGCTGCCTTGCCGGCGCAGGCCAAAGAATGGAAAGAAATCCGCATCGCCACCGAAGGTGCGTATCCACCTTTCAATTTCGTGGCGGCGGACGGTTCGCTTCAGGGACTTGATGTCGAAATAGCCAATGCCCTGTGCAAGGCGATGGATGCCAAGTGCACGATTGTTGCTAACGACTGGGACGGGATGATTCCCGGCCTGAAGTCGAACAAGTTCGATGCGGTCATTGCATCGATGAGCATCACGGAAGAGCGCAAGAAGGAAGTTGCGTTCACGGACAAATATTACTCCACACCACTTTCCGTTGCCGTGTCGAAGGATAGCCCGATCACATCGCTGGATGCCGAAGCATTCAAGGGAAAGTCGGTTGGCGCTCAGGGATCAACGACGCAGGGCAATTATGCGGAGGATGTCTACGGCAAGGCTGGCGCTGATGTTAAGCTTTACCCGACTGCCGACGAAGCCAATGCTGACCTGAAGAATGGGCGGCTTGATGCGGTTGTTTCCGACAAATTCCCGATTTCTGACTGGATCAAGGGCGATGGTGCGGATTGTTGCAAGCTTATCGGCGATATTCCCGGCACGCAGACCGATACCGGAATTGCGCTCCGTCAGGGCGATGACGATCTACGCGAACAGTTCAATGCGGCAATCAAGAAAATTCGCGACGATGGAACCTATGTCACGATCGTGAAGAAATATTTCGACTTCGACATCTACTGATTGCTTGTAAAAGATACAGCTCTTTGCTGTAAGCAACAACGCGCCGGCTGCAATCGGCGCGTTTATTTGTTTGGTTTGGTGGATGCCGGAAATGCCGATTCAGCAACAAGATGTCATCGTTCTGGGCGCCGGTATTGTTGGCGTGTCCACGGCACTACATCTGCAGGCGCGAGGTCGTTCTGTCTGCCTGATTGACAAAGGCGAGCCCGGAAATGGTACCAGTTTCGGCAATGCCGGTCTGATCGAGCGATCAAGCGTCATTCCCTATTCCTTTCCGCAAGGCTTCTGGACGCTCGTGCGGTACGGGATGAACCGTCGCTCAGACGTTCGCTACAGCCCGTTTTACATACCGAAGATGGCTCGCTGGCTGTTTCAATATTGGCGGGAATCGTCGCCAGAGCGGTTGATGACTGCCACGAATGCCATGCTGCCCTTGATTGAAGCGAGTGTTCGCGAGCATGATACTCTGGTAACCCAGTCGGGCAGTGAACGGTTGATCCGGTCGCAAGGATGGATCGAGGTGTTCCGGTCATCTTCTGCATTCGACGCAGCAGTGCGCCGTTTGCCCGGTTTGCAGCACTTCAAACTGTCTTATGATATTCTGGATGCGGCAGCCTTGCGCCAGCGTGAACCGTCGCTTGGCGATGTGGCTGGTGGCATTCACTGGCTTGACCCCAAGACTGTTGTGAACCCGGGTGGGCTGGTTAAAGCCTACGCTGATCTGTTCCACAGGAATGGCGGCGTCGTTGCTCACGGAGATGCTGTTAGCCTGGCACAGAATGAGAGTGGCTGGCAGGTGACGACGGAGGAGGCGGTCGTCCATGCGCGCGATGTTGTCGTGGCGCTTGGTCCGCAATCCGGCCTCATCTTCCGAAAATTCGGCTATCCGGTCCCGCTTGGCATCAAGCGTGGTCATCATCTTCATTTCACCATGAAGGATGGCTCGCGGCTCGGTCATACAGTGGTGGATGAAGAAGCGGGCTATGTTCTTGCCCCAATGGTGCAGGGTGTGCGGCTGTCGACAGGCATAGAGTTCGCTTCACCGGATGCGCCTGCCAACTATATACAGCTCAAGAAGGACGAGAAAATAGCGCGCAAGCTTGTGCCCCAGTTGGGAGACGCCATCGAAACGACGCCGTGGCTTGGATTGCGCCCTTGCTTGCCGGATATGCGTCCCGTTATTGGGGCGGCGCCAAAACATAAGGGACTATGGTTCAATTTCGGCCATGCTCATCACGGTTTGACGCTTGGACCTGCGACAGGGCGTTTGCTTGCTGAGATGCTTGTCGGAGAAGAACCGTTTGTCGATCCGAAACCTTATTCGGCTGAAAGGTTTCTATAGTTTTATCTAAAACTTTCGTGACAGGCTTGTCAGTTACGGAAGAGTGGGGCTATCAATTGGCCCCATTCTCATATCGCGCAGTTGCGAACAATCGATCCGGAAAATTCTCGTGAAAATGAAGCCTTTGGGCCGTACCGGCCTTACTGTCACTGAAATTTGCCTCGGCACCATGACCTGGGGTGTACAGAATACCGAGTCCGATGCTCATGAGCAGCTCGACATTGCTCTCGATGCTGGTATCAATTTTATTGATACTGCCGAGGGATATGCCATTCCGATGAGTCCAGAAAGCTATGGCAAGACAGAGACCTACATTGGCAGTTGGTTCAAGAAATCTGGAAAACGTGACAAGATCGTACTGGCGAGCAAGATCGCCGGTGGCGGTAGGCAGAAGTGGATTCGAGACGGCGCCAGGCCAAGCCGAACCAGTGTTCGCGAGGCGGTGGAGAACAGTCTGAAACGGCTTCAGACGGACTATATTGACCTCTATCAGGTCCATTGGCCGATGCGTGCACACTACCATTTTGGCCAGAGCTGGAGCTTCGATCCGTCCAACACGGATTGTGCGGCAGAAACTCAACAGATGCATGATGTTCTGCTCGGGCTCGGAGACATGGTTCGCGACGGAAAGATCAGGCATATCGGTCTTTCCAATGAGACAGCCTGGGGAACGATGCAGTGGCTTCGGTTGGCGGAGCAGCACAGTCTGCCACGCATCGCCTCAATCCAGAACGAATATAGTCTTCTGCAGCGCCAGTTCGATTTTGACATGGCAGAGCTGGCGCTCTGCGAAGACGTTGGACTGCTTGCTTATTCGACGCTTGCAGCTGGCGTTCTGACCGGGAAATATCTGGGCGGCAGGTTGCCCGCCGGTTCGCGCGCGGTCATTTCCGAAGGCGGCATCTGGCGGAACAATGTTCACTCAGAGCCCGCAATTCGCGCCTATATCGATGTTGCGAAGAAGCACGGTCTCGACATCGCCCAGATGGCGATTGCCTTTACACTGACACGCCCGTTTATGACCTCGGCCATCATAGGTGCAACGACTGTAGATCAGTTGAAGACCGATATCGCGGCCCATCAAGTCAAACTGTCGGAAGATGTCCTGACTGATATCGAAAAGGTTTACAGGCAGTATCCGCGTCCGCTTTAGAGCCGAGAGGGCGTATAGAGAGCCTGCCGACTGGCAGGCTTTTTCTATCCGGCAAGATAAATTTCGTGTTTGACGATCCATTGATCGATTGGTGTCTCGCTTGAAGAACTGACGATCACCATTCGGTCGAAGCGTAGATTGCGACCAGCAAGTGATCTTGCTAGGCGAGTCATCTCTGTTGCGCGCGAAGCTCGATCAGCAACGCCATAGGCAAGCGAAACATGTGGAAGGAAAGTCGAGATGTCGTTCTCTCCAGATATACCCAGTGAATCCTGTTTCAGTGCCATGAGTGCAGGTGTTTTCTGCAGCGTGGCGTAGAAAGAGCGGAAATAAGCCTCGGTTCCGGTCACGTTCTCAATGAGAACATCCAGAGGTTTGCGACCGACCGCAAGGCTGAGCACCAGCGGCAGCAGTTCGTCTGCCGAGCGTTTCATATCGGGTACAAGTGTCGCATGTGGTTCAAATACGGGCGAAGCAAAGTGGCCAGCCAGTTCTGCAACGATGGATTCCAGAAATTTGAGGTCATCGCGTGCAGGACGCAACCAGATGGAGTGGAAAGTCATTGATTTGGCATCCCTCGAACGCCGCGTTCGTTTTTAAGTGGCCTGACGCTGTTCCGCAATATGAGCGGTAGTTCGAGCACAACTGTCTGAGGCAGCGCATTTGGTGCGGCCTGTCTCTCGTCAAGCAGACGGATGATTTCGGCGGAAAGGCGTTCAGCATTCTGATCGAATGTTGTCAGCCGGTAGGCCCCCCAGCGTGCTTCCGTGACATTATCGAAGCCGATAACCGAAATATCGTCAGGAATAGAGAGATTGAAGACATCGCGTGCGCAGTCCATCAGGCCGAAAGCCATAAGGTCGTTGACGCAAAACACGCCTTCGACGCGCTCTTGCTCGCCGAGGAGTAAGGAGGCCGCGCCGTAGCCGCCGTCATAGTCGGTCAGGTCACCGCGCTGTACGCTGACGCTCAATCCAAGGCTTTTGCCTTTGGCGATGAAAGCTTCCTCACGTTCAATCAGATTGAGACTACCGACATTCGACGTTATGAGGCCAAGCTTTTTCATGCCTCGTGCCGCGAAAATTTCGACAGCCGTTTCGGCGGCTAGTCGATTGTTGATGTGAATATGATCGGCTCCCTCTTCGGTTCGTCCGACGAGGATCAGGGTCTGGCCGTTTCGTTGGGCAAGATCGACAAATGACGACGAGGGCATGCCGGAAAGAACTACCGTCGCTTCGGCACGATAGCGCAACAGCGTTTCGTGGGCCGCAGAGAGGTTTTCTCCATGCTGGCCGGTCGGGATCAACACCGGCACACTGCCACGTGCTGCAAGTCGACGGGAAAGCGCTGCAATCTGGCGGGAGCGAAAAGGACTATCCGGGTCTGCCGCAATCATTCCGACGATACGACTGCGATTGGCAAGAAGACCGCGTGCAAGATCGTTGACCTGATAACCCAGCTTTTCGGCAGCTTTCAGCACTTTCTCGCGTGTTGAGGGCGAAACACTGGCGCCAGGCGTAAAGGTTCGGGACACAGCGGAGCGTGACACGCCTGCCTCGAGCGCGACTTCGTGCGCGCTGATGAACCGTGGCTGGTTATCCGCGCTGTCCTGTTCTCGCTGTATTTCTTTATCTGGCATTTTATCGCCCTACTTTTGAAAGGACATCGGCCCTGAGGAAGCGCTCGACCACGAACATGAAGGCAATTGATGGCACCAGCAATATCAATGCGCTGATCGACGCGATTTGATAATTGCCGCCGGAACTCGCTGTATAAAGCAGTAAGGGCAGGGTGGAAATATCAGGGGCGCCAACGAAATAAGTGCCGGTAAACTCATCGAGCGATTCAAGAAAGACAAAGATCGCGCTTGCAAGCAAACCCGGTGCGGCTATTGGCAGGGTGATGTCGAAGAATGTCTTGAGGGCGGAAGCGCCCATTGAGCGCGCCGCTTCTTCAAGCTCCCGATCAATTGCCGAAAACGCTGCCGTGGCGATCCAGACGGCATAGACCAGACCATGAGTGACATGCACCAGAACGACGCCTGTGATCGTACCATTCAGGCCGAAAGAGTAGAACATCTGCGCGATGTTTACGTAAACGGGCAGGTTTGGAAAAGCTTGCGGGATCAGCAGCGTCAGTAGGATCAGCCCGCGAAACGGCAGTTTCAGGCGTGCCAGAGCATAACCGGCGGGAATGGCGAGGCCGAGTGAAACGATCACTGTCAGGCCTGCAATAAGAAAGCTTGTGCCAAGTGACGAGAGCGCATTGCCGCGAGGCGAAAACACATTCGCCCAGAAAGAGAAACCATACTGAAGCGGCAGTGTGTGTGGGAAATACCAACGCTCAGCTACAGCCCACAGAAGCAGGTTGGCGAGCGGCCCGAAAATCGCGAAGGCGAGCAGACCAAGCAATATGCCACGCGGTATCCAGCGCCAGTCGATGATGTTGCTCATTGGCCGTGTTCCTTCATGGTCTGGCGCAGGTAAACCCAGGCGACGAGGCTGGTCATGAGGAGCGAGATCGTACCCAATGCATTTGCGACGCCGTAATCCCCATAAGCATTGATACGGAATGCCATGTTTGCCGTGATCATCGTTGGTGATTGGGCGTTGATCATCAAAGGAACGGACAAGACGGACATCATGGTGACAAAGCTCAGTATCAACCCCACGAGCAGCGTTTGGCGGACTTGCGGCAGAACAATCTCAATGAGAATGCGCAGCCGCCCGGCACCAAGATTGCGAGCGGATTCAATCGTGCTGCGATCGATGGATGCCATGGCACCTGCCAGTAGCAAGGTGACGAATGGCGTCTGTTTCCAGACGAATGCAATGACGATGCCACGCCAGTCGAGAAAGCTCATTGCCTGCAGTGGGGTTAGGAGCCCAGTTTCAATGAGCAGGCTGTTCATCAACCCGTTTTTGGCTAGGAAGGTGCGAAGTATCTGACCAACCACGATGAAGGGGATGAAAAGCGGCCAGCGATAGAGCCAGCGCAGGACAGTGACAGCGCGCGGGTTGGAGCCGAGCGTCAGGTAACCGCCGATGGCGATGGAAAATAATGCAATCAGCAGGGACGACAGTGTAACGATGACAAAGGTGAAGATGATGTCGCTGGAATAAAGTTCGAATGCTTTGGTGAAATTGCCGGTTCCCCATTCCCCGGAAACATTGAAAGCTCCGGTGATCGCTCCGAAAAGCGGTACGATGAACAGTAATAGGACGATCGCCAGT
Organism: Brucella lupini; assembly: GCF_002252535.1. Lineage (NCBI taxonomy): Bacteria > Pseudomonadati > Pseudomonadota > Alphaproteobacteria > Hyphomicrobiales > Brucellaceae > Brucella > Brucella lupini. The sequence continues at coordinate 395,375 of NZ_NNRN01000062.1, forward strand.
GCCGGCGCGACAAGAAGAATACCTGTCAGTCGATGCGACATTCGAAACCTCATGACAATGTGGAGTGCCGGACACGCTCGTGGTGCCTTGATTGCATATCCGGCATCAACATCGGGGCGCTTTGCATGTAACCAAGTTCGTCAAAGCGCTCCAATAGGAGGCAGGATTGTTGAGCTTAATTGCCGACCTGACGCTCATAAGCTTCCAGAATCGCAGTGTTATAAGGTGCGATCGGGAAAGGCTTGCCGTATTTAGCAAGCTCGTCCGGCGAAATGTCGGTGAAGAGCTTTTTCCAGGTGTCGCCGTCCAGCTCTGCCTTGACATGGTCGGCATCGATGCCCGGATACCAGTTGAAGCGCTTCACGATACCTTCGGCCTGCACTTTCGGGCTCGTCGCCAATGCGACAAATTTTTCGGCCAGTTCCTTATGCGCGCTTTTTTCCGGGATCACATAATGCATCGGCTGACCGGGCATGCCGGGAGCTGGTAGGACAAGTTTCATTTCCGGCGGAAGCTGTCCATTCGCCTTCCACGAATAGAACATGTCCACCCATACTGGTCCCATCGCGATTTCGCCACGGCTCAACATGTCGAGCGTGCCTGCATTGCCTGGGGTGAGGGTGGCGTTCTTTGTAAAGTCCTTTAGCGAAGCAAACGCCTTGTCCCAGTTCTTCGCTTCGCCCTCTTCGAATGGACCCTTCATCAGCTTGTCTGCGTCGCCACCATAAGCATAGATCCAGCCCATAACAAAGCTCACGCCCGATGCGCCACCCTTGATGCCGTTATAGCCGAATTGCTTTGGGTTTTCCTTGGCCCATGCGACGAGCTCGTCATAACTCTTTGGCGGATTGGCAACGAGTGCAGGATTGTAGGCAAGTGCGGTCTGGCTGTTGAACATCGGCATGACGTAGCCGTCGACATCCGTACCGAGCGCCATTTTCGCATTATCGCGCGTCACCAGCTTACCGCTGTCGATTTTGCCGCGATAATTTTCGAGGAACTTCGCCGTTACCATCGGTCCGACGAATTTCTCGTGGACGACGGCGACGTCGGTGTCCCATTTTTCCACGCCAGCCTTGGACTGGGCTTCGAAACGCTCGAGAACCTTCTGCGAACCCGCATCGCCGGGACCTGTTCCCACAACGCGAACGGTCGTTCCGGGATTTTCCTTCTCGAACAACGGTCCGAGATACTGATTGATATAGTCAACCATGTTCTGGTCACCTGCCGTGATGACGGTAAGCTCATCGGCGGTGGCGGGTGCAACGGTGAGACCAATTGCCATTGCCGCGTTCAGGATAGTTCTCATGAAAAGGACTCCTGTATGAAACCGGGATTTCCGGTCTTTTGATTGAAAGCAGATGCAGTGCATCCAGTGGCGTCTATCGGGAATGGTGTCATTCACGGGCACGAAAATGCCCGTGAAAACGATCTTGAAACGGGGTGCCCCGTTTTGGTGCGGGAAAGACGGCGAGGTCAATGTGCACAGCTGTGCACGATCAAGTCCAACGTGAATTGCGTATTTCGTTGATCTCTAGTCTCCCATTAACTCAATGACGCATCATCAGCACACTGACGAAAAGACGGCAGGCGCCTGACTATTTGTCGAACAGAAACAGGGCGTGTTCAGGTATGTGGATTTCAACATTGGCGCCGGGCTGATGACTTTCCTGAGCGTCGACCATGATGTGCCGATCCCCGACGCGGATCATGTGTCTCCAGAGGCCACCGGGATAGCTGGTCTGCTCCACCGTGCCGTTGAGGGCTAATTCGGACGTCGGGGAGTTCCGATCAACTCCCGGCTTGGTGAGACAGGCTGCTTCGCTGCGGAAACGAGCCGATGCCATGCCATCGGACAGATTTCGGCGTCCTGCCGAAATCGTGCTCGCCTTGTTGTTGGCGCCTGCCGCGATCTCGATACGGTCGGCTTTGATCTGGATTGGTACTTCGATCAGATTCTCAGCGCCCATAAATGCCGCGACGAAATCCGAGGCGGGGTGGTTGTAAACTTCTTCTGGAGCGCCTGCCTGTGCGATTTCGCCATTATTGAGAATGACGATACGGTCGGCCATGACCATGGCTTCTTCCCGGTCATGCGTTACGTGAACAGCTGTAATGCCGAGACGGCGCTGCAAAGCGCTGATCTCATGGCGAACCGATAGTCTGATGCGTGCATCGAGATTGGAGAGCGGCTCATCGAGAAGCAGGATGTCAGGCTGAATGGCGAGGGCGCGCCCGAGGGCGACGCGCTGGCGTTGTCCGCCGGAAAGGGCGGCAGGTTTGCGCTCCAGCAAAGCATCCAGCCCCAGCAGGCGAGCAACTTCATCAACCTTCTGCTTGATGGTCTCCTTCGTCGTGCCACGAATACGCAGACCATAACCCATGTTCTGCGCGACAGTCATATGCGGCCAGAGCGCGTAAGACTGGAAGACAAGGGCCATTCCGCGTTTATCTGGGGGCAATTTGGTGACGTCTCTGCCGTCTACACGGATCGCGCCGTTGGACGGCATGTTGAAGCCTGCAATCGCACGCAGCAGGGTTGTCTTGCCGCACCCAGACGAGCCGAGAAGCGCGACGAACTCACCCTTCTTGACGGATAGATTTACGCCTTTGAGAACTTCATTGTTGCCATAACGAACGCGCGCGTCCGCCACCTCCAAAAACGTTGGCATAAGCGTCTCCTCCCCAGGATCGCCGGCTGATTTTATTTTTTCTGCACAGCCGTGCAAATTGGATTGAAGCATCTTTAAGCCACCTCGACAAGCCGCAAAAGTGAAATTGCGCTGAAAAAACTATCTTCAGTTCCATTTTGGAACGTCGTCTAGGCGCTATTTAGCGAGAATTTATAACAGCTGTATGACGTAAAGACGAAGACGTGGACAGCTTTGCAAAGCTGTCCACGTCGCACGCAAGCAGGTCTGACGGAGAGTGTACAGGACCCAGCTTGTTATGAAGCGTTCAGTCAAACTTCTTCTGCACGTTCTTCGAACTTGGCATTTCTCCGGGAAGAGTAGATGAACGCGGCGAGAAACATTGCGGTCATTAGCAGAACGATTGTTGGAGCGGGCGCGCTGTCGATGAAAAAAGCCAGATAGACACCGAAGAAGGATGCGGTGACCGCAATTGTTACGGCGAGCAGCATCATGGTGCTGAATTTGCGTGTGAGCAGAAACGCAATTGCACCGGGCGCAATCAACATGCCGATAGCCAGAATGATGCCTACGGCCTTCAAAACGCCGACAATCGTTAGCGAAATCAGGCAAAGCAAACCGTAATGCAGCAGGCGGACCGGTAAACCGACGGCTCTGGCTTGCGCCGGATCGAAAGCGTGCAGCAGGAAGTCGCGCCATTTGACGACAAGAATGCCAGCGGTCAGTGCGGCGATAATGGCCGTTTCGATGAGGTCGGACAATGTTATTCCGAGCATGTCGCCGAACAGGATATGATCGAGATGCACTGTCGAGCGGATCGCAACATAAAGAACCAGGCCAAGACCGAACATGCCGGAGAATACGATGCCCATCACCGTATCCTGCTTGATGCGGCTGTTTTCGGTGAGGTAGCCGGTTGCAAGGGCGCAGGCCATGCCCGCTACGAAGGCTCCGATACCGAAGGGTATTCCGATAATATAGGCGACAACGACACCCGGAAGAACCGCGTGGCTGATAGCGTCACCCATCAATGACCAGCCCTTGAGGACCAGAAAGCACGACAGCAATGCTGTTGGTATCGCGATGAGCACGGAAATAGCCAGTGCATAGCGCATGAACTCGAACTGAAACGGTGAGGCCAGCATATCCAGAATGGTCATTGCTGGAATTCCCTTAGAGCGATTGCCGCTTTGCGGCGTGCGGCCAGCAGCCCATGCTTTGGAGCAAGCAGAAATACACTGAGGAAGACAAGCGTCTGGAGAACCACGATGATGCCTCCCGTCGCACCGTCCAGAAAATAGCTTACATAGGCTCCTGAGAAGCTTGTGACGGAGCCGATAGCAACAGCAATCCAAAGCAGTCGCGAAAACCGGTCTGTCAGTAGATATGCGGTTGCACCGGGCGTTACCACCATACAGATGACGAGAAAGGCACCAACCGTCTGCATCGCGGCGACAGTCGATGCCGACAGCAATGTGAAGAACATGATCTTCAACAGATTGGGCTTGAGACCGATCGAACGCGCATGGTTTTCATCGAAGAACACTACCATCAGATCTTTCCACTTTAAAAGAAGTAGCGACAGGGAAACGAAGCCGATGATTGCCAGTTGTAGAGTATCTTCCGGTGTGATGGCGAGGATATTGCCGAGAACGATGGTCTGAATGCTGACGGCCGTCGGCTTCAACGAGATCATGAAGAGGCCAAGTCCGAAGAATGACGAGAAGATCAGACCGATGATAGCATCTTCCTTCAGCTTTGTACGTTGGTTGAGAAAGAGCATCGCTGCTGCGGCGAGACCGCCAGAGAAAAATGCGCCGATGGAGAAGGGGAGGCCAAGCATATAAGCACCCGCAACGCCAGGGACGATGGAATGGGATAGAGCGTCGCCAATCAGCGACCAACCTTTCAGCATGAGATAAGCCGAAAGAAAGGCACATACCCCGCCCACCAGCGCCGAAACCCACATCGCATTCAGCATGTAGCTATAACTGAACGGCTCAAGTAATACGGTCATTGTTCCTGACTCCGTTTGCGGGTCGCGGAGTCTTCGTTCTCATAAACAACAAACGGGCGCTCATCGTCAGTTATGACGCTGACGGCGCCTCGTCCTGCACCGCTAGTCTCGCCGAGTACAAGATGGCGCAGCACGCCGCCGAAAGTCTTTTCGAGGTTCTCTTGTGTGAAAACCTCCGCAGTCGGCCCGTAACCGAGAACTGTTCGTTTCAGTAATACGGTTCGGTCGCAGAATTCGGGAACACTGCCAAGATTGTGGGTCGAGACCAGCATGACGCGCCCCTCATCTCGCAAACTGCGAAGAAGTGTGACGATTGCTTCTTCGGTCTTCACATCTACGCCAGTGAAGGGTTCATCCAGAAGAATGACGCGCCCGTCTTGTGCGAGCGCTCGCGCAAGAAATACCCGTTTCTTTTGCCCGCCTGAAAGCTCACCGATCTGTCGATGACGAAATTCGAGCATATTCACGCGATCAAGCGCTTTTTCTACGGCTTCTTTGTCGGCGCGGCGCGGGATGCGCATCATGCCCATATGGCCGTAGCGACCCATCATGACGACATCTTCAACGAGAACCGGAAAGTTCCAGTCGACGTCCTCACTTTGCGGGACGTAAGCCACTAGGTTCTTCTTGAGCGCGGCCCCAACCGGCATTCCGAGAATAGATATTTCGCCCTTGGCTAGTTTGACAAACCCCATAATCGCTTTGAACAGGGTCGACTTGCCGGATCCGTTGACGCCGACAAGCGCTGTAATCGTTCCGGTTGGGGTCGTAAAACTTGCATTGTGTAAAGCCGTATGGCCGTTTCGATACGTGACAGTTGCATTTCTCACATTGATACCGTCGACCGCGCTTTTATCCAGCATGGCGAAGGTATCTCCATGAAGGTCTATGGGTGCATTCATTGTTTGAGCCCTTGGGCAATCGCGCTGGAGGTGACTTTCAGGAGATCAATATATGTGGGCACGGGACCGTCGGGGTCCGAAAGTGAATCAACATAGAGAACACCGGCATATTTTGCGCCGGTCTCACGAGCGACCTGCTTGGCTGGGGCAGGAGAAACCGTGCTTTCGGAAAAGACAGCCGTAATGCCATTTTCACGCACTGCATCAATCACTTTTCGCACCTGCTGTGGAGTGCCCTGTTGGTCTGCATTGATTGGCCAGAGATAAAGCTCTTTCAAACCGAAGTCCCGAGCCAGATAGGAGAATGCGCCTTCACTTGAAACGAGCCAACGCTTGTCTTCAGGAATAGCTGCCAGCTCAGCCCGGATAGGATCGATCGTCGCTTTAATCTTCGCTTTGTAAATCTCTGCATTCGCCTTGTAGATGTCAGCGTTCGCCGGATCATTTTTGACGAACGCATCCCGAATATTGTCCACGTAGATCAATGCGGCATTCGGTGACATCCAGGCATGCGGATTTGGCTTGCCGCTATAAGGTCCCTCGCTGATATCGATTGGCTCAACGCCATCGGAAACAACTGCGCTTGGAACATCCTTGAGACGTGAAAAGAATTTTTCGAACCATAGTTCCAGGCCAAGGCCATTCCAGAGGACCAGCTTGGCGTCCTGGGCTTTAATCAGGTCTCCCGGTGTTGGCTGATAATTGTGGATCTCGGCACCTGGCTTCGTGATTGACTCAACCGTCGCGGCATCGCCCGCAACATTCTGCGCAATATCGGCGATAACAGTAAATGTCGTCACGGCCTTGAATTTCTCCGCAAAAGCAACGCTTGCGCTTGTCCAGAGAAGAGCTCCGCTCACGAGACCGAGTGTCGTTGTTCGTAAAATACGACGCAGCATATCCAAATCCTTGTTGCCAATCAGTTGCAATTGCATAGCCGATCGCTGTTTTACGATCAAGTGCTATTGCAAACCATTTGCAAAAGAATGGTCGATGTTTAGCGCTTGAGATTCCGATTGCAAATTTCAATTACACGTTTAAATTGTATTATTGTAAATACTGAAGTTTATTGGTTGTATTTTTGACAAGTGTACGACAGGGAGGCTGTGCGCGGTCTAGCAACAAACTGTGTGTTCTTATTCTCTGTTTTCAGATCGAATGATTAAGGTGAGGATGAGCTTAGTGATTGAATTTCAATCAATTATTATAGATTAGAGAGCGGGGAAGGAGGCTGGTACAAAAGTGCAGACGAAAGTGAGCAAGAGCGGTTTAACGTGCGCGACTACCCAAATCGGGGTGGCGAGTTACCACAGAGATATTACAACCATCATTATCCTGCGAGAGCACGCCCGCAATTTAAAATGGTATTCTTCTGTGGAGACGGATGAGAAATCTAGTTTCCCAGCCGGAACTGTTTTCATTGTTCCGGCTTTTACAACTTTATCAATTAACTGGTCTGATCCCGTCGAAATCATAATCATGCAGCCTGATCAGCAATTTTTTCAGGATAGTTTTTTTCAGAATTCTCTATTCAAGGAAAACAACGGCCCCAAGAACGTTACGAGTTTCTCATGCAAAGATTGCATGCCGCTATCTCATTTGATCTGGGATGAAATTTGCCAGCGAGGCGGACAGGATGAAGCTTACCTGAATGCTCTAGGGTTGGTTCTAATGCGTACGATCGCACGCGTCTTGTTGAATGAGCGCGCTTCAACTGACAGTAAGATCGGACTCAGCAAAGCAGCGCGTCATCAGATAGAAGCCTATCTCAACCAAAACTTTCACAAGCCTCTTTCGGTTCCGGACATGGCAGCATTGTTGGGAATTTCAGCAGGGCATTTTTCGACATGCTTTCGAAAGAGTTTTGGGCAGACGCCTCACCAGTACCTGATGGAACTGAGACTTGACGAAGCTGAGCGGTGCCTCAGAAAAACATCGATGCCAATAAATGAGATCGCACGCCATTTGAATTTTTCCAGCCAGAGCCACCTTACAACGGCTTTGCGAAAACATCGACAGACCACGCCAGGCGAATTACGCAAGTAGAGCTATCGGGGCGCTCTTGGCAATAATGGCCCATTCTTGTGTCGTCCTCATAGAGCAATGGGTCTGGGCGATGGTAACATCAGGCACGAAATAGTTGATCAACTTTACGCGTCGGTCGGCCTTCGTTTCAGCCATTTGCGCCAGATGTGGATTTCACTTCTGCGGCGCAAGCGGCGGACACGATGAGAATCGTGAGAAAGCACGATAAGCCCAAGTGGAAGCATCCAGAAACCGAGAATCGGGAGAAACCCCAACGAGCCGCCGACAACGAGTGTGCCGCCAAGCATGCGCCGCATCATGACTGATTGCGGCATTGGGATTCGCCGACCAAGAATCACGATGGCTTTTTTCCGGGGTGTTTCGGCGTATTCGTCACTCACAGGCGCATCTCTTAGGCTGATATGTTACAATTCACAGGAGGAAAACGTCCCAGAGAATATAGGGTTTTTGTCCCATAATGCAAAAAGATGAAAAAAAATGGATTTAGCCCTTTGCAAACGCGAAATCCTTTTGCTATACGCCACCTCGCTGACACGACGAGCACCTGTTCCCCGGTAGCTCAGCGGTAGAGCAACCGGCTGTTAACCGGTTGGTCGCTGGTTCGAATCCGGCCCGGGGAGCCACTTCATTTCATGAGGTTGCTCAATTTTCCACTGCATTCAAAACGAAGTTTCTGGCGTAGTGCACTTTGGTGCGTGACCGAACTACTTGGACACTCTATTGATTGCGGTGTAAGGGCACGCTAACGATTTAGCGAGTTTGTCGGGACGACGTAGCTAAGCGCTTGAGAGCGCAGGCATTGTACGGTTGGCCATTACCTTCGCGAACGATCAGAATCCCTCCATGTGAGCTCGCCGGTATCATCTCAATTCAAAGCGGATAGATAGCGATGAATCTATAATGCGCCCTTTAACGGGTGACGATATTCATTCTTGCTGAAGCATTTTGAACCAAATCGTTCTTCGCGCGTTGATTAGCTGTCTGTTAACCATGATTGGAGAGTGGCAATGCCTTGGTATTTTCGTCTCGAATCCGGCTTCGCCGCAGTCTTTGTAATCGCGGTCTGCGCCCACATGTTTGTTCAGTTGATCCGATAACAATTCGGCCTGTTACAAACATTAGGTAACATCGATGGTCAGTAATGGCAGGTCAATTGAATGGCCAGTCACTCGTGTAGGGGAGCGTTGGTTCACGATCTCTTCGAGAGGTCACTGAAGGTTGGGTGATCTGTCGAGAAGACCAACTTGATATGATCAAGTTTGGTGAGTATGCCGTATGAAATCATCGTAACTCTTAGTTTCAGCTGTCGTTGATTCCAGGAAAAGTTCTTGTAACGCCTCACTATTGTGGGAGGCGCCGTAAAGGCGCGGGACGGATAACTTCTCCGATTCAATTGAGCTCTTCCGCACTAAAACGAACGAAATTTACACTACACTGGACTTGCCGTACGAGATAAAAGTCGAATTTTGAGGGGTAATCTAAGCACCTGCTGGCAACCTCGTACTTGTGACCTACCTTTGGTTCCATATCGTCCGCTTTTGCTGAATCTAGGAGAGATGCTCTGGCGTTAGTGTCAACGATGGCTTCCGCAGTGGCATTCATGCTGCACTGATAGACGTTGGTCCGCACACCAAGGTGGTCAAGTCCGATGCCGTGGCGGATAAGATTGTTGCTGTTGACTTGAACAGGATATCTCGTTTGCTGAGTTGCGGTTCTGTGTACCCAGGCGGAAGACGGTCGGACGCTGAATAATATGGCCTCGGTCAAGCGAAGCAAACTGTGGCCACGATTATCCCGCAGAGCCAATCTTTGTACCGACAGTTCTGACCGGACGCTTCTTTGGGCGCTTCGTACGAGTTGATCCGGGTTTCGATGCCGACGGAAGCAACGGGTTGAAGTCGCCTTGAGCCTTATTGTGCCGGCGTATCGTTTTCTTGCGGCTGAGAAGCTTCAGCAGGCGCGGGAGCAGGCTGTTGAGGTACTGGTGCAGGTTCTTCTGCAAGGACCTCATTTGTCTTGGTTTTTATGTCTTCTGCTGTCTGTTGGCTGATCAGTCCTTGCGACGCGGCAAAGCCGACAACAACTGCGATGACTGCACCCACAAGGGCAGCTTTAAGCTTCGGTGACATAGCTGGCTCTCCTGCCAAGTATAGTTTATGTCCCGCCCGATGCATCAAATCAGTCATACAATACATGCGTCATTTTTTTCAATGGTTTCTCAATTTTTTCTCGCGGTGCTTGGTGCTCTTACACATCGGTAAATAGCTGATCTCGTTCTAAACTAAAGTGACGGGTGACAAATTTTTACCGTATGATAAAAATATACAAAAATAGTGGGAGGGGATAATGTTTGATAAGAAAGGCATAGAAGCGCCTCGTATACGAGCGATTGAATGGATCGAGCAACTTTCGATACCGAGGTTCTTGGTGCTTGTTGCGCTCTGTAGTGCCGGTACGGGCGTGATTCTTAGTCAGCTGATATGAATAGTGGCCGCAAAGTCTTGTTTTTGCGCCGTTGGAGTTCAGAAGTGTTTGAAATATTTCTCATCTGGCAATAGCGGGATTGCGCTTGCCAATTCTGTCGAAATTACAAAGCGTCCAAATTACGTATTTATTGCGCGTTACACGAACACAAATACCACCAAACATGTCTGCAATTTCTTTAGACTTCACCTGCCGAAGCTTTTGTTTTGTTCACGACAACAAACAGAGCCAAGTATGTTCCGCTCGATGTCACACGGGTTCGCCCAATTTTTGCGTAACCATTTGTAATTTATAGGCATTAACTTCCAACATGATGCAACAAGGCTTGCCATGTCGAATTCGACGCTGATCTCAATAGTCTATTGATTTTATATATGGAAATATTGGAGGCCTCGCCCGGAATCGAACCGGGGTGCAAGGATTTGCAGTCCTCTGCGTAACCACTCCGCCACGAGGCCTTCCGTAAGGCAGTTGCCAAATCAGTTGGTAGCGCCTTGGCCCGTTCCAATATTGATACAGATCGGTCTCGTCAAGCCGTTAGAGCCAAATGTAGAAGATTTCTACAAAGGTTTCTTCGCGCTTTGTAATTTCAATGCTGGTCGTCTCGATCTGGCGGCATTTGCGGGCGCGCCAGATTGCCCTTGGAGAAGGTATAGCCGGTTTCGACAACACTCAATCCAAATTTGTTTCGCAACTTGTCGATGGCATTTTCGGCGACGGCGCGTTTGGTGGCCTGAGTGTCTACTAGATCGGGCGGATCGGCGCGATCACTTGAAGAAAGCTCGCTAACCCCAATCCCTAGCAATCTAAATCGTGTACCATCGAGTTCTTTTTCGAGAAGCTGCAATCCGTGGCGGAAGATTCTATCCGCGAGCTGGGTCGGATCGGAAAGCTGCCGATTGCGCGTACGCGATTTGAAGTCGTGTGTTTTCAGCTTCAAAACGACAGTACGCCCGGCTATTTCACTTGCTTTCAGTCGCCGCGAGACCTTTTCGGCGAGCGCCCGAAGAACAGGAACGAGATCGTTGGCATCCGACAAGTCATTGTTGAAGGTTGTCTCTGCCGAAACGCTTTTCATATCATGGTCCGGCTCGACCTTGCGGCTGTCCTGTCCTCGTGACAAACGGTAAAGACGCTGCCCCATAGTGCCATACGCCTTCATAAGTGCACCTTCTTCCATCGTCTGGAGTTGGCCGATCGACCTGATTCCATCACTTTCCAGTTTGGCTGCGAAAGCCTTGCCTACTCCCCAGATCGTGCTGACGGATCGGTCTCGCAGAAACGTCAGGGCTTCTGCTTCACCGATAACGGAAAAACCGCGCGGCTTTTCGATATCTGATGCAACCTTGGCCAGAAACTTGCAATAGGATAGTCCGATCGAGGCGGAAATGCCTATCTCATCCTCTACGCGTTTGGCGAAACTTGCGAGAACGATTGCGGGTGGAGCCTTATGCAAGCGTTCCGTGCCGCTCAGATCCAGAAAAGCCTCATCGATGGAAAGAGGTTCAACGAGGGGCGTCAGGTCACGCATCATTTGCCGCACTTCACGACCGACGCGAACATACTTTTCCATGTTTGGCTTAACGACGACGGCGTCGGGACAGGCTTCCAGTGCCTTGAACATGGGCATGGCAGACCGCACGCCATGAATGCGGGCGAGATAGCAGGCCGTCGATACCACGCCGCGTTTTCCGCCGCCGATAATGAGCGGTTTGTCCCGAAGTTCCGGATTGTCCCGCTTTTCAACTGATGCGTAAAAAGCGTCGCAATCAATGTGTGCCAGAGAGAGCTTATAAAGCTCGCTATGACGGAGAAGGCGAGGGCTGCCGCATGCATGGCATCGTCTGCCTGTGTTCGATTTTTGCGGCGTAAGGCAGTCGCGGCATACACCTTTTTCCGAACTGTTAGGTGCAATGGTGTCAGCCATGAGGACGAACCGTCTGATGAACATAAAAGGAACATCCTTTTATAGCATCGAAAGGCTGAAGTGCCATGGGGATATATCATCCCGGTTGGTCTTACACTTGACATTGCCGGGAATATCACCAAGTTTAGCAATATGAACAACCGTTTTGCATCCATACTTCATCGGGTTTATCCGATCACGGGATAGCTACCCTCGAGTTCTGCCTAGCGCAGGGGAACTCCGGGGGACGGTACGCCGCTTGTCCAAAAGCGGATTTCAAATAAGCGCTTTCATTAAAATCAATCTGAACGGCTTCGTGCAGAAACAGCACGGAGACTTATTACCTTTCAACAGCAGTGAGCACTCGCCATGAGCGGAAAGAATCGCAAGAAGCCCAATATCGTTGTTAGCGAAATCGACTATGAACGTCTGATGGGGCTGGCCACAAACGTTTCGGAACGTCTCGAGGAGATCGCCGAGGAGTTGATGGTTGAACTTGACCGCGCGAAAGTCGTTCCTGCGAAGCGTTTGCCGCAGAATGTGATTCACATGGGCTCTACTGTGGAGTTTCGCTCCAATGACGGGCAGGAGCGTCGGGTGACTCTGGTATATCCGGGCGAAGCGGATATCGCGCAGGGCAAAATTTCGATTCTCACGCCTATCGGCACTGCGCTGATTGGTCTTGCGCCCGGCCAGTCGATTTCCTGGACGGCACGCGATGGCAAGCAGCACGAGTTGAACGTATTGTCGGTTTCGAATGAAGCCCAGGTTTCAGCAGCAAATCCCGCTGCTGAATAGTTACCAAAAAGCCCGGCAGTGTCGGGCTTTTAATTTGCGGATCGAAGTCTTTGCTAAAGGTGCTGGTTCAGCCCGCCGGGCAGATATGACAAGGCTTTATCAATTGTTGCCGGATCACGGCCAGCCTCTTCGCAGTAGCGCAGCAGTGTCGGCTCATGTGTCAGAAAAAATTGTAATACCCCCGCCAGAAAGCCAGGTTCACGTGCTGCCTGCCGGATCGACGCAGCTTCAATGCCTGTCAGGGCGAGGAAGCGAGGCAGCAGGTCCTTGTCCTGAGCCAACCACGCCAACGCTTCAATGGCGATCGCTTCCGCATCCGCCTGGCTCATCAGCGTTTTCATGTGGTTTCTCCGCTTTTTCTGTTGCTCTGCCGAATGTGTAACGGTCGCTCAGTCGAGGAACAATGGAATTATTTGCCTTTCATCAATGAAATGAGGTTAAACTACCCGCAGTCTAAGAAGTGGGGACTCTCTGGCGGATAAGAAAATCGAGCAAATGCCGGGTTGCTGCAGGGAATAAGACCAAGGAATTTTCGATGCCGAAAAGCGTGATGATTGTCGAAGACAACGAACTCAATATGAAGTTGTTTCGCGATCTTATCGAAGCCAGCGGATATGAGACCATCCGGACGAGAAACGGGCTTGAGGCGCTCGATCTTGCGCGTGAACATCGACCTGATCTGATTCTCATGGACATACAGCTTCCCGAGGTGTCGGGACTGGAAGTCACAAAATGGCTGAAAGACGATGACGAGTTGCGGCACATTCCGGTTATTGCCGTGACAGCTTTTGCAATGAAGGGCGACGAGGAGCGTATTCGGCAGGGCGGCTGTGAAGCCTATATATCCAAGCCGATATCGGTGCCGCGCTTCATAGAGACAATCAAATCCTATTTGGGCGACGCTTAGCGGAAATCAGGGCGAGGGGCATCATGACTGCACGAATTCTCGTCGTTGACGATGTGGATTCCAATGTAAAGCTCCTCGAGGCAAGGCTCCTCTCCGAATATTATGAGGTTATTACGGCTTATAGCGGTCCTGAAGCCATTGAGCTTTGTCTGGGCGGCCAGATTGATGTCGTTCTTCTAGATATATTGATGCCGGAGATGGACGGTTTTGAAGTATGTCGTCGATTGAAAGATGATCCACGTACGTCCAATATTCCTGTTGTGATGGTGACGTCGCTCGATGGTGTCGATGACAAGATTCGCGGCCTTGAAGCTGGCGCCGACGACTTTCTGTCAAAGCCCGTCAGCGATCTTCAGTTATTGTCGCGTGTGAAGAGCCTGGCGCGGCTGAAACTGGTCTCTGATGAGCTTTTCCAGCGAACGGGCACGGTTGCGGACGCGGAAGTGGAAACGCTGCTGGCAAGCAAGATGGGCGGGAATTATGCCGATAAGGATGAGGTCGCCCGCATTCTCATAGTTGATGAGGACGAACTGGCGGCTGCACGCCTTCGTCTCATTCTTGGAGAGGCCTATCGTGTCGATGTGGCCAGCGATGCCAACACGGCTTTGATCCGGGCGATAGATACGGATTACGACAGTATCGTTGTTTCAGCCAACTTCACTTATTACGATCCGCTGCGCCTTTGTTCGCAGTTGCGAACCATTGAACGCACAAGGCTGGTGCCGATCATTCTCGTTGTTCGGGAAGATGAGGGCGCGCTCGTGGTGCGTGCGCTGGAGCTTGGCGTAAATGACTATCTGATGCGTCCGCTTGAGAAGCTGGAACTGTTTGCGCGCTTGCGAACCCAGATCAAACGGAAGTGCTATAACGATTTACTGCGGCAGAGCCTGAACCGTACGATCACCATGGCGGTGACGGATAGTCTCACAGGGCTGCACAACCGCCGCTATCTCGATACACATATGCCTGTCCTGCTGACCCGCGCCATGGGGCGCGAGCGGCCATTGTCAGTCATCATGCTCGACTTCGATCACTTCAAACGGATCAACGACCAGTACGGGCATGATGCTGGTGACGATGTTCTTCGCGAATTTGCGACGCGCCTGCGCAAGAATATTCGTGGGATGGATCTCATGTGTCGCTACGGCGGGGAGGAGTTTGTCGTCGTTCTGCCGGATAGCGATGTGGAGGCTGCGAAGGCTGTTGCCGAGCGAATCCGGATTGCTGTGTCAGACACGCCCTTTGCGGTTGCCAACGGCAAACACAAGGTCAACTTGACCATCAGTATGGGTGTTGCAGGGCTGAGGCTGATGGGGGATAGCGCTGACGCTCTTTTCTCGAGGACAGATGCTGCGCTCTATCAGGCAAAGAAAGGTGGTCGCAACCGCATTGTCTCTTCGGCAGCCTGAAGAATCCACGAAGCTGGAAACAAAAAAGCCGTCTCGAAAGAGACGGCTTTTTATTTCAATCATCTTGTCGATGACGACCGAAAACGAATTACTTGATCTTCGTTTCCTTGAACTCGACGTGCTTGCGCGCAATCGGGTCGTACTTGGTCTTTGTCATCTTTTCCGTCATCGTGCGGCTGTTCTTCTTCGTTACGTAGAAGAAGCCGGTGTCAGCGGTCGACAAAAGCTTGATCTTGATCGTCGTAGCCTTGGCCATATCGAATTACCTGCTCTGTATCTTTGCCGGAGCATGATCTTGCCGAAAATCGGTTCCCAATTCTCGGGATCATGCTCAATGGATGGAAACCTCCAGCGATTCCGGTAATCTCATCCGGCAGCGGAAATTTGGCGCGACACTACGTATTGGCGGCGAAAAGTCAAGCCCGCTTCTTCCTCAAAAGCAGCCTTCCTGCTGCAAAGAGTGCATATGCGGCAAAAAACACACCGAGAGTCATGGGGAATCCTTTTGGTCCCAGCATATCCATACCGACACCAACGGCTTGCGGTCCTGCAAGCATGCCGATGGCATAACAGAACACGAAAGCGGCATTGGCGGATGCCAGCTCACGTCCCGTCAGCTCGGAGCCGAGATGCGCGAGGCCGATCGTATAGAGACCAGCCACTACACCACCCCACAGGAACAGAATGGCTGCCATGAGATACCAGTGCTGCATGAGATAGGGCAGGGCGATCATACCGATCAGGCCCGTCGTGGCGCAGAAGAGCAGAAGTTTGCGGCGATCCGAAATGCGATCGCTGACAAGGCCTAATGGAATCTGCATCAACACATTGCCGAGGCCGATCATCGTAAGCAGAAGTGCTGCGTCTGCTTCCGGATAACCGATACGCGCTCCGAAGACTGGAAAGAGGGCAAAGCCGCCCGTTTCCACAGCGCCGAAAACAAAGACAGCCATGGTTGCAGTCGGAACGGCAAAGATGAAGGGCAGGAACGGTACGTGTTCGCCTTCTTCGAAATCGGGACTGTCGCGCCATGCGAACGCAACCGGTATGAGGGCGATCAGAATGATGACGAAGCCGACATAGAAAGGCAGTCCGCCCGTGCTCCCGATTTTCGAGAACAACCACGGTCCGAGCGCAAAGCCCAGCGAAAGTGATGTTGAATAGATTCCAAGCACGAGCCCGCGCTTTTCAGGTGGTGCGGAGGCGTTGATCCAGTACTCGGACAAAACGAAAAGCACGGTCAACGCGAAATGCAGGACGATGCGCAGCGCAAACCACGCCCAGAGCGGTTGAAAGAAGTGGAAGCCGAGAAAGGCTCCGCTTCCGATGATGAGCATAAGGAAGATCGCCTTGACCACACCCAGTCGTGCGGCGATGGGGGCGGCAAGGGGAGCCGCAACGATGGATGCCAGTCCTGCCACGGCAGTGTTAGCGCCTATCAGACTGGCGGAATGACCGCGGCTTTCCAGAAGAACGCTCAACAGCGGAATGCCCAGCCCAATTGCTGCACCAACTGCACTGATCGTGGCAATGGCTGCTGCAAGCGAACGCCAGTGCATCTGGCCCTCAGCCGGCCTGCCGCCAGGTTCTTGCGGGACAAGATCGGCGGGTTGGATTTCTTTATTCATCGGGTTCAGATCACTTCGCGAATGAAGCGGCCATGCCGCTTCCAATATTGTACCACCGGCAAGGTGGCTGGCAGTTCAAATTCGGTATCCGTTAGAAGCACGCGCGCTTCTTTCAAGATCGCCTGAGTAATATGAGCGACGTCGAGTGTATCGATTTGATCAATGGAAACCCAATCGAGGTCTTCCAGTTCGCCACTGGGAACGAGTGGCTGCTGATCGAGCTCCGGTATATGATCGCGAAATGCGATAAAAAAACGGGTGTCGAAACGGCGAACATAGTCCGGGGGCGTTACCGCGCGAGCAAAATAGCGCAGGCTGTCCAAAGCCGGCATCATGCCTTTATCGAGGAAGGCCGACCAGTCGTGATGTGTGGGCAAAGCAACCGGTGCTGAGATCGCTTGCCCGATGCGAAGGCCAGTCTCTTCAAAGGTTTCGCGAATGGCACATAGGCCGAGTGCACGGGCGCGACGCATCGATGCACGAGCCCCCATGCCTGCGAGCAGCTTGGCAACATCATTACTATTCAGTTCAGCCGCGACAGCGATAGCGCCGTCTACAGGATCGGCACGACCACCCGGAAAAACAAACTTTCCGGGCATAAAGGCGAGGCTGGCGTGGCGTCTGCCCATGAGAATTCGCGGCTTGCTGCCCGACCGGTCGACAAGCAAAAGGGATGCGGCATCACGCGGTCGCAAAGCTTTCACGGCTTTAGTTAAAGTGGACGGGGGCTGAACCATGGCAGTCATGGTGACCTTCAGGTCACGTCGCCATATTCACCTTCGCCCTTACCTCCGAAACCATGCATGTAGAGCGCCCATTGCAGGCCGATGGTCGCTCCCTTCATAGGTTGAAGCAGCAGCAGCGACATGATCACAGTCAACGGTCCCCAGATCGCCATATGAGCCCAGAGTGGCAGATTGGTGGTTGCTTCCACACCCATGAAAGCGCCTACAACCACGTGCCCCACGATCAGAATGGTGAGGTATGCAGGAAGGTCGTCGGCACGTTGTTCCGTGTAGTCTTCGCCACACACGGAACACTGCGCCACTGGCTTCACAAACGACCGGAAAAGCTTTCCTTCACCACAATGCGGGCAACGTCCGCGAAAGCCGCGCCACATAGCTTCACCCAAAGGGCGTTTCGGGTGAGCGGCCTTGGGGCTTTCGCCACCGAAAACCTGAACATTTTGCGCGGAATTGGCCTCTAGCGTGCTCATCAGCGACCTCTTCTCTTCTGACGCGGAATACCCGCGGGTTTACCCCTTCGCCCACGCATCGTCCGGCTTGCCTTATGATGCGAGCGGGTCGCCATCGGCAGGGGATGCGGTTCCGAAACCATCTCAAAGCGAAGCGCGCCCGCAACGGGGAGCGCTTCTACAAGCCGAACCGTCACTGTATCACCAAGCCGGAAGCCTTTACCGCTCCGTTCACCGGCAATCGCATGGTTCGCTTCGTCATATAAATAGTATTCATGACCTAAAGTTGAAATGGGTACCAGCCCATCCGCGCCATATGTCGCAAGGTTCACGAAAAGACCGGCCCGCGTTACGCCCGTCACGCGCCCTTCATATTCGTCTCCAAGATGTGCGGCGAGAAAATGTGCAATGAGACGGTCAACAGTTTCACGCTCGGCCAGCATGGCGCGACGTTCGGTCGAGGAGATGAGCGCGGAGATTTCTTCGAGATGCGCTTCCTCCTCTGTCGTTAGTCCGTCACTTCCAAGGTTCAGGGCCTTGATCAGAGCGCGGTGAACGATGAGATCGGCATAACGGCGGATCGGCGAGGTGAAATGCGCATAGCGGCTCAAATGCAGGCCGAAATGTCCGATATTATCAGGGTTATATTCCGCTTGGCTTTGTGTGCGCAGCACGACCTGATTGACCAGTTCTTGATGATCCGAGCCTTCAACGGCTTCAAGAATCCGGTTGAACTGCGCGGGTTGCAGCTCCGCGCCTTTGGCAAGACTCAGATCAAGCGTACGCAGGAATTCACGTAGGGTTTCCTGTTTGGCAAGAGCCGGAGCATCATGAATGCGGAAAATCAACGGCTGACGGTGCGCTTCCAATGTTTCTGCAGCAGCGACATTCGCCTGAATCATGAACTCTTCGATAAGCTTGTGTGCATCGAGCCGTTCAGGAACGATAACCTTATCTACCTTGCCATCGGGCGTGAGCAGGATTTTCTTTTCCGGTAAATCGAGTTCCAGCGGTTCGCGAGCATCGCGCCCACGCTTCAGCACAGCATAGGCGCCCCACAGCGGTTTTAGTATGCTGTCGAGAATAGGCGCGGTCTTGTCATCCGGCGCGCCGTCAATGGCAGCCTGGGCTTGTGAATAGGCAAGCTTAGCCGCCGATTTCATCATGATGCGATGGAATTTGTGCGACTTCTTGCGCCCGTCAGAAGCAAAAATCATACGGACGGCAAGAGCGGGGCGATCTTCAAGCTCACGAAGCGAACAGAGGTTGTTTGAAATCCGTTCGGGAAGCATCGGCACGACCCTGTCCGGGAAATAGACCGAGTTACCGCGCTTCTGTGCTTCACGATCAAGCGCGGAATCTGGACGGACATAGGCGGCGACGTCAGCAATCGCTACTATAACAATCTGGCCACCCGGATTTTCCGGGTCTTTATCCGGCTCGGCGTAAACGGCGTCGTCATGATCTTTGGCGTCAGCCGGATCAATGGTGAGAAGCGGAATGTTGCGCCAGTCTTCCCGACCGTCCATCGTCGCAGGCTGGGCGGCTTCTGCTTCGCTCAGCGCTTCAGCCGGGAAAACATGCGGAATTTCATGCTCATGGATGGCAATCATCGACAGGGCTTTTTCGCTATCGATAGACCCAACCACCTGTCGAACTTTGCCGCGCGGCAATCCCTGACGACGCGAGGAAATCAGGTCCACTTCAACAAGATCACCGGCTTCAGCATTTTCCAGCTGTGCCGGATCGAGCTGCACCTCAGGCTGTTTTCTGTTTACCGGGTCCAACCGCCATTCACCGTTGCCGAGCTCGCGAACAATACCCAGCACCGCGTTCGTGCGGTGCTCGAGACGCTTCATGACGCGGGCGGTATAATCCGGTCCGTCGCGATCTTCACTGCGGAATATTTTCGCCAGAACGCGATCCCCGACGCCCACTGCGGGACCGCCTTCCGAAGCTTTATTCAATCGGGTGCGGCGGATCAGGACAATAGGTGGTTTGCCGTAACTGGCTTCGTCCCATTCCGACGGCCGTGCGAGCAAACCGCCATCTTCGTCGCGCCCGGTAATATCCAGCACGGTGACGGCAGGCAATGCGCCGGGGCGAGACAGTTTGCGGGCGCGTTTTTCAACCAACCCCTCATCAGAAAGTTCGCGTAGAAGATCTTTCAGATAAACCCGCGCATCGCCCTTGATGTTGAATGCTTTTGCCAGTTCGCGCTTGCCTGCCCGGTCAGGATTCTCTTCAATATATTTGAGAACCTCTTCGCGGGTTGGCAGAAACGCATTGGGATCGCTGTTCCCATCGGCAGATTTTGCTGTGGCTGCACGCCGTTCGGTCCGTGCGGATCGACCGGTATCGGATTTGGAAAAACGGCGTGCCAATTGCTACTCCTCTACCGTCTCGGCCTTGGATTTGGCTTTCGGCTTGGCTGTCGACTTGGCTTTTGCTGGTGCCTTCTTGGCCGCGGGCTTTTTTGCAGCAGCTTTCTTTTCAGTGCTGGCTGAAGCCTTGCGGGCAGGGGTTTTTTTACTCTTGGAAGACCCGGCCTTTTCCGTAATCAGAGCCAACGCTTCTTCCAGCGTGACACTTGCCGGGTCCTTGCCCTTCGGCAAAGTGGCGTTGACTTTGCCCCAGTTGACATAAGGCCCATAGCGACCGTCGCGAACAGTGATCGAACCACCGTCAGGATGGTCGCCAAGTGTCGCCAATGCAGCCGGCGTGGAGCGGCCACGACCGCCACCCTTCGACTGTTTGTCGGCCAGAACCGACACGGCGCGATTGAGGCCGACGGAGAAGACCTCTTCGGCATTCTCCAGGTTGGCGAACGTGCCGTCATGGCTGACGTAAGGCCCGTAGCGACCGATGCCAGCGGAGATCATCTTGCCGGTTTCTGGATGCTGCCCGATGTCGCGCGGCAGTGACAGAAGCGCAACGGCTTTCTCATGGTCGAGCGTATCTACGGTCCAGCCTTTCGGAAGGCTGGCGCGCTTTGCTTCCTTGCCCTCGCCACGTTGGACATAGGGGCCGAAACGACCGGTCCGTGCAGTAATTTCCTCACCGGTGAATGGGTCCTTGCCAAGTGACTTCGGTTCGTCTGCAGCAGCAGATTCGCCGTTGGCGTCGCCGCCGAGCTGGCGAGTATACTTGCATTCCGGATAGTTGGAACAGCCGACGAATGCACCGTATTTTCCAAGCTTCAACGACAGCATTCCTGTGCCGCAGGTCGGGCACGAACGCGGATCGCTACCGTCTTCTCGTGCCGGGAACACCAGCGGCGCCAGTTCTTCGTTCAGTGCGTCGAGAACATTGGTGACGCGCAATTCCTTGATGTCATCGACATTACCCGAGAAGTCGCGCCAGAAATCGCGCAAAACGTCTTTCCAGGAAAGCTTGCCGTCCGAAATAAGATCGAGCTTTTCCTCAAGGTCTGCCGTGAAATCATATTCCACATAGCGCTCGAAAAAACTTTCGAGGAAGGCGGTGACCAGACGACCCTTGGGTTCCGGAATGAGCTTGCGCTTGTCGATGGTGATGTATTCGCGATCACGCAGCGTGGCTAAAGTCGCGGCATAGGTCGAAGGACGACCGATACCGAGTTCTTCCATCTTCTTGATGAGCGAAGCTTCCGAATAGCGCGGCGGCGGTTCGGTCGAATGCTGGGTCGCATCGATCTTCTCGCGCGCCAGAGCTTCACCGGAACGAATTTCCGGCAGCTTTGCGCTATCCTCGTCGTCGTCCTCTTCTTCGCGATGATCCATATAGGCTGCGAGGAAGCCATCGAACTTAGTGACAGACCCATTGGCGCGCAGCATGGCCGAGCGCGAACTGTTGACCGCCTCAATGTCGACGGTTGTACGCTCAATGTCGGCAGCCTGCATCTGGCTGGCGATGGCGCGCTTCCAGATGAGCTCATAGAGCCGCGCCTGATCGTCATCGAGATAGCGACGCACATCCTTCGGGTGACGCGAGAAATCCGTTGGCCGGATGGCTTCGTGCGCTTCCTGTGCGTTCTTTGCCTTGCTGGAATAATAGCGCGGCTTTTCCGGCACATATTTTGCGCCGAAGCTTTTGCCGATGGCGTCACGGGCCGCATTGATGGCTTCTGGAGCTATCTGCACGCCATCGGTACGCATATAGGTGATCAGGCCGGCAGTCTCGCCGCCAATATCGACACCTTCGTAAAGTCGCTGCGCCACCTGCATGGTGCGCGAGGCAGAAAATCCGAGCTGGCCGGATGCGGCCTGCTGCAAGGTTGACGTGGTGAATGGCGGCCCCGGATTGCGCTTGGTTGGCTTTGCCTCGACAGAAAGAGCCTTGAAGCTTGCGCCTTCCAGCATGGTGCGAATGGCCGTTGCCTGTTCACCATTCTTGATATCGAGTTTGCCGAGCTTCTTGCCGTCAACGGCAGTGAGACGGGCGGTGAAACCGTCATTGCGCGGCGTTTTCAACAACGCCGCGATATTCCAGTATTCCTCACGGATGAAGCGTTCGATCTCGGATTCGCGATCTGCAACGAGACGCAGCGCCACTGACTGAACGCGGCCAGCCGAGCGCGCGCCCGGCAGTTTGCGCCACAGAACTGGCGAAAGCGTGAAGCCGACAAGATAATCCAGTGCACGGCGTGCAAGATATGCATCGACCAGAGGTTCATCGATGTCGCGCGGATTGGCGATGGCATCCAGAACAGCCTTCTTGGTGATGGCATTGAAAGCCACACGTTTGACTGTCTTGCCCTTGAGCGCCTTTTTCTGGTTGAGCACTTCAAGCACATGCCAGGAAATGGCTTCACCTTCGCGATCCGGATCGGTTGCGAGAATGATGCCATCGCTGTCTTTCAGCGCTTTGACAATATCGGCAAGGCGTTTGGAGGAATTGCTATCCACCTCCCACGACATTGCAAAGTCTTCGTCGGGACGAACCGAGCCATCCTTGGCTGGCAAGTCCCGCACATGACCGAACGAGGCCAGAACCTTATAGTTCGAGCCCAGATATTTATTGATGGTTTTAGCCTTGGCAGGCGATTCGACAACGACGACGTTCATTTAAAGCAGCCCAGATTCGCGCCCCATGGAGATAAAATACCTCCTCTCCGCGTGAAATTCGTTGCCTTCACATGAACAGCGGGCAGCGTTTGGTCAAGAGCAGGACAACAAAAATCACGAAATACAACTTAAGATTGCTGTTAAGTTGAATGAAACCAATAGTAGCATAGGGTATGAAGAAATCGAGTTTATCTCTCGAGGAGATAGGTATGGATGATACGGCGAGTTTTCCAGAGATGGAAGACGGTGAGGATATGGAAACCGCGACTCGCTCCGAGACGGTAGCATATATAGAGCAGATGCTTGAACAGCTCAGTTTGATGGCGAAAAGTACGAATTATGTGTTGCTGGCTTATATGATCGAAATAGCTCTCATTGAGGCTCGGGAAGCGCTTCACAATGAGGCCGGGTCGTAACAGTCGTCACTCCATCGGAACCAATGCCACCTGATTGCCGGCATATCGATGGAGCCGCCCTGCCAAGTCCAGTTCCAGCAGAATGAGCTGAACAGCTCCAGTATCCATACCCGTGTGACGAACGAGGGTGTCAATGTCGGTCGGTACAGGACCGAGCGCATCGATAACGATGTCTCTTTGCTCTTCCGTTGCGAACGGTTGGAGCGATTCCGGTTCTTCCAACGCTGGAGATAAAAGATCGGGCTGTGCTGGTATATTCGCCTGATAGGCGTTTGGACCGGCCAGCGGCCGGAGTGCTTCAATGACATCGTTTGCTTCGGTAACCAGTGTCGCACCTTGTTTCAGAAGCAGATTTGTGCCGCGCGCACGAGGATCAAGCGGAGAGCCAGGAACAGCGAACACGGTGCGTCCCATGTCCCCGGCCATACGCGCGCTGATAAGCGAGCCGGAACGCTCTGCTGCTTCGACGACGATCAAACCCAGCGACAAGCCTGCAATAATCCGATTGCGGCGTGGAAAATCACGCGAGCGTGGCTCTGCGCCCATTGGCATTTCGCTTATGAGCGCGCCACCTTGTTCTGGTATGGCGTGATAGAGTGGAAGGTTTTCCGGCGGATAGGGGCAGTCAAGTCCACCTGCAAGTACTGCTACGGTACCGGTTTTCATGCTTGCGCGGTGCGCAGCGGCATCAATGCCGCGGGCAAGTCCGGAAATCACAGCAAATCCTGCCTCGCCAAGATCATGTGCCAGACGCTCGGTAAAACGTGCGCCAATCACCGAAGCATTACGTGAACCGACAATAGCGATGGGTGGCTTGCTGAAAATGGCTGCATTCCCCTTGATCGTAACCAAAGGGGGCGGAGCCTCACAATTCTTGAGTTGCTGTGGATAATCCGGTTCGCCCATGCCGACAAGACGGGCACCGGCGCGTTCAATAGCTTCAAGCTCGCGCTTAGCGTCGTCCATGGACGCAACGCGGATCGGACGGGCACTGCCGCCTCTGATATTGAGATCAGGTAGCATTTCTATCGCGCTTGATGCTGAGCCACAAAACAGAATCAGATCGCGAAAGGTGACAGGGCCGATATTGTCGGTTCGGATGAGGCGTAGCCAGTTAAGCCGCTGGCGATCAGAGAGGCGAATTCCAGTTTTCGAATTCGCGCTTTCCTTCATCCCTTGGCTCCGATCTTGCTCTCGGTGCCGTTTAAGAGGCGCGTAATGTTGGCCTTATGCTTGAAGATAACGATGACCGTCATGATCGCAAAGAGCACTGCGATTGCTGGATACCCCCGCGAATAGAGCGCAATGGGAACAACGATGCTGGCGATAAGTGCCGCAAGGGAGGAATAGCGCGTCAAAAGCGCCGTCACGATCCAGACGGCAGCGAAGACCAATGCTCCGGGCCATGCAAGCCCGATGAGGACGCCCAGATAGGTGGCGACGCCTTTGCCACCCTTGAAGCCGATCCATACTGGAAAGAGATGCCCGATAAAGGCACCGAAGCCTGCGCCAATAGCGGCGTCCGGGCCGTAGCGTGAAGCGACGAGAACGGCGACCGTACCTTTCAGCATGTCAAAAATCAGCGTCGCAGCGGCAAGCTTCTTGTTACCGGTACGCAGCACGTTCGTCGCGCCGATATTGCCCGAGCCGATGGACCGGACGTCGCCCAATCCCGCAAGCCGGGTCAGGATCAAACCAAATGGAATGGAGCCAAGAAAATAGCCGAAGACGAGCGCCCCTATGAGCGTCAAGCTAAGGAATCCCGGTTCGGCCATGAACGTCCCCTTGTTTCTTGATTCCGCCTACCCGGAATTTTCGAATGATTGTTCCGGGTTATGCGGTGTTTTTCAAGCCGAGTAAACGGTCTTGCCAGCCACTAAGGTGTGGACGACGCGACCTTGAAAGCGAGCACTTTCAAAGCAACTGTTCTTGGATAGCGAGTGCAGATCTTCTTCACGTACGATCCAAGGCTCATCCAGATCGACAATGGCAAGATCTGCCTTGGCGCCTGGCTTTAGCGTACCAGCATCAAGGCCGAAAATACGTGCTGGAGCTGTTGATAGCACTTCAACCAGCCGCAGCAGCGGAATGCTGTCATTGTGATAGAGACGAAGTGCGGCCCCCAGCAATGTTTCAAGGCCGATGGCACCGGCTTCGGCATCAGCAAAGGGCAGGCGTTTGGTATCGACATCCTGCGGATCATGAGCCGAAACGACAATATCGATGGTGCCGTTCTTCACGGCTTCGACCATAGCAAGGCGATCCTGTTCTCCGCGCAAAGGTGGCGAAAGTCGGAAAAACGTGCGGAATTCACCAATGTCGTTTTCATTGAGCGACAAATGGTTGATCGATACGCCTGCCGTTACTTTCGCGCCGAGATCCTTGGCGCGGCGCACGGCTTCCGCCGACATTGCGCAGGAAAGCTGTGCGGCATGATAGTTGCTGTTGGTTAGCGCTGCTAGACGCAGGTCGCGTTCCAGCGGAATCACCTCCGCTTCACGCGGACTCCCGGAAAGACCGAGCCAGCTTGCAAATAGGCCTTCGTTCATCACGCCATTCGCACCAAGGAACGGATCGCGCGTTTCGCAGGCAATCACGGCATTGAAATCGCGGGCGTAGGTCAGAGCGCGCCGCATGAGCTGGGTATTGGCGATTGTCTGCCTGCCTTCCGTGAAGGCAACAGCACCGGCATCGCGCAGCAGACCGATTTCGGTCATTTCCTCGCCGCGCAGACCTTTGGTGATCGCCGCAGCCGGGTGCACATTGACAACAGCCGTGTCACGCGCCGTGCGTTTGACAAATTCCACCAGAGCCACGTCATCGATCACCGGATCGGTGTCGGGCATCATGATGATTGAGGTTACACCACCAGCGGCTGCCGCGCGGCTTGCCGAGGCGATGGTTTCGCGATGTTCAGCGCCGGGCTCACCGACGAAGACGCGGGCATCCACGAGGCCAGGCAATACTGCCTTGCCATTCAGGTCGATGATTTCTGCACCTTCCGGTGCGCCCTGATTGCGGGCATCCGCTCCGGCGGCAACAATCTTGCCATCGCGGATCAGAACGCTGCCGGTTTCATCGAGACCGCGCGACGGATCGATGATGCGCGCGTTTTCAAACAGGATCGCGCTCATGCTGCTTCTCCGTTACTGGGATTACGGCGCGGATCGAGCAGGGCTTCCATCACGGCCATACGCACGGCGACGCCCATTTCTACCTGTTGCTGGATCACGCTCTGCGGTCCGTCGGCAACGTCGGATGCGATCTCGACGCCGCGATTCATCGGACCGGGATGCATGACGAGCGCGTCAGGTTTGGCAACTTTGAGCTTCTCTTTATCCAGACCGTAGAAGCGGAAATATTCGCGTACCGAAGGCACGAAGGAGCCGGCCATGCGCTCACGCTGAAGGCGCAGCATCATGACCACATCGGCATCTTTCAAGCCTTCTTCCATCGAATTGAAGACTTCGACGCTCATATCGGCCATGCCGGAAGGCAGAAGCGTGGACGGCGCGACGACACGCACCCTTGCGCCAAGCGCGTTGAGAAGGAGAATGTTGGAGCGTGCGACGCGGGAATGCAGCACATCGCCGCAAATGGCGACAATCAGGTTTTCGATTCCGCCCTTGGCGCGACGAATGGTCAGCGCATCGAGAAGTGCTTGGGTGGGGTGTTCGTGCGCGCCGTCACCGGCGTTGACCACCGAACAGCCGACTTTCTGCGCGAGCAGGGCAGCCGCGCCCGCCGAAGCGTGACGGATAACCAATATGTCCGGCTGCATGGCGTTCAGCGTCATCGCTGTATCGATGAGCGTTTCGCCTTTCTTGACCGACGAGTTGCCGACAGACATATTCATGACGTCGGCACCGAGCCGTTTTCCGGCCAGCTCAAACGACGATTGCGTTCGTGTCGATGCTTCGAAGAAGAGATTGATTTGCGTGCGACCGCGAAGCACGGACTTTTTCTTCTCTGGCTGTCTGGAGACAGCGATTTCCTGATCGGCGAGATCAAGAAGGCAGAGAATGTCCAGGGGCGAAAGCCCCTTGATGCCCAGCAGGTGGCGGTGAGGGAAAAGCGGAGGGACCGTTTGATTTGTCATGGCAAGTCACCCGTATAGGACCATGAGGCAGGTCCCGCAACCGTCCTTATAATGGCTTCAGGCGATTCACCAAGAAAAACCTGTGCTGTTCTGACGACAAATTGTGTTCGGGATGGCAAAATTTTAGCAAATGCAATGCAAGAAACCTAAATTAAATTGAATCGCACAATACGGAACGAGCTTTTGAAAACGCACGACGTTACCAACCAGACGCCACCCATGACGGGCAACAATGCCTATCTGGGCGATCCGCTCTTGATGCAGATTGCGGCGGGATTCCCGAAGGAACTGCATGCCGATCTGGAACAGACGGGCCGTTTTGTGTCGTCGGCTGAAGCGCAGGACCTTGCGCGTCTCGCCAATACCGAACTGCCAAAATTGCGCACGCATGACAGGCAGGGCAACCGTATCGACCTTGTTGAGTATCATCCTGCCTATCATGCGCTGATGCGCCGTTCCATCGCGGCAGGCCTGCATTGCTCGATCTGGGAAGGCAATCCGCTCGAAAGCGGCCGCCGTCATCAGGCGCGTGCATCGCGCTTTTTCCTGACCGCACAGCTCGAGGCGGGACATCTCTGCCCGCTTACCATGACCAGCGCGTCGCTCGCAGCACTTATGGCATCGCCGGAAATCTATAAGGAATGGTCGCCGGTCATCCTGTCGCGCAGATACGATTTTTCGCAGAAACCTGCTTTTGCCAAGCAGGGCATTACGCTTGGCATGGGCATGACCGAAAAGCAGGGCGGAACCGATGTGCGCGCCAATACGACGCGCGCGACACGCGATGACGATGGCACCTATGCCATAACCGGCCACAAGTGGTTCATGTCCGCACCAATGTCGGATGCTTTTCTGACGCTCGCGCAGGCGGAAGAAGGCCTTTCCTGTTTTCTGCTCCCGCGCCTGACTTCAGAGGGAAGCGGAAATGGGTTCTTTTTCCAGCGACTGAAAGACAAGCTCGGCAATAAGTCCAACGCTTCGTCGGAGGTTGAATTCGATGGTGCCATCGGTCATCTGATCGGTAATCCCGGTGAAGGCGTCAAAACGATCATGGATATGGTCACGCTGACACGGCTCGATTGCGCTATCGCGTCGGCCGGACTGATGCGTTCAGGCCTCGCCGAAGCCGTGCACCATAGCCGTTATCGTCAGGTATTCGGCAAGGCTCTTGTCGAGCAGCCATTGATGCAGCGCGTTCTTGCCGACATGGCGCTCGATGTTGCCGGTGCGACTGCACTTTCCATGCGGCTGGCACGCGCTTTCGATATGGCTGCCAGTGATCGTGCCGAGGCGGCTTTTGCCCGTTGCATGACGCCAGTGGTGAAATACTGGGTTTGCAAGATCGCACCTGCATTACTCTATGAAGCAATGGAGTGTCTTGGCGGCAACGGTTACATCGAAGAAGGCAATCTCGCACGCGCCTATCGCGAAGCGCCGGTCAATGCGATCTGGGAGGGTTCCGGCAATGTCATGGCACTGGACGTGGCACGTGTGCTGTCGCGCGCACCGGGGCTTTTCGATGAAGTGCTGGAGTGGATCGGCGGGCAGCTTGGTCCGCGTGGACAGGGGACACTTGATGTGCTGCGTGCTGCATTGCAGCTGACCGAAACCGATCCGGGTGTCGCACGCCTTCTAACCGAGCAACTGGCCTATGCTGCTGCAGCAGCAGAATTGCGTCAGATTGGGGCCGACAATGTGGCTGATGCGTTCATCGAGACCCGTCTTGGCGGCCAGTGGCGTTCGACCTATGGCATGCTGGATGCGCGCCACAATGCGGAACGGATTCTGGATCAGCTTTATCCGGCGTCGTAATCGTCGGATGCCGACCGCCTGATACTGTGCAGGCGGTCGAGTGCGCCTTGAAGAATGAAGGATGCCGCAGCCGAATCGATCCGATCGGCCCGCTTGCCGCGTGAGACGTCCATACCGATCAGTGCCCGTTCGGCAGCGACCGTCGACAGGCGCTCGTCCCAGAATACGAAGGGCAGGTCGGTCAACGGCTGCATGGTGCGCACAAATGCCCGTGTGGCCTGAACGCGGGGACCGGATGTTCCGTCCATATTCATAGGCAAACCGATGACGATAACGCCGACCTTGTCGGCGTCGAGTGCCTTCAAAAGCACCTGTGCGTCGATGGAAAATTTCACCCGTTTGATGACGGGACGTGGATGCGCGAAGGAAAGACCGAGATCAGACACCGCAAGGCCGATGGTCTTGGTTCCCAGATCCAGTCCGGCAATGGTCTGCCCGGACTGAAGCAGCGCCGGAATTTCCTCGATTTCAACGACAGCCATTGGTCCTCATCGGATTTTGAAGTGGTTTCATATTGCCTTCAACTTTATCGGCGTCATATCTGTTCGCAAACCGGAAATCGAGCCGGAAACAGAGATTGAGGAGAGACTTTATGAAACTAACATGGCTTGGCCACGCCGCTTTCCGCATTGAAACGGCAAAGGCTGTTATTCTCATCGATCCGTTTCTGAACGGAAATCCCGGTGCAAAGGGCATCGACTTCAAGGAGGCGACCAAGGGCGTAACCCATATAGCGCTGACCCATGGTCATGGCGACCATGTGGGCGATACGGTTGCCATCGCCAGGGAGCATGGCGCGATTGTGATTGCCAATGCCGATCTTGCAAGCTGGCTTGGCAGTCAGGGTGTGGAAAAGCTCGATCCTGGCAATACGGGTGGCACGGTGACGCATGACGGTTTCACCATTACCTTCGTCAATGCACTTCATTCCTCGGCAATGCTGACGGAAAACGGTGTCTCGCAGGCGCTGGGCAATCCGAATGGTCTGGTATTCCATTTCGAAGATGCACCGACGCTCTATCATATGGGTGACACGGATATCTTCTCGGATATGGGGCTTATCAATGAGCTTCATCAGCCTGAGATCGGCATCGTTCCCATTGGTGACCGCTTCACGATGGGTGGCGCGGTCGCAGCTCTCGCCTGCCAGCGCTATTTCAACTTCAAAACCGTGCTGCCATGCCATTACGCCTCATTTCCGATCATCGACCAGACGGCGGACAAGTTCTTGGCCGGAATGGCAGATCATCGGGAAACGAAGGTTATTGCTGATCCAGCTGGCACCGTTCATTCGTTCTGACTTTGGATTTGAAGCGCAAGAAATGTTGCGCTTCAACAATCGCGCCGTTATAGCCGGTAGGAAAACTTTTCAGGGTGGCGGTTCGCCGCCCAATCTAGCATTTGCGGAGAACAGGATGTCCGTCGATATTTCTACCGTCAAGCGCGTCGCGCATCTGGCGCGCATTGCCGTCAATGACGACGATGCCGAACGCATGACTGGCGAACTCAATGCTATTCTGGGCTTTGTCGAGCAACTGAACGAAGTCAATGTCGATGGTATCGAGCCTATGACTTCTGTTACGCCGATGGACATGCGCATGCGCCAGGACAAGGTAACGGATGGCGGTATTGCTGCTGCAGTGGTGGCCAACGCACCGGTTACGGAAGACAATTTCTTCGTCGTACCAAAGGTCGTGGAGTAGGTTATGGCCATACGGGTTTCAGTCGAGACCCCTTTGCAGGATGATGTGTGCGCACTGGTCGAGGGCCTGAATGCGCATCTTCTGCCGCTGTCACCGCTGGAATTCCAGTTCAAGATGACAGTTGAGCAGATGGCGGGGCCAGATACGACGGTTTTTGTGGCGCGCGATGAAGACGGCAAGGCAGTCGGCTGCGGTGCCTTGAAGATGCACGAAGATGGCGTCGGTGAGGTGAAGCGTATGTTCACACTTCCGGAAGTGCGCGGAAAGCGCGTTGGTTCGGTTCTGGTGGATGCGATTGTCGATCAGGCGAGGGCCAAGGGCATTTCCCGCCTTGTACTCGAAACGGGCACGGGCCCCGGTTTTGCCGGTGCATGGCGGCTTTATGAGAATTCAGGTTTTACGCGCTGCGGTGTGGTTCTGGACTATCCGGATTCCGAATACAGCGCCTTTTTTGAAAAGCGTCTCGTTGAGGCGCACTGACAGGATTTGACGATGAGCGAACTGACCGCACTGACCATTGCTGAGGCGCGCGACAAGCTGAAGGCCAAAGCCATCACCGCGACCGAACTCACCGACGCCTATCTTTCCGCTATCGATTCCGCGAATGAAACCATCAACGCCTACGTGAAAGTGACTCACGATCAGGCGCGCTCGATGGCCAAGGCTTCGGATGAGCGTATTGCCAAGGGTGAAGCGGGTGCATTGGAAGGCATTCCGCTCGGCGTGAAGGACCTGTTTGCCACCAAGGGCGTACATACGCAGGCCTGCTCCCACATTCTTGACGGTTTTAAGCCGGAATATGAATCGACCGTCACAGCCAATCTGTGGGCTGATGGTGCGGTTATGCTCGGCAAACTCAACATGGATGAGTTCGCCATGGGCTCGTCCAACGAAACCTCCTATTACGGTTCGGTCAAAAATCCGTGGCGCGCCAATGGCTCCAATGCCGACTTGGTGCCGGGCGGTTCGTCGGGCGGTTCGGCTGCCGCTGTCGCCGCACAGCTTTGTGCTGGCGCGACCGCAACCGATACGGGCGGCTCGATCCGTCAGCCCGCAGCTTTCACGGGCACGGTTGGAATCAAGCCGACCTATGGCCGCGTTTCGCGCTGGGGCACGGTTGCCTTCGCTTCGTCACTCGATCAGGCAGGACCGATTGCTCGTGACGTGCGTGATGCCGCTATCCTGTTGAAATCCATGGCTTCGCTTGATCTCAAGGATACAACATCGGTCGATCTGCCTATTCCGGATTATGAGGCTGCTATCGGCAAGTCACTCAAGGGCATGAAGATTGGTATTCCGAAGGAATATCGCGTTGACGGCATGCCGGACGAGATTGAGGAACTTTGGCAGAAGGGTATCCAGTATCTGAAGGACGCCGGTGCTGAGATCATCGATATTTCGCTGCCACACACGAAATATGCGCTGCCCGCTTATTACATCGTGGCACCGGCGGAAGCCTCTTCGAACCTCGCCCGTTATGACGGCGTGCGTTACGGTTTGCGTGTACCCGGCAAGGACATTGCCGATATGTACGAACAGACCCGCGCGGCTGGCTTCGGCAAGGAAGTAAAGCGCCGTATCATGATCGGCACTTATGTTCTGTCGGCTGGCTACTACGATGCATATTATCTGCGTGCGCAGAAGGTGCGTACGTTGATCAAGAAGGATTTTGAAGACGTATTCGCCAAGGGCGTACATGCGATCCTGACGCCAGCGACGCCATCGGCTGCCTTTGGTCTTGCCGATGAGGATCTCGCCAATGATCCGGTCAAGATGTATCTCAATGACATCTTCACGGTAACAGTCAACATGGCCGGTCTGCCGGGCATTGCCGTGCCGGCCGGTATCAATGACAAAGGCTTGCCGCTTGGCCTTCAGCTGATCGGGCGTCCGTTCGAGGAAGAGACTTTGTTCCAGGCAGCGCATGCCATTGAGCAGGCTGCCGGACGGTTTACTCCGGCAAAGTGGTGGTAAAAACCGAACTTCTTATTCGCCGGGGTTTCCCCGGCGAATTTGTTTCTATGGCTGCATTAGCGGTCAGGGCCTGGCGGATAGCAGCGCGCGATATTGAACTGACCACTGAGCGGCAGGAAGTGCTGGAAGCCAGGTTCCAGCGCGATCTCCAAGAAATTGCGGACGGTGTTCTGACTGCCGAAAAGGCAGGAATACTAGCAGGCTGGGGTGCCAGGGTGCCCCAAAGCAATTACATTTCCGATTTATGGGTCGATCCGCCGCATCACGGGCAGGGGATTGGCAGACAGATTCTTGATGCCCTGATGGCGCAAATTCTGCTTGATGGTTTTGACGAAGCACTGATCGGCACCCATGCGGATAATCTTCCCGCGATCAATCTTTACAAAAAGGCTGGTTTCCGGATCGACAGGCAAGGAGATGAGTGGTCGGAAAGTTTCGGAAAAACCGTCGAGAAAGTCAGGATGCGCGCTGATCTTTGAAGGCCTGCTTACCGCAACCGTTGCCGAATGCTCTATCGCGCCTATCCTTCCTTGGAGTGGACAACATCAGGAGGAGGGCAAGCGATGTGGATCATGTTGACGGAAGTGAACGGCGAAAAGCTCGCGGTGAATTTCAATCATGTTCTTTCTTATAACGCTTATGGAACCGGCACGCGCATTGTGACACTGAGTACGGATCAGACCTTCTTTGTCAAAGAATCGATTGAGGAGATTGAAGCCAAGCTCGGCATTGATGTGAAAGCCTGAAGCTTTCTTTTATCAGTAGCTTAACCAGCTTTATTGAAAAAGAAAATGAACGGCGTCGCGCTTGCGAACTGCCGTTCATCTGGTCTGCATTTTCAGACACATTTCGTGGTTCGCTGAAAATGCTCCATCTTCGTGTGTTAACGCGCATCTCGTGCCGAAAACTGGTCCTACTTTTCAGGATGCGCTTTAGATATCCAGTTCTTCGACAAAAGCCGCACGATCCTGAATGAAGCGGAAACGGGCTTCCGGTTTGGTGCCCATCAGTTCATCGACAGTGTTGCGGGTTTCATCGATATATTCTTCATCCACCTGCACGCGCAGCAGAGTACGCTTCTTGGGGTCCATGGTGGTTTCCTTGAGCTGTTCGGCGCGCATTTCGCCGAGGCCTTTGAAGCGACCGATTTCCACTTTACCACGCCCGGTAAACACGGTGCGTAGAAGCTCGTCCTTATGTGCTTCATCACGCGCATAAGCGACCTTTCCGCCCTGGCTCAGGCGGAAAAGCGGAGGAACTGCCAGATAGAGATGGCCGTTGCGGATCAGGTCGGGCATTTCCTGATAGAAGAATGTGATGAGCAGCGATGCGATATGTGCGCCATCGACGTCGGCATCGGTCATGACGATGACGCGATCATAGCGCAGATCGTCTTCTCGATAATTCTTGCGCGTACCACTGCCGAGTGCCTGCACAAGATCACTTATCTGCTGGTTTGCCGTTAGTTTTTCGCGTCCCGCGCTGGCAACGTTCAAAATCTTGCCGCGCAATGGCAGGATAGCCTGATTGGCGCGATTGCGCGCCTGCTTGGCTGAACCACCTGCCGAGTCACCTTCGACGATGAACAGTTCCGCTCCGGCTGCGGCATTCTGCGTGCAATCGGCAAGCTTGCCGGGCAAGCGCAGCTTGCGCGTTGCGCTTTTGCGAACTGTTTCTTTTTCCTGACGGCGACGCAAGCGCTCGTCGGCGCGGTCGATCACCCATTCCAGCAGGCGAGATGCTTCCTGCGGGGAGGCGGCAAGCCAATGGTCAAACGGATCACGGATCGCATTCTCCACGATGCGCTGTGCCTCGACCGTGGCAAGCTTGTCTTTGGTCTGTCCGACGAATTCCGGCTCGCGAATGAAAACCGACAGCATCCCTGCAGCCGACACCATCACGTCATCGGTGGTTATGATCGAAGCGCGCTTGTTGTTGGTCAGTTCCGCATAGGCTTTCAGCCCTCGCGTCAAGGCAATACGCAAACCTGCTTCATGTGTGCCACCATCGCCGGTCGGGATAGTGTTACAATAGGAGTGGACGAAACCATCCCCACCAAACCACGAAACGGCCCATTCGACGGCGCCGTGGCCACCTTGTTTCTCGGTCTTGCCCGCGAAAATCTCGCGCGTGACCTGATGTTCCTTACCAAGCGATGCCTCAAGATAGTCCTTCAGGCCACCAGGGAAGTGGAACACGGCCTTTTCAGGTGTTTCCTTCTTTGGGTCGAGCAGGGAAGGATCGCAGTTCCAGCGGATTTCAACCCCGCCAAACAGATAAGCTTTCGACCGCGCCATGCGATAAAGACGATGCGGATCGAACTGGGCTGTCTTGCCGAAAATATCAGGGTCTGGATGGAAACGGACGCGAGTACCGCGACGATTATGCACTTCGCCGAGCTCTTCCAGCCCGCCTTGCGGAATACCCCGCGAGAAACGCTGGCGATAAAGACGGCGATTGCGCGCGACTTCCACTTCCAGCATGTCAGAAAGGGCATTCACCACAGAAACACCGACGCCGTGCAGACCGCCTGACGTCTCATAGGCCTTGCCGTCGAACTTGCCGCCCGCGTGCAGTTTGGTCATGATGACTTCGAGCGTGGACCTCCCGGGAACCTGGGGATGTTCATCCACAGGAATGCCGCGTCCGTTGTCCGACACCGTAACAAACCCGTCGGCATCGAAGCTCACTTCGATGAAATTGGCATGTCCCGCGACAGCTTCGTCCATCGAGTTGTCGATGACTTCGGCAAAGAGATGATGGAGCGCCTTTTCGTCCGTGCCGCCAATATACATGCCGGGACGCAGGCGCACCGGCTCCAGACCTTCCAGAACGCGGATGGATGATGCGTTATAGTCGTCGCCTGCCGATGAAGCAGGCGGCGCCTTGGCCGTTACCGGCTTTGGAACAGAGAGCGAGGGCGCTGCCACTGGCTGCGCCACAGGTTTTTCGCTGGGTTTCTCCCCTTGGCGCCCCTGTTCTTGTTCCCGTTCTCGGGCCCGGGCATTGTTGACCACTCTCGAGAAGAGATCGTTGCTATCGTCCATCTGTTCCGAAAAGCTCTCTATCTGAATTTCAGGAGGTCTTTGCCGAGCCTGCTCGCCATCGACCGGAAAATACTGTTCGCGAATCAACTGAATGATGCCATGCGCGCTCACGAAAGGCGACTAAAGTTCGCCTTACGTTCCGTTTTCGCACGGCTTTTTCAAAGGGTTTTGTTCAGAACGGAACTGATTTGCACCAGAAAGAAGGCGAAAGTCAAACAAGCAGGACATTTCCGATCAAATTGGATGGAAACGCTGCAGTAGTTGGCATAGAGCGATAGCGGGGAATATTCAGAATACCGAGAGTTTGAAATGCAAAACAGCGCGACAAGCGGCATGGAAGCGCACGTAAAGGGCATGGCGATCATGGTGCTCTCGGTGCTTTTGCTGCCGCTGATGGATGCCATCGGCAAATGGCTCGCCATGGTGGATAATATGCCTCCTGCCACTGTCACCTTCATGCGTTTTTTCATTCAATGCTGGCTGATGTTCTTTATCCTGCTCATCGTTGGTGGTTTCGCCGCGCTGCGAACACAATATCTGGCAGGCAACCTCATTCGCGGCGCGTTGATGGGGTTTGGTGGGCTCTGCTTCTTCACGGCGGTCAAATATATGCCGCTGGCTGATGCTATGGCCGTCTTCTTCGCCGAGCCGCTTATTCTGACGCTCTTTTCGGCAATTTTCCTGAAAGAAAAAGTGGGCTGGAGAAGGTTCAGCGCGGTCGGCATCGGTCTCATCGGCACGATGATCGTGATCCAGCCGAGTTTCGAGATATTCGGTGCTGTCTCACTTCTGCCGTTGGCGACAGCTGTAACCTTTGCCATCTACCTGATCCTGAACCGAAAATACGGTGCGAAGGAAAGCCCGCTGGTCATGCAGTTCTATGCGGGTGTAGGCGGGTGGGTGCTCGCTGGCGTTGCCATGATTTTCGGAACTGCGGCAGGGCTTGGTGATCTGAGTTTCGGTCTGCCGCAAGGCATTCAGCCTTGGCTGCTTTTACTGCTTTTGGGGACGATCGGAACCGTCAGCCATTTGATGGTCGTGCAGGCGTTCAAGCTGGCACCGGCATCCATGCTGGCACCGTTCCAATATCTGGAAATAGTCAATGCGGTTCTGGTCGGCCTGATCGTGTTCGGCGATTTCCCGACACCGTCGAAATGGTGCGGCATCGCGATCATCGTCGGATCGGGCTTCTATGTTTTCATGCGCGAGCGCCGTGTGAAAGTCGACGCCGTGGCCTGAGGCAGAGCTAGAGCGGTTCCAGTTAAAACGGAATCGTGGGACCGCTCTATCTCTTTATTTTATGCTTTATCCAACGCAAAACCGCTTCGCACTTTTGCGGGAAATGCTCTATTTCAGCTGACGGGCTCCGAAGACCGTCTCAAACGCTCTTCCCAAAGCGACGTCCATGTCGCCCATTGTTACCGGCAATCCAAGGTCTACAAGGCTGGTAACGCCATGTTCCGAGATTCCGCAAGGAACGATGCCGGAATAATGGCTGAGATCGGGTTCGACATTGATGGCTATGCCGTGAAAGCTCACCCAGCGACGGAGGCGGATGCCGATAGCAGCAATCTTGTCTTCACACATGCCGCCATTGGCAAGGCGCGGCTTTTCAGGCCGTGTAACCCATACGCCGACACGATCCTCACGACGCTCGCCTTTGACGTTGAACTCGGCAAGGCTCTCGATGATCCACTGCTCAAGAGCTGTCACGAAGGCGCGCACGTCCTCGCGGCGGCGTTTCAGGTCGAGCATCACATAGGCAACGCGCTGGCCAGGTCCGTGATAGGTATATTCTCCGCCGCGTCCCGTGTTGAAGACAGGTAGACTGTTCGGGGT
The DNA here is from genome assembly GCF_002252535.1 of Brucella lupini. NCBI lineage: Bacteria > Pseudomonadati > Pseudomonadota > Alphaproteobacteria > Hyphomicrobiales > Brucellaceae > Brucella > Brucella lupini. The sequence goes on from NZ_NNRN01000062.1 coordinate 433,253, forward strand.
CAGGAGATCGTCTGCATTGGCGCTCGTCCCCGCCGTATAAAGCGAGGGATGCTCGACCAGCCACACGAGTTCATTGGCAGTGCCGTCCCGGATGGCCTGGACACGTGTTTCCATGAAAGCGAGTGCTTTTTCATAATCCGTCAGCCCTTCGGCAACGATCCAATCGACTGGCGGCGCATCCGCCGGAACCGGCAGGAAATGTGCCTCCAGCGCATCGCGTTCACGCGGCTTTTGTGAAGCTGTCTCGAAAATGGGGAAGGCGGAATTATTCGTCATGATGGCAGCATATGGCGGTTTTGCAGCGCAACCGCCAGATGGCAAAATGCCTCCCCGATCAATGAATCGCGAGCGGCACTTCCTTTTCACAGCGATTGCGTCCTGCCTGCTTGGCCCGATAAAGCGCGCGGTCAGCGGCATTGACGAGATGGCTATAATCGGGATGACCGTTGAATGCTGCAACCCCGATGGACAGCGTTACAGACTGGCGTGCGCCATCGGGAAGGTTCAACGGTTGTTGTGCTATCTGTTTGCGAAGCTCTTCGGCGATTGTAAAAGCTTTGTTCTCGTCGGCTTCTACGAGAGCGACGAGAAACTCTTCGCCACCATAGCGGAACACGAAGTCGCTCGGGCGGCAAAGCGACAGGATCGCTTCGGCCACCTGCTGAAGGACTGCATCGCCACTGCTGTGTCCGTATGTGTCGTTAATGTTCTTGAAGTGATCGATATCGATCATCAAAACGCTCAGATCCATGGCCTTTTGCGAGGCCATGCGCACTTCACGAGTGAGGATCGAAGGCATGAAACGCCGGTTTAGAGCACGTGTCAGTGGGTCACGACCTGTTTCCATCGCGGCGGCCGCCTGAAACAATTCGGACAGCAGGAATTTCACTTCACCGATCTTGGTTTGAAACAGTGCCAACGAAGCCGCAAGGCCGGCGGGGTTGTCTTTGCGTGCGCTGTTGATGGCTGGCAGGAGAACATTGTCGATATGTTCTACATTCCGGCGGATGTTTTCCAACGTGCCGGAGTTGGAGAACATCAGATCAGCCTTGTGTTGCAACCACAATCCGAAATCCGAGCTTGCAAGGGAGTGAAGCGGACTATCGGAATTGCCGTAGAGGTTGAAGAGGAGCGACTGGCTCCACTCCATAAGCGCTGCACGTTGCGATTCGCGTTCAAGCGGAAAATCGTGACTTAGCGTGAAAGCCCGGTAGGCTTCGTCGGTCTGGGCACTTTCGCGCGCGTCCTTGACGAAGGCTTGGCTCATGATTTCGATAGCGATGTCGATGGCATTGCTGACATGCACGATCAGGCGCGCCAGAACCTCTCTTGAGGCAGTTTCCAGTTTCAGTTGACGGACGATTTCGTTTTTCAGCAGGCGCGCGCCTTGCATGACGACGTGGATAGGCACATCGATGCGGGCGTGAACCTCGCCAACCTTGCGCTGTTCACGAATGAATGCCTCAACATCGTCGGCTGTTCTCTGGAACATTTTCAACAGCCAGTCGCTCAGTGAATTGTGCAAACGTTCCTGCACCATTTTCTGGGACAGGAATGTCGCTGCATCACGATTGTTCATAAGGCGATTATAGAAAACACCGACAAACTGCTCGCGGTGACGGTCAATCAGATCACGGAGAAAGAGAGCATGTTCTTCGGGCAGGCCGCTGACCAGCTCGACCCATTCGGTCTGGGTTGCGCCCAGTCCAGTTTTCGATCCCCATGTCGTGTCGATTTCAGAGGTCGAATAGTCCATGTTCCTGCTCCTTGCGATGGCCGCAAAGCTTCGCCCGCTACCGGTTTTGGACCGGTGCCGGATCGGCCTCGCGGATTGGAGATTCTGCGGCTTTCCCTTTGCTTGGAAAGGGCTGTGTGCGAATTCAACAGGCACCTAATATCCCGACTTTCTTAAAAAGTCTCTCCGCAAAATGGCGGGTTAGTAATTGGTTTAATTGGCAGCGCTTTTTGTAGAGTGCGGTCGAGATTGATAGAGCGTCGTAAGATTAAGTGACTTTACCAAATGGTTGTTTGGCCTACCTATCTGCGGGCAAGATTCCAATTCTGGCCATCTCTGGAAAGGACTCCGGAATGAGATTTACGTTAATTTCTGCGGCTCTCGCGCTCTTCGCGATTACCGCTGTTGCTGAAGCAGGTACACCGGTTGCTCCGGCTCCGATTTCGGCTGTAGCCGCCAATAGCACTGGTTCGGCCATTCAGGTCGACTATCGTTGCCGTCGCGGCATGGTTCGCACGCCGAGCGGTCGCTGTGTTACGGATCGCCGCTGGCGGGATGATCGTCGCGGATGGGATCGTCACTCACCACGTTATTATCGCGAACGGGATCGTGATCGCCGCTGGCGCCATGATCGTGATCGTCATCTCGACAGAATCTATATCGAGCCACGTCGTCGCGGCCCGCACAACTAACAAAGAAAAAGAGCAGCGATTTCGCTGCTTTTTTTATACTGGCTCGGCTTGTGTGTCGGAAAGACTGTCAAGTTGCGGAAATACATCCGCTGTCATAGGGGCCAAGACGTCAATCACCAGTCCATCTGGCGCGAAGTTGATGTCGCATTTGGCCCTGAGTTCGCCCGTGAGAACGGAATAGAGCAGCCGCTGGCCGAAGCCACGACGGGTAGGGCGTTCGACTGCAGGTCCTCCGTCTTCAACCCAGCGCATATGAAATTTTCGCTCGCCCTGCCTTTCGAGCACATCCCAGCTGAATTGGACCGTGCCGTTTTCATTGGAGAGCGCGCCGTATTTCACGGCATTGGTCGCGAGTTCGTACAAACCAAGCGAAAGCGAAACCGTTACACGGTCGCTTACCACGAGTTCTGGACCACTGGTTCGGATTCGATGACCGAACGTGCTGTTGAAAGGGGCGAGGGCAGTTTCGCAGATCTGGCTGATCGTTGTGCCCGTCCAGTCCTCCCGAAGCAGCATGTCATGAGCCTGACTAAGCGCTCGCAGCCGCTCACTGAATAGTTCGTTCGCGGTTTGCGGATCGGTGGCATTGCGCAAGGTCTGGTTGGCGATCGATTGCACCATTGCCATTGAGTTCTTGAAACGGTGCGAAATTTCGCGGGTCACAAGTGCCTTGTCAGCCTCGGCTTTTTTGCGTTCGGTGACGTCGATGACGATACCCAGAAGCGCAGGTGATTTGCCGAGGAGAGCTTTGGCTCGTGTTTCCACCCAGCGCACCTGTCCCAGCCTGTTGGTAATGCGATATTCAACCCGGAAAGATTTGCCTGTGGCAAAAGATTCCTGCGAACGCTGGATAAGCGTTATCCGGTCTTCAAGCACCACCATGTCGATGATCTTGTCGTAGTTGACTGGTTCGTCCGGCGTCAGTCCGAAAATGCGACGATATTCGGCCGAGCAGCTAATCTCCCCGGTCGTGTAATCCCGCGTCCAGAAACCGACATTCGCCACTTCAACGATATACTGGAGTTGATCGCTGCTACGCTGCTTTTCAATTGAGAGCGTTTCGCGTTCTTTTTCGAGCTCAACCAGTTTGCCGAGTTCCAGCGTCACATCAAGCTGCGACGAAACGAAGTGATGAAGTTCGCCATTCTCGGTTTTGACCGGGGAGATATGAAGTCGATTCCAGAACGGCTCGCCAGATTTCTTATAATTGAGAATATCGATCTCAACGGACTGTTCGGCTTCCAATGCCGAATGGATGATCTCGACATGTTTCGGGTCTGTGCCAGGGCCTTGAAGAAAGCGGCAGTTCTTCCCGATGATTTCGTCGGCCTCGTAACCAGTGAGGTTCTGGAAGGCCTCGTTTGCAAAGATGATCGGATTGTCCGGCAGACGCGGATTTGTGATGAGCATTGGCATGGGCGTCAGTTCAACCGCTGCCGTGAAGGGATTCGCTTCCTGGGAGAAAGATGCTCCCAAAACTTTCACGGACGGCTGTACTCTTGTTGCCAATGCAAACCCCACTCGCTGAAAACGCTTACAAGCTGTCCTAATTCACGCAAGTTATCTCATTGTCGCTTAATTTGCGAACAAAAATAATGGAGTAGCTCGAACGAAAATATTGGCTCTTTCGTTAAATCATTGATGGAATGGCCATGCATTGCGACGTGAAAATAAGGCATGCACATAATTTACCGACAATATTCAGCGTGCATTCATAAACGGAAAGCAATGATGGCATCATTGAAATGGAGAAGCACAGGATGAACACCTTCAAAAAGATGATGGTTGGCCTCGTCGGTGCAAGCTTTCTGATCGGCGCAATGGTGCCGGTCTCGGCTGCACCTGTGATGCCAACTGCGCCTGCGGCAAGTAATGAGAATGTTCAGCAGGTCCGCGATGACCGCTGGCGCCGCGGGCCAGGACATGGAAACTGGGGTGGACACCGACCTGGGTATCGTCCGGGCTGGCATGGTCGTCCTCATCGTCCGGGACCTGGCTATTGGAATGGACACCGCGGTTATCGGCACTACCGTCATGGCTATCGTCGCAGCAATGATGGGTGGTGGTATCCGCTCGCAGCTTTCGGCGCTGGCGCAATCATTGGTGGTGCAATTGCAGCTCCGCCGCCCCCACCGGTCTATCGCGCGCCTGCTTACGGTTACAGCAACTCGCATGTCCAGTGGTGTTATAATCGTTATCGGTCCTATCGGGCTTCCGACAACACTTTCCAGCCGTATAACGGTCCTCGTCAGCAGTGTTATTCGCCATACTGACAGTGGAAATTTGTTAAACTCAATGAAGCCGCCCTTCATGGGCGGCTTTGTTTTTGTGGACTAAGTCTATCAACTGTATCCGTGAGTAATTGTCATCCATATCAGTGCATTCTAAAAGGCGGCGGGATAAGATTCCGGGGTGCATTTGTTGAATCGCTTTCGGTCTCCCCATTTCATAACGAAGCGCTAAAGGAGACGGGATGCGCCAGATTTTACCCAAGGCTTTGGCCGGTATAGTTATACTCGGCGTACTGAGCGTAGTACTTGGTTCCTGGTACACGATTGACGAAGGTGAGCGCGGCGTTGTTTTGCGCTATGGGGCGGTTTCCGGCGTTGCACAACCGGGGCTGGGCTTCAAAATTCCGGTGATCGATTCGATTGTGCGAATATCGGTGCAATCCAAGGCTGCGATCTATAACAGCATGGAAGCCTATAGCCGCGATCAGCAACCAGCTACGATGAACCTGTCGGTCAATTATCGCATTCCGCCAGACCGTGTGGAGGAAGTCTACGCGACCTACGGCGGTGAAGACGGCCTCTTGTCCCGCCTTGTCGAGCGACGCGTTTTTGAGGAAAGCAAGACTGTTTTCGGCAAATTCAATGCTGTGGAAGCCATTCAGGAGCGTAGCCGTCTCAATCAGGAAATTGCGGAGGCAATTCAGAGCAGTGTACGCGGTCCGGTTATTATCGACACGGTGCAGATCGAGAATATCGATTTTTCGGACTCCTATGAGCAGTCCATCGAACAGCGTATGTTGGCCGAAGTTGAAGTGCAACGTCTCCGCCAGAATGCAGAGCGCGAAAAGGTACAGGCTGAAATCACCGTGACGCAGGCAAAGGCTCAAGCAGACGCACGCCGTGCCGAAGCCCAGGCTCAGGCCGATGCGGTTCGTCTGCAGGCTGAAGCCGACGCAGAAGCGATACGGGTAAAGGGCGAGGCGGAAGCAACCGCGATCAAGGCGCGTGGCGATGCACTGCGTGACAATCCAGGTCTTGTCGCACTGACGCAAGCAGAACGATGGGACGGCCAGCTGCCAAGCACGATGCTACCGAATGGAGCAATACCCATGCTGAACCTGAGCAATTCCCAGACGCAGCAGAAATCACCTGACTATTGATATAGTTGCAGAGAGACCAGCTGGGTCGTGACTGTCACGTTTGACGCACATCCCGAAAAGCGTTTCATCCTTTTCGGGATGTGTTCTACCCCCCGCGCTGGTCATAACCTTCGACGTTTTCTCCATCCATTTTCTGGCGCAGGTGCTGCTTTAGCCTCATGATCTTGTCTGCGTCCCATCCGGTCACGTCGGTGACTTCCAGCCACGCATTGACATAGTGTTCCGGAGCATAGACATGCCCGTGTCCTATCGGCGTGGCGGTCCCAAAAGCCATATCTAGTGCCAATTGCAGCATGGTCACGACAGGATACCACCGCAGTTCCGGTGAAACATCCGGTCCGCGCGGTGCTTGCATCCAGTCAGGTTGACGATAGAACGATAGACTGTCGAAGAATGTCACCGGATCGCTGGCATATTGCAGATACACCACCCGCAACGGCCCCCAGCGGGTTCCATTTCCCGGCGCTTCACCATGCTGATTCATGAAGCGGGCAAAGGAGCCGTCTCGGAACACTGGTAGCCATTCTGGAGTTCCAGGGTTTCTTCGTCTGGTCATGGCTTTCCAGTCCCTGCTCGGGAAAGGTGGCCCGCTCCACAAGGCACCGTTGATTGGATCGTCAAGCATTTCGAAAAGCTCGGCTGAGACTTCAGAATTCATCGCCCCAAGGCTCAAGCCATAGAGATACAGACGTGGGCGCTGATCGTGCGGAAGTTCTTTCCAGTAATTATAGACGGTTATGAACAGAGCTCGGGACGCTTCTGCTCCGTATTCGGGTTGGAACAACAACGACAAGGGACTGGAAAGATAGGAATATTGCATGGCAACGCTGGCCACATCGCCATTGTGCAGAAACTCCAGTCCGTCCATGGCTGCTGGATCTACCCACCCTGTACCGGTTGGAGTGATGACGACCAGCACAGAACGTTCAAAACCGTTCTGACGCTTCAGTTCCTCAAGTGCTAGTTCGGCTCGTTGTTCAGGCGTATCGGCTACTTGCAGACCTGCATAGACCCGTATCGGGTCTATAGCCTTTTCGCCAGTCAAGGCAGCAATATCGGCAGCTCCGGGACCCGAGGAAACGAACTCACGTCCAGCCCGCCCAAGCTCGTTCCAGTGTAAAAGCGAAGCGGCGCTGCCAGTCTCGTTCGGTGATGTCGGTTGTGGGCGATCCGGTTCGATCAGAGCGTCAAACTCGCGAAACGAACGATCCAGAACCTTGAAAGTGGACTGGATGAGCAGGCCGTTGGCGATGGTCCAGATGAGCACAACAGTGATCGTAATGCCCAGGACATTGGCTAACCGGCGAGGCATAACGAGTTGTACTTTGGCGGAGACGAATTTCCCTAGTAGAATGAGAAGGCGAACCAGAATTAGCAGAACCAGAAATGTCAGCACAGCTAACGCGGAGACACTCATTGGATAGGCGCTGGGCACCGGCTCCATATCCATGACTGCACGAACTGAGTTCTGCCAGCCCGCGGCAAAATAGAGTGCTACGACGGCCACGGCGAGACAAACCAAACCCACCACAAGATTGGCCCGACTGCGCAGCCGATTCCGGGGTTCAGGCAATTCCAGATAATGCCATAGCCAGCGCCACAATACGCCGATGCCATAACCGGCTCCGAAGGCGACACCTCCGAGAATTCCCTGCATGACGTAGGTTCGCGGGATAAGGCTGGGGGTGAGGGCTGCGGCGAAAAACAGTGTTCCGAGCGCGATACCCACGCCGGACAAGGAACGTCGGAAATGAGAAAATGCCTTGGTGGCCAGAGACATGAAGCACCACGCAGATTAAGTCATTGGAATGAAACTAGCTGTAGCAAGAGCGGGCGGCAAGGCCCGGCACGGAGAAGCAGGAGCTGAATAGTCCTGGTTAGGCACCTCGCGGTTCAGAATCGCCCCTCTGCTCAGGGTGTTAAGTATCCAAACGAGCATGAAAAGCGCCTGTTTACCGGCATATGGAAGAGGCGGTCTGGCATGGAGTATCCCAAACCTGTGATTTTTTTGAATTTATGTTGAAGAAACCTGATTTTATGGTGTTGACCAATCCGTAAGCCGCCCTTATGTTTCGCCGCACTTCCGGGGGCGATTTGCTCCTACAGGGAGCGCGTAGCTCAGCCGGTAGAGCAACTGACTTTTAATCAGTAGGTCTTGGGTTCGAACCCCAACGCGCTCACCAAAATCTCCAACAAAATCAAACATTTACGGTAACTCCTCTACTGATTTGTTCGGGCGTTTGTGTCGTGGGTACCGTATGGGTACTCTTTTGCAATGCTGGGTACTGGCGTTCTGATCTCAGGTGCAATCAGTTCAGCGAACCATCTTGCTGCCCTGAGAACCCATCGCGCACTGATAATTCTCACGAAGGCCATTGGACGGCCCTCCGGCGGCGGACAAGCCTAGCAAGATCATTTCTCGCCTGCCGGTAGCCACTACCGTCAAAGCTGAGGGAGCGAGGCCCGCCATAATCGGCGTGGCTGTCGTCGGTATCATAGTTTGCCGAGAATGGTTCCGGCATTTCTATGCCGCGCTGTGTGACCTGTTCAGGCCAGCCAAGCGTCAGTTCATCGTCGCCGCTGTCGCTATGATCATGCGGCTCATCTGTCACTTCGCCGCCGTGCTCATTCTCGTCCTCGATTTCGTCATCCTCTAAATCAGGATCGCCATCCATCCGGTCGAGATACCAGATCATTTCTTCAATCCACTGCTCCAGCATCAAGCGGCGAAGACGTTTCACTGCGGGGCCTGTTACTCGCATGTGACCGCTCCATAATTCTGAATGCCTGCGAGGTAGCCCATAGCGGCCCGTATCATGCGTTCGGCAGCTTCCGAGCCATAAACGCCGTTGCTGTCGGCCATTGCGATCTGCAAGGCTTTCAACGCGCCCTGACGGGTCCATGCTGGCTGTGTCCAGTTACAGAGAACTTCGAGCGGTGGACCATAAGACACCTCGGCATATGCCTGCGCCTCTTCATTGCCCTGGGGGGCGTTCTTGTTGAAGTCATCCAGGCCAGCCAGATAAGCGTCGATCGCTTCAAGCAGTGGATCATGTGATGGCTGTGTATTCGTTGCCTGCAAGCCCACCATGGCGCGGTGAGTGCTAATTGGACCAAAGAGTACCGGGCAACCAGTTGAGCGATTGCGTGGCGTGACTGCTGCCATCATTGTACCGTCAGCATATTCGTCCAGAGCGTCGGAAAGCTCGTAGGCGAGGCGGGTTGCTCGGTCGATGGGACGTTCGTTTTTCGGCATACCTTCGGCGGTTGCCTGACTTGGTTGTGTCGGCATCTTTCAATCTCCACTTGTTAATTTATCAAGTAAGATTGAATTAATCATAATTGCAATCATCGTCAAGCCCACTTGATAAAAAAACAATCGCGGTGTAGAAAATAAACATGATTACACCAGAACAGATACGCGGAGCGCGAGCGATGCTGGGAATGACCCAAGCCGAACTCGCAAAATTGGCTGGCCTGTCAACGACGGGCTTGAATAATATCGAGCGCGGCAGTGCTGATCCGAAGGCGTCCACGCTTTCGGCTATTCAGTTGGCGCTAGAGGGTAGGGGGATTGTGTTTCTCGCCAACGGGGATAATCGCGATGGCGGTCCCGGCGTACGGCTGAAAGCCTAAGCAACCTTTCGCTCAAATCGAATGGTTGAAAGCGACGGTATTTGTCGTTTTGAAAAGCGACACGGTGTCGGGTTTGCGTATCCGCCAATTTGGCGCTTACGTTGGCCCATACCGAACATCTGGCAAATTTGCCGAATGTCCCAAAATGTAGGGCCGCTACCGTCCGTAGTTTCCAGAACTCTGGAAACTCTCACCTTTTGATGAATGTATGCGAAATTTGCACAGAATGTTTCCCCAGTTGGGGAAACTTTCAGCCGGCCCAAATCTGGGCGCGTTAGGTCTGCCCAAATCTGGGCATACCCCTTGACCGCCCGTCGCGCCTCTGCCAGCTTGCGGCAAACAGGGGGAGTAGGCTGAATGGATTGGCTGGGGACACTTAAAGCAAAGGGCGACTTCGCAAAAAGGATCGCTGCGCAAACGGTTGAAGCGCTCAAGCATCCGAACCTTACCATCGATCAGGGGAATAGGCTTTATAAGCTGGTGGTTAAGGGTAGCGAAGAATTTGACCAGTTTGTCGAGAAATTAGATGCGGCAGATTTGGACGAAGATGTCTATGACGGCCTGATCGAAGTTGCTGAGACGATTGAAGACATATGGTCTGATCTGATTATAGGCGTTGCGGAACAATTGCGAGGCAAAGGCATCAAACTTGATCACGCCACACCTGATCACGACCGAGACGAGAAGCACAACGAACTTGCAGCATTAGCAGCAAAGAATGGCCTGGAGCTTTTAGCATCTGATGTTCTGGTAATGGGAACCGGCACGAGAGCTGATAATGTGGCTGATTTTGGCCGCGCCATCGTTAAATCACAAAAATCCGACGATGAACTTGATGATATTGGCATCCAGCTTATTCGTGAACCTGAGAATGAGGTCGATGAATATGCAATCAAGATTTATGGATGTTGGAAGGAGATAGGCCGTTCGGTTAATCGTCACATTGGATATGTGCCTAAAAAGCTTGCCTATAAGATCGGCATGAATAATTCGGACGATACTTTGGTTGGCTTGCTTTCATCAATGAACAACAATGATGATGACGGCTTCGATATTAAAATACATATTCTGGCGAGGGGGTAGCGGCCTAAGCCGCCTGCGCCAGTCTCATAGCTTTCAGCGCAGTCTTGTATGACAGCCCGGTCTTATCCCGTACCCACGGCCCAAATTCACCGTATGGCAGCGATTGCTTATTCTGGATGAGAAATCGCCCTATCTCGATCAACTGCGCGTCTGTGTGGCGCGTATAGGGCTGGAACATCGGCCCTTCGTCTGAATTGGCTACTGGTTCCTGCGAGGTTGCCCGGTGAAGCGATTTCTCTTCGTCGTAGGCTTTCATAAGGGCTTTGTAATTCGGCGCTTTGTTGGCCCGTTTTGCGCTTCTATGCATGGAAAGCATCAGATAGAGCATCCCAGCAAGTCCCGCACGATGAGGAACGGTGCCTGATAGCTGGTTACATTCCCACATAGCAAAGCCCATAGGCATCTGATCCCAGGCCTCATACCAGCTTGATAGATCGGTCTCGATCCAGTCAGAGCAGGCCCGGACAAGATCGCTCACGGCCCATAGGCTGTACTTGTCAATCAGTCCCTGCTTTCCCGCTGCTTCTGCCAGGGTGGACAGAACGATGCGGGCGTGACCTTCACCATACTTTTCAATCAGTCGGTTGATCGTGGCAACGGCGCGTGTCTGGCCGGGTAGCGGGTATTGGGTACCGGGAATGATCTCGATATCGAACTCTGCGCAAAGCTCATGTGCTGTCGTCATGTGAACGGCCTGCTTGCTGAATTGGAGACTGCGCAGAATATATCACATCTTGTGAACAATGCGCTATAATTGATCGCATATATTGAACAGTTGTGGATTGCCCATGTCGAAGCTCAACAAGCCTATCCGCTCCATGCTCATCAACCGATACGATGGTGCGCGGGTGCTGCACATAAGCGATATCGCTTTCAAGGAACTGGTCACAGAAGGCTATATCAAGCCAGATAGGCGCAAGGGCTTCTATCGGCTGGGGAGCATCATCGACGGCCACGCTGAAGCTGTGCGGATGAATAGGATCGTCGCACCGCATGAGAGGACAATCAATCCCGCGATATTGGCTTGCGGACTGACGGAATAGGCGGCGGGGGGAGGTTTAAACTGTCACCGATCGGTATCCGAGACCCGTGCGCCAGGACAGCGCACGTATCCGCAATTCAATAAAAGGGGGGGGCGTATCGGGCAGTCAGGCAGGCACGTGTCTGCGTACCCGACGCCCAGACTATTTTCCATAAACCGCGACAATTTTCATTTTTCTTACGTTTTATGATTGCTGTCTTGTCGGGCGGGTCTGGGATCGGATGCCGATTATTCCGAGAATGCCCGCCCCCTTTTTCTCAATTGCAGATGGATGCATGAACTGGGCTGACGGGTCTCCAGATGGAGAGGTGGCGGGGATCAGAGGACCCCGCCCTCGATCCTCTTGAAGAACTGTGTGTTTTCCGACGTATAACCACGCTTCTCAAGAATGCGTTCAAAGCCCTTGCGGGGCGCAGGCATTTTAATCTGCTTGGCTCCCTTGTTGCGCGCCCATGTCTCGTAGAACGAAAGGAAGCCGTCGAATGCGTGACCGTCCCGATACTCAGGCTCGACATACGCGGCGATCTCTTCCGCTTCCCGATCCGTGCTGAATAGGCCATTACCGACACGCGCACAGAAGAAGCCGACCGTCTCTAAACCGTCATCGGTGTATGTCTTTGCAGACAGAACCAAAAAATCAGGATCGGAAAGAGCCTTGTCGGCTGTCGCCTCGATAACTGATGGATCGCCCGGAAACGGCGACACCTCCTCAGTGGCTTTCGCCGCCATCTCCAGCAGTCTCGGCTTGTCATCGGTGGTAGCAACGCGGATTTCTACTGTCATCTGGTGTCCTATTCCGACTGTTCAACGAATGCGACAAAGTTGATGATGCCGTGACTGGTCAGCCCGTCAGGATCACGCATTGTCATGGTCTGCCGGTGGTTGATCGATACGAGCCGATTGTCAGGGAGTTCGATTGTGGCACCGAGAACGGCGCGCCTGACCAGATCGCCAACCTGACGACATTCCGGAAAGCCTACGGATCGCGACCAGACATCAAGCTGGATGCTGATCTCGAAGCCGGTGATGCACTGCGCGTCATCGCTCAATTCATCGAACGGTCCGAACGAGACATACGGGAATGCCGCGCCTTCAGGCACGATGTCGTAGACACGGCCACCAATAATCTCGGACAACGCCGGGTCGGCCTTGAGACGGTCGTATAGGGCCCTTTGTAGCTCAAGGGACGGTGATGTCATGCCGCCACCTCGCTAACTGCCTTGGCCTGCTCGTAGCGCTCTTTCAGCCATTCCGGGTAGCGTTCCGGCCCGTTCGGGTCGATCTGCTTGCCGATCTGATCTTCGGGCCACCTATGAGCGATCCACGATTGCGTATGTCCCTGCTGAATGGCGGACATCTGAATAAAACCGCCAGCCATGTAATGACGATTATCGCCCTCGCGTTCTTCCTCACCTTTGACAAACGCGCTATCGGCGCGGCAAGCACATACCAGCCGCAACAGAATATCGCCCGTATCTTCGTTGGGCAGCGGCGGCACGAGATTGAATTCGTGCATCGTATCTGGCAGATGATTGCACCATGTTGCAGCGGGCAGAGGATACCGGACGAAGGGTTCTAGGGTGAGAGACCCGCCGTCGCTCATATTCACACTCGGCTTTTCATAGCTAACCACTCGGTACGCCTCATACGCTTGCCTTGCGTCGGACCATCCACCGATGACGCAAGAGACTTCGCTAATCGGGCCTCGGTACCATTCGCCCCAGACGTCGGTGAAAAGCTTGCGATGAACAGTTTCGCAGAAGCTTGCTATTCCCTCCACCAGATCGTCAAAGCTGTTGATCTGCTGGTTGACTTCCCACCGCAGGGCAACGGCGAATGCGCCCGCGCCGGTTGAGCCGATGAAGCAATCAAATTCCGGTAACAAGATGACCTTGGAGACGAAGCCGGAGACCTCGCCTGTCTCGTAGGTGTAGCAAACCCCATCCGATGCAACGAGAATGCCGTCTGTTCCAACTGATATAGCTAACGCGCTCATGCCCGGCCTCCTATCGCCAGCACACATTCGGCCCCAGCTTCACCGCCAGGCACGTATCCGCCGGTCGCGAAGTGGTCCAAAGACATGCCGTTATTGATTGCTTCCAGAATGCCCCGGTTTTGTTTCGTCGCCTTGGCGTTCACAACGAACTCGCCATTGGAGAGCTTTGCAAAGATGCTGTCAGATGTCGCGGAACCGGGACCGCGCACGTGACCGCCGCCTGCCAGCCGTAAACCGGACCATGGGTCGGAACTGCCACCGCCGAATATGCTGCTGAAGATACTACCGATCCCGCCACTGCCACCGCCTCCGAATAGAGCATCCAGACCCGAATTCAGGAAACGGTCAGCCAGTCGGCCCAGAGCATCGGACAGGACATCAGAAGCCTTTGCACCACTGAGAAGGCCAGACACGAGCGTACCGGCGAACTCACGGCCAGCATCGTTGACTTCCTGAATAGCTGCCTGCTGCCTGTCGTATGCTTCGGTCGCCTTGTAGTTTGCCTCCACAAGCTGCTCGATTTGGGCCTTCTCTGCCGCCGTGGCCGCTGCGCCAGCATGGCGAAGAGCAGTCATCTTCTCCTTTTCCAGCGCCGATTTGCCCACCAGAGACGCTTCGAACTGAAGGTCAGCGATTAAATCCTGTACCGCTTTTCGCTCGCGCTCTGCGGCCTTGGCTGCCCTGTCACGCGCTTTTTCCTCATCCGACTTGCCCTTCTTCGTGGTTTCAGGCGGGATATATGGCTTTACCGGCGGCTCAATTGTGATGGTGTCGAGCTTGACCGCGGTTAGTTCGTCCTTGCGATCCTGGAGGCGCGCCATCTGTTCGTCTACGGCTTTTAGCTCTGTAGCTGCATCCTTACCAATGACGCCGAGAACGCTATCTTCCCATCCACCTTTTTGAGCAAGAAGCTGTTCCCTGCGCTTCGAAAGCGTGTCCAGTTCGGCATTGATGCCAGACAGGGTTTTGTCTTCAAGGCTCTTCCACGATGACAGGAAACCTTGCAGCGCGGTTGCTGCTTCAACGATAGCTCCTTTGACCGCCGTACCCATCGTGGTCGCCAGCCGGTTAAAAGCCTTGTCGATTTCATCGGCTTTCTTGATGAATTCAGCATCGAAGACAGCGCCCATCTTCTCGGCTTCGTTGAGCGTGGCGGTGATGCCCTCGCGGCCTTGCTCAATAAGCCTGACAAACTGTTCGCCACCCTGACCGCCTAGAAGTTCATCGAATATGCGGACGCCTGCCGCTGTGTCCTTCAGACGGCGGGTACGGTCGATCAGTTCAAGCATGAACTTCGAGGGGTCTTTGATGCGCTCCTTCACCTCTGCCGGTGACATACCGAGACGCTGGAAGCTCTCTGCTGCCGACCCCTTGCCGGTCTGGATATATTCATCAGCCCGGAGGCTCAATTCCTTGAAACCGTCAATCAGGGCGTCAATGCCAATACGGTTCTGATCGGCCACATAACGCCACTTCTGGAAATCCTCGACCTTAATACCGGCGGTCTGAGCTTCGCGACCAAGATCAGCGAATGACTTTGTAACAGCCTGGACACTCGTGGCGAGACCAACCACGCCACCGGCAGCGATGCCCGCAAACAGGCCCTTCCCAAATTCGGAAACGATGCCCTTCATCTTGGAGAAGCCGCGACTAAGCGAGCTTTCCATATTCTTCGCGGCGCGGTTGGTGCGGCTCTCCATGCCGCCCATCTGGCTGTCCAGCTTCTGCGCAAACTTCGCCATCTGCTTTTCGGCCTGGCTAACACGCATTTCCATGCGCGCATACAGTGCGGGTTCATTGGCCATTGTTGAAATCCTTGATTGCTTTGTTCATGGCACGGCTACGGCGGCTCGCGAACTTCTTCTTGAACAGGCGATAAGCGGGCCAGAAGAAGGGATTAGCCGCCATCTCCTGGGTGCCGAACTCTTGCGCCAGCGCGTAATCGTATGTCGCGCTCTGGCCGTCCTTGACGGGGCGCGTAGTGGCTTCACCGCCAGCCCGCACAACCTGACCGCCGGTCTCGGTCTCGTAATGGCGGATGCTCGGTTTCAGATGGATGCCGTCCTTCGGATCGACCGGGGCCATGCTGCGGGACACACGCACCCATTCGTCGGCGTTCTGCTCTATGGCCCGATTAGTGTCCTTGCGGACCTTTTCAGGCAACCGAAGCATACGCCGCTTAAATTCACCGCTCAGATACCAGCCTTTAGCCATGGGCTTCTCCCTGCGCTTCCGCGTCATCGAAATGCGCATCCTCTGGCGGTAGTCCGTATAGCGCCGCATAGAGGACCATGGAGGCGAGAACAGCATATGTGCCTGCGCCGTTCGCCTTGACCGCATCGTCAATGATGGTGGGCTGCTTGTCCTGCCGCTTCAGCAACCCAGTTTTGTTGAATAGCTGCCACTGCATCGCGTCCATGCCCTCGGTGGGCTGCTTTCGGACGGCGAAATTCAGAACGTTGGTGACATCATCCACGCTCCAGCCATTGTGCATCAGTCGCTGAAGCGTCGGAAAGGCCGCGCCGTGGTCCAGTTCGAAGTATGGCAGCGCATGACGCTGGATACCGATATTGACCTGCTTGCCGTTGATCTTTGCGTTAACTGTTAACGCCTTCGCGGTTTCGGTGTTCATGTTAACTCTCCGAATAAAAATGGGGTGCCGCCGCCATTGTGGCGCGGTCAGAAGCCCGGATTTTCAGGATCAAGCGTGGGGATGGTTTTTCGGTCATTCCGCCGTTTCGCTTAACAATTTCGGTCCGAGGGAAAAAATTATGCGGATGCCTTGGGCGTGGGTACGCGCTGAAGGCCCGATTTAGGATCAGAACGGCCCCCCCGGTCATCGATAGGCCCTCATCTGATGGTCGAGGCGCTGCTTTTCGCCGTCGTGGCAAGTCTTGCAGAGACATTGCAGGTTCGTCTCATCCCAGAACTTGGTCTCACAGCCGCCATGTGGTTCGCGGTGATCGCAAACCAGCTTGGAGGTGTCAGGCTCAAGCCGTCCACACATCTGACAGGTGAACAGGTCGCGGGTAAATATCTTCATGCGAAGCTTCTGCCACCGGGCGATGCGATACCACCGACGCCACGGCTCTACCTTCACGCGGTGTGCGTCACGGCTCTTCTGGCTACCAGGTGCGGGACCAAGGCGAGGCTGCATGGTCGAGACCAGCGGCTTCATCATCTTCAGCTTAGGTCTAGCCATCAGAATGTCATCCCATCCGTGCGGCGTTTCACGGCGGTGAAGATTGCCTTCTGCTCTGCCTTGGTAGGCTCGCGCCCCATGAACTCGGTGGCACAGGCATAGCCTCGCAGGAATAGCTCGACCTCGTACCTGGCGCGGATACCGAACTCTTCTTCCACTCTCTGGAGCTTATCCAAAGCGTCCATGCCGAATAGGTCTTCAATCGGCTTATCGAATGAGGCGTCCTTCTCTTCCTTATTTAGGGTCATGGTGCAGGATCTCCGGCCTTTTCCTCTACCGCCGCGATGCGTTCCGCCAGGTGGCTCAGTTCCTTTTGGATTTCGTCAAACGACCGATCGATGTAGCCCTTCATGGCTTCGAAGCCCTGATCAAATGCTTCCTGAAGAGAAACGGGTTTATCGCTCCCATTATCGGAACCCGCCTTTTGAAGCGCTCTCTCAATCGCTGAGACCATTCGCTTTTCAAATTCATCATCCGTCATCACGCATCACGTCCTTTCTTCACCATGAGCATCCAGCCGTCGCATGTGCTGGGTTCTTCGGTTTCCTTGAGAGAGCGGAGAGCGATCCATGCACTGCCGTTGTAGGTGACGACATCGCCCTTCGAGTATGGCTGTGCTCGCTGATAGACGCCCCGATATCTGATGCCGCCTTCTTCCAGGGCATCCAGCCGCTTCTTGACCGCATTGAATGCGTCCATGACTTCGGCCATCGCCTCATAGAAAACGCCCGTTTGGACGGACGATTTCAAAAGCTCCGGTGAGGCGTTCTTGATTAAGTCTCGCAGGCTCATGTCCGGTCCTCCGCGATTTCGTGTATGACGCCGTTCTGAAGGCACCATTCGATTGATGAAGGTTCTTCGTCGGACGCGATGTTCTGGATCGTGGAAACGTCCAGATTGGTGCGCTGCGCGATCAGGGCGAACATGTCCGCGTCAATCGCCCGGAACTGATCTGCCTGACGCTGGAAATCACCGGCCTTCCAAGATGTGACCGAGTATTCCCCACATCGTGACTGATGGATGAGGAATGAGGATGTCCGGCTGGCGATCCGCCGATCTGCCGCCAGTGCGATCAACAGGCCACCGCTTTCGCAGCTACCGACGATATGAGCAGTCTTGCGTCCGGCGGGATGGTCGCGAAGCTGCTTGTGTAGCAACATTGCCGGGAAGCACTCGCCTCCGGGGCAATCGATAATCAGATCGATCGAATGGGCTGCCGGTGCCGAAGCGAGCTTTTCAACGACATCACAGAATAGCTCTTCGGTGATCGATCCCTTGATGTCGATCTCGATATGACGGACATAATCGCCCTTGGCGCGGTGACGCTCGGCAAGCTTGAGATTGCGCTGCCTCACGGCTTCGGTCGGCTCCAGGCTGATGCCATCATCTGAGAACATGCTGAAGATCATCGGCACCAACTCCGGGCAAGTTTCAGGGAGTTGTCGACAAGGCCGCGCTGGCCCTTGCTGCCGCAAATTGCTGGATGATCTGGAGACACACCGGCCCGAACGGCATCACGGTGGAAATCTTCACCAACTTTCAGGAGGATATCGAGGCGCTCCACAGCTTCGAGCACGGCGACGGCATAATCCTGATAGACTGGCTGGAGTGCCTGATTTGCGGTCTGTACGTATTCACGATTGAGAGCGTTGAAGGTGCCGCTTGTCTCGGTATCCTGATTGACAAGCTCGGCCAGATTGTCGGCTGCATCATCAATCTGGGCCTGGGTAGGGATCGACTGAACGGTTACGCCTAGCTCGGCATTGCTGCGGGTCATCCGCATATCGGAAAGCTCACGCGCTGCTAGCGATCTGGCGTTCCGGGTTGCTTCATAAGCCTGACCAGCATCGACAAGCTGGCGGGGTTTCTCTGGAAGGCGAAGAGCGCGGGTGAAGTATTCCGCGCCCTTCTGATCTTTGTTGTTTCGGGTCATGTTGGGTGCCTTGTTTGCCATTGCTGACAAACATATCACCCCGCATCGTCACGACCCGTCACGCGTGACACGCTCCCGAATGTGGACTTCAAGAGCTTCCCTTACCCGTTCAAAGTCGTCTTCGTCCCATTCCTTGAGATAGCCGTTTTCGACTAGGTAGTCCCGGATCGCTTCATCTGGAAGCACAAGCGGGAATAGTCCGTCGCCACGGCGCTGACGTGCGCGGCGATCACGCTGACGCTCTGCTGCCGTCCTGACACGTCTGTTGCGGTTCCTCCTGGTCAATTCGACCTCGCACGGATTAATCGCGCCTCGGTAGCTGCCTGCCCAGCTTCCAATGCAGTCAGATTGAACAGCTTCATAAGCTCCGGGATAACCGGCCTCGGCTTATGGTGCTCTGGAATGGTCGCCAGCCAACGGGCCGCTTCGAGTACGCGGGGATTTTGATTGGTCATGGTTTCACCCCTCTGATGGCTTCTCGCAACAGGGACCGGACAACTTTCCAGATACCGTTGGACTGGATTAGCAAAAGCCGATCTTCTGCGCGGTAGATTTCAAGTCGCCAGATGGTCATGCTGCACCTCCATTATTCTGTAGGGCGACAAGCAAAGCTCCCTCCCACGGTGCTGTAGGATCGGTCCTGAAGGCATCGCGCATCATGTCGGTGAGGTTACTCGGCAAGGGAACCGTAGATGCGTATTCGCGCCCCAGTTGCTCCAGCTTGCGGATTTCATCATGAATATGCTGCACGGCAATAATCTGCCGTGCGCGCTGTTCGATGGTCTCCGGCGATGGGATGATCTTCTGAACACCGTGCGCCTGCAATCCACGCTCGATCCATTCGATGAACTGATCGGACGGCATTGCATTCAGTTCAACGCGCCTGCCTGACGTGATGAACTTCAATTCAGATGCGGTTGCGCCATAGGATTTCAGCCCTTCAATGATCCGGTCATGGTCGCCTTTGATTTCCTGCCGTTCGTCCTGAAGGCTCATTTCAACGGCTTGCTCAAGGGTCAGGCCTAATCTGCGGATGTCAGGCTGATGCTTGAACTGGTAACGGTTGCTATCGGCTCCCAGAGTGCCGAAAATCCGAATACCGGCCATATCGAGATCGTGCGCCACCAGAATTTTGATACCGGAAGCCGAAAGGTGATCAACCAGAGCACGGGCCGCGATAACGGACATGCCCTTGGTGGACATCACAGCAAGGTCGTAACGCTCCGCAATTCGGGATGCCCTCAATAGCGGCTCGAAGCCTTCCTTCTCGATAAACAGAACCGTGCCGTATCTGTCACCGGGTCCGGCAGTCGGGTGAAGCCCTGACACATTTGCAGATACAAGCGACCCGATGTCATGGCGAGGACGAAGGCGCATGTACTCACGAACGCGCAACGTACCCAATGGCAAGCTGTGCTCCGTGTGTGGCTCGACCAGATGGCCACGCGCATCGTAAACGACATCCCACTCAGCGGTCAGTTCTGGATTTTCCTCCATGAAGGACGGCAGCAGCGTTTGCGTGAAATACGCATCGGCTAGCTTGTCCTGTCCGGTCACTTCCAGAATATACGGGCGGGCCGCATACATAATCTGACGAGCATTGGCGGGCAGCGTTCCCGATGCGCTGGCCTTGCGATACGCGACATCCATAATTTCGTAGGCTGCATCCTTGATGGATATGCCTCGCCGCTTCGGTCTGTGAGCGCGTCGAAGAGCCTGACCGACTGCAGATTTCAATCCCTCCTTGAATGGCGACAGATCGGGCGTCTTGCCGTCACTGATTAGCGCAACGGCTGGCGTCGTGACTGCAATGATGATGCCGTAATCGCCTTTGGGAACCGTGCCGATGTGTTCCCACTGCAAGCCGCATCCGCTGATAAATGCGTCACCGCCAACTTGCACAGACATGTCTGCCACGGCTGGCGTCCGGTTCACTATCAATGCGATCCTAGTGTTACCCGTTTGAGACGTAGCCCATACCTGGATAACCGCCGGGACAAACGCCCCTGCAACGTTGGCTTGGATGCTTTCGACCTTGTAGGAGCCAGAGAATGCGGTTTCTGAAATCGGCACCAGTACCGGAGCCTTCGGAGCAAGCGCCTTCAACTTTTCCAGCGTCAGAGACTGGATGTCACGCGGCTGGCCGGTGGATTGACCTTGCACAATCTGGCCGCTGTCAGCGTGACCAATGTCACGGTCATGCTCGGCAAATTCATCTTGCTCAATAAGACCATCCTCGGCGTGACATAGGTCCACCCCGAATAGGTCAGCAAGGTCTTGAGCTGATCCGCGAGCCGCGCCAACAAGTTCAGCAAATGACGCCTCGGAATACCAATCTGGATGTGTCAGCATTGGCTTGGCTGAATTGCCCGCAAGCCGAATAGCCGTGTCGCCCCATGCAGTCGCATATTCGTCACGCGGCAGTGCTGCGCCAAACCGGATCGTGATCCGTGTGCCTTGCGTGACTTCGCTGTCCGTGCGGTCGATGACGACGGTTTCACCTGACTGGAGATCAAATGAAAGATCCTGCTTCACGCCACGGCTTTCAACCGTCAGCCCGCCACCGCTTGCGAAGGCGGCACCGGCAACGACACGATTACCGTTTCCCACCATGCCACGTGTAGGACGCCGAATGAGCTTCGTGGACATCATAGGACGCGTGACGGAAAACATCGTTGGCACTTTCGCCGGGTCGATCCCGTCGCCGTTATCCTGAATAACGAAGGTGTCAGCGTCCACCGTTGTCAGAATAGCCGTAGGCGAGGCATCGAGCGCGTTGTCTACGATCTCCTTGATAGCCATGCGGCGAAGCAGATGCTTCGGTGCGCCTGCTTTCTGGCTCAGGCGATCCGGGTGCAAGAATAGGCTGGCGTCCGTTCTGATGAACTCCAGTTGCTTCACCTGCTTTTCACGGGCGCGCTGACGGCGCTTGCGTTCGCGAGCCAATTCTTTCGGGTCGCTCATGCTGCACCTCCAATGATCTTGCTGGCGATCCATTCGGATTTCTTCTCCGCCGGATTAATCGGATCGCCTGTTATACGGTCCAAGGCGCGCCATGCGTCCGAGTTCGTTTCGAAAGGGCCTGCGACGACAGAAGCGCCGTTCATGACACAGTAACCGCCGTCTGGATGCTTACTCACAATCATGCGCGTTTCCTTTCTCCTGTCTGATAAATCGTGGTCCGAAAATCCATGATTGTTGCTTGCTGCGGCTGGATAGGAATATTCCGCTCTTCCCACATTCTTTTGGCGAGGTGCGGTATCCAGTTGATGACTTGTGCGGTTCGGCGCGTGGAAGCCCATTCAAATAGGTCAAGCTGCTTCATGCTGCATGCCTTTCCGCGAAGGCCCGTTGCTGAGTGATGATCTCCGGCGTTAGCTCACCGGCCAGAAGCATTCGCCTCAAATACGATGTGACC
Organism: Brucella lupini; assembly: GCF_002252535.1. Classification (NCBI taxonomy): domain Bacteria; kingdom Pseudomonadati; phylum Pseudomonadota; class Alphaproteobacteria; order Hyphomicrobiales; family Brucellaceae; genus Brucella; species Brucella lupini. Next base: position 455,381 of record NZ_NNRN01000062.1, read on the forward strand.
GCAGGAGATATTGAGACGCCGGAGCAAATTTCCGTCATCATGTGTTCAAGTTCTTCCTGCGAGGCCGGAACAGGTAAAGGCTGACACTGATTGTCCTCCTCTCCATAGGCAGAAAGGAATTCCTTTTCTTCTATGCTAGCCTTTCCACGGTAGTGCTCTACGATATTGGGGTCATTCGTTGACCCCCTGTGGGGACAATTAATAACCCCCTCGTCATTTTCCGTGGGGTCATTCGTTGACCCCCTGTGAAGCTTGAGGGCCTTCTTCCTCCGATATTCCTCGCGAGCCGCTGCCGCATCTTCCTTGAGCTTTTCAGCTTTCGCTTGCATGTGCATTTTCACACGTTCGACGTGGGGGTTACAGACCTGATAGAGTTCGCAGCCGCTTGCTGTCGTACCTTTCCTGACCAGATACCCCTGCTCTTCGAGAAGCTTTCGCGCCTTTCTCGCTGATAGCTTCGTCTTGATATTGGTCTTCGCCATGATTGTAATGCTTGAGGCATAGACCAACGTCGGCTTTAGCGATCTCTCATCCACCGAAAGAAACGAGATGAGAACCCCGATGACGGCTTCGCATGGCGCTGCACTCAACCGGGGGTCACCGCGAACAGTCTCCAGAAGTTCGAATTTGAAGGTGGCAATGCTGGACTTTGCCTTGGCCTTCGCCGTGGCATAGTCGAGCACTTCACCATCATCGGTGACGAACTCACTCATGCCGCATCCTTCTGATCGCGCAGGGAGATACGATCATCGATCCACGCTTGAACCTCATCGGATACGAAGGCTTTCCGAATACCGTCATCGCTCAGCGAGATCGGCTTAGGGAATGCACCTTCCTTCACCTTCTTCCACAACGTGGAGCGGGAGAAAGAAGTAATAGAACACACTTCACGAATGCTGATTAACGACTTGATGCTATTTACAGATTTGCTCATGACTTCACCGTTCCGGCAATCGATTAACTGCCTTCCAATATATCGTAAAAGGGGCATGATCCCTACAGTGCAACCCGTTCTAGGGCGCGCTATCCACACTAAACCCGTGCTATTTTGTTCACTGTTGGTTCGTTTAGTGTTCCAGACAAGCTATCCGCCCACTTTTCCAGAGCTTCCCGCTTCTCCGGCTCATACGTTGCGCGGTTGTAAACGCCTGCGACACCAGACCTGAAACCGCTGATATGGTTTAGACAGGCTTCCACAATGTGCGGCATTACGCCGAGATTAGACATTCCCGTCGCAACCGTGCGGCGTATGTCGTGAGGCGTCCATCGTTCGCCGGAAACTTGAAGCTTCAGCCTAACCGCCTGCGCGATGGCATTGCTCTCAATTGGATTATCTACGCGGCTGAATAGGGCAGGGTCTTCCTCGTCCTTGTCGGCGGCGGCTACCGCTTTGGAAAGGATCGCCAGCGCCTGCTCGGGTAGAGGGACAACGTGCGTGTTTCCGTTCTTCGTGCGGCTGCCTGGGATCGTCCATTTCTTCCCGTCAAGGTCAACTTCGCTGCGTTTGATGCCGCATACCTCGCCGGAGCGTTGCCCGGTTAGGAACAGTAGCTGAATGATGCTCACCGTATGCTGGCTTAGAGCGGCGTCAGGAAGCGCCTTTAGGATTGCCTTGACCTCCTCACCGGAAATCACTCGGTCGCGCCTGACGGGCTTCGCTCGCGGTTTGATGCCAGATGCAGGCGAGGCTTCGAGATAGTCACCATCCACTGCCCAATTGAACATCTTGCGGATGACCGCCAGTAAGTTGTTCGATTGCGCCCCTTTGCCCGCCTCGGCCTTGGCTTCAACGATGTCCAGAATATCGCGCTTCTTAACCGCCTCGGCTTTCATGCGCCCGATTTCAGGATAGACATCGGCCTTGAGAAGTTGCTCATCCTGCTTCCAAGTCTTCTTATTCCGCTGGGCATACTTCTCGATATAAAGCGCGCCTAACTCCTCGACCGTCATAGCGCCCCGCCTAGCGCGTTTCTGCTCGGCTGGGTCTTCACCATCAGAAATACCACTCATGGCCTTCAGCGCCTTCGCACGAGCGCTTTCCAAGTCCATCGCAGGATACCTGCCCAGCTTCACGCGCTGTTTCGCGCCATCGCTTTCGCGGGTGTAAAAAAGGTTCCAAGTCTTCGTGGGTGTGGGGGGCGTCAACTTCTTGTTGGAAGGCTTCTGCTTAGGAGCGGGCGAAACCCGCAACGAAAGCCCATGCACGAGCGTGTCATGGTAATCGGTCCGCACATCGACCGAGACATTGTCAATGAAGCGAGTAGTCAGACGCACCTTAGCCATATTGAACCTACTGATGAAAATCTTCTGATTTCCATTTGGGTACCGTATGGGTACGGAAATGTCAAAACTCGCTGATACGCCGCTGGACACTATAGAACAGAAATCCCCATGTTTTGCAGGGACTTCCGATGTTTCATAGCGTTCATGATGTTCTAAATTGTATGAGCGGAAGCCACTTTTAATCAGTAGGTCCAGGGTTCGAATCCCTGCGCGCTCACCACTTTCTCTTCAAATTGGTTCATTTCACCTTTGTCGCAGTGACTTTGCATTGCAAGAATGCCATGAGCGATCATGACCTTGCGTAGAAGAATTGTTGGCGATCGGTCGGATACCGCCCTTTGGGTTGTATCGCTGACGCTTGTTATTCTTCTGCAAGGGCTGGTAACGGCATACGCGCAGGCTTCCATGGCGGCGTGGAGCGCTGGTCCCTCGTCCGTGATCTGTTCAGTCCACACGACGCAGGCAGATGCGAACGCTCCCCTGAAAGATCTCGCCAGACATTGCTGCTCGACCCTATGTCAGGCCGCGTGTGCCATTGGGACAGGATTGCCAGAACAGCCTGTCACCGTGTCTTTCGATTCGATTGTTGCGAAAGACACGGTCGCTTTTCCTCTCGCGGTTCGCGCACCTCCTGGTCAGTTTGTTACGGCTGCTCAAGCCAGAGGGCCTCCCGCTTTGCACGATCTTTGAAAACGACGCCGCCGCCCCGCGACGGCAATTTCATATCGTTTGGAGATATCGATGCAAAATCATGATTTTATCGCGGCAGCCAATGCTGGCTGCCCACGCACTGTGCTGTGCTTCGACTGCTTTTCAAGGAGGGTTCCATGACGGATACGCTTCTTGAAGGAAAAGCTGGGGTACAGGCACGGCCGAATACCACTAGTTCTGCGAACTCCGGCTTCCAGGCCTTCATCACACGGCTTCATTTCTATGTCGGCCTGTTTGTTGGTCCTTTTATCTTGATTGCAGCTGTGACGGGCACGCTTTATGTGCTGACGCCTCAGCTTGAAAACTACATCTACCGCGACCAGTTGCGTACCGCATCACTTGGAACCTTGCAGCCATTGGCGGACCAGGTGAAGGCGGCCGAAGCCTTTATAGGCGAGGGCCCAAAACTTTTTGCCGTGAGGCCTTCAATTGCGCCCGGCTGGAATACACGGGTCATGTTCACCCAGCCTGGATTGGGAGAATCTGAAAGCCGGGCAATCTTCATCGATCCCGTCACGCTGGCAGTAAAGGGCGACCTCGTTGTCTATGGCACAAGTGGGACCTTGCCGTTTCGCGCGGCGATCGACTACCTACACCGCAATCTGATGCTTGGGGATTTTGGGCGTTACTACAGTGAACTCGCAGCATCCTGGCTGTGGATCGCGGCTCTAGGCGGCACTCTGCTTTGGTGGTGGAATCGGAAGATCCGGCGAAAACAAAAACAAACGAAAAATCTCCACCTGAAGACCCGTCGCTTTCACAGTCAGGTCGGTATCTGGATAGCTGTCGGTCTTTTGTTCCTTTCGGCAACCGGCATGACCTGGTCGCAATTGGCGGGGGAAAGGATTGATCAGTTCAGAGCGGCGGTTGGCTGGATTACGCCTTCAGTTTCGACAGTTCTGAATAAGGCGACAGAATCTAGCCAAGAGCGTGCGCATCAGGACCATGGCGGCATGCCGATGCCGTCCGGAACAGGGGATGTGCAGGATCATGTCGGACAGCTGGATAGTGTTTATCTGGCTGCACAACAGGCAGGCCTCGATTCCCCGATGCTTGAAATCCGACTGCCCCGTTCATCGGATCAAGGCTGGCTGGTGCGTGAATATGACCGTTCCTGGCCGACACAAGTGGATACGATTGCTCTCGATCCCCAAAATATGGAGGTTATCAGCCGTGCTGACTTCGAGAGTTTTCCGCTTATCGCAAAATTGATCCGCTGGGGTATCGATCTCCATATGGGTGTCCTGTTCGGGGTCACTAATCAGATCGTGATGGCTGCGCTCGGCCTCTCGCTGATTGTGATGATTGTCTATGGCTATCGCATCTGGTGGCAGCGTCGCCCGCCTGAAGGATCAATGCCCAGAACGTTGATCGCAAGCTGGAGACGTCTCACTGCCGCGCAACAGATTGGGATCGCAATCGCTGCTGTATTTGTAGGTTGGACGCTGCCATTGGTCGGTATTAGTCTGATTGCATTCTTGCTGGTTGATTCCGTGCGCTGGTGGTTTGGTGGTCAAAAACCTGTCGTGCGCTAAATCAAAAGCTGGCGTCCGTCTTCCGGGCGCCAGCTCTGGCTTAATTATCAACTGGCCGGTCGTGGCGGCAGTCCGGCACGGACGCGCATCTTTTCCAGAAGACTGGCGGCAATTGGCTCATAATTTTCATCGAAATGATGACCGCCGGCCAGTTTCATGACTTCCATCCCTTTGAGCTCGGCAGCTGTGCAGGCGGTATCGTCTTCTTCTTCGCCATAGACGCAAACAACCCGATCAAGCGGGATTGTCGAGATAGCAGGAACGACATCCTTGTCGCCATCCATTCCGAGCCAGCCTTCAATCGAAACCTGGAAGGTCGTCGTCGTCTCGACACCGAGAAGCCCGATCATTTTCGTCCGGTCCTGTATGGAAGGGTCGAGATATTTCCAGGCAAAGGGGAATGTATCGGCGCCGAATGAGTAGCCCAGAACTGCAACCGGCAATTTGTTCGTCGGGTCGGCCTTCTTGATCATGGCCGTCGTGTCATTGGCTATTTCTTCCGGCGTTCGTTCCGACCAGAAATAGCGAAGCGAATCCACACCGATCACGTGAACGCCATGAGCCTGCAGCCATTCACCAATGGATTTGTCGAGATCTCGCCAGCCACCATCACCCGAATAAAAGACGGCAACCATATCGGCTTTGCCGCCTTTGGCGGGAAGATCGACGATAGGCAGGGCTTCGTTTTTGGCGTCCTGATCCGCCATGGCGACGACATTGTCGACAGCCATTTTCAGGCGAGCAGGAAATTCCGGAGCGGATTGAAGCACGGCGACATTTTCGTGGCGGGCTGTAACCGGATTGTTGACCGGCGATCCGCTGGGACCGACCACAAGGGCAGGGGCGGGAATTGCCGCGTTGAAGCCATAGGTGAAGCCGCCATCGGGTGCCTTGGTCGCGTCGGCTTTCTCGGTGCAGGAAGGCAGACGGGTCTTGGCCGGGACCGGATCAAGCGATACCGCACCTGCAATCGTCGCATCCGGAGAATCCGAGGCTGCGGCATATGCGATGGTAGCGCCTTGTCCAACGCCTGTCAGAACGGGATGAAAATAGACGCCCAAATCAAGTCCACGCAGAGCCTCCTTGGCGATGGCTTCGAAATCCGAGTCCAGATAGTTGCAATCGCCATCTTCCTTATCGAGGGCGGCGCGCCACGGGCCGAGTTCGACCGGCAGAACGATCATGTTCCGGGCAAGCATGGCGTCCATGAAGCTCTTCTCCCGGTCGCTCATACCTCCTTCGTCACTCAGTAAAATCGCAAGGCCGACGGGATCGTTCTTCGGCATGTAGACCGGAATATTGGACAGTCTTTCAGCACTGGCGTGGATGACCGGTTCATCGGAATCGGTGATTCTCGTCCAGAGTCGGGCGATCTTGCCTGTATGCATTGCGCCATACGCGCCAACCGCAGCCACCAACGCCAGTCCAAGAAAAATGAAGAGAACGCGTCTTTTCGTCATTTGCGGATGAACTCCAGAGGACTGCCATTGATGAGGGTTGTGGCATCGAGAAGCGCGCGCGGCGTTTCCAGGCCACCCGGGCAAACCATGTAATGCGGGGTCCAGACTGGATCGAACTTTTCCTTGAAGGCTTTCAGTCCGTCAAAATGATAGAGATCGGCTCCACGCTTGTAGATGAAGGAGCCGAAACGGTTCCAGCGGGATGCCAGCCTGCTACCGCTCAGGCCGGAAAGCGGGGCGGCACCTAGATTGAACCACTTGTAACCTTCTTCCTTGCTGGCCATCAGCAGTTTTGCAAACAGCGCGTCCATCAGAAGCTTGTGTACATTGGGCATGTAGCGCATGAGGTCGACGGTGATTTCATACTTGTCCGCACCACGCCACATATTGGCGAAAGCCACGATTTCTCCGTCACTTTTCAGCACTGCGACGTCGAAGCGTTTCATGTATTCGTCATCGAAGTACCCCAGCGAGAAGCCTTTCTCGCTGCCCGACTTGAAATCGAGCCACGCATCGGAAATCTCGCGCAGGCGTGGAATGAGTGGCGGTACGTCAGCCGCCGGAATGATTTCAAACGTCAGGCCGTCCTTGTCGATCTTGCGGTCGGCATATCGGAATGGCTGGCGACGCGGACCATCGAGCGAGAAATTGGTGAGATCAACACGGGCGACTTCGCCGAGCTTCAGGGCAATCAGTCCCATATCCAGAAACAGGGGCAGGCTTTGCGGGCCAACACCGTAGAATACGGTTCGCAGGGCAAGTTCGTCGGCCAGTGCGTGAAATGACCATGCAAGCTCCTTAGCCGTCTGTTCCTGGCCTATGGGTTCTCCAAGCGCAATCAGGCTGCCCCCTGATTGCGCATACATGATGAAGGCGCTCTTGTCTGGCGCGAGGAGGAATTGCTTGTCACCAAGCATTGCCAAAGCGGCATCCGTATGTGGCCATTGGGCAACGAGATCCGGCACGGCATCAGGTATGGAATAATCCACCTTGCGTTTGCGGTGACCAGCCCGGTTGATAATCGAGTAAAGGCCTACTGCAGCGACCACTACGAAGACAAGGACAGTCGCACGCAAGAATCGGGGCGCATTGCCGTTCCATGCGAAATCCCACCAGAGGTCATTGGAATATTCCACGTGACGATAGACGAAGAAGCCGAGCCATGTTGAGACAAGCACCGTCGTGCCGACGGTCGCGATCCAGTTCCAGCTTAAATCGAACGGTCCGGAAATCGGGCGGCGATAGAACGAATCCCGGAAGCCCCAAAGTGTGAATGCAGAAATGCAAAGGATGGTCGCTTCTTCCCAGTCAAGGCCTTTGGCGAGGGAAAAGACAGCGCCGCTGAGGAGGAGAATTAGTGCTGCTACCCACGCACGTGCAAGCCGCTTAGACAGACCGCGCGCAACGATCAGCAGCGCGACTCCGACGAGGCTGGCGGCAAGATGCGACATTTCCATGAAAGATTCAGGAACAATGTCGGAGAGCAATTTTACGCGGTAGCGGAGGTCTGGTGTCGCACCGGACACCAGAAGAATGATGCCGCCGAGAAAGATGATGCTGGCAGAAAGGCTCGGGATGAGTGGCTCGACCAGACGTTTGGCGAAGCGCGCCTGCTTGCCGAGCATATGACGTCGCCGCATGATCTCCCATATGAGAATGCCTGCGGTCGCTACAACGAGCGGCATAACCGTATAGATAAGACGGTAGGCGAGAAGCCCCGCAATTGCATCCGGTTTCCCGCCTAGGCCGAGTCCAGCAATGATTGTCGCTTCAAATGCGCCTAGACCGCCCGGAGCATGACTGGCAATGCCCAGCACGATGGCGATGACATAGACTAGCGCGAAAACCGCAAAGCTTGGCACTGCGTCGGCAGGCATGAGTACATAGAGTGTAGCGGCAGCTGCGCCTACATCCACAAGCCCGGCAAAGATCTGGGTCAGAGCGCCTTTTGAGTTCGGCAGGCGCAGACTGAACGAACCCACCGTAAAACTACGCTGTCCATGCGACAGCCAGTAGATCAGCCAGCCGATGCCACCCAGAATGGCGATACCGGCGACGATATCGATTCGGGAATCGATGGCGGAAAGCCAGGGAACATCCTGCGGGTCGATAAGAAGCGCTGCACCGACCATGATGATCAGTGCGAACCAGATCGCGAACCATGATGTCCCGACAATCTTGCCGATATCGGCAAGGCTAACACCCTCCGCAGCATAGATGCGATAACGCAATGCGCCGCCGGTCAGCAGGGAAAACCCAAGCGCGTTGGAGATTGCGTAGCCGGCAGCACCTGCGACGGCAGCGATGCGGCGCGGTATCTGGTTGGGCGCAATCGTATCGACAGCCACCACATCGTAGAGTGCGACGGCTGCGTAGCTCAGAACTGTGAAGAACACAGCTAAACCAAGTGTCATCCACGAAATGTTGTGGAAGGCAGCGAGTGTTTCCGTGCGAGACGTATTCTGGAGCAGATTCTCCAGCACATAGATCGCCAGCAGCGCAATGGCGATGCCCGCTATTGGAAACAGAAAATGTTGGTATCGCTTGAGCCAGCCAGAATGTCTTGTCGACGTTGCAGGTGGTGTTGAAGGCACTTCATCATCAATAAGGCTCATAGGAACGTCGTCCGGTTGGAGCAATATATTATAAATCGCGCAATGATCTCGATTTAGGGCGAACTTGTGTTCGAGCGAGATGCCGCATTGAAAATTTTCTAAGTAGAGCAGAATCTAGTCTATATAAGCCTGTGGTTTGGCCAGACCGCAAGCGATTTGATGAACTGAAAGAGGTATTGGTGCTCGATATTTCATATATGACCGCAGCCGGAGCCGGTGCACTGTCGTTCCTGTCGCCCTGTGTTCTCCCGCTCGTGCCGCCTTATCTGTGTTATATGGCGGGCGTGAGCGTAGAAGATTTTCGCGCAGATAAGGCGACAGCCGTTGCCGCCGCGCCTTCGGCGCGCCGTTCGTTGGCATTTGCGGCAATTTGCTTTGTTCTCGGTTTCACAACTGTTTTTGTGGCGCTCGGCGCTGGAGCTTCGTCCATCGGCGCCTTCCTGCGCGCATGGCAGCAGGAGATCGCAATCGTTGCGGGCGTCGTCATCATATTGATGGGACTGAACTTTCTTGGCATCTTGCGTTTCTCGTTCCTGTCCCGCGAAGCTCGTTTTCAGGCACGCAACGCTCCGGCATCGCCGCTTGGAGCCTATGTCATGGGACTGGCATTCGCCTTCGGCTGGACGCCGTGCATCGGGCCTGTTCTTGGGCCGATTCTGACGCTTGCAGGCGGCAGCAGCACGGTTGGTGAGGGCGCGTTATTGCTGGCAACCTATTCGCTTGGCCTTGGCATTCCGTTTTTGATTGCCGCCCTTTTTTCCGGCGCATTCATGCGGTTTCTTTCACGTTTCCGCGTGCATCTCGGCAAGGTGGAGAAAGCAATGGGCGCGCTTCTGGTCGCTGCAGGTGTCCTGTTCCTGACCGGAGGCATGCAATCCTTCTCGTTCTGGCTGCTTGAGAATTTCCCCGCGCTCGGGCGGTTGGGTTAAAGGTTTGGCAGCAGCCCGTAAGTTTTCATAGACGCTTTGATGTTAAGAGCGAAAATCATCTCAATTTTCTGGACGATACCATGACAGACCGTACCTGCCTTTCCATCGTACTTGCTGCTGGCGAAGGCACACGCATGAAATCCAACTTGCCCAAAGTACTGCATCAGGTGGCAGGCTTGCCGCTGGTCTCTCACGTGGTCACGGCGGTTCAGGGCACCGGAAAGAGCGACATTGCGCTGGTGGTGGGGCGTGGCGCCGACGATGTGCGGGCGGCAGTGGAAAAGAACGCAGGCCCGGTGTCGGCTTTCGAGCAGAAGGAACGCCTGGGCACGGCGCATGCGGTTCTCGCTGCCCGCGAAGCAATCGAACGCGGCTATGACGATCTGCTCATCGTTTTCGGTGACACGCCGTTGATCGAGGCGCAATCTCTGCAGAAAGCTCGCGAACGACTGGCCGAGGGTGCAGACGTTGTCGTTATCGGTTTTCGCCCAGACAATCCACATGGCTACGGGCGCCTCATCGAGAAAGGCGACAAACTTGTCGCCATCATTGAGGAAAAGGAAGCAACCGAAGAGCAGAAGCAGATCGGATTCTGCAACGGCGGGCTGATGGCGGTTCGCGGTCAACACGCCCTGGCGCTTCTGGATGCGGTGGGCAATGACAACGCCAAGGGCGAATATTACCTGACCGATATCGTCGCCATCGCCCATAGCAAGGGCATGAACGTGACGGCCATCGAAGTGCCGGTCGATAATGTCATCGGCATCAACAATCGTGTTGAACTGGCCGAAGCCGAAGCCATCTGGCAGCAGCGCAAACGTCGCGAGATGATGCTTGCAGGTGTAACGCTTATTGCACCTGAAACTGTTTTCTTTTCGCATGATACGCTGATCGAAGCCGACGTCATTGTTGAACCGAACGTGTTTTTTGGTCCTCGCGTGCATGTCGCGACGGGAGCTCTGATCCATTCCTTCTCGCATATGGAAGGTGCTGACGTTGGGCCGAAGGCCGAAATCGGGCCGTTTGCGCGGCTGCGCCCGGGTGCAAATCTCGGTGAGAAAACCAAGGTTGGCAATTTTTGCGAAGTGAAAAATGCCACCTTGCACAAAGGCGCGAAGATCAATCACCTAACCTATATCGGCGATGCGACTGTGGGAGCCTCCAGCAATATCGGCGCTGGCACGATCACCTGCAATTACGACGGCTACAACAAATACAAGACGGTGATCGGCGAAAACGCATTTATCGGTTCGAACAGCTCACTGGTCGCGCCGGTGGAAATCGGCGACAATGCTTATATCGCCTCAGGCAGCACGATTACCGACAATGTCCCTGCCGATGCGCTGGCTTTCGGTCGTGCCCGGCAGGAAACAAAAGAGGGGCGGGCGAAGATCCTGCGAGAGAAGTACGCTGCCATCAAAGCGGCTAAAACCGCGACCAAATAAGTCGTCCAATTGTTTAAGCGAACGGCAATCCGCTGGGTTGCCGTTCTGCGTTAGAATCTTTAAACCGCGAAGTAACACGCCTGAACGTCGGATTTGGAGCAGCCTATGTGTGGAATTATCGGCATCATCGGAAATAACGAAGTCGCTCCGCTTCTTGTGGATGCACTGAAGCGGCTTGAATATCGCGGCTACGACTCTGCCGGTATTGCCACACTACAGAACGGCAGGCTCGACCGGCGCCGTGCCGAAGGCAAGCTGGTCAATCTGGAAAAGCGCCTGGCCGGAGAGCCGCTTCCCGGCGTTATTGGTATCGGCCATACCCGTTGGGCTACGCACGGCAAGCCAGTGGAGCGCAACGCCCATCCACACATTACCGAGCGCCTCGCGGTCGTCCATAACGGGATCATCGAGAACTTCGCCGAGCTTCGCACCATGCTTGAGGCCGAAGGCTACAAGTTCCAGACGGAAACCGATACCGAAGCTGTTGCCCATCTGGTCACCCGTGAACTGGCAAAAGGCAAGTCTCCGGTTGAAGCTGTGCGCGACAGCCTGCCGATGCTGCATGGTGCCTTCGCACTCGCTTTCCTGTTTGAGGGTGACGAAGAACTCTTGATCGGAGCGCGCCAGGGGCCGCCACTCGCCGTTGGTTACGGTGAGGGCGAAATGTTCCTCGGTTCCGACGCTATCGCACTTTCGCCTTTCACGGATACCATCGCCTATCTCGAAGATGGCGACTGGGCCGTCCTGACGCGTAAGGGTGTGACCGTTTACGACGAAAACAACAACGAAGTTGAGCGTCCGATTCAGAAGACTCAGACGGCGAATATGCTCGTCTCCAAGGGCAATCATCGTCACTTCATGCAGAAAGAGATGTTCGAGCAGCCGGAAGTCATTTCCCATACGCTCGCCAATTATCTCGACTTCACGACGGGCAAGGTTCGTCAGGAAGCCATTGATATCGATTTCAGCAAGATCGATCGCCTGACAATTTCTGCCTGCGGTACGGCCTACTACGCGGCTTCGGTTGGCAAATACTGGTTCGAGCAGATCGCGCGACTGCCGGTCGACAGCGATATCGCTTCCGAATTCCGCTATCGCGAAATGCCGTTGTCGAAAGATTCGCTGGCGATATTCGTGTCCCAGTCGGGTGAAACGGCCGATACGCTGGCGTCGCTACGCTACTGCAAGTCGCAAGGATTGAAGATCGCAGCTGTCGTGAATGTCACCGGCTCGACCATTGCGCGTGAATCTGATGCCGTTTTCCCGACGCTTGCGGGCCCAGAAATTGGCGTTGCTTCTACCAAGGCCTTTACCTGCCAGCTTTCGGCCATGGCATCGCTGGTAATTGCGGCTGCAAAATCGCGTGGCGCAATCGATGATAAGCGGGAACAGGAACTGGTACGCCAGCTTTCCGAAGCGCCGCGTTTCATCAACCAGGTTCTGAAGCTTGAAGACCAGATCGCTGCGGTCTGCCATGAACTGGCCAAGGTCAATCATGTGCTTTATCTCGGTCGTGGCACGTCTTTCCCGCTGGCGATGGAAGGCGCGCTGAAGCTCAAGGAAATTTCTTATATCCACGCTGAAGGCTATGCCGCCGGCGAGTTGAAGCACGGCCCGATTGCGCTGATCGATGAAACCATGCCGGTTATCGTCATCGCGCCGTCTGATCGGCTCTATGAGAAGACCGTTTCCAACATGCAGGAAGTTGCAGCACGTGGCGGTCGCATCATTCTCATCACCGACAAGAAGGGTGCCGAGGCAGCAAGCATCGACACGATGGCAACCATCATTCTGCCGGATGTGCCGGAATTCATCACGCCGCTCGTCTATGCGCTGCCGATCCAGATGCTGGCTTATCATACAGCCGTTCTGATGGGGACGGATGTCGATCAGCCACGCAATCTCGCAAAGTCGGTAACTGTCGAGTAAAATCAGCTTATTATAGCAAAATCTTGATAAGTTAATAGAAATGGCGGCTGATAGCCGTCATTTTGCTATCCTGCTCTCAGGAGCCTGATCGCTTCGTCGCGCCCGAAAAGATATAGCAACACGCGCAGTGCTTGTCCGCGTTCGGACTCCAGATCGGGATCGCTTGTCAGAATATAGCGCGCATCCTTGCGGGCGATTTCCAGAAGATCACCATGCGCTTCGATGGAAGCCAAGCGGAAGCCTGGGGTGCCGGATTGCCGCGTGCCGAGCAATTCGCCTTCGCCACGCAGTTTCAAATCTTCTTCCGCGATACGAAAACCGTCTTCCGTCTCGCGCATGACCTTCAGCCGGGCTTGTGCGATTTCGCCCAGCGGGCCTTTGTAAAGCAGCAAGCACGTTGACGGTTTGTCGCCGCGCCCCACGCGGCCGCGCAGCTGGTGCAGTTGCGACAGGCCGAAACGTTCGGCATGTTCAATAACAATGATCGTCGCATCGGGAACATCTACGCCGACTTCGATCACAGTGGTCGCGACCAGTAACCGCGTTTCGCCCTGCTTGAATGCCCGCATGGCTTCGTCTTTTTCAGCCCCGCTCATGCGGCCATGGATGAGACCGATGCGATCCCCAAAGACGGGTTTGAGGCTTTCGAAACGTTCCTCCGCCGAAGTCAGTTCAACGACTTCGGATTCTTCAACGAGCGGGCAAATCCAGTAGATTTTCTGTCCTTCTGCCACAGCTTTTCGGATTCGCTCGACAAGTTCCCCCATACGTTCCATCGGCACGATGGCGGTCGTGATGGGCTGGCGTCCGGCAGGCTTCTCGGTCAGTTTCGACACGTCCATATCGCCAAAAGCGGTGAGGACGAGGGTGCGCGGAATAGGTGTAGCCGTCATGACCAGCATATCCGGTGCAGAACCCTTTGCGGTCAGCATCAGACGTTGGTGCACGCCAAAACGATGCTGTTCATCGATGATGACCAGAACGAGGTCGTGATATTCGACCTTTTCCTGAAAAAGCGCATGCGTGCCGATGACGATATCGATTTCGCCAGTTTTTAATCCTTCGAGAACTGCATTCCTGTCACGGCCCTTTTCGCGACCGGTCAGAAGGGCGGTTTTCAGTCCCGCTTTCTCCGCAAGCGGCGCGATGGTTGCAAAATGCTGGCGGGCGAGAACTTCCGTCGGCGCCATGAGTGCTGATTGGCCGCCGGATTCAGCGGCATGCGCCATGGACAGCAATCCAACGACCGTCTTGCCGGAGCCGACATCGCCCTGCAAAAGCCGCAACATGCGCTCAGGCGATTTAAGATCTGTGATGATTTCGCGAACTGCCTGATCCTGCCCCTTGGTCAAGCGATAGGGCAGGTGGCGCATGATTTCGGCGACGATGCGCCCTGTACCTTCCAGAGGACGACCGGAAAGCCGCCGTGTTTTCGCGCGAACAAGGGCGAGTGCCAATTGTCCGGCCAGAAACTCGTCATATGCGAGCCTGCGCCGCGAAATGCTTTCAAGCGCGATATCCGACGGGTCTTCAGGCAGGTGAAGCGTGTTCAGCGATTGCTGGAAACTGGTGAAGCGCTCCCGCGCCAGCAACGGGCCGTCGATCCATTCCTGCAGCGGAGGCACGCGGGTCAGTGCTTCCTTGACGGCGCGCGCCAATGTCTTTGGCGACAGACCCGCGGTCAGCGGATAGACCGGTTCGACCATCGGCAGATTGGCTGCATCTTCTAAGCTCGCAATATAGTCCGGGTGGACCATGGAGGCGCGACCGTTGAACCATTCCACCTTGCCCGAGACGATGACAGTTTCACCCTCAGGCAGCATTTTTTGCAGCCAAGGCAATTGCGCATGGAAGAAGGTCAGCGCGATTTCGCCGGTGTCGTCATGAGCGAAGACGCGATGCGGAACATTACCACGCCCGGGTGGTGCAGGCTGATGCTGGTCTACAATGACTTCCAGCGTGACGATTGCACCTTCCTGAGCAAGCGCGATACCAGGCCGATTGCGTCGGTCGATCACGCTGTGCGGTGCCAGAAACAGGAGCTGACCGACCTTGGGCTCCGCGCCCGGTATGTCGGTGCCAAGCAGTTTGCCAAGCAGGGCGGCAACCTTCGGGCCAATGCCGGAAAGCGAACGAACGGAAGCAAAAAATGGATCGAGCATGGATGGGCGCATGGGCTTGAGCATTAACTGCTTCGTCCTGCGGTGCAAGGGCGGTGCGCAATCTTTCTGTGCTCTTTTTGTTCTTGTTGGATAAACGGGTTCCCGTTTGCGGCGCAGATGCTATATACCAGCAGCAATTTGAATGATTGGAGCTTACCGAGGATGACTGGCAGCACATTGGCGACGGAAAATCTGGATGTACGGCGCCGCAAGCTTCTGTTTCGCGCGTGGCATCGCGGTATGCGCGAGATGGATTTGATCCTTGGGCAATATGCGGATGAATATATTGTCGGCTTCACCGATCCGCAGCTCAATGAGTTCGAGCATATTCTTGAAGTGCTTGACCGCGATCTTCTGAAATGGGTGACGGGTGAAAGCCCGATCCCGGCAGATTATGACACGCCTCTGTTCCGCGATATTGTCGCGTTCCGCGACCGCATAGAATTCTGAGTTCAAGGTTCCCATGCCCGTTTTCAGCAAACTAGGTCTCAAGTCCTCCAGCGCACTCGGGGCAAATCGTCATATCGTGATCGACGGCGTTGCCGACGGTTATGAGGCGTTCTGTCTCATTCGTCTGGCGGAAGAGATCGGCGAACGCGGACCGATTATGTATATCGTGCGCGACGGGCAGCGCATTGCCGATCTGGAGCAGGTCTTGAGTTTCGTGGCACCGGATATGCCGGTTCTGCATCTGCCTGCTTGGGACTGCTTGCCTTATGACCGCGTATCGCCCGGTGCAGACGCATCGGCACGTCGGCTCGCCGCACTCAGCGCGCTGTCCCAGCTTAAAAAGGCACCGCATCCTGCCATCATTCTCACCACAGCCAATGCCGTTCTGCAAAAGCTGCCGCCGGAAGCGGCGATAGCCGAACAGGTGATTTCGGCGCGTCCCGGCAACCAGCTGGATATGAACGATCTGGCATCCCGGCTGGAGCGCAACGGTTTCGAACGTGTTTCCACCGTGCGCGACATCGGCGAATTTGCCGTTCGTGGTGGTATTCTCGATCTTTATGCACCCGGCGCAGAAGAGCCGTTGCGGCTTGATTTCTTTGGCGACACACTGGAATCGATCCGCGCTTTCGATCCGGCTTCGCAGCGTACCACGGGCACACGCAAGGAGTTCGTGCTCCAGCCGATGAGCGAAATCACGCTTTCGCCGGACATGATCAGCCGTTTCCGCAAGAATTACGTCGCGATGTTCGGTGCGCCGCAGCGCGATGACGCGCTTTATCAGGCGATCAGTGAAGGTCGTCGCTTTGCGGGCATGGAACACTGGCTGCCGCTTTTCTACGACAAGCTTGATACCGTCTTCGACCATGCGGGCAATATGCCGGTGGTGTTCGACCATCTGGTGCATGAGGCGCTGACCGAGCGCCACACCATGGTTGTCGATCACTACGAGGCGCGGCTGAGGCAGGCCGAAGGCAAGGAGCCGGGCAGCGATGCCGTGCCTTACAAACCGGTCAAGCCGGAAACGCTTTATCTCACACCATCAGAGGTCGAGAAGCACGCTGAGGCCGGAGGTATGCGCATCGACCTGACGCCATTCGGTGCGCCGGAGGTTACGGGGCGGACGATTATTCATGCCGATGTGCACAAGGGCCGCAGCTTTGCCGAGGAGCGCGCCGCCACCGACGTGAACCTGTTCGAAGCGGTGGTGAAGCATATTGCCGAACTGCGTGCAGCGGGCAAGAAAGTGCTGGTTGCTGCCTGGACTGAAGGTTCTCTCGACCGTCTTTTGCAGGTCCTTGATGAACATGGGCTGGAAAAGATCGAGTCGGTTGACCGGCTTTCTACCGTCAAGGCGCTGTCGCGCGACAAGGTAACGGCGGCTGTGCTGGCCGTCGAGAGCGGATTCGACGCGGGCGATCTCGTCATCGTGGCCGAGCAGGATATTCTGGGTGACCGTCTTATCCGCCGTTCTAAGCGCCGCAAGCGCGATCAGGATTTCATCTCGGAAGTCGCCTCGCTAAACGCTGGCGATATCGTCGTCCATGTCGATCACGGTATCGGTCGCTTCATTGGCCTCAAGACCATTACCGCCGCTGGCGCTCCCCACGACTGTCTTGAAATTCACTATGCGGGCGATGACCGGCTGTTCCTGCCGGTTGAAAATATCGAACTGCTCTCGCGTTATGGTTCGGAGGGCTCCGATGCGGTTCTCGACAAGCTTGGCGGTGGCGCGTGGCAGATGCGCAAGGCCAAGCTCAAGAAACGCCTGCTTGAGATTGCCGGGCATCTGATCCAGATCGCTGCCGAACGGCAGATGCGCGGTGCGCCGGTGATGACGCCGCCAGATGGTCTCTATGCCGAATTTTCTGCTCGCTTCCCCTATGATGAAACCGACGACCAGCTGACGGCAATCGAGTCCGTGGCGGACGATCTGGCTGCTGGCAAGCCGATGGATCGCCTGATCTGCGGTGATGTCGGCTTCGGCAAGACGGAAGTAGCCCTGCGCGCTGCTTTCATTGCTGCGATGAGTGGCGTTCAAGTGGCGATAGTCGTGCCGACAACGCTCCTGTCGCGCCAGCATTTCAAGACCTTCTCGAAGCGCTTCCATGGTCTGCCGATCAATCTTGCCCATGCCTCGCGTCTTGTCGGCACGAAAGAACTTGCGGCTGCCAAAAAGGGACTGGAAGAAGGAACGGTCGATATTGTCGTCGGCACGCATGCGCTGCTCGGCAACTCGATCAAATTCAAGAATCTCGGTCTGCTCATCATCGATGAAGAGCAGCATTTCGGCGTTAAGCACAAGGAGCGGCTGAAGGAACTGAAGTCGGACGTGCATGTGCTGACATTGTCCGCCACGCCGATCCCGCGCACTTTGCAGCTTGCGCTAACCGGCGTGCGCGAACTGTCGCTCATCACCACGCCACCCGTCGATCGTATGGCGGTGCGCACCTTCGTCTCACCGTTCGATCCGCTCGTCATTCGCGAGACGCTTTTGCGCGAACGCTATCGTGGCGGCCAGAGTTTCTACGTCTGCCCGCGCATTTCCGATCTTGGCGAGATAGAGGAGTTCCTGAAAACGCACGTGCCCGAACTGAAAGTGGCCGTGGCCCATGGTCAGATGGCGCCGGGCGTGCTCGATGACATCATGAACGCCTTCTATGACGGCCAGTATGATGTGCTTCTGTCCACGACCATTGTGGAATCCGGTCTCGATATTCCGACGGCCAACACGATGATCGTGCACCGCGCCGATATGTTCGGTCTGGCACAGCTCTACCAGCTGCGCGGTCGTGTTGGTCGCTCGAAGCAGCGCGCTTTCGCGCTGTTCACACTTCCGGCAGGTAAGATGCTGACGCAGATGGCGGAACGTCGCCTAAAGGTTCTACAGTCGCTCGACACGCTGGGCGCAGGCTTCCAGCTTGCCAGCCACGATATGGATATTCGCGGGGCAGGCAATCTGCTCGGCGAGGAACAGTCTGGCCATATCAAGGAAGTCGGTTTTGAGCTTTACCAGCAGATGCTGGAAGAAGCCGTTGCGACGCTCAAGGGTTCCGACGAAGTGGAAGACAGCCAGTGGTCGCCGCAGATCGCTATTGGCACGGCGGTTATGATCCCCGAAGCCTATGTGCCGGACCTGCAATTGCGCCTCGGCCTTTATCGCCGTCTCGCCGATCTGGAAGAGCCGCAGGATATAGATGCTTTCGGCGCGGAACTCATTGACCGTTTTGGTCCGATGCCGGATGAAGTGCAGCACCTGCTCAAGATCGTTTACATCAAGGCACTCTGCCGCCGTGCGAATGTCGAGAAGCTCGATGCCGGTCCGAAGGGCGTGGTCATCCAGTTCCGTCATGCGACGTTCAACAACCCGGTCGGGCTGGTGAAAATGATCGGTGAACAGGGCTCCATGGCCAAGATCAGGCCGGATCAGAGCATCGTCTTCATCCGCGACTGGCCGACACCGGAAAAGCGCCTCAACGGTTCTGCCGTCATCATGACGCAACTGGCGAAGATCGCGGCGGGTTAACCCGCCGCTTCGCGTCTTTTAGCGATCTTCAGAAATCCCCGGCTCAAAGCCTTCAGCCGTCTGGCGAATAGCGTCAGCAAGGACATCTGCCGTCTGAGCGCCCATGACGGCATATTTCTGATCGATGATGAAGCATGGTACGCCGCGCACGCCGATGCGGCTGGCGGTATCGATCTCCTCACGAATCGTTGCCTTGTCTGCCTCACTTTGCAGGAGCCGGGCGACCACTTCGGCATCCATGCCGACGCTTGCCGCAGCATCAACCAGCACTTCGTGGTCGCCGATATCCTGTCCCTGCTCGAAATAGAGCGAGAACAACATGCCGACCATCCGGTCCTGCGTATCAGGTGCAGCCTGTGCTGCCCAATGGATGACGCGATGTGCGTCCAGAGTATTTGGCGCTCGGGCGATGGCATCGAAATCGAAGACGATGCCGTTTTCCTCACCAAGCTGGGTCAGCTGCTTGTGGATGTCATCAATCTTTCCGCCGGTGCCGAATTTCTCGCGCATGTAGGTCTGGCGATCCTTTCCCTGCGGAGGCAGGGTCGGGTCGAGCTGGAAGGGACGCCAGCGCACTTCCGCCTCCACATCCGGCACCATGGCAAGTGCCGCCTCAAGGCGCTTGCGCCCCAGAAAGCACCAAGGGCAGACGACGTCGGACACGACATCGATAGTTATCTTTCTGGTGGCCATGGCAGTGTCTCCATACGGGAACCAGAGGCGTGGCCTCCGGTTGAGTACTCATCATATATTGGGTGCATGTAGGGCGAATTACATCAACGTTAAAGCCCGATCATGGCTTTGCGCGCCACCAGGTTGGCAGTTGATAGCCATAGAGTGAAGTCTTCTGCGGATGCTCGATGCGATCCCAGCGCGCTACCCACTGATAGGGCAGGTGGTAAAGCGGAATGTAGTAATCCCCGGAGATAAGCACACGATCAAGGGCGCGGACCGCACTCACGAAATCGGCGCGGCTTCTGGCTGCCAGCAGTGCTTCAATCATCGCATCTACTGCCGGATCAGCAACGCCCGGATAGTTGAAACTTCCCTGAACGTCACGCGAGGCTGCGCCCCAGCGCATCCATTGTTCGTTGCCGGGCGAAAGCGATCCGGTCAGCGCTCCGAGAATCATGTCGTAGTCGAATGTCTGGAGGCGTTGCTGATACTGGGCGTCGTCCACAGTGCGTATTTCGATTGTGATGCCCAGTCGCGCGAGATTGCGCTTGTAAGCCAACGCGACTTTTTCCTCGTCGGGCGAGCGCGTCATGATCTCAAATTTAAGCGGCTTGCCAGAGGGATCAACGGCGAGGCCGTGTTCAAACTGAAAACCCGCGTCAGTCAGGAGATCGTAGGCTTTCTTTGCAGGCGTGCGGTCATGACCGCTACCGTCCGTTACCGGCGGATGCCATGTACCATTCATGACATCGTCGCGAACGGCTTCGGGGAATGGTTTCAGCAACTGCTTCTCGCGGTCATCGGCAGGCTTGCCGACGGAGGAAAGCTCCGATCCTTCCCAAAAACTCTGCGTGCGGCGGTACTGATCGGCGAAAAGGTTGCGGTTAGCCCATTCGAAGTCGAAGAGCAGCCCCAGAGCCTGCCGGACACGACGGTCGGCGAAAATCGGACGGCGCGTGTTGAACACGAAGCCGAGCATGTTGGCTGGCGTGCCTTTTTCAAAGCTGTCCTTGATGACACGGCCCTGTTTTACAGCCGGGAAATCATAAAGCTTCTCCCATCGAGTCGGGTTTGCTTCGATGAAGACATCCAGCAGCCCCTTCTTGAAAGACTCAAACAGGGATGTCTCGTTTCGGTAATATTCAATCGTCAACGTATCGAAGTTGTTGAGACCGCGCTGCGACGGCAGATCCTTGCCCCAGTAGTCAGGGTTGCGCTTGTAGATAATACGCTGGCCGGGCTGCACGCCGGAAACGAGATACAGGCCGCTGCCGACAGGTGGTTTCAGGGATGAATTGCCGAAGGTTTCGCGATCAATGGCGTGCTTTGGCAGCACGGGCATCGATGAGGCAATCAGCATCGGAAATTCGCGATCCGACTTGTCGTTGAAGGTGAAGCGAAATGAGCGCTCCCCCGTCTTTTCGATCTTCTCGACCCGACTCATCCGGTTGTTGTAGGGAGGGCGTCCCTTTTCCGTCAGAATGTCATAGGTGAAGAGAACGTCATCCACCGTCACCGGCTGGCCGTCCGACCATTTCGCTTTCGGGTTCAGGGTGAATTCGACCCATTTGCGGTCCGGATCAACCGCAACCTTTTCAGCAAGCAGGCCGTAAAGGGTAAAGGGTTCGTCCCGCGAGCGCTGCATGAGCGTTTCGTAAACCAGATTTCCGAGGTCGACATCCCCGAACAGGCCGCGCGCTGTCGTACGCATGCTTTTCAGAACAAATGGGTTGAGACTGTCGAAAGTGCCGACAACGCCCATTGTGATGGCGCCGCCCTTCGGGGCGTCGGCATTTGCATAGGGGAAATGGGTGAAGTCAGCCGGCAGCGCCACATCTCCATGCATGGAGAGCGCATAGTCCGGCTGTGCTTCGGCTATCGCCTGCGCCGGCAGCACGCCGACGACAGCTCCGGTAAGGCTCGCAAGAACCACTTTGCGGAGAAAGGCAATCAATCCGTTCAACTTCAATCGTCCATTGTAAATAAGTTTGATGGTCGGCGCCGGGAAGCGTCGATTCGGAACCGAAAACTAGCATGATCGTACATTAAGTGCGGAATTAGGGCGTGTCCGTCACGCGACAGTAGGGGCTAAAATAAAGATTTTGGCGGATTCCGGGCATGGAAAGACGAAACTCATCTGGATTCATACCCCTAGTCGTTGTAACACGGCTCCGGATTGGGGCCCGCAAGGGTCTGGATGGGGGCTAAAATCCCCAAGGTCACGCTGTTGCCGCATTTTAAAACCAGTGACGGTCTATCGCTGACTTATAATACAGAACGGGAACTATAGATCAGAGCGTTGAAAGGAACCTGTTGATCATGTCCAGCACTAAGACAATCGCTGCCGCATCTGCCATTGCTGGCGCGTTCGCCCTGCTTGCCTCCGCGACGATGCCTGCATCGGCGCAGCAGCCGCCACAGGGCTGGTTCAAGGTTTGCTCGAAGCAGGAAGACAATGACATCTGCAACACGCAGAACATCGTCACTGCAGATTCCGGCCAGCTCCTGACCGCCGTCAACCTCATCGAGATCAAGGGCAAGATCAACCGCAAGATCTTTCAGGTGACCGTTCCTATTGGTCGTCTGATTCCTGCCGGCGTCGGCCTCCAGATCGACAACAACAAGCCGGTCAAGCTTGAATACGGCATCTGCTTCCCGGATCGCTGCATCGCAGAAGCTCCGCTGACCGACGATCTCATTAATGCGCTCAAGAAGGGCGGCAAGCTGACCCTGACTTCGGTCAACTATCAGAACAAGCCGAACCCGATTCCGGTTGCACTCACCGGCTTCTCAGGCGCTCTGACCGGCCCGGCTCTCAAGCAGTCCGAACTGGAAGAACGCCAGAAGGAACTTCAGGACGCCGTCCAGAAGCGCCAGAAGGATTTCGAAGCCAAGATGAAGGCTGAACAGGACAAGGCAAAGGGCGCAGCCAACTAAGCTGCTGTCTGTCCAGTGTGTTATGAAAAAGGGGCGCTTTGAGCGCCCTTTTTTTTGAACCATCACTTTAGAAGATAGTGCTATATTAGTTAGAATGTTGCGACTTTACGCGATAGGAACCATTGTCCTGTCGATCAAACATCTCCTCGATCTGAGGATGGCGCAAAGGCTCGCCGCTTAAATCCGGCACCAGGTTCTGCTCCGATACATAGGCGACATATTCGGATTCCGCGTTTTCCGCGAGCAGATGGTAAAACGGCTGGTCGCGATGCGGGCGCGCTTCTTCCGGAATGGACTCATACCATTCCTCCGTATTTGCAAATTCGGGGTCTACGTCAAAGATAACCCCGCGGAAGGGGAATAGCCGGTGCTTGACGACCTGACCGATCTGAAATTTCGCGTGCTTTATCTGTGTCATACCCATGCAACATTATGTAGTTCACCGCGTGACAAATTAAAGTCGGCGGTAACCGGCAATTCTGTCTGTTCGATGTCTCGGATGGTCCGAAAATTAAGTTAGCTGGAACGTTTGCCGTCGCTTCGGTGTGGAAGGCTTGGCAGTTTCGGTAGCAGATGCGAGAAACCGCTGCCAGGACGAAGCCCCTCACGCATGAAGAATGCGCGCAGCGGTGCGAATGAGCGGAGCATTTCCAATCCCACTCCACGCACGATCTGCGCCGGAAGCATGCCGGAGAGAAGTGAACGATTGAGCGCATCGACAGAGCCGGTGCGGGCTAGAATATCCGGACGTCTTGCGCGGTCATAGGCGCGAATGACCCGATTTGAGCCCGGGTCGACAGGATCGCTTTCGATAGCCTTGACCAGCGTTTCGACATCGCGGGAACCCAGATTGAGGCCTTGTGCGCCAATCGGTGGAAACACATGTGCGGCTTCACCAATCAGGATCGTGCGCTTGGCCGCAAAGACATGGGGCACGAGGCCGGAAAGGGGCCAGGCTTGCGGCTTGATCTCGAGGTTAATCTTGCCCAGCATGGACTGCATCATGTCTTCGATGCGCTGAGCGAGCGTGGCTTCGTCAAGCGCAAGCAGCGTTTCGGCGCGACCGGGATTGACCACCCAGACGAGGCTTGAGCGTTTGCCTTTCAACGGCACTTGAGTGAAAGGGCCTTCTTCGGTGTGGAACTCCGTCGAAATATTCTCGTGGTCGACGCTATGCGAGAAGGAAAGCACGACGGCTGTCTGCGGATAGCTCCAGCGGCGTGTGCGGATGCCTGCCGCTTCGCGGGCCATCGAATTGCGCCCGTCGGCTGCCACGACCAGCCGCGTATGCAATGTGTCGCCACCTGAAAGCGTGATGGTTACGTGGTCGCCATTGTGACGGTATTCGATAACAGAGGCATTGATGCGCTGGATACTCGGATTGCGGGAAACGGCGTCAGCCAGCTTCTCGTTCAAAACGGCATTGGGGATATTGTAGCCGAACGCAGTCTCATCAATTTCGCCCGCACGGAAGGTGACGACAGGGCTTCTCACGAGCCGTCGCGTGGCGTCTATAATGCGCATGGAAGCGAGGGGGGCTGCTTCCGGCTCGATATCCGACCAGACGCCCAGTCCCTCCAGTAGTCTGATGGCAGGCATCATGAGTGCGGTGGTGCGGCGGTCACCCTTATCGGTCTCCGGTCCAAGCAACACGGTGCGATAGCCTTTTGCGCCAAGCGCCAGCGCTGCCATCATCCCGGCAGGCCCGCTGCCGCTGATGACAATGTCAGTGAGAGGCTTGTTCACAACAAGATCGTTCATCGTGTTTCATCCCTGGTCCGACAGTGCAGACCTCGTGACCGTTCGCTATGCATATCGCATTGTCTGATGATTCCAGACGGATGCGTTTGAGCTGCACTTAAACCGAATTGCAGGCAAAAGACCATTCTTCCGTGGGATTATGGCGGATTTGCCTCACGCCTTACTTGCTCTTTTGTGCTTATTCAGGGAAAGCTGCTGCAGGATCATGGCTTTTCCTGGGGGAGAAGCTATTCAACGATCTTGAGGGTTGGGGACGTCAGTTTGTTTGGTGTACGCGTTCCCCGTTTGATGAAATGTACTCGCTGCCTTGGGGATTATCTTCGGCGGGATATGCGCGGCGACAAACTGAAATGGCGGACGGCGTGAAAACCAAACTGACCGGAAAACTCAAAGCCAAAAAAGTCACCGCGCCGCAAGCCAAGGCGTTTTCGGTTCATCTTCTGACGGCATCGGGTTCGTTTCTGGCGTTCCTTTCCATCGTGGCGGCCAGTGATGGGCGCTATACGGCGATGTGGTGGTGGCTGGGGCTGGCGCTTTTCGTCGACGGCATCGATGGCCCCATCGCGCGCAAGCTTGAAGTCAAATATGTTCTGCCGAACTGGTCTGGCGAGCTTCTCGACAATATCATCGACTATGTCACCTATGTTCTGATACCGGCTTTCGCGCTTTATCAAAGCGGGTTCATGGGGACATATCTGTCCTTCATATCCGGCGCGATCATCGTGGTTTCGAGCGCGATCTATTATGCCGACACCGGCATGAAGACGAAGGAGAACTTCTTCAAGGGGTTCCCGGTCGTCTGGAACATGGTGGTCTTTACGCTTTTCATCGTCAAACCGGGCGAGTGGGTCGCTTTCGCAACCGTTGTCGTGTCGGCAATCCTGTCGTTCCTGCCGATCAACTTCCTGCATCCAGTGCGCGTTGTGCGCCTGCGACCGCTTAATCTGACGGTTTTCCTGCTCTGGTGTGCCTTTGGCGCGGCTGCGCTCTATTATACTCTGGACGCGCCGTTGTGGGTCCGCGTTGGCATATCCGTGACGGGCCTCTACATCTACTTCATCGGCGCTGTCATGCAGTTTTTCCCAGGATTGGGACGGACTGCGACCGTCATCGCGGCTGAGAAAGCCGCTGCCGCAAAGAAGAGTGGAGAAGCATCATGATCAATGCCATTCGCGTCCATCAGACCGGTGGGCCGGAAGTCATGAAGTATGAACAGATCGAGATAGGCGAACCCGGTCCGGGCGAGGCAAAAGTGCGCCATGAAGCCGTCGGTCTGAACTTCATCGACGTTTATTTCCGCACCGGGCTTTACAAGGCAGCCCAGATGCCTTTCACGCCTGGCAATGAAGGCGCGGGCACAGTCATTGCGGTTGGTCCGGGCGTTGAGGGTGTTCGTGTCGGTGACCGTGTTGCCTATGTGGCGACACCGGGCTCCTATGCAGACGAGCGCATTCTGCCAGCGGACCGGCTGGTCAAGGTTCCGGATAATGTCGATCTGAAAACCGCCGCCTCCATGATGCTGAAAGGCATGACGGCGCAATATCTTCTGCGGCGTACATTCAAGGTGGAGCCGGGCCAGACGATCCTGTTTCACGCCGCTGCCGGTGGTGTAGGCTTGATTGCCGGACAATGGGCGAAGCATCTTGGCGCCACCGTCATCGGCACGGCGGGATCGGAAGAAAAGATCGCGCTGGCCAGAAAGCATGGCTACGACCATGTCATCAATTACCGCACCGAGAATTTTGCCGAAAAGGTGAAGGAACTGACGGGCGGAGCGGGTGTCGACGTTGTCTATGATTCTGTTGGGCGCGATACCTATATGGGTTCGCTCGACGTGTTGAAGCCGCTTGGCATGTTTGCCTGCTTTGGCCAGTCATCGGGTGTCATTCCGCCGTTTGATCTCGGCATTCTGGCGCAGAAGGGTTCGCTCTTTGCCACGCGTCCGACGCTGTTCAATTATATCGCCAAGCGGGCGGACCTCGAAAAGACTGCAGCAGAGCTTTTCGACGTGGTCGGAAGCGGAGCCGTCAAGATCGAGATCAACCAGACCTATGCGCTCAAGGATGCGGGCAAGGCGCATGAGGATCTGGAAGCCCGCAAGACGACGGGAACCACCATTCTGCTTCCATGATCGGGCTGATGATTGCAGCAGTGTGTATATGTCCACCGCTGCTTGCTTTTGGGCTTTTCAAGAGCAGAGTTGCTGGATAAGGTCGCTCAAAAATATAATTTTGGGGAACAATGACAGCGCCTTTAACCGACCGGCCTCTTCTGGATGTCCGCCGGCTCACGAAAGTATTTGGTCAGCTGCGGGCCTGCGATGGTGTCGATCTCACCATCGGGGAAGGCGAAATTCACGCGCTTCTGGGTGAAAACGGCGCCGGAAAATCAACCTTTGTGAAAATGTTGTTCGGCGCGTTGCAGCCACTTGAAGGCGAAATCGTCTGGAAGGGGCAACCTGTCACGATAGATGAACCTGCCGCCGCAAGAAAACTTGGCATAGGCATGGTTTTTCAGCATTTTTCGCTGTTCGACTCACTAACTGCCGCTGAGAACATTGCCTTGTCGCTCGACCGTTCGCTACCGCTTTCAGACGTTGCGAAGCGTGCGCGTGAGGTTGGCAGGACTTACGGTCTTCCGGTCGACCCGCAGGCCCATGTTGGTGATCTGTCCGTCGGCGAACGTCAGCGTATCGAAATCGTGCGCTGTCTTCTTCAGGAGCCGGATCTCATCATCCTTGATGAGCCGACTTCGGTGCTGACGCCGCAAGAAGCCGACAAGTTGTTTGAAACGCTGGAGCGCCTGAAAGCCGAAGGCAAGTCGATCCTCTATATCAGCCATCGTCTGGAGGAAGTGAAACGCCTCTGTGACCGCGCAACCGTGTTGCGGCATGGCAAGGTCGTTGCGCATTGCGATCCGCGCAAGGAAACCGCCGCGTCGCTCGCTCGTATGATGGTCGGTAATGATATCAATGTCGTGGCACGTAGCCCCATTGTGGCAGTAAATGCCGGTAATGACGCACTTTTTGAAATCAGGTCACTGTCGCAACCGCCGCGTGGGCCATTTTCGACGGCATTGAAAGATATTTCTCTCTCGGTCGCCGCAGGCGAAGTCGTTGGCATTGCCGGTGTTGCAGGCAACGGGCAAGGTGAATTCTTCGAAGCTGTTTCGGGTGAAGTGCTGCAGTCAAATCCATCGAATGTGCGCATTCGCGGGAAGGATGCAGGCAAGGCCGGCATCAGCGACCGCCGCATGATGGGGGCAGCCTTCGTGCCGGAGGAGCGGCTTGGTCACGGTGCTGTTCCGACCATGACGCTGACCGACAATCTGTTCTTGTCGCGATACAAGACCGACGCAAAGATGTTCCTGCGTGGCGGCAAGATGAAGCTGATCGCAGAGAGCGCGCTTCGATCGGCTGCAAAACGCATCATTGAACGGATGGATGTGCGCAAGAGTGCTGAAAATCCGCCCGCATCTGCACTTTCTGGCGGAAACCTGCAGAAATTCATCATCGGGCGCGAGCTTGATCGCTCACCATTGGTCATGGTTGTGAACCAGCCGACATGGGGCGTGGATGCCGGTGCCGCAGCACATATCCGGCAGGCACTTGTGGATCTTGCGCGCTCCGGTTCGGCAGTTCTCGTCATCAGTCAGGACCTTGATGAGCTTCTTGAAATCAGTGACCGCATTGCCGTGATGAATCATGGCCAGCTCTCCGATCCTCTGCCGATTGCCGATGTAACGCTGGAAAAGATCGGTCTTTTGATGGGCGGTATCTCAGGAGAGGCGGGAGCTGCATGATGCGGATTGAACTCGTCAAACGCCCGCAGCCGTCGAGACTTTTCAGCGCCTTGTCACCATTGCTGGCACTGTCGTTGACGCTGATTTTCGGCGGACTTGCGTTTGCGCTGATGGGCAAGGATCCGTTGCATGCGCTTTATGTCTTCTTTGTCGAGCCTTTGTTCGACATCTGGTCTTGGCATGAATTGCTCGTGAAGGCTGCGCCGCTGATCCTGATCGCAGTCGGCCTCTGCGTCTGCTTTCTGTCCAACAACTGGAATATCGGTGCCGAGGGGCAGTTCATCGCCGGTGCCATAGCGGGATCGATCTTGCCCGTTATGTTCCCTGAACTGCAGTCTTGGGTGGTTTTGCCCCTGATGATGCTGATGGGGATGGCAGGCGGCGCGGCCTATGCATCCATTCCCGCTTTGCTGAAAGTGCGCTTCAATACCAATGAAATCCTGACCAGCCTTATGCTTGTCTATGTCGCGCAGCTGTTCCTCGACTGGCTCGTGCGCGGGCCATGGCGCAACCCGGAAGGATATAATTTCCCGGAAACCCGTCAGTTCAACGATAGCGCCATTCTGCCGGAAATCTGGAGCGCATCGGGCCGCGCGCATTGGGGCTTCATCTTTGCGCTCGTTGCAGCGGTTGTCGTCTGGCTCCTGCTCAAGCACACGCTGAAGGGTTTCGAGGTCAAGGTGATCGGCCAAAGTCCGAGAGCCGGGCGTTTCGCGGGTTTCAGCGCGGGCAAGATGGTGTTCTTCGTCTTTGCGATTTCCGGTGCCCTTGCCGGTCTCGCAGGCATCGCGGAAACCTCCGGTGCCATCGGCCAGCTTCGTCCGGTCATATCTCCGGGCTACGGTTTTACGGCGATCATCGTCGCGTTTCTGGGACGCCTCAATCCGCTGGGAGCAATAGCAGCCGGTCTGGTGTTGGCGCTTTCCTATCTTGGAGGCGAAGCTGCACAGGTGGCTATCGGCATCTCCGAAAAATCTGCGCGCGTGTTTCAGGGCATGATCCTATTCTTCGTTCTCGCTTGCGATACACTCATCCTTTATCGCATTCGCTTCATATCCGGTCGCCACGCGGGAAAGGCCTGATCCCATGGATTTGACGCAGGCTATTCTTCTCACAATTGCAACGGCAGCGACACCGCTCCTGATCGCTGCCATCGGCGAACTGGTTGTTGAACGTTCCGGCGTGCTCAATCTTGGTGTCGAGGGCATGATGCTGATGGGGGCCGTGTCCGGCTTCGCCATTGCACAAATGACCGGCTCGGCCTGGTTAGGCTTGTTTGCCGCCGTTCTGGTCGGTGCGCTTTTCTCCGCTATTTTTGGCTTTCTGACGCTCATACTCGTCACCAATCAGGTCGCAACCGGGCTGGCGCTGACGATTCTTGGCGTTGGAGCATCGGCCTTGCTCGGCGAAAGCTTTGTCGGGCTTCCAGGTGTCCGGCTTGAAGCCATCCATATTCCCTATCTGACCGATCTGCCGCTTGTCGGGCGGTTCTTCTTCGGTCAGGATCCGATCTTCTATCTTTCGATCCTGCTGGTTATCGGTGTGGCATGGTTTCTGTTCCGCACGCGTGCAGGGCTTACATTGCGCGCCATCGGCGACAGCCATGGCTCGGCCCATGCGCTCGGCGTGCATGTGGTGCGCACGCGCTTTCTGGCGGTTTTGTTCGGCGGTGCTTGTGCCGGTCTTGCAGGCGCGCAATTGTCACTCGTCTACGTGCCGCAATGGGTGGAAAACATGACGGCCGGTCGTGGCTGGATCGCACTTGCGCTTGTCGTGTTCGCATCGTGGCGGCCATGGCGCGTATTGATCGGCGCTTACTTGTTCGGTGCGGTGACCATCGGTCAGCTTCACGCGCAGGCGCTGGGCTTTGGCCTGCCATCGCAGTTCCTGTCTGCGCTGCCTTATCTCGCGACGATTGTGGTGCTGGTCATCATATCGCGCAACAAGCGCCTGACGATGATGAATACGCCGGCTTCGCTCGGCAAGCCGTTCGTGCCAGACCGGTAGAACGAACGGCTGAGGGGGTAGACGTAAACCGTCCCAAGGGTTTTCGTTTTGGTTAGAGGGTAAAAACAAGGAGTGCAGGGAACATGAAAAAGACGCTTATGGCGATTGCCACTGCGGCGAGCTTTATGCTCGGCGGCGCGGCGCATGCAGAAGAAAAACTGAAGATCGGTTTCATTTATATCGGACCTCCGGGCGATTTTGGCTGGACCTATCAGCACGATCAGGCCCGCAAGGAGCTGGTCGAGGCACTTGGCGACAAGATCGAAACCACCTTTCTGGAAAGCGTTCCGGAAGGTGCCGATGCTGAACGTTCCATCGAACGTCTGGCGCGTGCTGGCAACAAGCTGATCTTCACGACGTCGTTCGGCTATATGGATCCGACCCTCAAGGTTGCTAAGAAATTCCCGGACGTGAAGTTCGAACATGCGACCGGCTACAAGACTGCCGACAACATGTCTGCCTATAATGCGCGCTTCTATGAAGGCCGTTATGTGCAGGGCGTGATTGCCGCCAAGATGTCGACCAAGGGCGTTGCCGGTTACATCGCTTCTGTGCCGGTTCCGGAAGTCGTGCAAGGCATCAATGCGTTCATGCTCGGCGCGCAGTCGGTTAATCCCGACTTCAAGGTCAAGGTGATCTGGGTCAATTCGTGGTTCGATCCGGGCAAGGAAGCTGATGCGGCCAAGGCACTGATCGACCAGGGTGTGGACATCATCACCCAGCACACCGATTCCACCGCTGCCATTCAGGTGGCGCATGATCGCGGCATCAAGGCTTTCGGTCAGGCTTCGGACATGATCAAGTTTGCGCCTGACACGCAGCTTACCGCTGTTGTGGACGAGTGGGGCCCTTACTACATTGACCGCGCCAAGGCTGCTCTCGACGGTTCGTGGAAGAGCCAAAACATCTGGTGGGGCATGAAGGAAGGCCTCGTGAAGATGGCGCCTTATACCAACATGCCGGACGATGTGAAGAAATTGGCCGAAGAAACCGAAGCCAAGATCAAGTCGGGCGAACTGAAGCCTTTCACCGGTCCGATCACGAAGCAGGACGGTTCCGTCTGGCTGAAAGAAGGCGAGCAGGCTGACGACAAGACCTTGCTTGGCCTCAATTTCTACGTCGCCGGCGTGGACGATAAGCTGCCGCAGTAAGTTTCTCCATACTGAAACAGAAAAGGGCGCTCAAAGCGCCCTTTTTATTTTCTTACAATGGATTGAATCCACCTCTCAAAGCGATAATTTAAGTCCCTCGTGGCTATCCGTGAAGCCGAGCGACTGATAAAAACGCAGCGCGTCGGAACGCGACTTATCGGTTGTCAGTTGCACAAGGCCGCAGCCGCGTTCACGGCATTGCTCGATTGCCCAAACGATCATCTGACGGCCTACTCCGCCGCCACGAATATGGCTCGCAATCCGCACGCTTTCGATCTGTCCGCGCCACATTCCCATCCGCGACAGGCCGGGTACAAAGCTGATTTGCATGCAACCAATGATCTCGCCATCATGTTCAACGACAGCCAGGAGCTGATTGGGATCGGAATCGATTGCCGCAAAGGCGCTGCGATAGGAATCTCGCAAGGGGAGGCTCGCATCTTCGCGCTGTGCGCCGAGCGCGTCATCGGCGAGCATGGCGACAATTGCCGCCACGTCAGCCGCGGCGGCTTTTCTGATCGCTATGGCAGCTTCCGCCGCCATCAGACCGCGATACCATGCAGATCGTAAGCGTCGCTCGCCTCGATCTTCACCGTTACGATGTCGCCGACGCGTAGCGGGCGGCGCGACTGGATGTGAACGCTGCCGTCGATTTCCGGAGCGTCGTAGCGCGTACGGCCTTTGCCGATTGTGCCGTTTGCTTCATCAATGATGACCGGCAGGCGCTTGCCAACTTTCTTCTTGAGGAGATTGGTCGAAATCTGCTGCTGCTTGGCCATGAAACGATGCCAGCGGGCTTCCTTGATTTCTTCCGGCACCTGCTCAAGACCGAGGTCATTGGCTTTTGCGCCCTTGACCGGTTCATATTTGAAGCAGCCGGCGCGTTCGATCTTGGCTTCATCGAGCCAGTCGAGAAGTATTTCGAAATCTTCTTCCGTTTCGCCGGGATAGCCGACGATAAAGGTGGAACGCACGGCCAGATCCGGGCAGGTCTCACGCCAGGCCTGAATGCGGCGCGAGGTCTTTTCCTGATGTGCCGGACGGCGCATGTTCTTCAGAACCGCCGGGGAGGCGTGCTGGAAAGGAATATCCAGATAAGGCAGAATCTTGCCTTCAGCCATCAGCGGAATGACTTCATCGACATGCGGGTAAGGGTATACGTAGTGCATACGCACCCACACGCCCATATCGCCCAGTTCACGTGAGAGGTCGAGGAATTTGGTGCGAACCGTGCGGTCCTGCCACATGGCTTCCTGATACTTGATGTCGAGGCCATAGGCGCTCGTATCCTGCGAGATGACGAGGATTTCCTTCACGCCTGCATTGACCAGCTTTTCCGCTTCACGCAGCACAGAATCGATCGGGCGTGATACCAGATCGCCGCGCAGCGCCGGAATGATGCAGAAGGAGCAGCGGTTTGAGCAGCCTTCGGAGATTTTGAGGTAGGCATAATGGCGCGGGGTCAGCTTCACACCCTGCGGCGGCACCAGGTCCACAAATGGATCGTGCGCGGGAGGGACGACTTCATGCACCGCGCTCATCACGCTTTCATAAGCCTGCGGGCCGGTGATGGCCAGCACGTTCGGATGCCGCTCACGGATGACATCGGGTTCTGCGCCAAGGCAGCCGGTTACGATGACCTTGCCGTTCTCGTTGAGAGCAAGGCCAATGGCATCCAGCGATTCATCGCGTGCGGAATCAAGAAAGCCGCAGGTATTGACGATCACCAGATCGGCACCGTCATGCTTGCGGGAGATTTCATAACCCTCGGAGCGAAGGCTGGTGATGATGCGTTCGGAATCGACAAGCGCCTTCGGGCAGCCAAGAGAAACGAAACTGACGCGCGGTGCGCTCATTGGGAGAACCTTGCAAAATATCGGAAATTGCGCGCGCAATATCACGATAAAGGGGCAACGGTAAAGTTGAGATGATAAAAAAAGCCGGAGCGCAAAGCCCCGGCTTCCATTCGCAAAGCGGATTTGGCTTACTCAGCCTGATCGGCCGGAGCCGCATTGAGCTGGCCATAACGCTCTTCGCCGATCTTGGCGAGGAGGTCGAGCTGGGTTTCGAGGAAGTCGATATGACCTTCCTCATCCGCCAGAAGCTCATCGAAAAGCTGCTTGGAAACATAGTCGCCGAGTTCGTCGCAGATTTCGCGGGACTTCTTGTAAGAAGCGCGTGCGTCGTACTCACCTGCAAGGTCGGCTTCGAGAACTTCCTTGACGTTCTGGCCGATGCGCAGCGGAGCTACGGTCTGCAGGTTCGGGTGACCTTCGAGGAAGATAATGCGGTCAATCAGCTTGTCTGCGTGATGCATTTCTTCGATGGATTCTTCACGTTCCTTCTTGGCAAGACGCGTGAAGCCCCAGTCGTTGAGGAGGCGGTAGTGAAGCCAGTACTGGTTTACAGCGCCAAGCTCGAGGAACAATGCCTCGTTAAGCCGCTCGATGACCTTTGGTTCGCCTTTCATTCCATGAACTCCCGAATTTGTCGCGTAGAGAACGTACACGATCCATGAACTGGACCACGTTTTCGTCCATTTGGTTATGACGAAGATGATACTCTTCAGTCACCCTTATGATCGTTTCCACGACGTTTGGGAAGCAGCCACAGCAACGGCCGCGTTTGGACATGACATTATAGACGGTGCCAGGAACTATAAGTTGCCAGCAATCCTGATCCAGAAGCTCAATAACAACGGCTTCAATGTCTTTATCGGTAATAACGTTACAGCTGCAGACTAGCATGAGGAAGTATCTCCCATGCCCGAAAAGCAGAAATCAGACGCAAAAAGCGTCGACTGGAGAGACTTTACCGGCTCACTCTTTACTTCAACTGTGTTGCTGACCTGAAAAACTGGCAGCTTTATTTCACTCGTGGCGCAAGGCCGAACTGAACCGGTCAATGGTTCCTCCAACTGCAAGGGTTAAAGGCCCGAACATTAAAGGCATTACTTAAGTGGCGTTTATAAAACCCACCAAATTAAGTCAGGTTATGGCCGGTAGGGCTCCGTTCTGTCAATTTTTATGTTTTTGAAATGTTCTAAAAATCAATAAGTTAGAATCATTCTAAATATGAGTTAACTACCCATCTTTAAAAGATAATTGGTGCTTTACTATCGTCATAGCGGCCTCCGAATGGCGCCGCTATGACATTATGCGCTATTTCGCCGCACCTTGTGGATAGGCGTTTCTACCGTGCGTCAGGAGCCGAGAACGGCGCTGAAGCCTTCAAACTGCGGAGGTCCCAGATAGAGCGGCTTGTTGTCTCCGGCGTTGCGATGCGCATCGCGAAACTGTTCGGACTTGGTCCAGGCGACGAAATCATCGCGGTTGCGCCAGACCGTGTGCGAAGCATAAAGCGTGTAGCCTTCCTCTTCATTGGTCGCACCGCGGAGAAGGTGAAAACTCTCGAAACCGGGAAGTTCGGACAGTTTCGAGTCGCGGTTTTTCCATACGGTCTCGAAGTCGGCTTCGCTGCCGACGCGAACCTTGAAGCGATTCATGGCTATGAACATTGCTGATCCTTTTCCATCAGGTTTGGGATTGGCTACTTTATATAACTTTTGGCGAGTGCAGCGGTAGGGGCCGCACCCGCCGCGTCACATCTCGGGATCAGAAGGCCGCCGCGGTCAGGTTGGTCGGTCTTCGAAGATGTGACGATCATGAACGGGAGGCGAGAACGCCTCCCAAAGTTTTAGAACTGGAACTGTGTCGAGACGAGGAATGTACGTCCGCGACCAGAACCATAAGTGCTGAGGGCAGGGGTATATTCCTTGTCGGCGATGTTCAGCACCTGAAGCGAAAGATCGACCGTTTCGGTGAACTTGTATTTCGCGAAGACGTCGACCAGCGTGTAGGGATCGGTGTCGTTTCCGCTGATGCTTTTGCCGCTCGAAACGTGCTGAACGCGCAGACCGCTTTCGAGCTTGCGCTCGAAGAAACGCGCACCGGCGGTAACCGTTACGACATCTTCCGGCAAATACTGGTTTGCGCCCATGCCAGCTGTCTGCTCAGGCAGTTCAGAGGTGGAATGCGTATAAGCAATGCCACCGAACGCGAAGCCCGCATCATAACGCGCGTCGAGTTCGAAGCCTTTCACTGTCGAAGTGCCGTCGACATTGATGAACTGGCTGTAGTCGGATGCAGCTGTGATGTAATCCTCAACACGCATCGTGTAGCAATTAGCCTTGAGGCGTAGTCCGTCTTCAGCAGTCAGGATGCCATCGCGAGCGATATTGACGCCGAATTCCCAGCCGCGCTGCTTTTCAGGACGAAGGTTGGGATTGCCGTGCATCATGCCGGTTCCGGTATGCGCCACGCCACCGAGGAATGTTTCCTGCAGGCTGGGCGAACGCATGGAATGCGCATAGGTGATGTAGGGCTGCAACCAGTCGGTCAGGTTATAGGCAACGGTGACCTTGGGGCTGAATTCGCCATCGCTGTTAGAGATCGAGCTGTCTTCGCTTTCGAGCTTGAAATAATCGTAACGAAGGCCGGTAACGACTTGCAGGGCCTGATAATTCCAGGTCGCTTCCGAGAAAACCGCGCCGCGATTGGATGTGGCATCCGTCGGATTGACGCCCGTTTGGGTGCCGCCAGCGGTGTCGCGGTTGATTTCAAAGCCGTTCTTCCACGCGACCGCCACTTCGCCGAAGGTGAAGCGCGACGTGTTCGAGGCCGTCATGCCGGTGGTTTCGGTCGAAACCTGCCGTCCTACGAAGCTGCCATTGCCGTCTTCCCAGTTCTGCAATGTGCTGTTGTGGTAGAGGTTGACGTCGAGGCCGATGAGATCGTTGTCGGACGGATTGTAGTTGTACTGTGCGAAGAACGTGCGGTTCTGCAGGAACATATCGTAGATCGTATAGGTTCCCGGACGGTAGCCGTTCGCATATGTTCCGTAGTGGTTGTTGTAGAGCACGCCACCAAGCGTCAGCTTCTGGTCTTCGCCAAGGCCGAACTCAGCTTTGAACAGGCCGGAAGTCAGTTCTTCGCCGGTTTTCTCGACGGTCACGCCGTCGCCGTTCTTGTAATCGTTGGAGTCGTGACGGCTGATGGCCGCAACAATCCCGATGGAATTGACGCGGGCGGCACCGGCCAGCATTTCGGAGAAGCCGGTTCCATTGCTACCCCAGGAAGCGCGGCCGAGGACGCCCTTGTCCTTGCCATCCAGAATGACATCATCGACGCCGAGGGTGCGGAAATTGACGCTGCCTGCAAGGCCAGTGCCGCCTTCGGTCGTCACAGCGCCGCGCGCCACGTCGATTTCAGATAACAGGTTCGGGTCGATATAGGCATAGCCCTGCGCATCGTGCGCGGTGTTGCGGTAGCTCTGCGGTACGCCGTCGATCATCATGTTGACGCGGCCGGAGCCTTCAAAACCACGAATATTGACCGCAACGCCGGGATTGGAAGCATTCTGCAAGGTAAACACGCCAGCGGTGCCGCGCAACACGTCGTCGAGCTTAGCGCCGCCGAAACGATTGATCTCTTCGCGGTCAACCCTGCCAACCGGTGCCGCAACGGAAGTCGGCGCCTGAGCGTCGTTCGCTCTGCGAATGGTGATCGTCTTCAACGCGACGCCAGCTTCTTCTTCAGAAGCCTTCTGTTCCTGCGCAAAGGCTTGTGACGTCATCGCCACCAGAATGACAGCAAGCCCCGTGCTCGCCAGAATTGA
The DNA here is from genome assembly GCF_002252535.1 of Brucella lupini. NCBI lineage: Bacteria > Pseudomonadati > Pseudomonadota > Alphaproteobacteria > Hyphomicrobiales > Brucellaceae > Brucella > Brucella lupini. The sequence continues at coordinate 492,434 of NZ_NNRN01000062.1, forward strand.
CCGTTTGTGAACCCCACCAGTCGCCCGCATTTCCAATGTTTCCTTCATGACCCAGACGCGCTTCGCCGACCCGATGGGTGACGAAGAAATTAAAAAATTCAATTGTTTATGACTTCCCCCTCGGGAGAAGGCGCGTGCTGGCTGGGAAGAGGATTTCTTCCGGGCTTGCGCGGAAAAAGCGAGATTTAAACTTGACTCGATTATTCCAGTAATGCAGTGATTAATAAACATGACTGTTGATGTCAACAAAACAAATTTGCTGTCATCACCGTGTGGAAAGTCGATGCTGAGGCGAGAAAATGAACAGGCGAATCCATATCGACATGCAGGTGCGGTTACCACGCGGACCCGTTTCCGAACGAGCCGCAAATCGCATTCCTGAAAGCCAGCTCCGCAGCGATTCAACCGGGTCTGTCCCAGTTCAGGCGAAACCTCGCTTCGGCGAAGGTGGTCTTGAGCCGCAATTGAAAACCTATGGCAGTCGCGAACTCTTCGACGGCTCCCGGGAAGTGGGCATAGAGCACGGCGGTTCGCTCTATCGTCTCAAGATCACCCGCCAAGGCAAGCTCATCCTAAACAAGTAGGCAACCATCAGATGACGACCCATTCCAAGCCCTCCCCAGAGCAGATCCTCAAGGCACGGGCTGATAATCCGAAAATGCGCGAACGTGATTTTGCGCAGAGCCTCGGTGTATCAGAAGCCGATTTTGTAGCAGCGCATTGCGGACAGGATATAGCAGCCCCCATTTCGGCGCGGCGTATTCGCGCCGATGTTGAAACGCTGTTGAATCGCATTGCTGCTGTCGGCGAAATCATGGCGCTGACGCGTAATGAGAGCGTCGTTCATGAAAAGATCGGGCCTTTTGAGAAGACGATCTGGGGCCAACATGCTTCGCTGGCGCTCGGCAAGGAAATCGACCTTCGTATTTTCCCGAAGCATTGGGTTCACGGTTTTGCCGTTGCCAAGCAGGATGGCGAAGCAACGCGTCGCAGCCTGCAATTTTTCGATGCCACGGGCGAGGCGGTTTTCAAGATTCATCTGCGCCCAGCTTCGAACGTTGAAGCCTATGAGGCTCTTGTCGCCGATTTGCTGCTGGACGATCAGTCGCCAGCTGTTGAGACCAGTGCGCTTGCAACAAAGGGACCGAAGGCAGACGTATCGCTTCTCGATATCGACGCATTCCGCGAACGCTGGGGCGCACTCACCGATGTGCACCAGTTCGTTGGCCTGTTGAAGGATTTCGGTGTGGACCGCCATCAGGCTGTGCATCTTGCCGGTCATGATTTCGCCTGGCGTGTCGATACGTCATCGGTCGAGGCCATGATGAACCATGCGGTGCAGGAAAAGCTGCCCATCATGTGCTTTGTCGGAAGCCGTGGCTGCATCCAGATTCACACTGGCCCAATCCATGAAATCAAGATGATGGGCCCGTGGCTGAACGTGCTGGACCCGACGTTCCATATGCATCTGCGCCTCGATCACATCGCTGACGTCTGGGTTGTGCGCAAGCCGACGAAGGACGGGCATGTGACGTCGCTGGAGGCCTATGATGCCAATGGCGAACTGATTGTTCAGTTCTTTGGTGAGCGTCATGAAGGCGAAGCCGAACTAGCCGACTGGCGCATGATCGCGGAAAACCTTCCGCGTCTGCCGCAGTCTTCCGCTGCATAAGGTGACGGCAATGTCGTTCATTTCCTTGCGCTTCAGTCGCGGAGCTGCTCTGGCTGCCATCGCTTTGTCGCTGGCAGCTGGTGGTGCTGCACGCGCAGAAGCCGTCGACCATTTCGGCGATACGTCGCGCATCGTTTCCGTCGGCGGCTCGCTGACGGAAATCGTCTACGCTCTTGGCGCAGAAAAGATGCTCGCCGCGCGCGACCAGACAAGCGCCTATCCCGACGCGGTAAAGAAGCTGCCGGATATCGGATATATGCGTCAGCTTGCACCAGAAGGTGTGCTCTCGGTCAATCCGACCGGCATTCTGCTCCTTGAAGGCAGCGGCCCACAGGATACGCTCGATGTTTTGAAGAAAGCGTCTGTGCCAATGATCGTCGTGCCGGAAACCTATACCGGCGAAAGCGTCGTCAAGAAAATCGAGATCGTGGGCGAGGCTCTCGGTCTGGAAGAGAAAGCCAGGGCGCTTGCGAGCGAAGTCTCACGCGATATCTCAGCGGCTGAGAAGGCCGCAGCTGGCCACAGTTCGCGCAAGCGTGTACTTTTCGTTCTGTCGGCTCCCGGCGGGCGTATGATGGCTTCGGGCACAGGCACTGCGGCCAATGGCATGATTGAGCTTGCCGGTGGTGAAAACGTCATCACCGAATTTCACGGATATAAGCAGCTGACCGACGAAGCCGTCGAGAAGGCCGCGCCCGACATGATCCTGATGATGGATACGGGAGCGGACGGGATGACGCCTGAATCGCTGTTGAAAAATCCCATTATCGCTGCAACACCGGCAGGGCGTAACAAGAATGTCGTTTCGATGGAAGCGTCGTATCTGTTGGGATTTGGGCCTCGAACAGGTTCTGCCATTCGGGACCTGTCAGCAAAACTCTATGGCGCCTCTGCAGCGCAATAACATAATCAGACTTGCGGGATTGAAGAGCACGCAAGTCTGATTGTAAGGATTATTCGAAATGACCAGCCAAGGTCGCGTAGCGCGCGAACAGCGCTTTGCAGCGCGTCAATCAGAAAATGAAGTCACCACCTCAGAAGGTGACATCACGGGAGACCGTGCCGCACGTGCACGGTTCACCATCATATTGCTCGCCGTTGCTTTATGCATCGCGGCTTTGTTCAGCCTGACAGCAGGCGCTTCGGATGCATCCGTGCTTTCGGTTCTGCGCGCTCTGACCTCCTCCGGCGCAGCCGAAGGCGCGGATGCATTCCGTCGCGATCACCTGATCATCATGGAGATCCGCCTGCCGCGTATCGTCATGGGTATGCTGATAGGAGCGGGGTTGGCGGTTTCCGGTGCCGTGATGCAGGGCCTTTTCCGCAATCCGCTGGCCGATCCGGGTCTCGTCGGGGTGTCCGCCGGGGCAGGACTTGGCGCGGTATCGATGATTGTCCTGGGCGGCACTTTTCTTGCTCCCGTTATTGCGATCCTTGGTGTCTATGCGCTGCCTCTGGCCGCATTTCTGGGCGGGCTTGCCAGCACCTTGCTGCTCTATCGTGTCGCGACGCGTCGGGGCCGCACGTCTGTTGCAACCATGCTGCTCGCAGGTATTGCACTTGGCGCCCTGGCGGGCGCTGCGACCGGCGCGCTCATCTATCTGGCCGATGATCGACAGTTGCGCGACCTGACATTCTGGGGGCTTGGTTCGCTTGCAGGTTCCACCTGGGCCAAGATTGGCGCCGCGGGACCAATCATCACCATCATTCTGGTGGTTTCGCCATTGCTTGCGCGTGGTCTCAACGCACTGGCGTTGGGCGAGGCTGCAGCCGGTCATCTCGGTATTCAGGTGCAACGCATCAAAAACATCGCTATCGTTACCGTAGCGGCAGCTACCGGCGCGACTGTCGCCGTTGCTGGTGGGATCGGCTTTGTCGGCATTGTGGTGCCGCATATGCTGCGCCTCAGCATCGGTCCAGACCATCGCTATCTCCTGCCAGCGTCGGCGCTGCTCGGCGCAACGCTTCTGCTTCTGGCGGATGCGGTAAGTCGGACGATTGTGGCCCCGGCAGAATTGCCGATTGGCATCATCACCGCACTTTTTGGCGCGCCGTTCTTCCTCTGGATATTGCTGCGCCAGCGCGGCCTGCTCGATCTGTGAGGCTATCATGATTGAAACAAAAGCATTGGGCGTAAGCCTGTCAGGCAAGACCATCATCAGCGATATCGCCTTCTCCGCTAATCCGGGCGAGGTGACCGCAATTGTCGGGCCGAACGGTTCTGGCAAAACTACGCTGTTGCGTGCGCTTGCCGGTGACGTCGCTTACACGGGAACAGCCTATCTGGACGGCCGCTCCTTCGCTGAAATCAAGCCGTGGCAGTTGGCGGCGCGGCGGGCGGTGCTTCCACAGGCAAGCGCCTTGTCGTTTCCCTTCACGGTCCGCGAGATCGTGAAGATCGGGCTCACCGGCGGCTATAGTGGGGTTTCTCGCGAAGAAGAAAAGCGCTTGCCCGATCTCGCTTTGCAAAGGGTTGATCTCGCTGGCTTCGGCGGTCGGCTTTATCAGGAACTTTCCGGCGGAGAACAGCAGCGCGTGCAGCTTGCCCGTGTTCTTTGTCAGGTCTGGAAACCGGTTGTGGATGGTGAGGCGCGCTATCTTTTTCTGGATGAGCCGATTTCAAGTCTCGATATACGTCACCAGATTGTGGTGATGGAGATTGCGAGAGATTTCGCGGCAGCGGGCGGCGGGGTGATTGCTATCCTGCATGATCTCAACCTGACTGCCATGTTCGCCGACCGTATTGCGGTCATGAACAGAGGCAAGCTTGATGTGATGGGCACACCGCGCGAAGCACTGACCGACGAGAGGCTCGAACGTGTTTATGAATGCACGTTGCGGGTGGGTGTCCCGCCGGAAAAGGGGGTGCCTTTTGTATTGCCTCAGTCTGCCTATCGCGCAGCCGCAGAATAAAAAAGGTCCGGCTCTAAGCCGGACCTTTTCATTTCAAACTTCGCGCTGAATTATCAGCTCGCTACGCGCTCTTCTTCCATTTCATCGAGACCAAGCAGGTGCCGCACATTCGGGCGCGCCTTGACGAGGTCTGCAATGCTGTACTTCATCAGCACGGCGAAGAATGCATTGAGTGCCTCGCGCAGCGCTGAATTGAGTGCGCAGCTGTCGACCAGTGGGCATTCGGTGGCATCGTTCTCGAAGCACTCCGCCATGGCGAAGTTTTCTTCGGTCACACGCACAACATCGAACAACGAAATGTCCTGTGCTGCACGTCCGAGGCGCACGCCTCCATTGCGGCCACGTACAGTTTCCACCAGCCCATGTTCAACGAGCGGCTGAAGAATCTTGAACAAAAACAGCTCAGAAACGCCGTAGGCGCGTGCGATTTCCGGAATGCGGCTGAGCTTGCCGTCATTGGCAGCACAATACATGAGCATACGAACGGCATAATTCGTCTGGCGGGTAAGACGCATCACTGTTCCTTTCAACACGTCTCGGAACAACTGCAACCTCGATGCCGAGGACGCGATGCTCCAATCCTTGAGTTCGCAATTCCAAACCGAAAGCGGTTTATCCCTGTTTCGGAACTGCTCCAAAATTCTGGTCTTGTCGCATTTGCGATCCGGAAAGGTTCAAGGCTCGATCGGATCATGCGCTAAAGCGGATATCTGTTTCTTAACCCACTTTAGAATCATTCTTAAAATATATGAAGTCTTTTCTCACCTTTAAAGGGGAAAAGTTGTTACCGGTATCAAATAACCGCGAGTTCCTCCCAGACCCGCTGCAAAAGCCCATTCTGACCTACTGGCAAACGTCTATCCATTCGGCGCTGACCAGCTCAGCCATTTTGTGCGGAGCGATGCGCACGGCACTGTTGGTCGCTCCGGCAGCGGGCACGACTTCCTCGAAATTCTTCAGCGATACATCGCAGTAAACGGGCAATGCGCTCGGCAGACCGAACGGACATACGCCTCCGACCGGATGGCTGGTTTCGGCAAGAACGGTCTCGGCATCAAGCATACGAGGCTTGGTTCCGAACTGATCCTTGAACTTGCGATTATCGATACGCGCATCGCCACGGGTGACAATAAGAATGGTCTGGTCTTTGGCGGAAAAAGAAAGCGTCTTGGCGATCTGTCCCGGTTCCACGCCATGCGCTTCGGCGGCGAGAACAACAGTGGCGGTGCTCGTCGACAGCTCAATCACTTCGATTTCAGGCGCTTTGGCCGCAAAAAATGCCTTAACAGAATCCAGACTCATAGCTTCCCTTTTTCTTATTTTGATTATTAAACTCAAGTTTAAGCCGCAATGTGGCAAAGGACAAGTCTGGTTGCTTCCTTGCGGCGTTTTGGCATTGAGTTTCTATCAGATCGGAGTCTCGATCTGCAACAATGCGCCAGGACCGAGAATGGGAAGCAGGTGAGGGGAGTTTGTCTCATAACACGGCTGCCATTGGCCCCGTGTTATGAGCGGCCTTGGATATTGCTTCAAAGATCGACTGGGCGACCGGATGCTTCCTCTTCCAAGGTTACAGCAACATCGGCATTGGCCGACAGCCTGACCTTGTCACCTTCGATATCGGCGACAAAACCGAGTTCGATATAATGATGATGGTCGCTGTGCATGCCGGAATTATCGGTTTTCTTCAGCTTGATGCGGTTATCTTCGACGCGATCGACCGTGCCGACATGCACGCCATCGGCGCCGATGACTTCCATATTCTCCTGGATTTTGTGCTGCATGGGGAATCCTCCGTGTTGAATGATGCCGGAACGGCAATCTGCAATTGAGGCTGCGCCAAAGAACTTAGAGCGCATTTAACCGCTGGCCATGGCAGTAACATTGAAAGTTAGGTTTTGGAGGCTGGATCGAGCTATTGTGATCGGTATCCGTTACCGGTTTCGTTCCGTGTTGTTCAGAATGCTGGCAAATGAAACAGTGCACGTTGACGCCGCAAGAAAAACTGCTAAGAAGTCACTCGCTGAGCAATTGGGCGCAAATCGATAGCTTGCTGCGATTTGCTGTTTTTCCAGACTTGTGAAAAGCATAGATAAAACAATTGCCTGGAGGGGTGGCCGAGCGGTTTAAGGCACCGGTCTTGAAAACCGGCGTGCAGGAGACTGTACCGTGGGTTCGAATCCCACCCCCTCCGCCATTTCAGTATAAAATCTAAACGCTGGCACTAGCCGCCGCCTATCGTTTCCAAACCGAAGCCGATCGCGTTACTCCGGTTGCGAGCAACGGGTGCTTCGGTGCAAGCTGCACGGTCCAGAGCCTGCTTCCATCAACATTTCTGGTAAGACGCAAAAAGCCGCCCCGGTTTGGGGCAGGCTTCGTGTGGTGGTGGCCTGTTCTGAAGCGAACTTCTCTTTACTGGGTAACGTGGGCAATCGCCTCAAGAATAACTTCTGCGACTTCCGACGGTTGGGAAATGTGCGGTGCGTGCCCGGCTGGCAGAGTAGTCACCTTTGCGGAGATTTTCTGCGCCATTGCTGTCTGGAGATCTGGTTGGATCATGCGATCCTGTTCACTCACCACATACCAGGACGGTTTCGTCGTCCACGCAGCCACGGACACCTTGCCATCGAAACTACTGGCGTGGGTTGGGTGCTGTGTGGCGAATATCACCTTGGTTTGTGCAGGTGCAACGTCCTGAGCAAGATGCTGCTGCACACCTTCCAATGTCAATGTCAATGTCAATGTCAGGAAGCCATCCTTGTCGGCTTGGACGTGATTAAAACCGGAAGGGGGCGGGTAATCCTTGGCCGTCTGGTTGACCGACATACCTTCGGAAAGCGCGAAGGCCGCCACATAAACAAGTGCTTTCACATTGTCGTTCTGGCCGGCTTCGGTAATCACGGCTCCACCATATGACCAGCCGACCAGCACAACAGGGCCTTGCAGTCTTTCAAGCGCGCGCCGGGTGGTCGCGATGTCGTCCTCCAGGGAGGTCAACGGGTTCTGTACGGCTACGACATTCACGCCTTTTTCCTGAAGCAGGGAGGTCAGTCGGCTCCACGTCGATCCATCGGCCCATGCTCCATGCACGAGGACTACAGTTGGTTGCTGTGCGCTAGGACGGGTCGCGGTGCTTGTTGTATCAGGGACGGGTTGCATGGCTTTGTGCCTTTCCTTCTAAATGGTACTGTCCCGGTTGATCGCGGGATAATGGCAGCTTCATGCATATTGTAGTTATGAAACACTGAGGATAAAATGGTTTATATTTTTCAATAATAGAAATGGATCGTTTGTAATGGATCGGTTGACTGGCATGAGAGTCTTCGTGAAGGCAGTCGAATCCGGGTCCATCTCGTCGGCGGCACACGAGTTGGAGATGTCGTCACAGCTTGCCGGCAAGCAGATACGTGCCTTGGAGCTCGGACTGGGCGTAAGACTGCTGACAAGGACGACGCGTCGGCAAAGCCTTACTGATAGCGGGCAAGTGTTCTACGAGCGCGCGAAGAACATTCTGGCGGAAATGGACCTTGCCGAAGCATTGATGGCGGAGACAAGGTCTGAACCAAGGGGAAGGCTTCGCGTCAGTGCTCCGGTGACTTTTGGAAGCCATGCGCTTGCGCCCGAACTTTCGGAATATCTCAGGCGGCATCCCGAGGTGTCGGTAGACCTCAATCTTACGAACCGAAATGTCGATTTGGTGGAGGAGGGGTTTGACGTGATTTTTCGTGCTGGCGATCTCCCCGACAGCAGCCTTATCGCCAAGCGTCTTGCGCCCTATCGCCTTATTCTATGTGCTGCGCCTGCCTATATGGATTCTGCAAGCAGCCTGAAGACACCGCAGGATCTGGTCGAACATGAATGCCTGATCTTCACGCATTCATCGCTCCGCACTCATTGGTCATTCATTGGGCCGGAAGGAGAGGTGACTATTTCAATCACAGGTCGTTTCTGTGCCAACAGCGGTGAAGCACTGCGTGCTGCAGCGCTTTCTGGTATGGGCATCCTCTTTCAACCGTATGAACTGGTTGCCGATGAGATATCGTCAGGAAAGCTGATCCGGCTTCTCCCTGAATACGAACCCCCATCGCGCGCCCTGCATGCGCTTTATGCTTCAGATCGACAGATGACGCCCAAGCTCAGGAGTTTCCTGGATTTCGCAACCGAGAAATTTAGTGACGGAAAGCGTTGAGAGGTCGCGTCGCACATATTTTCCGGAGCTATAGCAAGTGTTCTGTCTTCTTTTGTCCCGGAAATTGTTTCACATTTTTCCAGATACGTTCCAGTGAAGCAGGTCGTGATTAAATCACAATGTTCCATTGGTATTTATGCCGATAAATATCATGAACATTATCACTATTACGACTGCAAACAATGCAAGAGATTGAAGAACAGAGAATGTATCAAGTCCCATATTTATAAATCCTAAAATATAATATAGGTAAAACATATCATAAAACTTAATTTATGGCCAGTAATTGATTCGTTTTAAGTAAATGAAAGTCGTCAAAGTCAATATATCTTCATTTTTTATTTGCATAATATAGCAAATGGAGGGTGTTTTCATATGAGCCGTGGATCTGAAAGCCGGGCCACTTTCACACGTGCGTCCATTAGAGCTCATCCCGAAAAGTGTGAAACGGTTTTCGGATAAGATGCGCGTGAAAACAAATATTTAGAGCGCGTTGTGCGCCCACAGCCGGACGGCACGCGTTAACACCGACCGTTGCTGTTGCAATCGTATGTGAAGCTTATGATGCTTCTTCTTCGATTACATTCTGCGCAACCTGTTCGATACCACCATTGAAGCGTTCTGCGGCAAGCAGCCCGAGCCACACGGCGATCAGGCAAAGCACAACCGAAAAACCGATATTGAACAGGGCTTTGCCGGGTTGTCCAGCGCGCAGAAGATCCATCGTTTGCAGGCTGAAAGACGAGAAAGTGGTGAAGCCACCGCACACGCCGACCATGAAGGCGAGGCGCCAGATTTCCGGTATGGGAAAACGGCCTTGCTCCAGTGTCAGCGCACCGAAGAACGAGATTGCAAAAGAGCCGGCAATATTGATGACGATGGTGCCCCAGGGAAGTTCGCGGCTTATCGGCAGCATCAAGAGGGCCAGCCAATACCGCGCGACACTTCCGATCGCTCCACCGAGCGCTACCATGAGGGTTGCTTGCATTGTTCTGTGTCCATTTCAATAATGGATAGAGATTAGTCGGTGACGTCTGGAAATTCGATAGAATATCTCACTTCGAGAGGTCTTGCGACGCACTCTTCTCCTGTTTCAATTCAAGCAGGAGTCATCAGCCAATTGCTGGCAGTTTCGGGAGAACCCCATTCCCATCATGTACGGCGAAAGCCGTCATTGATTTATACTGAAATATCGGACTGTTCGTCAACGTGATGGGCGCGGATGCGGCGCCCATCCCGATCACAAACCGGTAATCAGTTCAGCGCGCCGCTCTTGCGGCGTCCTAGCCGCCGTTTCACCGCGTCGCTGGCGCGATAGAGGAACGAAGCGGGTGCAGGCAAAGTGCGCCGCATGAAGGCGACCTTGCGCAGATAATTGTCGATTTTCCAGGTTGCCCATGTGCCGCCCCGGAAATAGGCAACGTCGCCAGCCCGCAAGGTGCGCGTGCCGCCGTCAGCGTCGGTAACGTGCACTTCACCTTCCAGAATATAGACGGTTTCATCCCAGCCGAAATACCAGCGGAAAGTGCCTGCGGTGCAATCCCAGATGGCCGTATAGGCGGCTCCGTCCCGGCTTGCTGATTGCTCGCTGGAGCGCGCCTGCGGAGTGCCGTCCAGCACCCAGTCAGGATTGATCGGTGCGGGTTTCAGTTCCATTTCCATTGCATTATCGGAGACCACAGCTGGTCCCGTGGGCGCAACGAAACCCCTCGGCATCGTTCGAGTTACGGCAAGAACGGCACTTGCAAGCATGAATTTCCAAGCCATGATTTCCCCCGAATGGCAGTCATCTTTCCAAATAACGGCTAATCGTCAGGAATGCGTTAAAGGCTTGAAAGAAGCGATCTTTCCCCGCAACTCATGCGAGACTCGCAATTGGCTCCAGTAATTATTTTATGTCTTTGATTTTACTTTGTATTCACAGAAAACGAAAAACGGAATTCGGTTGTTGCTTCAAACAGGCGAGGGATAGAAACGCCACCGGAACTTGCTCCGGTGGCGAGATGTCATGCTGCCACTATGCTATCACGGCGGGCAGGCAGTTCGAAGAGGCGGGCACCATTGTCGGTTCCTTTTTCTTGGTAACCAATGATCTTGAACCATTTTACGATGTCGGATCGGTCGAGCCAGCTTCGTGAATGGATTGGCAGATCACCGGCCAAAGCCTGAATCTGCCGGATATGCTGCTTGCAGAAACGCACGGTATTTCGGTTGAAAAATTCTTCCTTCGCCGCAAAAAGCGTATCGGTGGCACCGTCGCCCTCATGCCAGGCGATGATAGCAACCACCTTGCCGTCCTGCAGCAAAGCATGTGCACGGCCTTCCCGCAGGTTCATCATCAGGTTGTCATAAGCGGCTTTAGTATCCTTGCCGGCGGCGATATATTCGATCGCCATACGCCTCGAAAGGTCGTGAAAAACGCTTTCAAGATCACCGACAGTCGCTGTGCGTGCCTTCATTTTTCTGACCTCCCTTCGTTTCACTCCAGTCGCGTGCAAACCGCGACAGCACCATAATGGCCACTTCCGGCCATCGCTTTCAACGTGAAAAGCTGCTGCCGGTTCCGGTCAGGCGAACCCAATTCAGCTTTGATGGGTGATCGTAACTGCAAGACCGGGCAATATGTGGCGGGCAGGGATTGTCTTCACGTGATTGTGAAAACTGCCCGCGCCTCGGCGTCATTCGACCGGATTTTCGTCATTCTCCGGGCCTTTTCGGATTGCGCTAAGGCTCTAGTCTTATAGCGAACGCAGGTTGGTTATGCACAACTAGGGTACAAGTTGTTTGAACAATTCTGGAGGCTTGTGTATCCAGAGCGTATGTTTCTCATCTGCGTATCGTGGAATTTTCTCGGAAACACCTCCAAAAGTCTTACCCACCTAATCGGCAGGAAACGACAATGACCGACCTTCCCGGATATCCGAGTCGTCGCAGTTTTCTGAAAGCCTCCGCGGCAAGCGTGATGCTTTCAGGGCTCGCTGTCTCAGCTAAAGCGGAACCACAAACTCCCCCGGTTCCACTCGAAGAATATGAACGTCAATATTTCAATGAAGTCGAATGGGCTTTCATTCTCGCCGCAACGGCAAGACTGATCCCGTCTGAAGGCGATGGTCCAGGCGCTATCGAAGCCCGTGTTCCTGTCTTCATCGATCTCCAGCTTGCCGGTGATTACGGTCGCGCGGATGACTGGTACATGGTTGGTCCCCACGATGCGTCCGCCGATCCGACGCGCGGCTGGCAGACGCCGCTCAACCCTGCGCAGATTTACAGGCAGGGTATTCCTGCCTTCAATGCGTGGTGCGAGCAGAAGCATGGCGCTGCGTTCTCGGCCTTGACGGCGGAACAGCAAGATGCGGCGCTGACCTCGCTGCAGAAGGGGGAGGTCGGTTTGCAGCCTGAACTGCGCGACTTCTTCACAGTCCTGTTGCAGAACACCAAGGAAGGCTATTTCGCCGATCCGATGTATGGCGGCAATCACGGCATGCAGGCCTGGAGCTATATCGGCTTCCCCGGCGCGCGCGGCAGCTACAAGGAATGGGTCGAACGCTACAATGTTCGCTACCCGTTAGGCCCAGTTTCGATCAAGGGCGAGAGGGCTTAACAATGGCACGTCAGGAAAAGAAAAAAGACGTGGTCGTTGTCGGCCTCGGCTGGACCGGCGCTATTCTGGCCATGGAACTGGCTCAGGAAGGGCTTGAAATCGTTGCGCTTGAGCGCGGTCACGACCAGAACACGGTCCCCGATTTCAAGTATCCCAACATGATCGATGAGCTGAAATATGGCGTGCGCCTCAAGCTGATGCAGCGCGCCAGCCAGCAGACGGTCACGATCCGACGCAACGAGAATGAAGTTGCATTGCCGTATCGCAGTTTTGGTTCGTTTCTGCCTGGTAACGGCGTTGGCGGAGCGGGCACGCACTGGAACGGCCTGAACTGGCGTCCACAGCCGGAAGAGCTGCGCCTGCGCTCCTATGTGCAGGAACGCTGGGGCGAACAGATCATTCCGGAAGACATGCTTCTGGGCGATTATCCGATCCATTACGACGAGCTGGAACCGTTCTTCGACCGTTTCGAGCGTATTGCCGGTATTTCCGGCAAGGCTGGCAACCTCAAGGGCAAGATCGCCGAAGGCGGTAATCCGTTTGAGGGATGGCGCTCAAACGACTATCCCATGCCACCGATGCACACGACCTGGGACGGCCGGAAGTTTGCCGATGCCGCGCAGGGCATGGGGTATCATCCGTTCCCGTCGCCCGGCGGCATCGCGTCGACGGCCTATGTCAATGAATATGGCATGCAGATGGGACCGTGCAACCATTGCGGTTTCTGCGAGCGCTTCGGCTGCTACCAGTATTCCAAGTCTTCGCCTCAGACAGCAATCCTCGATGCGCTGAAGCGCATGCCGAACTTCTCCTATCGCACGGAGTCGGAAGTTCTGCGTGTCGAGATGGCGCCAGACGGCAAGACGGCTACGGGCGTGACCTATTTTGACGAGGCGACGCAGGAGGAAGTGTTCCAGCCCGCCGATATCGTTATTCTTGCGTCCTTCTCGCTCAACAACGTGCATCTGGCGCTGCTTTCCGGCATCGGCCAGCCATACGATCCGGCAACGGGCGAAGGTGTGACCGGGCGTAATTATGCCTATCAGATGAATGGCGGTGTGACGCTCTTCTTCAAGGATGAAGAGTTCAATCCGTTCATCGGCACCGGCGCGAACGGCATGTGCATCGACGATTTCGGTGTCAACCAGATCGATTTCGGACGAGAAGGCTTCATCGGCGGTTCGTACTGGCGCGCAGGCCAGACCAACGGCCAGCCGATCCGCAGCATGCCACTGCCGTCCGGTACGCCGGGCTGGGGCGGTGCATGGAAGAAGGCAATTGCTGAATGGTATGGCCATGCCATGTCCATCGGCAGCCATGGCTCGCATATGGCTTACAGGACCAACCATCTCGATCTGGACCCAACCTACAAGGATCGTCACGGTCGCCCGCTCATGCGCATGACCTTCAACTGGAATCCGAATGATATCCGGATGACCCAGTACATGAAGACCAAGATGGAAGAACTGGCCAAGACGATGAACCCGGACCTGATGCAGTCGTCCTTCAAGAAGGAAGGCGCGCAATATGACGTGCGTCCCTATCAGACGACGCACAATACGGGTGGCCATAGCATGTCGGAAAACCCGCGTGAGGGCGTGGTCAACCGCTACTCGCAGGCATGGGACAAGCACAATGTGTTCATGACCGGCGCGGGCAATTTCGTGCAGAACACGCAGTACAATCCGACAGGCCTGCTCGGCGGGCTTGCCTATTCGACTGCGCATGCGATCCGCACGCAATATCTGTCCAATCCGCGTCCGCTGATCTGAGGAGAATGGTGATGAAAACTTTTCTTCGCATAATCGGCGCTCTGGTCGTCATCGGTATTGTCGCACTGCTGGCCTTCATCTTCGTGCCGGTACAACTGACTAAACCGACCAAGGAACTGGCCGCAGACTGGAAGCCTGCCGAAGGGCAGGGCGAATATGTCATGTATGCCTCCGACTGCATGGCCTGCCATACGGCGGAAGGCGGCAAGCCCTTTGCCGGTGGCCGCCCGATTGCAAGCCCGATGGGTACGATCTGGACGACCAACATCACTCCGGATAAGGAAACCGGCATTGGAAACTGGACACTCGATCAGTTTCGCGCCGCTCTCTATGATGGCATTCGTGCCGACGGCTCGCATCTTTATCCAGCAATGCCATATGAGAACTATCGCAAGCTGACGGAAGAAGATGTCCGCGCTCTGTATGATTATTTCATGCATCAGGTGGAGCCGGTGAACAATGTCGTTCAGGAAACCAAGCTCGGCTTCCCGTTCAACATGCGTTTCGGCATTCGCGCCTGGAACTGGCTTGCTCTAGGCCAGGAAGCGGGCTTCAAGGCCGCCGGCAAGTCGGAAGCAGAGGATCGCGGACAGTATCTGGTCGAAGGACCGGCACACTGTGCTGCCTGCCACAGCCCACGCAATCCGCTGATGGCGCAGAGCGGCACGCAGGTCGGTGACAAGGACTTCCTAACCGGCGGTGTTGTCGATGGCTGGAATGCGCCGTCTCTGCGCGGTGCCAATTCCGCTCCGCAGAAATGGTCCATCGAGGAGCTGGCAACCTATCTCGCAACAGGCCGCAATTCCCATTCAACAGCCAATGGCGAAATGGGCCTCGCTGTCGAGCATTCGCTGCAGCATCTCACCGATGCAGACAATCTGGCGATGGCCGCTTTCCTGAAGGGGATCGACGGTGCGGCTGTCGAAGTGCCGCAGAGCTTCGCTTCAAAGGCGTCGATGGCGCTGCCAGCGGCTCCGGCCGATGCGGCCGGTGAAGCAACGACAAAGATGCTGACGGAAGCTTCTCCGGATATGCCTCTGGGCGCACGTCTCTACATCGATAACTGCGCCGCCTGCCACTTCGTGACGGGCAAAGGCGCGCCGGAAATCTTTCCTGAGCTTTCCGGTAATGATCTTGTGACAGGTTCGGAGACGAAACCGCTGATCTCGATCATCCTGCATGGAGCCGAGGTTCCGTCCACGGCGAAGCGTCCGATGCGTCTGGTGATGCAGGGTTATGCCGACCGCCTGTCGGATGATGAAGTCGCCGAACTGGCAACATTCGTCCGCTCGGCATGGGGTAACAGCGCAGGGCCGGTAAAGGCGACAGATGTCGCAGCGGTCCGCAACAGCCAGGGGCACTAACAATAGAACGGCGGAACGAAAGTTCCGCCGTTCTGCTATCTAAGCCGCTTCGATATCGCGCATCGGCGGGTTTCCATAGAAGCGGCTATATTCGCGACTGAACTGTGACGGGCTTTGATAGCCTACGCGATGGCCAGCCGTACCAGCATCCAGACGCTCGACCAGCATCAGCCTGCGTGCCTCGTTCAGACGCAGTTGCTTTTGATACTGAACCGGCGTCATTGCCGTAATCGCCTTGAAGTGATGATGAAATGACGACGCGCTCATATTGACGTGTTCGGCAAGCTGTTCAATCCGCAATGGCGCTGCGAAGTTCTGCCGAAGCCACCCGATGGCCCGCGCTATCCGGTTGGCCTGACTGTCGGCGGTTGCGATGTTGATCAAACGCTCGCCGCCGGGACCAGTCAGAAGGCGATAAAGGATTTCCTGTTCGATCAGGGGGGCCATCACCGGAATATCCTCGGGATTGTCAAGAAGGCGCAGCAGGCGCAGAGCCGCATCCAGCAGTCCAGCAGGCGCTGCATTGACGGTAATGCCCCATTGATCGCCATCTGCCATCACGTGCCTGCGAACGTCGGCGCGCCCGATCAGGTCGGTGAGCTTTTCGCTGTCGATGGCAAGCGCCAGACACAGATGTGGTGCTTCCGGGCTAGCTTCAACCACCCGCCATGTGACGGGCAGGTCCAGCGACGTCACCAGATATTCGCCCTTGGTATAGTTGATCGTCTCAGAGCCGAGGCGCAGGGATTTCGCGCCCTGCAACACCATGGCGAGACAGGGCCGATAGCTGCTGTGGCACGGTATGCTCGGCGTCGTCCGCCTGCTGATCCCCAGACCTTCGATCGGCGTTCGGTATTCACCGTCCTGTGCGGTGGAACGCTCCGCCAGCGCGGCAAGTTCCTCGTAGGTGTCGTTCAGTGACGTCATAGGTGATCCGCTTCAGATGAGATAGAATACAGCAATTATTGATCAGGCAGGCATGCATCGGCAATCGTGAAGCAGGCAGTTTTGCAGGATCGTGCAAGAAGCTTGCAGGATCGGTCTACCGCTTCTGCCCTTGCTTCCGGCATATTCTGCCTGCTTCCCCAATCCAATAAATGGAGTCTATCATGGCCATAGCAAGAGGTTACGCTGCTACGGATGCAGATGAGCCGTTGGTTCCGTTCACTTTTGAACGGCGCGAGCCCAATGCAGATGACGTGGTCATCTCGATCCAGTATTGCGGCGTTTGCCATTCCGACATCCATACCGTCCGCAATGAATGGAAGAACGCAGTTTATCCCATCGTTCCGGGGCACGAAATCGCAGGTGTCGTCACCGCGGTCGGTGATGCGGTTACCAAGTTCAAGGTCGGCGACAAGGTAGGCGTCGGCTGTTTCGTGGATTCCTGTGTTGGCTGCGCCAGCCGGGATGTCGACAATGAGCATTATCTTCCGGGCCTCATCCAGACCTACAACACCTTCGACACCGAAGGAAAGGCGCGGACGCAGGGCGGATATTCCGACCATATCGTCGTCAAGGAAGGCTATGTCCTTTCCATGCCTGACAATCTTCCGCTCGATGCGGCAGCACCGTTGCTCTGTGCAGGCATCACCCTCTATTCGCCGCTGCGTCACTGGAATGCAGGTCCCGGCAAGCGTGTGGCGATCGTCGGCATGGGCGGACTCGGACACATGGGCGTCAAACTCGCCAATGCCATGGGTGCGCATGTTACGGTTCTAAGCCAGTCACTTTCCAAGAAGGAAGATGGCCTCAAGCTCGGCGCTCATGAATATTATGCGACTAGCGACGCGACCACTTTCGAAAAGCTGGCGGGATCGTTCGATCTCATCATCTGCACGGTTGGCGTCGCCATCGACTGGAATGCCTATCTTGGCCTGCTCAAGGTAAACGGAACGATGGTTGTCGTTGGCGTTCCCGAAGACATGGTGCCGGTGCATGCGTTTTCGCTCATTCCCGGCCGCAAGTCGCTTGCAGGATCGATGATCGGGTCGATCAAGGAAACACAGGAAATGCTGGACTTCTGCGGCCAGCACAACATCGTTTCGGAAATCGAGAAGATCAACATTCAGGAGATCAACGAAGCCTATGAACGCGTTCTGAAGAGCGACGTACGCTACCGCTTTGTCATCGATATGGCTTCGCTGGAAGCCTGAAATCGATAATCTGCGCGGCGCCAGATCGCGGTGCCGCGCAGATCATTTTCATTCAGCCTTGGTTACATCGTTATCGGCGCCGGAGATCGAGATTGTCGGTTCGGCGGAACCGCCTGCAAGCGACCAGGTCACCTGATGGTTCGCGCCGCTGACATCGAATTGCGAAGGTCCATCGACCTTCACGTTGACGATATTCTCCGCGCCGGAAACCTCCAGAATTGAAGGGTCCGTTCCTTTCTTCAAGGTGGCGGTTACCTGATTGTTCGACACTTCAACGATCAGATTTTGCGTTGCTCCGCCCGAAACCGTGTTGTCCGTGCCGGATACCGAAAGCTTCCGGGCGTTTTCGAACGTCACTGTATGAGAAACGCCATGTATGGTGACATGGCCGCATTCTCCCTTGAGCTTGACGTTATTCTCCGCACCGTAAATCCCGACATCGCCGGAGGTGCAGGTGATTTCCCTGCCGAGGCCCACGCCTTCGATTGTCTGTTCGTCGGCGAAAGACGATGGTGCTGCAAGAAGTGTCAGGCTGCTTGCCAGCAATGCAATTTTCAACATCTCGACCTCTTTTACCAAAGCCATGTATGGCGATTATTAACCATAGCTCATCTGTTCTGTATAGATATGGCATCATGTCGACCGATGGTTGATCGATTTAAACATATTGCTTATCGCTTATTATCAAGAGCTGAACTACACTTGGCTATGCAGCGGGGGAAGTGCAGCTTTGGGACTCGACCAGAACACTTTGTTTTTTGCGACAGGTATCTGCTCTCTGGCAGTAGGGCTGACGATTCTCAGCGTCTGGTATCAGAACTCGCGTGACAAATTTCTGCTCTGGGGCTGCCTTGGCATGATCCTGCTCGGCACGGGGGCAGTACTTTACTATGCGGGGCCTTTGCCGCTGGCTACGGCCTCCATTGTCGCCTTCGCTCTGGAGAGCGTCGGTTTCATCTTCCTGATTGTCGGGTCACGGCAGATTTCCGGACGTCCGATACAACGGAGCTTTCTGGTCGTTCTGGCGATTGCCGTCATATGCGCAACCACGCTGCCTATTCTGGCCGGGCAGACGGGCACCGGCACGGCGATCTTCAACCTGACTTCGGCCCTGTTGCTCCTGCTGACGGCGAAAGAATATTTCCATGTCTATCGGGAAGCGCCGGTCCCGGTCATTGGCATGATCGTTCTTTATACCCTGACAGCGATTTCATTCTTTCTGTGCGGCGCTTTCATCCTGCATCAACAACAGTGGGTCATGACTACGATCCCAAGCAATTGGGCCGAAGATATCAATGCCATCACCGCCATCATAGGCATTACGGGTATTGGCGCGCTGTCGCTGAATTTCACCCAGTCGCGCATTGCGCGTCGTCATGCCAACGAGGCGCGTACCGACAGCCTGACCGGATTGCTGAACCGGCGCGCGCTTTATGACGTGCTGGACGATAATGAACTGCAGCTCGGGGATTCAGTCGTGATCTTCGACCTTGATGCTTTTAAATCCATCAATGATACGCATGGCCACATCGTCGGGGATGAAGTGCTGTACACGTTCTCCAACGTTCTGCGTAGTCATGTCAAAGGTCAGGCTCTCATCTCCCGCATCGGCGGTGAGGAGTTCGTTCTGATCCTGAGGCAGAAACACAATAGCGATGTTCTTGCCTTGGCCGACACGATCCGGAAAGCCTTTTCGGCGATCGTGTTCGAGGCTTCGGCTGGAGATTTTTCAACGACGACCAGCGCAGGCATCGCTTTCTGCATGCCGGGTAACGAAGATTTCCAAACGGCCTTCCGCAGGGCAGATGCGGCGCTCTATCGTGCCAAGCATCTGGGCCGCAACAAGGTCTGCACCGAACTGCACAGCGTCGCTTGAGCTTCTTTCAAATGAAAAGGGCCTGAAATCAGGCCCTTTTCGCTTTTCATTCCGTCATTACATCACGTACCGAAGCGCTCTTCGCTGAGCGCCGCCGCCATCAGAGCCTTGGTATAATCTTCGCGCGGGTGATCGAAGACCTGTTCGGTATCGCCCTGTTCGACAATCTTTCCGTTCTTCATCACAATCACATAGTCCGAAACGGCCCGCACGACCGCCATGTCGTGGCTGATGAAGAGATAGGACAAGCCGTGGTCTTTCTGCAGGTCGCGCAACAGGGCGACGATCTGCTTCTGCACCGAACGATCGAGTGCGCTTGTCGGCTCATCGAGCACTATCACGCGCGGTTTCAGGATCATCGTGCGCGCAATGGCGATGCGCTGGCGCTGGCCGCCGGAAAATTCGTGCGGATAGCGATTACGCATGGCCGGGTCCATGCCGACTTCCCGCAGGGCCTCCTGCGCGCGACGATCACGCTCTTTCGCCGAAAGGTTCGGTTCGTGGATCAGAAGCCCTTCGGTGATGATGCGTCCCACCGTCATGCGCGGGCTGAGCGAGCCAAAAGGATCCTGAAAAACGAGCTGCAATTCGCGGCGTTTCGGACGCATCGCCTGCGATTCCGTCGGCAATTCCTTGCCGAGATAAGCGATGCGGCCTTCTGATGGGAGAAGACGCAGAATAGCGCGACCGAGCGTGGACTTGCCGGAACCGGATTCACCCACGATGCCGATGGTCTGGCCTTCTTTCAATGTCAGCGAGACATTGTTGACGGCGGTGAGATAGTTCGCAGCGCCGAGCCACGGTTTGCTGATAAGAAAATTGACCTTCACATTGTCGGCGCGAACAAGCACCGGCGCGTCGTCACGGGGAGGGGCTTTTTCGCCTTCCGGCTCCGCATCGAGCAGCATCTTCGTATAGGGATGCTCCGGTGCGGTGAAGAGCTTTTCCGTTTCGTTGGTTTCAACCACTTCGCCCGAACGCATCACATAGACCCGGTCGGCAAAGCGCCGCACGATGCCGAGATCATGCGTGATGAAGACCACCGCCATGCCCAGCCGCTTCTGCAGATCGGCCAGAAGATCGAGAATCTGCGCCTGAATGGTGACATCTAGCGCGGTCGTCGGTTCGTCCGCAATCAGGATATCCGGCTCGTTGGCGAGCGCCATGGCGATCATGACACGCTGACGCTGCCCGCCCGACAGCTCATAGGGATAGCTGTCGATGCGGCGCTCAGGCTCCGGAATGCCAACCAGCTTGAGCAGTTCAAGAATACGCGGGCGCGCCTGCTTCTTGTTCATGCCGCGATGATAGCGAAGCGGCTCGGCAAGCTGGTCGCCGATGCGGTAAAGCGGATCGAGCGACGTCATCGGCTCCTGAAAGATCATGGTGATCTTTGCGCCGCGGATATTGTTCAGTTTCTTTTCGGACATGCCGATCAGATCCTGACCGCGATAGAGCGCCTGGCCGGTTGCCTTGCCGTTCTGGGCCAGAAGGCCCATCATTGCCATGGTGGTCTGGCTCTTGCCTGAACCGGACTCGCCGACAATGGCGATGGTTTCACCAGCTTTGACATCAAGATTGATGCCGCGCACTGCCTCTACCGGACCGTCATGCGTGTCGAATGTGACCTTCAGGTCGCGCACGCTCAGAATGTTTTCACTCGTCATCTCAGCGATCCTTCGGGTCAAGGCTGTCGCGCAGGCCATCGCCAAGGAAGTTCAGCGCAAACAGGATGATGGTCAGCGTTGCGGCAGGCCAGATCAATTGCCAGCTTGCGCCGCGCATGTTCTGGGCACCTTCGGAAATCAGCAGCCCCAGAGAGGTGAGGGGGTCCTGAACACCGAGACCGAGGAAGGAGAGGAGACTTTCGAGCAGGATTGCCTTCGGCACCAGCAACGTCACGAAAACGATGACCGGGCCGAGCGCATTCGGAATGATGTGGCGGGTGATGACACCGCGCCGTGTCGCGCCTAACGCTTCCGCAGCCTGCACAAATTCCTGACGTTTGAGGCTCAATGTCTGTCCGCGCACGATGCGCGCCATATCCAGCCATTCCGTCGCGCCGATGGCGATGAAGATGATGAAAATGGATCGCCCGAAGAAGACGAGCATCAATATCACAAAGAAGATGAAGGGCAGCGAATAGAGAATATCCACGAGCCGCATCATCACATTATCGATGCGCCCGCCGAGATAACCGGAGACAGCGCCATAGGACACGCCCAGAACCAGTGCCATCGCCGAGGCAAGCAGGCCGATGGCAAGCGACATGCGCACACCGATGAAGATGCGCGTCATCAGATCGCGGCCCAGATTATCGGTGCCGAGCAGGAAATAATTACGCGCCACGTCGAGGGTCAGCTTGCCCGACAGCCCGTCAGTAGCGATCTCGATTTTCGGATTGCTGAACAGGTCGGAGCGCTGGAAATAACGCAGCACACGCTCGTCCGTCGGACGCTGTGCGGTAAAGTCGACAACGACATTGTTGCCGTTCAGTTCCGGCTCGCCGGCAGCTTTCAGCCGCGCCCGGGCAAGTTCGCGTTCAAGACCCGGCATGATTGTATCTTCACGCGGATAGGCTTCGAGGCTCGGTGCCACACGCACGAACTGCGGATAAATCTTATCATAGGGGTGCGGGCTCAGCATCGGGCCGAAAATGCCCAGAAAAGCCATCAGAAAAAGGACGATAGCGCTTGCCACGGCAGCCTTGTTCTTGCGCAGGCGCAACCATGCGTCCTGCCAGAGCGAGCGGCTCGGAACTTCCAGCCGGGCTGTTTCCGTCGGTACAGTAAGATCAGTCATAGCGAACCCTCGGATCAAGCCATGCATAAAGAAGATCGACGATCAGGTTGAACACCACGACGAAGACCGAAATGACAACAACGGTTCCCATGACGAGGGTGTAATCGCGGCTAAGCGCGCCCTGCACGAAGTAACGACCGATGCCGGGAATGCCGAAGATCGTCTCGACCACGACCGAACCTGTGAGCAGGGCTGCAGCCGTCGGGCCGAGATAGGAGACGGCGGGGAGCATGGCGGCACGCAAGGCATGCACGCCCACGACCACACGCGATGGCAAGCCATAGGCGCGGGCGGTGCGCACGTGATTGGCGCGCAATGCCTCAATCGTCGCGCCACGCACGAGACGCGCAATGACGCCGACCTGCGGCAATGCAAGCGTCAGGACCGGCAATATCCAGTAGGTTATATTGGCCGAAGACCAGCCGCCCGCCGGAACCCATCCGAGAATGACACCGAACAGAAGGCTGAGGAGAGGGGCCACGACGAAGTTGGGCGTGGTGATGCCGAATGTAGCCAGCGCAACGACGAAATAGTCGACAGCTGAGTTCTGCTTCAATGCCGCCAGCGTGCCGAGGAATGTTCCGATGATCGCTGCAAGCGTCAGGCCGAGTGTGCCGAGCATGATCGAAACCGGCAGGCCGGAAGCGAAAAGATCGTTTACCGAGAAGTCGCGTCGCGTGAAGCTCGGTCCAAGATCGCCGTGCAGAAGATTGCCCAGATAAATCAGATACTGCTGCCACAGCGGCGCATCCATATTATAGGCCTTCTTGAGGTTCTCCAGGATCAGTGGATCAATCGGCCTTTCAAGGTCAAAAGGTCCGCCGGGCGCAAGCCGGATCAGAAAGAACGTCAGCGTGATGATGATGAATATCGTGGGTATCGCACTACCCAATCGTCGGAGCGTATAGCCCAGCATGTTCTTTTCCCTTCTTTGCCGGATCGCTTTGAACGATCCGGCAAATCCCACTAAGGGCGTGTTTCATTTTGTTTTTAGTTCTTTGTCGATAACCAGCGCGTGCCGTGCGAATTCATGAGGTTATCTTCGTAACCCTGAACACGGTCGGCAACGAGAGCGGTGGACGAATAATACATCAGCGGCACGACGGCCCCGTCCCCGAGCAGTATCTTCTCTGCTTCAGCGAGGATTTTTGCGCGCTCGGCGAGATCGGTCGTGGTTGCGGATTTCGCCATCAGCGCGTCGTAATCCTTGTTCGACCATTCGGCATAATTGAAGTAATTGCCGGTGGTATAAAGCTCCAGGAACGAATTCGGATCGTTGTAATCGCCGATCCAGCCATCACGGGTGATGTCGAACATCCCCTTTTCCTGAAGGTAGTTGTAGAAGGTGGCGCCTTCGACTTCGTTGAGCGTTGCCTTGATGCCGATATTGCCCAGCATGTTGGCAAGCGCTGCCATGGTATTCTTGTGGTTTTCCGAGGTGTTGTAGCGCAGCGTCACGGAAAGGCCACCCGGTTGGACACCGGCTTCGTGCAGCAATTCCTTGGCTTTATCTTCGCGGTCCAGCACATCTTCGTCGGCGAAATCCAGCTTCGGCGCGTCCTTGACGTAATTCGCAATGCCGGGCGGCACCATGGAACTGGCTGGCAGCATCACGCCACGCCAGACTTCATTGGCGAGGAACTCACGATCGACGGCCATCGATATGGCCTTGCGCACGCGCGGATCGCGCAGCTTGCTCGATGGCTCGCCTTTGATGTCGACATAATAGATGCCAAGATAGGGAGCGAGGCGGAACTGACCGCCGAGGTTCTTTTTCACATAGTCCATCTGTTCGGCAGGAACATCGGAACAGATATCGACTTCCTTCGCCTCGAAGCGGCGCATGCAGCTTGCGCGATCCTCGAACGGTATCCAGTTCACCGCATCGATCTTCACATTGGAAGCATCCCAGTAATTCGGGTTCTTCTTCATGGAGATCTTGTCATTGGGAGTGAAGCTGACAAGCGTATAGGCGCCATTGGTCACCATGTTGCCGGGCAGGGTGAACTTGTCGCCGAACTTCTCGACAGCCTTTTTGTTGACCGGGAAACCGGTCTGATGAGTGAGAAGTTCGAGGAAATAAGGGGCAGGGTTCTTGAGAGTGATTTGCAGCGTCTTGTCGTCAAGCGCCTTCACGCCAAGCTGATCGACCGGCATCTTGCCGGTGGCAACTTCCTCGGCATTCTTAATGGCGTAGAGGACGCTGGCATAGCCGGCAGCCGTCTTCGGGTCCATGATGCGGCGGAAGGAAAACTCGAAATCGCCAGCAGTTACGGGATCGCCGTTCGACCACTTGGCATTTTCGCGCATATGGAATGTGTAGGTGAGGCCGTCTTCGGAAATATCCCACGATGCAGCCGCTCCGGGAATGGCTTCGCCCTTCTCGTTTTGCGCCAACAAACCTTCATAAAGGTCGCGCAGAACACGGTTTTCCGAAACGGTGGTTGTATGGTGCTGGTCCAGCGTGGCGGGATCAGTATCGTTGCCCCGGTTGAGCACTGTTTCTGCCGATGCGGCACCGGCTAGCGCCATCAGGCAAACGCCTGTCATCAAGAATCCGCGAACCATTGAAAACTCCCATATGCTTATTAAAAAATGTTAGCCCCGACAAAAGAGGGCCCTCCGGAACTGCCGGAAGAGAAAAGGGCCGCGCCAACAGGCGCAGCCCAAGCTGAAAATTTATTGTTTAAACGAGAGCCAGCGCGTCTTGTGGCTGTCCATGAGGTTGTCGTTCCAACCGTCGATCTTGTCCGAAACAAGGGCGCGCGACGAATAATAGAGGATCGGGATATTGCTCATCTCATCGAGCTTCAGCTTTTCAGCTTCAGCCAGCGTCTTGGCGCGCTCGTTGAGATCGAGAATTTTTTCCGCCTTTGCCATCAGCGCATCGTAGTCGGCGTTCTTCACCTTGGAATAGTTGAAGCTCACATTGCTCTGGCTGATGAAAAGGAAGTTCTGCGGATCGTTATAGTCACCGATCCAGCCTGCACGCGCGATATCGAACGGGCCATCGTCGCGCATGAAGTTGAAGTAGGTCGCACCTTCGGTCTCGTTCAGTGAAGCCTTGACGCCGATATTGCCGAGCTGATCGGCGATGGCGGCCATGGTATTCTTGTTGTTTTCCGAAGTGTTATAAAGCAGTTCGATCGAAAGCGTGTTCGGTTCGACGCCAGCTTCCTTCAACAGTTCCTTGGCCTTGTCTTCGCGTTCCAGCATGTCGTCGGAATAGTCGAGCTTCGGCGCATCCTTCACATAATTGGCGATGCCCGGAGGAACCATCGAATAGCCCGGAAGCATGGTGCCCTGCCAGACCTGATCGGCAATGAAATCACGGTCGATGGCCATGGAAATCGCCTGACGGACGCGTGGGTCCTTCAGCTTGCTGTCGGCGGTCTTGCCCTTTACCGGCAGATAATAGACGCCGAGATAAGGCGCCATGCGGAATTCCTTGGAAAGGTTCTTCTTCACATAGTCCATCTGCTCGGCCGGAACGTCGGAGCAAATCTGCACTTCCTTCGCCTCAAAACGGCGCATGCAGCTTGCGCGATCCTCGAACGGTATCCAGTTGACCGTATCGATCTTCACCTGATCCGCTTCATAGTAATACGGATTCTTCTTCATCACGATCTTGTCGTTCGGTGTGAAGCTTTCCAGCATATAGGCGCCGTTCGTCACCATCTTGCCGGGCGTGGTGAACTTGTCGCCATTTTCCTCGACGCTTTTCTGGTTCATCGGGAAGCCGGTCTGGTGGGTCAGAAGCTCAAGGAAATACGGAGCAGGGGCGTTCAACGTGACCTTGAGCGTATGGTCATCGACGGCTTCAACGCCGAGCTGGTCAGTCGGCTTCTTGCCACCGGCAATATCTTCGGCATTCTTGATGATGAACAGCATGCTGGCGTACCCGGCGGCTGTCTTCGGGTCCATCAGGCGACGGAAGGTGAACTGGAAATCACCGGCCGTGACCGGATCGCCGTTCGACCATTTTGCGTCATCGCGCAGATGGAAGGTGTAGACCGTACCGTCTTCGGAAACATCCCAGGATTTGGCTACGCCCGGAACTGCTTCGCCGTTTGCGTTCTGAATAGTCAGGCCGTCATACAAGTCGCGCATGACATTGCCTTCAGCCACCGTCGAGGTGCGGTGATGGTCCAGTGTCGCCGGATCAGTGTCGTTGCCGCGATTGAGAACGACTTCAGCCGAAGCTGCGCCAGCCAGAGCCAGAAGACACACACCCGTCAGTAGAAATTTACGATACATTTGAGAACCCCTCCTTTGAAATTTTTGAAATGGCCCGCATCTTATGGATAAGCGCGCCACTTGCAAGAGAACTTATCAACACTTTGACTTAATTAACATATTCACATTTTCTTGAGCGAATTAAGTGCTCGAATTCTGGTACGGAACTATGGGTTTTCGCCGGATTTACAAAGTAGAAAGGCTCGCTGAGCGCGCCCGAAAAACGCCGTAATTTCCGCCGTTTGCGACGTTTGAATGTCAGCTGAAACGAGGTGGAAAAACGGTCCGATTCGCTGGAAGTTACATGCTCGTTTTCAGTGCCATTTCTCTAGTGCTTGGTGCCGCGAATATTCAGGGCTCAGATGTCGACAGCGCTGCAAGCGGTTGTTGCTGTGTTTCAAGACAGATGGATATGGGTTGGTTCCATAATACATATTATCTGATTTATGTTGAGACCAAGGGAAACTTGATCACTCATGAAAAGAAGCGCCTTTTCAGGCGCCTCTTTCTGTTTGTCTCAGAATGTCAGCTGGAGCGCGATCAGGCCTTGCCACGCGTCTGACCCGTTAAGGACAGACTTTTTGTCACGCCAGCGCACGTAAGAGATTTCGGGCGTGACCGTGAAGCCAGGAACCAGTTCGTAAGCGACGTTTGCCGTCGTGTAGAACGTGTCTGTGGCATCGTAGGAAAGCTGGGCATTGATGATGGCCTTGTCGGATATTTTGTAAGCACCGCCACCCCAGGCAGCCCAGTCGCCGCCCCATTGGCCGTAGAAACTATTGATCGCGCGAACCTGGCCTGCAACTTGTCCGTTGTCGCCTTTGACGTCCATATAGCTGTCTTTGTTGGACTTAAAGCCACCCATGGCCCATACGGACAGCTTGTCATTGATGTTGAGATTGCCACGCAGCTTGCCCGCCCATTTTTCGTTCCGGGCATCGTATGCAGCAACTGTAATGACCGCGCCCCAGTCTTGGGCATATTTCAGACCACCAACGATGTGCGGGGTATAGTCACTGATAGTGCCATCAAAGCCATATTGCTTATCTGTATCGAGATTGTTGCCCTGTTCCAGCGACAGGATCGCCGAAATGCCGTTGCTGCCGGAGTAGGTATAGCTGATCAAGCCTGTACGATAGCCGCCTGCAAGGATCACATCATCGTTAAAGACGTCGCCGAGATACCCCACGAAGGATATGAACGTCGAAAAATCGAGGCCGACACGCAGTCCCGCCAGATCGATATATGCAACGCGCAACGAGCCGGTGGAGCCGGAATCCTTGCCATTGCCCCACTGAAAACGGGTTTCCGCATAGGTTTTTAGTGTGCCGAGCTCCGTTTCGGATGCCGTGCTGGCACGCAATGTGAAACGGGCAGAATTGTCCCAGCTATCGCGCTTGCTGTTGCGCTGGAGATGAGGTGTGCCGTCCTTGTCAGTGAAGCCGCGGCCATAAACATCGTCCCCGCCCTGCATAAGATAGCGGACATAGCCATGTATCCGCAGGCATGTTTCAGTTCCGGGAATATAAAAATATCCCGCGCCGTATGCGTCACAAACCCGGACGTATTGTGTCGATTCCGGTTCCGGCGCGATGACTGCGTCAGCACCATAGGCTGCAGATGCACTGCATGCCGTCGCAATGCAGCCTGCCAGCGATAAAGTAAACTTCATGTCCCCTCACAAATATAAAAATATGACCGGAAATACTTTCCCGGCCTAAAACGTCGTCAAGGTAAAACATAAAAATGTTTTCTATAATCGCAAATTCTAATAAGCGAATTATAGTGCGTGCTTATATGTGTGCTATTAAAGTAATTATCACAATAATTAGGGAGTTATTACTTAAAATAGTAAGATTAAAACAAGAAATATACAGTCGATGCGTCTGGCGACTCCGGATCGGGGTCGCGCCATCAATGGGAGGGTTTTATGCATCGCAGTTTCTTTCTTGCAGGCGCTTGCTGTTTTTTGTTGGTTACCGTCGCGTCAGCTGGAACCGTGTTGAACCGTGATAGCGGCAGCGATCCATCAACACTGGATCAGCACCGTACAACGACGGTCAATGAAAGCGCTTTGTTGCGTGATCTCTATGAGGGGCTTGTTACCGAAGATGCAAAGGGCGAGCTGATACCGGGTGTGGCGCAGTCGTGGGATATTTCTCCCGACGGACTGACCTATACGTTCCATTTGCGCGCGGGTGCAAAATGGTCGAACGGCGATCCGGTTACCGCAGGTGATTTCGAATATTCGCTGCACCGTATCATCGACCCGAAGACTGGTGCGGGTTATGCCAATGTTCTCTATGCGATCAAGAACGCCAGAGAAATCAATACCGGCAAGCTCCCACTGGATCAGCTGGGCGTCGAGGCGCTTGACGACCGCACGCTGAAAATCACGCTTACGTCCCCTACCCCTTATTTCCTCTCACTGCTGACCCATCAGACGACCTTGCCGCTAAACAGGAAAGCCGTCGAGAAATATGGCGACAAGTTCACTCTGGCGGGAAACATGGTGTCGAACGGTGCTTATACATTGGCCAGCTTCACACCAAATGCGCAGATCGTCATGAAGAAAAACCCGAACTACTGGGATGCATCCAATGTAAAGATCGACGTGGTGAACTGGATTCCATTCGAGCAACCGGCGTCGTGCATGCGCCGGTTTGAGGCCGGGGAGATCGACATTTGCGGTACGGTCCCCGCCGAGCAGATGGACTACATCAAGTCGAATCTGGGGCATAATCTGCGTGTCGCCCCCTATTTCGGCACCTTTTATGTCAGTGTCAGAGGCGAACCGGATAGTAAGCTGCGCGATCCTCGTGTGCGTGAAGCCATATCGATGGCGATTGATCGCAAGTTTCTGGCCAATGAAATCCGGCGTGGCATGATGATGCCGGGTTATTCGATGGTGCCTCCCGGTACTGAAAACTATGTCGTGGACGCGCCCCGGCTGGATTACATGAATCTCGATATTCTGGATCGTGAGGACAAAGCCAGGGAATTGCTGAAGGAGGCCGGTGTCGCACCGGGAAGCCTGTCGGTCAAGTTGCGCTATGCCACTTCGGTCAACAACCAGAACACGATGATTGCTATCGCAGACATGCTCAAGAATATTGGTATCAATGCTTCGCAGGACGAAGTGGAGGGCGCGACTTATTTCAATTATCTGCATGAAAAAGGCATGTATGATTTTGCCTATCAGGCATGGATCGGCGATTACAACGACGCCTATTCCTTCCTGAGCATGTTCACGACCGACAATTATTTCAATAATTCCGATTGGTCGAACAAGGATTATGACGCGCTGATTACAAAATCGGAAACGATGACCGACACCGGAGCGCGGGCTGAAACCCTTGCTCAGGCTGAGCGCATTCTGCTGAAAGAGGTTCCGGTCATCCCACTGCTCTATCCTTCATCACAAGCGCTCGTGGCAGACAAGGTTGAAGGCTACAGCGACAATCTGATGAACATACACGCAACCCGCTGGCTGTCTCTTCAAAGCAAATGAAATAGAGGCTGGTTGTATGGCCATCGCGCGGACGGGTTGCGCGGTGGCCTGATTCCAATGTTTCAATCAAAACAGGAAATGCTCTAGCATAGCACTTTCAACTGAATCGGTTTCCGACGAGATCAAAACGGTGGGGTATGAAACCAGCAATCGAGCAGCTCTTTCCCGGCTTTGAGATGCGGGAAGTGGAAACGAATGATGTTCGTTTTGCGGTCATGACTGGTGGTAAAGGCCTGCCGGTTCTGTTGCTGCACGGTTATCCGGAAACCATGGCTGCATGGCATCGCATTGCCCCTGAACTCGCCCGCTCCCGCACAGTCGTCGTGCCTGATCTGCCGGGCTATGGACGAAGCCGCATCACGTCCAATCCGGTTGGTGCCGGATCAAAACGCCGGATGGCCGCTAGTCTGGTCGCGTTGATGCAGGCGCTCGGGCATGAGCGGTTTGTTGTGATCGGGCATGATCGCGGTGGGCGTGTCGCCTATCGCATGGCACTGGATCACCCGGACAAGGTGGTTGGACTGGTATCCGTGACGGTCGTACCGACTCCGGAAATGTGGGAAGGCGCCAGCAAGGCTTTCGGCATGGGGGCGTGGCACTGGTTCATGCTGGCACAGCCCGAACCGCTGCCTGAAATGCTTCTTTCCGGCAATCCTCGTTTCATGATCGATACAACCTTGCAGAAGATGGCGCATGGTCTCAACAAGCTGCATCCGCTTGCACTTGCGGATTATCGGGAAGCCTTTGACAGTGCGGAAGTCCGGCACTGGATATGCGAGGATTACCGCGCAGGCGCAGGTGTGGACGAAGCTGACGATCTTGCGGATCGGGCGGCAGGACGGCGCATTCATGCGCCGGTTCTGGTTTTCTGGGAACAAGGCCGACGCTATGGCGGCGGGCGCGAACCGCTCGATATATGGGCAGACTGGGCCATCGATGTTGACGGCGAAGGACTGGCTGGCGGGCATCTTCTGCCTGAGATGGCTTCAGGTCCAATACTGGCTGGGTTAGACCCGTTTCTGCGGAGAATCGATGCCGGTGCATTGGCGGCAGAACAAGTACGAGACCGTTAATCTTATTGAAAATCCCGCTATGTGGCTTTATGCGAAAGCAATCTTCCATATTTTTCCGTGGCAGAGACGTAATGAAATTTTGTTTGCCGGGCCTAGCAGGAAATCTGTTGCGCCAGGCTGACACCCGCATCGGAGGAGAACCGGAATGGATTTCACCCTGACACGCCGTCAGACATTGATGGGACTTGGTGCGTTGGGCATCAGCACGGCTTTCGGCTCCCCTGCCCGCGCCGCGACGCGAAATCTGGCCGTTCTCCATCTGGCGAGCCATGCGCCGAGCTATATCGCGCACGAGCGTGGCTATTTCAAAGATGCTGGTCTCGATATCGAGTTGAAGTTCTTCGAAGCCGCCCAGCCCATGGCTGTTGCCATCGCATCCGGCGATGCCGATTTCGGTGTGACGGCAATGAGCGGCGGTCTGATCAGTTTGGCCGACAAGGGTGCGATCAAGGTCATCGGCGGTGCGCTTGCAGAAGAAAAAGGCATTACCGGCAATGTCATTCTGGCCTCCAACAAGGCCTATGAAGGCGGGCTGACGGAACCGTCCAAGCTGGCGGGACACAGTTTTGGCATCACCACGGCAGGATCGTCATTCCATTTCATGGCGCACAAGATTGCCAAGGCCAACAATATTCCTCTTTCTGAAATCCAGCTGCGCCCATTGCAGAAGCTCGGCGCTGTTGTCGGTGCCCTGTCGACCGGGCAGATCGATTCCTGGGCCATCCAGCCCAATATCGCCAAGAAGCTCATCCGTGAGGGCGCTGCAAAGCAGATCGGTCTCGTCTCCGATTATGCGCCGGATTATCAGGTCACGACAGCATTCACGTCTACCAGGAATGCGTCCGACGAGCGCGCCATGACCGAAGCCTTCGTCAAAGCCTATTCCAAGGCAATCGACGATTATAATGCGGCCTTTGTCGACAACACTGCAGACGATGCAGCGCGCGACGACATTGCAAAGATCGTGCACAAATATGTCGAAAGCGACAGCCCGTTCGAGACGGCAAAACAGAACCTGATCGATGGTGCTATGCGCATCAACAAGGGGCTGGCCTTGTCGCTCAACAGCTGCGTGGAGCAGCTCGACTGGTTCCGCTCCGAAGGCATGGTCAAGGAAGCCGTCACACAGGAAAAGCTGTTCGACACATCCTATGTCAAGACAATTTGAAACTGGCTAAGGCTGGTTGAAACTGAACATTCCGGGCCGGCAGGTTTTGTCGGGCGCAAAGCCCGACGACAGGTATTCCAAACCGGGATGCGCGTCAAAACAACGAGATAGAGCGCGGATTTGATCCAATCATATCGAAACGCGCTCTAACGTCGAAGGGCGGACTTTCTGACTGGAGTTGAAATGGATCTGCAACTGAAAAACATCAGCCATTCTTATGGTCCGGTCGAAGTTCTCAAAGATATATCGCTTACCATCCCGCAAGGGCAGATCGTCTGCCTGATCGGCCCTTCGGGCTGCGGAAAGTCCACGCTCCTGCGTTTTCTGGGCGGTCTTGAGCGGCCATCCTCGGGCGAAGTGCTGCAGATAGGTTCGCCGCCGAAGGATTCACTCAATCCCCTCACCTATGTTTTCCAGCACTTCGCGCTGCTACCATGGCGCAGCGTGGAAGGAAATATCAAGCTGGTGCTTGAGGATCATGGTCTTGGCCGGGCGGAAATGGACAGGATCGTAACCAATGTTCTGGAGCGCACCCGGCTGTCGGATTTCCGACAGGCATTGCCGAAGCAGCTTTCGGGTGGCATGCGCCAGCGCGTGGCGATTGCACGCGCCTTGTCGGTACGTCCTGCCGTTATGCTGATGGATGAGCCCTTGTCGGCGCTCGATAGCCAGACACGGGAACTGCTGATGGATGACCTGATTGCGCTGTGGACGCGCCAGCCATTCACCTCGGTCTATGTCACGCACAATCTCAACGAGGCGGTGCGGCTCGGCCATCGGGTGGTGGTGCTGTCGCGACGGCCGGGACGGATCAGGGAGATTGTCGACATCGATATTCCCCTTTCCGAGCGTCATCTTGGCGACCCCGTTCTGGAAGAAAAGCAGAAGCAGCTCTGGGAGCTGATGCGGGCGGAAGCGCAGGCAGCAGATCAGGAGTTGATCAATGGTTGAGATCGCAGAAATGAAGCAATCCAGTCAGGATGTTCGCCCGGTTCCTTTCCGAGGTGGCGGTTTCGCACCTCAGCCGGTGCGCCACATGGCCCTGATCCTGTTTATAGCGCTGTTGGCGCTGGCGGAAATCGGAACCCGCAGCGGCTTCATATCCAATCTGACATTGCCGCGCCCATCCGCCGTGCTGGAAACCTTCGTCCAGCTCTGGCAGACCGGCCTTCTGTGGCAGCATCTGCTGCCATCGCTGCGGCGGCTTGTTGTCGGCGCCAGTCTCGGTATCGCGGTCGGTGTGAGTCTCGGGGTAATGATCGGCTTGTTCAGCTATGTTCGCGCCGGTCTGGTGCCGCTCGTTGCCGCTCTCTTCCCGATCCCAAAGATCGCACTCCTGCCACTCTTCGTGATCTGGTTTGGCATCGATGAAATGTCGAAATATATGCTCATTGCCTTCGGCACCTTTACGCCCACCGTCGTCGCCACTTACGGCGCGGTCGATAATGTGGATCGTTCGCTTGTGCGCATGGGCCAGAGCTTCGGTCTCGGATGGTGGTCGATCGTGCGCAAGATCATCCTGCCCGGCGCATTTCCTGCGATCCTGTCCGGGCTGCGAGTGTCGATCTCCATCGCCATCATTCTGCTGGTTGCAGCCGAAATGCTCGGCGCCCAGTTCGGCGTCGGTTCCTATATCCTTGAAGCCGGATCGCTCTACGATCTTGAAAAGCTGTTTGCCGGAGTCACAATCCTGTCGGTGATGGGACTGATCGTCAATTTCATCATTGGGCAGATCGAGAAGCGTTTCTTGACCTGGCGCGGCTGATCGCAATAATATTTCGTATAGACATATTATTGTCGACAGAATGAAATGCGTTGTCCGCTTTTCGTTGCATGTTCTTACCGGGACGTTATACGAAGGGACTCTATCGCAAATTTTTGCGTCTCATTTTAGATGGCAAGATTCCGCGTCTTGTCTGTTCCCCCATTCATGAGGCGCTACCCGAAAAGGAGCGGAAATATGAGCCGTTATGGCAAAGCACATCGTCAGTTCACCGGATGTGACGAGCGATGAGCGCCGAACCAAGCCGTATTCAGCCGGAAGCAACACGCAAGACCGCAATCGCGCTCAAGGATGTGCAGATTTCGTTCAAGCTGGCCGATGGCGGCCGCTTCGATGCTGTCGCCGAAAGCAATCTTGAAGTTGCTGAAAACGAGTTCGTGGCGATTGTCGGTCCGACCGGCTGCGGAAAATCCACATTGCTCAATGCCGTTGCCGGGCTTCTCGTACCAGCCAGCGGTACGGTCGAAATCAGCGGCCAGCGGCTGCAGGGTCTCAATCGCAAGGCAGGTTATCTTTTCCAGCAGGATGCCCTCATGCCCTGGAAGACTGTCTTGGACAATGTCTCCATCGGGCTGGAAATTGCAGGCACCTCGAAGGCTCAGGCGCGCGAACAGGCCCGTGAGTGGCTCGGCCGCGTCGGTCTTGCAAGTTTCGGCGACCGCTATCCGCATATGCTGTCGGGTGGACAGCGCAAGCGCGTCGGCCTTGCGCAGGTGCTGATCCGCAATCCGAAATATCTGCTGATGGATGAACCCTTCGGCCCCCTCGACGCGCAGACGCGGGTTATCATGGGCGACCTTCTGCTGGACCTGTGGTCGCAGGACAAGAAGGCGGTCATGTTCGTGACCCACGATCTGGAAGAGGCTATCGCGCTGGCGGATCGCGTCGTCATCATGTCCGCCGGGCCGCGGGCCCGCATCATGGCCGAATATAAAATCCCCCTCGCCCGCCCGCGCGAGATTTCCGAAATTCGTCTCGACGACAAGTTTCACGAAATTCATCGCGAAATATGGAGCGCGCTCAAGGAAGAGGTTCTCAAGGGCTATCAGCAGACGAGCGGGGAAAAGAAATGAAAAAGCCTATGCTGTTTCTGGCGCAGCTCAGCGTGGCTGTCGCCGTTATTCTGGTCTGGCACCTCTTCACCGCCACCCATCTGCTAGGCAATCCGGCCAAGGCGAAGTTCTTTTTTGCGACGCCGGGCGATGTGGCGCTGCGCATCTATAAATGGTTCGCTGATGGAACGATCTGGTATCACCTCGGCATCACGTTGCTTGAAGCCATGCTGGCCTTTGCCATTGGCGCAATTGGCGGCGTGCTGATCGGGTTCTGGTTTGCACGCAAGCCCCTGCTCGCGGCGATCTTCGACCCTTATGTGAAGGCAGCCAATTCGTTGCCGCGCGTCGTGCTTGCGCCGATCTTTGCGCTGTGGCTCGGTCTCGGCATCTGGTCGAAGGTGGCGCTCGGCGTATCGCTGGTCTTCTTCATCGTATTCTTCAACGTCTATCAGGGCGTGAAGGAAGTGAACCAGACCGTGCTCGCCAATGCGCGTATGCTCGGCATGAACGAACGCCAGCTTCTGCGCAACGTCTACCTGCCCTCCGCACTGTCTTGGATGTTTTCAAGCCTGCATACGGCTGTCGGCTTTGCCGTCGTCGGCGCGGTTGTCGGCGAATATCTCGGCTCGTCGGCAGGGCTTGGCTACCTGATCCATCAGGCGGAAGGCGTGTTCGACGTCACCGGTGTCTTTGCCGGCATGCTGGTGCTGACCGGGTTCGTGCTGATTATCGACTGGTGTGTAACGATCGTTGAGGAACGCCTGCTTGTCTGGCGCCCGAAAGCTGCCGGACACAACGGTTAAGAGGATTCAAGGAGGAAACCATGAGAACAACACGTAGAGATATACTGCTGGGCGCCGCAGCCTTCGGGCTTGCGGGTATTGCCTCGCGCCTGCCTGCCTATGCGCAGGATGCATCTGCGACGCCGGAAAAGCCGGAGCTGATGTTCGGTGTTGGTGGCAAGCCGCTCTTCTATTACCTTCCCCTCACCATTGCCGAGCGCAAGGGTTTCTTTGAGGAAGAAGGCATCAAGGCGACCATCAATGATTTTGGTGGCGGCGCAAAGTCCCTGCAGGCGCTGATCGGCGGTTCGGTCGATGTGGTAACCGGCGCATACGAACACACCATTCGCATGCAGAACAAGGGACAGGACATCAAGGCCGTCTGCGAGCTTGGCCGCTTTCCGGGCATCTGCATCGGCGTGCGCAAGGACCTCGCAGGCGAAATCAAGACGATTGCTGATCTCAAGGGCCAGAATGTCGGTGTCACGGCGCCGGGCTCTTCAACCTCGCTGCTGCTGCAATATGCGCTCATCAAGAACGGTCTGGCAGCAGATGCCGCTTCAATCATCGGTGTCGGCGGTGGCGCAAGCGCGGTCGCAGCCGTCAAGAAGGGCGAAATTGCAGCCCTCGTCCATCTTGACCCGGTCATCACGCGACTGGAAGTGGATGGCGACATCACCTTGCTTCTGGATACGCGCACCGAAGAAGGCACGCGCCAGCTTTTCGGTGGCACCAATCCGGCCGCGACCGTTTATGTGCAGCAGAGCTTCATCGATGCAAATCCGGTAACGACGCAGCGGGTCGTCAACGCTTTCGTCAAGTCGCTGAACTGGATTCACAAGGCTTCTGCCGATGACGTGGCTGATGCTGTGCCGGAAGAGTATCTGCTGGGCGACCGCGAGCTTTACAAGACCGGCTTCGAGAAGTCCCGCGCCATGTACTCCGAGAAGGGCCTGATTGCGGAAGACGGCTTCAAGAGCCTGTTCGAAATGCTCAAGGCGCTCGATCCGGAACTGGCAAGTGCGGATATCTCATTTGCGCAAACTTTCGATCCACGTTTCGTGGAAGCCGCAAAGGCATAATCCGCGTTGGGCAGGGGTATTCCCTGCCCTTTGCACCTTCGTCGCCGGAAGTTCAAAAGCGGCTTTTGGCAAAGCGCTCCTGCAGCCATTGGGCGGCTGGCCCCTGCCGTCGCCGCTTGTTCCAGATCAGCTCAAGCGCGACCGGATGCGCACCTTCATCGAACTGCAGTTTCGGAATGACAAGTTCTGGCGCCAGCGGTGAATCCTGCAAGATATGCTCGGGAATGAATGCCCAGCCGATCCCCCGCGTGAGGATCTGAAGGATAACCCAGTGGCTCTCCACCCACCAGACTTCGGCACCCACCCGCAGACGACGGCTTTCAGCCGTATCGCTGTGCTTTCGGGCTATGATCTGGCGAAACGACCTCAAATCTTCCCAGCTGACCGCCGTATGAGCCAGTGGATGCTCTCGCCCGCAGACGAGAACCAGAGGCACCCATCCGATGGTGTGGAAGCCAAGTTCATCCGGCATCTGCTCGGCGCGCCACATCACGCCGAGGTCCGCCTTTCCTTCCAGCACAAGCCCGCTTATTGCCGTTGACGGCGGAAAAGTCAGCTCCAGTTCGACATGCGGGTATTCCTGCGCGAAGGCTGCGAACAGCGTCGCGATAGCCGGTTCGGGATAAAGCTCGTCGATTGCGACCACGAGACGGCTTTCAACATGATCGCCGAAATTTCTGGCGACGGAAATCAGATGTTCACGCCGGGCAAGCAGCAACCGCGCTTCCGGCAACAGCCTCGCACCCGCCTCCGTGAGCACAGGATTGCGGGATGCACGGCTGAACAGCTTGACGTCAAGATCGTCTTCCAGCGAGGAAACCAGCACACTGACGGCGGACTGCGCCTTACGCAAATATCGCGCAGCAGCGGAGAACGAGCCGTGATCCGCTGAGGCCACAAAGGCTTCTAGCTGTTCGAGTTCGATACTCATTTATCGCAAATCCAGATAGTATCTAACTTTTCTTATCGCCAGAATAAGATAGAAGCACGCGCATTAACAACAGGGATTAAAGGAAATGCGCAGTTTTATGGACCGTGTCCGCCACGCAACGATGTTCGAAATCATCGGTCTGGCGATCTTCATACCCGGTTCCGCCTTCATTCTGGACAAGCCTGCAGCAGAGATGGGCGTGATCGGGGTTGTTTCGGCAACCACCGCAACCGTGTGGAATTTTCTGTTCAATCTGGGCTTTGACAAAGCGATGCTGCGTTTCACGGGTAGCGTCAACAAGAGCATGGCCGTCCGTGTTCTTCATGCAATCCTTTTTGAAGCCGGGTTGATCGTGCTGCTGATCCCGTTCATCGCCTGGTATCTGGGAATTTCGCTGATTGCCGCCCTTGTGATGGATATAGCGATTGTCGTTTTCTATCTGGTCTATGCGTTTGTGTTCAACATTGCATATGACAGACTGTTCCCGCTACCGCTCGGGCAGACCGCAGAAGCGGTTTGACATCGCTTCAAGAGTGACGCGGCCGCGCCTTAGAGGCTGAATCCAAAAGCGGCATGTGTGTGCGAGAATGGTGATTTTCGAGTACCGGAGCACAATGTACTTTTGGGTACATAGTACCGGAACGGAGACAAGTTGCCATTTGCAGCCACACAGGGCGAGTTTTGGAGTGGGCTCTCAACAGGGGGCGCGGCGTTTGCGCAGGTTTGCCTGTCGCTGCTCCCAGGCGATGAGCAGCAGGCTTGCCAGCACGATGAGGAATGCACCGGCAAACACATTTGCTGCCGGAACCTCCGCCCAGATGAGATAACCGTAGATAAAGGCCCAGATGAGCCCGCTATATTCCACTGGCGCCAGCGCCGAGGCGGGTGCATGGCGAAATCCTTCATAGAGAAGGAACTGGCCGAGCGTCGATACAAGTCCCAGACTGATCATCAGAAGCCAGCCGGAGAGATCGGGGTCCTGCCATGTCCACGGAAAGGACAGCGCGCAGGCCAGACCGAAAAGCAGGCCGGTGGCATACATCTGCGTCATCGTAGTTTCGCTGCGGCTGACGAGCCGGACCAGGATCGTGCTCCACGCCCAGCAGAAACCTGCCACGATGCACATGGCGGCGGGAATGAGATTGGGCGAATGGGTGGGATTAGCAGCAACCGTTACACCGACAAACCCGACGGCGCAGGCGATCCACCTCCCCGGTCCGATTTTCTCCTTGAGCACGAGGATCGACAGGAACATGACCATGATCGGTGCGGAGAAATAAAGCGTGGTCAGTTCTGCCAGCTCGAGATGGCGGGCCGCATTGTAGAACAGCAACCACGCGCCAAGCATAAGTGCGGCACGAAGGACGATGGTGTTGCGATAAGGACTTCGGAAAATGGACGGATGGCGGCGATAGCGTATCAGTACGCCGGTAATGGCTACGATCACCAGACTGCGCATGAACAATATCTGCGGCACCTGATAGGTCGCGACGAGCCATTTTACCATCGCGTCCTGAAGGGCGAAACAGGCGTAACCGCCGCAAGCAAGCGCGATGCCTGCGAGCGGTCTTGAGTTAACTGACCCGGTGACCATGAATTCCTCGATCCGGCCCTAGAATCCCTACTGCGGAAAGGGCCACGAACGCTGAATTTGCAGGACTGGAGCGTGTAAGCAAGGGGCTGATATATGACGGCCGCAGACAGGTGTGCCAATGTAGCCGGATTGCAACAAATTGGGAGGCTAAAACACGAGAGATCGATGCGCTGCAGTTCCTGCCGTCACGCCATCAGCGACCGACCAGGCGACGCTGTGGGCGCCACGAGTAATATCGCCTGCTGCAAAAATTCCGGGAACCGTTGTCGTCTTCAACCCGTCTGTCTGTATCGTTCTGCCGAGTGGCAGTTCGTCCATTGCGCAGCCGAACGTGTCGGCAATCTGGCTGTTCAGCCAATTGCGTGGCCCGATGTAAAGCGCATTGAGTGGGACCAGTCGCCCGTCTTCAAGCTCGATCTCTGAAATGTCGATCCCCTCGCCGTGCAACGCACGGACCGGGCTGTGTTCTATCTTCACGCCGCGCCGTTCCAGTTCTGCGAATGCCTCCGCATCCGGCTCCAGTCCCTTATCAATGAAGAAGGTTGTCGATCCCCATTCGGAGATCAGCATAGCCTGATGCACCGACATCGGCGACATATTGAGAACGCCAAGCTGACGGTCGCTGAATTCATAGCCGTGGCAATAAGGACAATGAATGACGGAATTGCCCCATCGCTCCGCGAGGCCGGGAATATCCGGCAGTTCATCCGATATGCCGAAAGCAAGGATTAGTCTGCGCCCTTCAACGATTTCGCCGCTATCAAGTTCGATCGCGAAGTTGTCGATTTCGCCACTACCGGAAACGGCCTTCCCTTGTGTGAACCTGACAGTCGGATAGGCTTCGACCTGCGCTTTTGCCGTTTCCAGCATGGACAGCGGGTTGCTGCCGTCCTGCGCAAAGAAACCATGCGAATATTCGGCGAAACGGTTGCGCGGTTTTCCAGCGTCGATCACGCGGACAGATCGTCTGCCGCGCGCCAGATAGGTTGCGGCAGACAAGCCAGCGAAGCTGCCGCCGATAATGATTGCATCATGATGCATGACTGCTCTCCAGATCGAATGTTACGCCGCGCTCCAGCGCGCGCTGATGAAAATCCGCGCTCAGCATGGCGAGCGTGACCTCGCCAAAACGCTCCAGAAGAAGGTTTTCGGCGTCGGTGAATGCCTTGCTGAGCGAGGCATTGACTGCCTGCTCCACCAGACAGCCCGGCATTTCGGTGCGGTTTCCCATGGCCAGAAGCACTGGTTCCCCGATGGCCTCGTAAATGTCGCGCAAGGTAACCTTGTTGAGGTCGCAGGCGATCTCCCACCCGCCGCCATGTCCCTTTTCCGAGCGAACATAGCCCTGCTCACGCAGGCCGCCCATGACACGTCTGACGACGACTGGATTGGTGGTCATGGCCTTGGCGAGAACCTCCGATGTGACAGGCCCTTTATGTTCCGCCATGTGGAGAAGGACGTGCAGAACGCCCGATAATTTGCTGTCTCTTTTCATGTAACTATAAATGTTACGAGAATCGGCAAATGTCAACACAACCAGTGAAAAGCACTGGGTCAGATAAATGTGATCGTTACGGAGTGGTTTGGATTATCTATAGATTTCAGGCTTGTAACGGCTGCCAAGACGGTAACGATTGCCGGCATAGATCAGCTTGTTGACGGTCGCAACCGTTTCACCCGTCCATGTCCGGCGGTCCAGAAGCAGGCAGGCAATACCATCATCGAGACGCAGCAGACGCGCAATTTCCGCGTCTGGTGTTATCGCCGAAATGACCTGCTCAACCTCGGTCATCGGAGTGCTTTTCTGAAGATAATCGTAAGTCGTGATAGCCCGGAAGTCCTGCAATTCGTAATGCTGCACGAGGCTCGTATTGACGAACCGCTCCTCAAGCTGCACCGGCACCTCGTTTTCGAGGTGCACAATCAGCGAATGGGCGATGGGGATACTCTTATGCAGTTCGAACGCATTGAGCAGTTCGGGCGTCGGTTCGATAATGTCGAGGGTGACGACTTCGGCGCGGTGCTGCCCGCCACGCGCCTTGATTTCATTGGCGATGTTGACGACTTCGATCAGCGTCGTTTCCGGCTTCGGGGGCGCGACGAAAGTGCCGACGCCCTGAATACGCTTCAATATGCCCTGATCGGTCAGTTCGCGCAGGGCCCGGTTGACGGTCATTCGGGAAATGCCGAGTGCATCCACCAGTTCATGTTCCGAAGGCAGGCGATGATTGCCGGGCCAGCGACCGGAGCGGATGTTGTCCAGCACCTGCGCCTTGACCTTCTCATAGAGCGGCCCGGCGGTTTCGGGCAGTTCCATGTCGGCGGCATGATGGGATTCCGATTTGTCGCCAGCACCCATGAGTCACATCCCTGTCCGTATGATCGTTTTCAAGCCGTCCGCTTCACCGGCAATCAGCCGGGCATAGGCGTCCGGAACCTCATCGAGCGAAATTTCCCGGTCGACAAGCTGCAACAGCGACGCCTCAAGATCGGGCAGGATTTTTGCAATTTCACGCAGTTCGTCCTGATAGGCATGGCAGCCGATCAGGCTGATCTCCCGCTCGACCAGACTATTCGGATCAAGCTCGATCCTGCCGTGGGATATGCCGACAAGTGCCAGCGAACCGCCGCCGGAAAGCACGTCGAGAATTGCCTTGAGGACGCCGATATTGCCGGTGGCATCAATGGCATAGCGGATGGGCTGGCCATCGAGTGCGGCTTCAATTGCCGCCTTGTCGAGCGGAACCCTGGTTGCGCCGGTGACAGTTGAAACAAGACTGGCGCGCTGCTCGTTGCGGTCGCAGACCAGTACAGGACCGTCATGCAGGCGGGAGAGAAGAAGTGCTGCAAGCCCGCCGATCGGCCCGCAACCCACAACGAGGACCGCTTCGCCCGACGGTACGCGCTGCTTGCGGATGGCGTGCAACGCCACCGAAAGCGGTTCGCCCATGGCGGCGACCACCGGGTTGATGGCCGGATCGTAGTGAACGAGGAGCCGTGCAGGAAGTGCTGTCTCCTCGGCAAAACCGCCATCGCAGACTTCACCGATGAACCCCAGCGTTTCGCAGACATTGTGCCTGCCGCTTTTGCAGGACTGGCATTCGCCGCACCAGTAGCGGGAGTCCGCGATCACCGTATCGCCGGGTTTGAAGCCGGTCACGCCAGCACCGGTTTCAGTCACGACACCTGCAAATTCATGGCCTGCGACCGAAGGTGACCGGCTGATCCACTGCCCGGTCATGAAATTATGCAGATCGGAGCCGCAGATACCGGCAGCCGACACTTTCAGCCGGACCCAGCCCGGCTTAGGCCGCGACGGCGGGTCGATTGTCTCGACCCGCAAATCCTTCGCCGCATAAAGCCGGACAGCCTTCATCGTCAGCCTCCCCGGCTCTTTCTAGAGGTAATCCTTGCGGATTTCTGACACGGCGTTCTCGTGTGAGGAGAACCCTTCGTAACGCGCCAGTGTGCGGGCATGTTTTGCAAATTCCGGATAGGCGGAAGCCGTCACATAGCCGATGGACGAACGCTTGACGAAATCCGTTACCGAAAGCGGACCATAGGTGCGCGCCCAGCGGCTGGTCGGCAGCACGGCATTGGGGCCGAGGCCGAAATTGCCGACGACGACCGGCGTATGCGGCCCCATCAGGATTTCGGCAGCTTCGGTGATGTGGCCGAGATGCGCGAACGGATCGGTCGAAAGAAGCTCCAGATGTTCCGGCGCATAGTCGTTGATGAACTTGTAGCTCTCTTCCACGGAAGACGTCAGGACGATGCCACCATATTTGCCGGTAAGTACGGTTTTGGAGAAGCCGACACGCTGTTCGGTCATGCGCGCCCAATGGTCCGGCAATGCAGCCAGCGCTTCTTCCGCGACGCGGCGGCTATGCGTGACGAGCCATGCCGACGAATCCGGGCCATGTTCCGCCTCGATCAGCAGATCGAGCGCCGCAAGGCCACCTTTCACTGTGTCGTCGGCGAAAATGACAGCTTCGGAAGGTCCCGCAGGCAGGCCGGGATCGATGACGCCGCCGAGCAGGCGCTTGGCTGCGACCACCCATGGGCTGCCGGGGCCAACGATCTTGAGCGCCGGTTTCACCGTTTCCGTGCCATAGGCGACGGCAGCAACGGCCTGCGCACCGCCAACCTTGTAGACGGTTTCCACACCGGCAAGGCGTGCTGCAACGAGCGTGGCAGCATCGACGGAACCATCCGGCGTCGGCGGGGTGACGATGGCAAGATCAGGCACGCCAGCAACCACAGCCGGAACGGCGGTCATCATGGTGACGGACGGAAACGCCCCCTTGCCGCGCGGAATATAGAGCGCGACGGAGCGGATCGGGGTGAAGCGGTCGCCTGCAAAGGCACCGGGACGCATTTCCTTCAGCCACATGGCCTCTGGCTTCTGCTCCTCATGGAAATGGCGGATATTGTCGATACCGAACTGGATCGCCTCGATCACGTCCTTTTCCACCTTGTCGAAAGCGGCATCGAACTCGGCTTCCGTCGCCTTGATGTTCGCCGGATCGACTTCAGCCTTGTCGAGATCGCGCGCAAAGCGGACAAGCGCCGCATCGCCTTCTGTGCGAACGGCTTCGATGATCGGCTTCACCTTTTCAATAAAGCCGGACAGATCGGTTTCCGAGCGCTTGAGAAGTTCGGCGCGCGCTGCGTCGTCCAGTTTAGCCAGTTCGTGAAAAGAAACATCGGACATGATGG
Organism: Brucella lupini; assembly: GCF_002252535.1. Classification (NCBI taxonomy): domain Bacteria; kingdom Pseudomonadati; phylum Pseudomonadota; class Alphaproteobacteria; order Hyphomicrobiales; family Brucellaceae; genus Brucella; species Brucella lupini. Next base: position 536,713 of record NZ_NNRN01000062.1, read on the forward strand.
GCTCCTTGCTGGTTGCGGTGGTGGCGCAACCCGTCATTTCGATTTGAGGAAGATGTCGAGCCCGACCAGCCGGTCGAGCAGGAAGATAGCAGCAGCGGCACAGGCGATGAAGACGACGGAGATGGCCGCAAGGTCCGGTGTGATGATGGACCGGATCGAATTGTAGATCTGCACCGGCAGCGTGACGATGCGTGCATCGACTAGAAGCAGGCTTACCAGAAATTCGTTCAGCGCCAGAATGAACATCAAGAGCGAGCCGCTGATGACGCCCGGCACGACGACCGGCAGTGTGACGAAGAAGAAGGTCGAGATCGGCCCAGCCCCGCAATTGGCGGCGGCGAGTTCCAGATCGGCATCGAGATTGGCCGCACTTGCCGTTACGGCCCAGATCATGAATGGGAGATTGATGACACAGGCCGCGATCCCGACCGGCCAGAGCTGGCCCAGAATTCCTGCCTGACCGAAAACCAGCATAAGACCGATTCCGGAACCGATCAGCGGAATGGTGAAGGGCAACAGCAGATAAATCTGGATTGTCTTTTCAAACCGCACGGCATATTTCGCCAGCGCTATGCCAGCCAACGTCCCGACCGGAATGGCGACAATGGTGCAGATGAAGGAGACATAGAGCGAGCGCAGGAATGCATCCCAGAGATCGCTCGTTCCGGCGATCTTCTGATACCATTTCAGCGAGAACCCTTCCGGCGGGAAGGTAATCATGTTGCCGGATGTGAAGGATGCGCCAAGCACCACGATGGTTGGTGCGGAAAGCAGCACCAGAACGGCGATCACGAATGTCCACATGACGATGGATTTCGACAGTGGCGAGGTCATTTGCGCGCCCTCCCCATGGCAAGCGTGCCAGCCCCGAACAGCGTGAACACGATCCCGACGAGGATGGAACCGACGCCGACCAGAAGCAGCGCGAGTGTCGCGCCAAGCCCCTGATCGGATGTGCGGAAGAACTGGTCATAGATCGCATTGGCGATGAAATCCTGCGACCCGCCGCCCAGAATAGCCGGTACGGCAAAATCGGTGAGCGACAGCGTCATCACCACCAGTCCCGCGCCGATCAGGCCCGGACGGGCCATGGGCAGGACGACGTGGGCGAAGGTCCGCAGCCAGTTCGCACCGAGCGAGCTTGCCGCCGCTTCCATTTCCTCCGGTATGGCCGTCAGGGCTGGCGCCAGCATCAGCACGGCGAATGGCAACATATATTGAATGAGGCCGAACAGAACTGCCGGATAATTATAGAGCAGCCGCATTGGCGCGATACCGACAAGGCCAAGCGCTTCGTTGACCATGCCTTGATTACCGAGAATGATGAGCCAGCCATAGGCGCGCACGACCTGACCGATGAAGAAGGGCAGGAACAGCGCGATCAGCAGGAATTTGCGCAATGCAGCCGATGGCGTGCGCACCATGAGATAGGCATAGGGAAATGCCAGAAGAAGCGTGAATGCGGTCACGACGAGCGAGCCGAACAGGCTGCGCCATGCCACGGTTGCAAAGAGGCTTTCCGTCAGTGCGCGCTTGTAATTGGCGAGCGTGTAATAGTCCGACATCAGGAACGTCGAAGTGTCGAGCGTGCGCAGGCTGGTATCCGCGATCTGGATCAAGCCCAGCACCAGCAGTCCGACCAGAGCAATCGCCGGAAGCAGCATCAGATAAGGCACGGCGCGATTGAACCGCGCGGGCCACAAAAAGGCTGCGATTGCTTCCAGCGCGTCCATGATGCGCCATGTCATGGGATAGGCAGTGCGTGCCGCTCGCATGTTTCAATTCCTGAATGTTTGTCCGAAATGTTTGCCCGAAGATGTCGGGCATCAGGATCGCCCTTTCGGGCGACCCGTCTTGCTTTCATGGAGCTGGATCAGCCCTGCATGATAGCCTTGAACTTCGAGAACCACTCGCTCTCGTTTTCCACCTGCACCTTTGCCGAAATACGGATGAGGTGTTTGAAATCCTCGTCCTTGGTCGGATAGGCCGGGTCGTTCACCAGATCGGCGGGCGGGGTCAGGCCCGGCACGACACCCGGCAGACCGAGGCCGTCGAGCCAGACCTGCTGCGCATCCTTGGTAAGGGCGAAGTTGATATATTCCTTGGCCCAGTAAAGTTCGTTTTCCGGCAGGCCCTTTGGAATCCAAAGGCCGTCGGTGTCGAACTTCGCGCCCTCTTCCGGAACGGTCCAGTCGATCTTGACGCCGTTCTTCTGGGCTTCGCGCGCATTGGTGGAAATGGTGCAGGCCAGATCGATTTCGCCCTTCTGGAACCAGGTGGTGAAATCAGGGTCTTCGCCGAGAAGCGGCTGCTGCTGCTTCACCTTGGTGATGAAATCCCATGCGGGCTGCATGTTGCCCGGAATGTCTTCCAGCTTGCCGCCACCGGCAACCTGCGCCGGGAAGTGGAAGCCGATGCCATCATTATAGAGCGCAATGCGTCCCTTGAACTTTGGATCGAGCAGAGCGTGCCACGACTTCGGCGGGCCATCCGGGAAGGCTTCCGGACGATAGGCCAGCACATAGACATAGCCATAGGTGTTGACGATCGGATAGCCGTCGAGACCAACCGGCTTGGCAAGATCGGTGGTGTTCTTGAGATTGGACAGGTCCGACAGGTCTTCCGTCACGCCGCGCAATGCCGATTTGGTCGCATTGGTGGTCGTGTCCCAGTTGACGTGGATCGGTGGAACACGCTTCTGCGCGACCGCAGCCCAGAGCTTCGGCTGGATTTCGTTGTCTTCCGTCAAGTCGTGACGGATGGAAATGCCGGTCTTGGCGGTAAACGGATCGGACACGCCCGCTTTAAGCGCCTCCACCCAGCTACCACCCCAGGCGCGCACGATCAGTTCCTTCGGCTTTGCCGGTTCTTCAGCGAATGCGCGCGACAGGCCGAGCGATGTCGTGCCGGCAGCGGCCGAAAAAGCGCCTGCGCTCTGCAGGAAGCGGCGGCGATCGAGTATTAGAAAAGGTTTCTTCAGATTGCTCATTTTGTTTCTCCTCTGGAGTTTCCCCGTAACGTTTCAATTCATGCGGCAAAGACGATGAGATCGCGGGCGTTCCAGCCAAGATGCACGGTTTCACCTTCCGCAAACTGGCTATGGCCGATGGGATCGTGGTCGAAGACGCGCATCAACACATCTCCCAAGGCAGGAACCTGCAATTCATAGACGATGCGTTCGCCTTCAAAAATCGCGTCGGTAACGATGCCTTCAAGCACGGTATCGAGTTCTGCATGTGCCGCGGCGCTGCCGCCGATACGGATCTGTTCGGCGCGGATTGCACACGAGACATTTGCGCCGGAGCCAATCGGTTCGCGCCCCTCGCCTGCCATACCTACCAGAGCTATTCCGGCATCGACCCGCACGAGATTGCCGTCGAGCGAAGACGCCTTGCCGGAAATGAAATTGGTGACGCCGATGAAGTTCGCCACAAAGGCGTTGGACGGATTGCGATAGGTCTCGGATGGCTGTGCCATCTGCTGAATTTCGCCGCCATCCATGACGATGATTTCGTCAGATACGACGAGCGCTTCGCGCTGGTCATGGGTGACATTGATGGTCGTGACACCAAGTTCCCGCTGGATGCGGCGAAATTCAAGCTGCATTTCCTCGCGCAGCTTGCGGTCGAGTGCCGCCAGAGGTTCGTCGAGCAGAAGCAGGTCCGGTTCGAAAACGAGGGCGCGCGCGATGGCGACACGCTGCTGCTGGCCACCGGAAAGCTCGTGCACGCGCCGTCCGCCGAGGCCGTTCAGACGAACGAGGTCGAGATAGCGTTCCACCCGCTCGGGGATCGAACGCGCATCGAAGCGTCGCATTTTCAGCGGAAAGGCGACATTTTCAGCGGCCGTCATATGCGGGAAAAGTGCGAGCTTCTGGAAAACCATGCCGATGGAACGCTTGTGCGGCGGCACGGCGCTGACAGCTTCATCGTTGATGAATATTTCACCGATGCTCGGTTTCTGGAAACCGGCGATGAGGCGGAGAAGCGTCGTCTTGCCGGAGCCGGACGGCCCGAGAATGGTCAGAAAACGGCCCTTGGCGAGATCGAAAGATGCCGCACGCACGGCATGGAAGCCGTTATAGATCATGCTGACATTGTTGACCGATACGGCAGCCGGTCCGTTGGAGACTATACGGCCAGTTCCGGTTTCGGTTGTATTCATCACTGTTTCCCATTTCAGTCAAAGTACCGGAAGGTACTTTATGAAGTTATTTCAATGCTATTTCACGATATGATGATGTTCTACTTAAGGATATCAGAACCTGAATCAAAAAGCGGCATGTGTGTGCGAAAATGGTGATTTTCGAGTACCGGAGCGGAGCGTACTTGAAGGTACGTGAGCACCGGAACGTAGACAAATTGCCATTTGCAGCCACACAGGGCGACTTTTGGAGCAGGTTCTCAGATGGATGCAAGGTAGCCTCCGTCGATCGGGATCACCTGCCCCGTGACATAGGACGACGCGGCACTTGCCAGAAACACCACGGCGCCCGCAACATCTTCCATTGCGCCGAAACGGCCCTGCGGAATCTTGCCCAGCATCGCCGTCTGCCAGTCGTCATTCTCGTAAAACACATCGGTCATGGCAGTGCGGAAATAGCCCGGCGCAATGCCATTGACGCGGATGCCGGAAGGCGCCCATTCTGTCGCCAGAGCATGGGTCATGCCCATGAGGCCGGATTTGGAAGAACCGTAGGGAGCGGCGGTTGGCACACCGACATAGGAGGTCAACGAGCACAGATTGATGATCGCTCCCCCCTTTCCGCTGTCTGTCATCTGGCGGGCAGCAGCCTGCGCACAGAAGAACGCGCCTTTGAGATTGGTCGCCACGATACGGTCCCAGAGCGCCTCGTCCACATCGAGCGAGGGGCGGATTTCTTCATAGCCTGCATTGTTGACGAGAATATCGAGGCCGCCAAGAGCTTCCGCCGCTTGCGCGACCGCGGCACCACAGGCGGCAACATCGCGCACATCGAGCGAAAGGGTGGCCGAAGCGCGGCCATGGGCGGCGATACGGGATGCCGTTTCGGAGAGGTCGTCGGACTTGCGCGCTGTAATGGCGACATCGGCACCAGCCGAGGCTAGCGCTTCGGCAATGGCCTGTCCCAGTCCCCGGCTTGCACCGGTAACCAGCGCTTTACGCCCGCTTAGGTCGAAAAGCGATAAAACCTGCATCATGTTCCCCTGCGGACCTTTGGCAAAACAATATTGTTGCCCGAACTTCTAACTGTTCCGGGTCGAATGTTTAGCAATTTTTTGTGGTCTCCCCAGCATAGGAACATCTTTTTCATAACTTGTCTATACATATATATACAAAATTGGATTTTAGTCTTAGAACTTCTCTCCCAAAGGCGCGCGACAAGTGACGCGCTGCACCAGAGGAGAACGTGAATGGCGCAGGAAAATGCCCGGTTTGGCGATCTGATTCGACCCGAAATCCGTGGTCTCAGCCCCTATAATGCCGGTCTCACCATTGCCGAGGTGGAGGCGCGCTATCATCCTCCGGCAATCGCAAAACTCGGCTCCAACGAGAACCCGCTTGGACCGTCACCCAAGGTGCAGGCGCTCTTTTCCGGTGCCCATGATCTGCTGCGGCTCTACCCCGACCCGTCGGGACGCGAACTGGCGCAGGAAATTGCGATCGAGTTCGATTGGCCGCAGGACCGCATCATTCTCGGCAACGGATCGGAAGACCTGATCGGCGTAATCTGCCGCACCGTTTTGCGGCCGCGCGACCGGGTGGTCACACTTTACCCGTCCTTTCCGCTGCACGAGGATTATGCGACGACCATGGGGGCAAGTGTCGAACGGGTTGAAGTGACGCCGTCGCTTGAAGTCGACGTTAACGCACTGGTGGCAACGGTTGCGACCGCTCCGCGTCTCGTGATGTTCGCAAATCCGCTCAATCCGGTCGGGACCTGGCTGACACCGGAGGCTTTGCAGCGCGTTGTCAATGCGGCTGCTCCGGAGACGTTGCTGGTCGTGGACGAAGCTTATGCTGAATATGCAGCCGGTGACGATTATCCGTCTGCCGCTACACTTCTGCGCGACAGCGGCCTTCACTGGGTGGCGCTGCGTACCTTCTCCAAGGCTTATGGGTTGGCCGGTGCGCGGCTCGGGTTCGGGCTTGTCAGCGACCCGGACTTGCGCGGGTTTCTGGACCGCGCCCGCACGCCTTTCAACGCCAATGGCATTGCACAGGCTGCGGGGCTGGTTGCGCGCCGGGATAAAGACCATCTCGCAAAAGGTATTTCGCTTGCACTTCGTGAGCGTGGCCGGCTGGCCGGTTTCCTGAGCGAGCGACAAATCCGTTTTGCGCCCTCCAAGGGGAATTTTCTGTTCATTGACGTGAAATCGGATTCTGTTGCGTTTGCCGAAAAACTGCTGGGAGACGGCGTCATCGTGAAGCCTTGGAAGCAGCAGGGTTACACGACTTTCATCCGCGTCAGTGTCGGTGCGCCGGAAGAAAATGATCTTTTCATGCGCTCTTTCGAGAAAGCCACAGGACTGGCTTGAGTTTGAAAGCAGGTTTCGGGAGGCTGTCTCCTGATCTCGTGCTAGAAAGGTCTCATGAGAGCCCTTTTCGACCAGATTGAACCGCGTGAAATCCTGGCGCCGGGCGCTGTGCTTCTGCGTGGCTTTGCGCTTCCAAGTGAGGATGCTGTTCTGAAAGCCGTGGCCGATGTTTCTGCCGTGACCCCCTTTCGTCATATGACCACTCCCGGCGGGTATCGCATGTCGGTTGCGATGACGAATTGTGGAGGATTCGGCTGGGTCACGGACCGGACCGGCTATCGCTACAGTACCCACGATCCGGAAACCGGCCTTCTCTGGCCGACGATGCCGGATGCCTTCCGCGCGCTTGCCCAAACTGCTGCCCGTGAAGCCGGCTATCCTGATTTTGCGCCGGATGCCTGTCTCATCAATCGTTATGAACCGGGTGCGAAACTTTCATTGCATCAGGACAAGGACGAGCAGGATTTCAACAATCCGATTGTTTCGGTGTCGCTCGGTCTGCCTGCGACTTTCCAGTTCGGCGGGTTGAAGCGAACCGACCCGATTGCGAAATATATCCTGCATCACGGTGACGTGGTTGTGTGGGGCGGACCTTCACGTCTCTTCTATCATGGCATACTCGCCCTGAAGCGCGGCGAGCATGAAAAACTAGGTCCGTTTCGCCTCAATCTGACATTCAGAAAATCGCGCTGACAGTTGCCAAACGCGATTTTCGGAACGGACAAGCGACAGAAATCGCCTTTTAATTGCGGCGAAGGACCGTTCATTATGTGGCGGTTTTGTGGCAAGTGGAGTTTTAGTTAAACGCCCCGCCGTCGCTTCTACTCTCCGGACGCTCCTTCGCAACCTTATCGCGGTAGCCACTGGCTCGGTAGGCGGCAATCGGTTCGATGGCCCCGCCGGTGCGGCGACGTGCTTCCGCGAGAATTGGTTCGACGTCGGTTCTATAGGCGCGTTTCAGCGTATCAGATGCCATCAGCGCGTCGTTTTCCTGCTGATAGGTTTCGAGCGCTTCACGATCCACCAGAAGCGCCTGCGCATAGGCACGGCGGATTTCATTGGCGGATGAGATCAGGCTCTCCAGCGGGTCGGTCACATTGTGCGACTGGTCGATCATATGGGCCGGATGGAAGTCGGCCACACCACGATAATCTGCATCCACCAACTCATTGAAAACAAGGAATAATCGATACGGATCGATAGAACCGGCATCGAGATCGTCGTCGCCATATTTGCTGTCGTTGAAATGGAATCCGCCAAGTTTCCCGAACTGGATCAGCCGCGCGACGATCATTTCAATATTGGTGTTGGGCGCATGATGGCCGAGATCGACCAGACATTGCGCCTTTGGCCCTAGCGTCGAGGCGATGAGATAATTGGTGCCCCAGTCCTGAACCACCGTCGAGTAGAAGGCCGGTTCATACATTTTATGCTCAGAGAACAGGCGCCAGTCGTCGGGTAGTGCGTGATAGATTTCACCCATGGAAGCCAGATAGCGCTCAAAGGCGCGGGTGAAATTCTGCTGACCCGGAAAGTTGGAGCCATCGCTCAGCCATACGGTCAAGGCTTTGGAACCTATGGCTTTTCCGATTTCGATGCATTCGATATTGTGCTCTACGGCTTGCGCCCGCACTGCCGGATCGACATGGGTAAGCGACCCGAATTTGTAGGAAAGCTTCTGGTCTGCGCCGTCGGCAAATGTATTGGAGTTCATGGCGTCGAAGCCGAGACCAAGCGCTTCGGCATGGGCTTTGAGCTTCTTCGGATCGGCCTTGTCCCATGGAATATGCAGGGAAACATTCGGTGTGGCACGGCAAAGCTCGTTGATGACGGCGCAATCGTCGAGCTTGTCGAAAATGCCGCGCGGCTCGCCGCCGCCCGGGAAACGCCCGAAGCGGGTGCCGCCTGTGCCTGTGCCCCATGAAGGTACGGCCACGTAATAGGCCGCCACCTTGTCTGTAATCGTGTCGATCTCGATGCCACGGCGCAAAAGCTGTTCGCCGAGCGCCTGATAATCGCTCTTCAATGATTTCTCAAAACCGGAATTATGCTCGGCGATGAAATCGGCCGCAATGCGTTGCTCGGACATGGTTCCTCCCAGAATGTCCAGATTATATGGTCAGCGCGGAAAGCTCTGCTGGTTTCCGGCGTCGACATTGATGATGTTGCCAGTCGACTTGGCCGAAGCATCGCTTGCAAGAAAGTAAATGGCTTCGGCAATGTCTTCGGGGAAAACATTCAGCTTCAGCATGGAGCGCTTGCGATAATGTTCCTCAAGCTCGGAAACATCAATCTTCGAGGATGCTGCACGCTGTTCGCGCCACTCGCCGTCCCATATCTTGGAGCCGCGCAGAACCGCATCTGGGTTGACCACATTGACGCGGATTCCGGCATCTGCACCTTCCAGCGCCAGACAACGCGCCAGATGGATTTCTGCGGCCTTTGCAGCGCAATAGGCCGAAGCATTGGGCGAAGCTGCAAGCCCGTTCTTCGAGGCGACAAATACCACATTGCCGCCGATTTTCTGGCGGCGGAACAAGCGAAACGCGTCCCGTGAAACGAGGAAGTAGCCGGTCGCCAAAATGTCGATATTGCGGTTCCACATGGAAAGTTCGGTGGCTTCTACCGGCGCGGATGATGCAATACCAGCGTTGGAAACCAGAATGTCGATGCCGCCGAGCTCGACGCTGGCTTCGACAAAAGCGTTTGCGACGCCCTTTTCGTCGGTCACATTTAACTCGACGCTGCGAACCTGATCGGCGCCATAACGCTTTGACAGATTGGCGTGAGCGGATTTGAGCGATTCTGCGTCAATATCCGCCAGAACCACGCAAGCACCTTCGCCTGCAAGCCGTTCTGCTGTGGCAAAGCCGATGCCGCCAGCGCCGCCGGTAATGAATGCAATGCGCCCCGCGAGGCTTTTCGGCTTTGGCATGCGCTGCAGCTTGGCTTCCTCAAGCAGCCAATACTCGATATCGAAGGCTTCCTGTTCGGGCAGGCCCTGATATTCCGATACGCCGGATGCACCGCGCATCACGTTGATCGCGTTGACATAAAACTCACCGGCGATGCGCGCAGTCGCCTTGTCGCGTGCGAAGGACAGCATGCCGACACCGGGGATCAGGAAAATTACCGGATTGGGATCGCGCATCTTCGGCGAATTGTCATGCTTGCACGCCTCGTAATAGCGCTTGTAGTCGGCGCGATAGGCTTCCAGTGCACCCTCAAGTCCGGCAACCACGGCATCGATATCGGGCTTGGCCGGGTCGAAATTAACGACCAGCGGACGGATTTTGGTGCGCAGGAAGTGATCCGGGCAGGACGTGCCAAGCGCTGCCAGCGGGCGCAGATCGTTTGAATTTACAAATTCCAGCACGGCATCCTGATCATCGAAATGACCGAGCTTGCGCTCATCCTTACCGATAAGTCCGCGAATTTCGGGCATCAGCCGTGCTGCAATGGCACGGCGCTCGGAAACTGGGAGGCTCTGCGTGACAGCACCGCCAAAAGCGGGCTTGCCTGCCGTCTTCTGATCCAGCCATTCAATGGCCTTGTTGATGATGGCAAGCGTGGTTTCATAACAGGCTTTGGCATCATCGGCCCAAGTGAAAAGTCCATGACTTTCAAGGATAACGCCCTTAGCGTTGGGATTTGACTTCACGAAGGCTTCAAGGTCGAGGCCAAGCTGGAAACCGGGACGACGCCATGGCAGCCAGCCGATATCGCCGCCGAAAATCTCGGCAGTCAGTTCACGAGAGTTCTCGGATGCAGCGATTGCTATGATCGCATCGGGATGCATGTGATCCACATGCTTGAAGGCGACAAATCCGTGCAACGGCGTATCGATGGAAGCGGCGCGCGGATTGAGGTTGAAGGTGCAGTGCGGCAGGAAACCGACCATGCGGTCCTCGTCCTCGACGCCCTTATAGATGCCCTTCAGCGCATCGAGCTTATCCTGATATAGCGTGGCGAAACCATCAAGCTTGATGGTTCCGACATCGCCGCCCGAACCCTTGACCCAGAGAACCTGAACCTTTTCGCCGGTCAGCGGATCAATTTCCTCGACTTTCGCAGACGTGTTGCCGCCGCCGTAATTGGTGATGCGCTTGTCGGAACCGAGCAGATTGGAGCGATAAAGCAGCTTGCCCGGCTCATCCATCGTTGCCGCTCTGGCATCATCCCACCGGTTTTCGAGAAGTCTGCTCTGGGCCACCATGTCATCCTCCCAATTCTGTTATGGTGAATCGCAAGCCGCCTGTACGTCTGCATGTCCATCCGCATGCATGTCCAATGTGCCAGCGATCATGTTGCGGCAGATATGACGTATCAAACGAATTGCTGTCAATCATAAACGATCATAATCAATCATTAATGTGACTATTGCGCCCTATTATGATTGTTTGTGATTGACATGAGCGACATTTATGCCCGATACAAAGACAAGGAGGAGCCATGCACGAAAGAGAGCGCCACCGCATCATCCTGAGTGCTGTTCAGGAAAAGCCGGTGATTACCATTCAGGATCTGGTGGAATTGACGGAGGCGTCGGAAGCGACCCTTCGCCGGGATATTGCTTCGCTCCATATGCAGGGCCGTATCAAGCGCGTGCGTGGTGGCGCAGAGGCTATTCATCCGCCACAGTTCGGAAATCTCGCAGGCCGTCCTTTCAAGGTTTCGGAGACCGAAAACACGGACCGCAAACGTGCAATCGCTCGCGAAGCCGTGGCGCTTTGCGAAGAAGGCGACAGCATCATCATCAATGGCGGATCCACGACTTTCCAGATGGTGCATTATCTTGCTCCGCGCCGCCTGCAGGTGCTGACCAATTCGTTTGCTATCGCCGAACATCTGCTACGCCAGTCGAAAAGCACGGTGATCGTGCCCGGCGGTGCGATCTATCGCGACCAGAGCCTTATCCTGTCGCCTTTCGACAATGACGTTATTCGTAATTTCTACGGACGACGCATGTTCATGGGCTGTCAGGGGATCAGTCCGCTCGGCGTCATGGAATCCGATGCGCTGATCATCCAGAGCGAACAGAAACTGATGGGCCAGGCGGACGAACTTGTCCTGATGGTTGATTCAACGAAATTCACACGCCGCTCCAGCCTCATCCTTTGCCCTCTCGACCGGGTCAGCACACTGATCACCGATGACGGCATTTCGGACGACGCGCGGCGCATGGTGGAAAATGCGGGCATCCGGCTCATCGTGGCGCAGGTCTCCGCAAATGCCGACAAGGGCGACCCACGGGAGGATTCCGCCGAGGTGGCCTGAGCCGGAACAAGCGAAACATATGTCTTTATACTGGGAGGAATGAGACATGAAACTTTTCAAGAAACTGGCACTAGGAACTGCGCTGGCTGTTGCCTTCATGGCGGCCCACGCGCAGGCCGCCGACATGAAGATCGGACTTGTCGCGAAGTCGCTCGGTAACGGCTTCTTCGAAGCTGCCAACAAGGGCGCGCAGGAAGCTGCGAAGGAACTGGGCGGCGTAGAGGTCATCTATACCGGCCCGACCACCACGACGGCGGAAGGTCAGATCGAGGTCATCAACTCCCTCATTGCGCAGGGTGTGGACGCCATCGCCATTTCGGCCAACGATCCGGATGCTGTCGTCCCTGCCCTGAAGAAAGCTGCACAGCGCGGCATCAAGGTGATCTCGTGGGATTCGGGCGTCGCACCTGAAGGCCGTATCGTCCACCTCAACCCGTCTTCCAACGAACTGATCGGCAAGATGTGCCTCAAGCTCGCAGCCGATCACCTGCCGGACGGCAAGGGCGATTTCGCGATCCTGTCTGCCACCACCACCTCGACCAACCAGAACGTCTGGATTGGCGAGATGAAGAAGCAACTCAAGGACTTCCCCGGCCTCAATCTGGTGACCACCGTTTATGGTGACGACCTGGCCGACAAGAGCTACCGTGAAGCACAAGGCTTGCTGACTTCAAATCCAAATGTGAAGGTCATCGTGGCCCCCACCACCGTTGGCGTTCTCGCTGCCTCGCAGGCCGTAAAGGATGCGGGCAAGATTGGTGATGTCTATGTGACCGGCCTTGGTCTTCCGTCCGAAATGGCCGGCGCCATCAAGTCGGGCGCAACCAAGGAATTCGCCATCTGGAACCCGATCGACCTTGGCTATTCGGCAACCCAGATTGCCTACCACCTCGTAAAGGGTGATGCCGATGGCAAGCCGGGCTCGGAAATCGAAGCCGGACGCATGGGCAAGATCAAAATCGGCGAAAACGGCGAAGCCGCAATGAGCGATCCTTTCGTCTATGACACGTCGAATATCGACGAGTTCTCCAAGGTCTTCTGATCGGAAAGCGCATCCGAAAAGTGGAAACCGGTTTTCGGGATGTGTCTTCAAAAAGGCGGCGCGCACATCGCCTGCCGCCTTTTTCTCCCCGGAACACTTTGATCGATTTCAGGTATCTGCGATGAATGCAGCCTTTCAATCCAGCGGCCCATTCGGCGGAGAGCCGACGCTTTCCGCCACGGATCAGCCCATTCTGGAAATGCGCGGCATAGCCAAGACGTTTCCGGGCGTGCGTGCGCTCGATGACGTGAACATCGCGCTTTATCCCGGCAAGGTGACGGCGCTGATCGGAGAGAATGGCGCTGGCAAATCCACGCTTGTGAAAATCCTGACCGGCATCTATCAGCCCGAGGAAGGCGAAATCTTCATCGACGGCAAGCCGGTACATTTCGCAACCGCACAGGATGCGACCGATCACGGCGTAACGGCCATTCATCAGGAAACTGTGCTTTTCGATGAATTGTCGGTGGGCGAGAACATCTATCTCGGCCATGCGCCGCGTACCAAACTCGGCTTCGTCAACTGGAAGGCTGTTTATGCGCGCTCGCAGGCGTTGCTGTCATCGCTCGAAACGACTGTTGATGCCCGTATCAAGCTGAAAGAACTTTCCATCGCCCAGCGCCATCTGGTTGCCATTGCCCGCGCCTTGTCCGTGGATTCGCGCATTGTTATCATGGACGAGCCGACCGCCGCCCTGTCGCGCAAGGAAGTGGACGACCTGTTTCGTATTGTGGCGCGGCTGAAGGCACAGGGCAAAGCCATCCTGTTCATCAGCCACAAATTCGATGAAGTCTATGAAATCGCCGATAATTATGCCGTTTTTCGTGACGGTCGCGCGGTTGGACACGGTGTGCTTGCCGACACGCGGCAGAACGATATTGTGCGCATGATGGTCGGGCGGTCTGTCGAACAGGCTTTCCCCAAGCAGGATGTCGCCATCGGCAAACCGGTGCTGAAGGTTGAAAACTATTCGCATCCGACCGAGTTTCGCGACATTTCCTTTGAGCTGCGCAAGGGCGAGATCCTCGGCGTTTACGGCCTTGTCGGCGCGGGACGTTCGGAGTTCGCGCAGTCGCTGTTCGGCGTCACCAAGCCATCGCGTGGCCGCGTGACGCTTGAAGATCGCGAGATTAGTATCCGCCGCCCCGGCGATGCGGTGGCGCATGGCATCGTCTATGTGCCGGAAGAACGCGGACGCCACGGCGCGGTGCTGCAACTGCCGATCTTCCAGAATGTATCGCTGCCGTCACTCGCCCGCACCTCGCGCAATGGTTTTCTGCGCATGGCGGAAGAACTGGCGCTGGCGCGCAAATATGCCGAGCGTTTCGACCTGCGCGCCGCCGCCCTTTCCGTACCGGTGGGCACGCTGTCCGGCGGCAATCAGCAGAAGGTCGTCATCGGTAAGTGGCTTGCCACCAATCCGAAAGTCATCATTCTCGATGAGCCGACCAAGGGCATCGACATTGGCTCCAAGGCTGCGGTTCACGCCTTTATCAGCGAATTGGCCGCCGAGGGGCTGAGCATCATCATGATCTCGTCGGAACTGCCGGAAATCATCGGCATGTCGGACCGTGTGATGGTGATGCGCGAAGGGCTGATGGAAGGCATCTTTGAGCGTGCCAGCCTCGACGCGGAAGTGCTGGTGCGCGCCGCCACCGGAAACACGGAGTAGACGATGAAACAGTTGCTCAAGCAGCGCGAACTCCTGCTTCTTGTCATCATCGCTCTTCTGGTGGGGCTGTTTGCAAGCCGCGCTCCGGGTTTTGCCAGCGCGCATAATCTGGCGAATATTTTCAACGATACGTCCATCCTCATCATTGTCGCGCTTGGACAGATGGCGGTGATCCTGACCAAGTCAATCGATCTGTCGGTCGCCGCCAACCTCGCCTTTACCGGCATGGCGGTGGCTATGCTGAATGCGACCTATCCGGGCCTGCCGCTCGTGTTTCTCATTGTGCTGGCAATTGGCATCGGCGCGGTTCTGGGCGCCATCAATGGCATTCTGGTCTGGAAGCTCAACATTCCGGCGATTGTCGTGACACTTGGCACGCTCACCATCTATCGCGGTATGGCCTTTGTGCTCTCCGGCGGCGCATGGGTGAATGCGCATCAGATGACTGCGCCGTTTCTCAACACGCCGCGCACGCCCTTTCTTGGCCTGCCGCTCCTCGGCTGGACAGCAATCCTGATCGTCGCGCTCGTCTATGTGCTGCTGACGCGGACATTCTTCGGTCGCGCCCTTTATGCCTCCGGCGGCAACCCGACCGCCGCCGTCTATACCGGGATCGATGTGGGCCGCACGCGCTTCTTCGCCTTCGTGCTGTCGGGTGCGCTCGCCGGGCTTTGCGGCTATCTCTGGGTGTCACGCTATGCCGTCGCCTATGTGGATGTTGCAGCCGGATTCGAACTCGACAGCGTTGCGGCTTGCGTCATTGGCGGCATCTCGACACTTGGCGGGATAGGCTCTGTTGCCGGTGCGGTTCTCGGTGCGCTGTTCCTCGGCGTCATCAAGAACGCCCTCCCCGTCATTGACATATCGCCCTTCTGGCAGATGGCGATTTCCGGCTCTGTTATCATCTTGGCCGTGATCTTCAATGCACGACAGGAAAAGCGGCGCGGACGCATCATCCTGCGCGACAAGGCTGCAAAAACTTACGAGGAGGTTGCGGCATGAATAATGAACAGCGCCGTCATATCCCCGACCGGCTCGGAACGCCATTCTCCCGCATCTTCGCAAGCTGGGAAATGCTTTTGCTTGGCGTGGCAATTGCGATCTTCATCGCGAATTCCTTTGCCTCGCCCTACTTCCTCAATGCCTGGAACCTGTCGGATGCCACGTTCAATTTCACCGAAAAGGCATTGATCGCCTTTGCGATGACGCTTCTCATTATTTCCGGCGAAATCGATCTTTCGGTCGCCGCGATCATTGCGCTCGCCTCGACGGCGATGGGGGCAGCGGCGCAGGCAGGTGTCGGCACACCCGGCCTCGTGATGATCGGCATCGGCACCGGTCTTGTCTGTGGCGCGATCAATGGCGGGCTGGTTGCCGGGCTGAAACTGCCGTCCATCGTCGTGACCATCGGCACGATGAGCCTCTTCCGCGGCATTTCCTATATCGTGCTGGGTGATCAGGCCTTTGGCGGCTACCCGGCAAGCTTTGCCTATTTCGGACAGGGCTATGTGTTCTGGGTGATCTCTTTCGAATTTGCGCTGTTCGTCCTGTTTGCCGTGCTGTTCGGGGTACTGTTGCACTGGACCAGCTTCGGGCGCCGTATCTATGCCATCGGCAACAATGAATTCGCGGCGCGCTTTTCCGGCATTCCGGTCGAGAAAACCAAATTCGTGCTCTTCTTATTGACCGGCGTGACGAGCGGCATCGCCGCCGTCTGCCTGACCTCGCGCCTCGGCTCGACGCGCCCGTCCATTGCGCAAGGCTGGGAACTGGAAGTCGTCACCATGGTCGTGCTGGGCGGCGTGTCGATCCTTGGCGGCTCGGGCACAATTGTCGGCGTGGTGATTGCCGCTTTCGTGATGGGTCTCGTGACCTTCGGGCTTGGGCTTCTCAATGTGCCGGGCATCGTCATGTCGATCTTCATCGGCCTCCTGCTGATCGTCACCATTTCACTGCCGATCCTCATCCGGCAGTTCAAAACGAGGCGTGCAGCATGACTGGCGAACGCTACGCATTTCGCATGAAGCTCAATCCTGGCATGGAAGCGGAGTACCGCCGCCGGCATGACGAGATATGGCCGGAACTGGTGGACCTTCTGCACACGGCAGGCGTGTCGGATTACGCGATCTATCTCGATGAAGAGACCAGTACCCTGTTCGGCGTGCTGACACGTAAGCCCAATCACGGCATGGCCGCCCTGCCTGATCATCCGGTGATGAAAAAGTGGTGGGTGCATATGGCGGATATCATGGCAACGAATGCCGATAATTCGCCGGTTTCCGTGGACCTCAAGCCAGTGTTTCACATGCCATGAAGCGCATTGCCATTCTGGATATAGGCAAAACAAACGCTAAAGTCGTTGTGCTTGATGCGGCAAGCGGCGAAGAAATCGTTGCAAACCGCATCTCCAATACGGTGCTGTGCGATGGCCCCTATCCACATTATGACATCGAGGCACTGTGGCGATTTTTCCTGAAAAGCCTTGCCGCTTTTGCCAAAGAGCCGGGTTTTGATACCATCTCCATCACCACGCATGGCGCGGCGGCGGCTCTCGTCGCAGCAGATGGCACATTGGCCATGCCTGTCCTCGACTATGAACTCGACTATCCGGCTGAAATCCTCGCAGCCTATGCGGCCATAAAGCCGGATTTCAAAGATACATTCTCGCCACCGCTGTCGCTCGGCCTTAATCTCGGTGCGCAGCTTCATTATCTGAAGACGACGTTTCCCGCCGATTTTGCGCGGGCGCATTTCATATTCACCTATCCACAATATTGGGCATGGCGCCTGACTGGCATTGCCGCTTCGGAAGTGACATCGCTCGGCTGTCATACGGATCTGTGGTTGCCGAAGGAATCCGCCTTCTCAACTTGTCGACCGGCTGGGCATCCGTGCAAAACTCCCGCCACTTCGCTCTGCCTTCGATGCGTTGGGCGAAGTTTTGCCCGAGATTGCAACAGAGGTCGGCCTTTGCAAAGCTGTGCCGGTTCATTGCGGCATTCACGATTCCAATGCATCGCTGCTCGCGCATCTAATGGATCGGGAGGCCCCGTTCTCGGTCGTCTCGACCGGGACGTGGGTGGTCAGTTTCGCCGTTGGCGGCAATTTCGACGGGCTTGACCCGGAACGCGACACGCTTGCCAATGTCGATGCCTATGGTCGTGCTGTTCCATCCGCCCGTTACATGGGCGGGCGCGAATTCGATATCATGACGGAAGGACTGACCGTTCCCCCGGTCATCGACCAGCCCGATATTGCAGCAAAGGTTCTGGTGCAGCACATCATGGCGCTGCCGTCAGCCGTGCCGGGTTGCGGCCCCTATCCGAGTTCCAATCTTCGCTGGATCAATGCTGACACAGCCAGCGATGCAGAGCGCTATGTTGCCGCCTGCATCTATGCGGCGCTGATGACGGAAACCTGTCTCCACCTGCTGGGTGCCGATGGACCGGTTATCGTCGAAGGGCCGTTTGCCGGAAACCCGGTCTATCTTGAAGCGCTGGCGAATTTTACGGGACGAGACGTCGAAGCCGTATCAGGATCGACCGGCACGTCACTTGGTGCCGGATTGCTCGCAGGTGCAACGGTTCCGGAGAAACACGGCAGGATTTTCAGACCGGGCAATGAAGCCTACGCTGCTTACCGAAAGCAATGGATTAGGAATACGACATAAAATACTGAAATAATATACAATATGCCCGGAAATAAAATTGATCTCCGGGCTTTTTTTCCTAACATGTCTCCCAAAACCGGTTCCCACTTTTGGGAGACATGTTCTAGTTCAACGCTTTCTGCCGTGTCTCCACATCGATGAAAAAGGCGATAATACCGGCCAGCGCCAGAAGTCCCGCAAACAGTGCCACGGCGACGTAAAAGCTCTGGCTGATGACGAGCGCCAGCGCGGACGGCGCAAGCAAGCCGCCAAGGCGAGCCATCGCGCCCGCCGCTCCCATTCCACTTGCGCGCAATCCTGTCGGATAAAGTTCCGGCGTAAAAGCATAGAGCGCGCCCCATGTGCCAAGCAGGGCAAAGCTCATGATGAGAATGGATACACCGACAACCGCTGAACTGTTGGCCACTGTAAAGAGAGCACAGGCCGCAGCGCTGATGAACAGAAAGGTGATCAGCGTCTTCTTGCGTCCCCACGCTTCCACGCCATAGGCGGCGAGTGCGTAGCCCGGCAATTGGGCCAGTGCAACCACGACAAGGAAGCCGTAGCCGCGGACAAAGCCAAAACCGTCACCGGCAAGCTTGGCCGGTATCCAGGTGAAAATACCGTAATAGGACACCGAAACGAGAAACCAGATTGCCAGCGTCGTCAGCGTGCGCTGGCGCAGATTTGGCGACAGAAGCTTTTCGCCTGTCACCATAAGGGGCGCTTCAAGCCGGGCCTTCGGCAGTAACTCCGGTTTGCCATTACGGCGAAGCACGCGGTTCATGACCGATTTGGCTTCTTCCGGACGTCCCGATTTCAGAAGATGCATCGGGGATTCCGGCACCCAGAGGCGCAGCCAGATGCCGATGAGCGCCGGTGCAGCAGTGACGATGAAGATATAGCGCCATCCATCTTCTACGCCTGCAAGGCTGGTGGCCCATGCCGCAAGGGCAATGATAACGGTGCCGACCGCCCAGAAACCTTCGAGCATGACGAGCCAACGACCGCGATTTTTGGCGGGAAGGAATTCGGCCATCATCGCATAGTCGACCGGCAATGTTCCGCCGACTGCCACGCCCGTCATGAAGCGCAGGAAGAGCAAAATACCGAAACTCGGCGCAAATGCCGAAAGCAGTCCGAAAACTGCATCGCAGGCGACAGTGATCAGAAGCACGCGGCGGCGGCCGTATTTATCCGCCAGTCGCCCGAAGACCGCCGCGCCGATCAGCATGCCAAGGAAGAACAGCGTGCCGGTCTGCAATGCTTGTGGGACGGTCAGGTCAAAAGTCTTTGCAATGGCAGCACCAGTAAAGCCGACCGCCAGCACCTGCATGGCGTCGGCGGCCCAGACAAGGCCAAACACACCCAGAAGACCGCGCTGAAATGCGCCCGTACCCGCCTGATCGAGCGTCTGTTCGATGGTAACTTTCATGCCGTGATGTGTCCCCTGCTACCGGCTGAAGATATGCTGCCTTTTACAGCGCCGACGATGGGCTGCTGTCAATCGCCCTTTTCAGATATTGCCCGATCTTTTGCCTGCAAATATTCCCAGAAGCTCTCGGCATGGGCCGGAAGTGCCGCATCGTGACGATAGATACGGACCTCGACCGTGAAATCCCAATAGGGATCAGTTGAGGCTGGCACAAGTTCGCCACGTTGCAGTTCGTCATAGATAAGGCTTTCGGGCAGCCAGGCCATCCCCCAGCCTGCAAGCGCCATGGCCTTCAGACCGATCGACATGGTGTTTTCGTGAACTACCTGACGCTTGAACGCGGTACCGGATGCAAATTTCTGCGACAGGGCAGCGCCAAAGAAGGAAAAGTCACCATAGCTCAGATATGGCAATGGCTCCCCGCTGGCAACGGCATGATCGAGGATCGGGCCTGTCGGAGACGGGCGCGAGACCGGCATCAGCCGTTCCGTACCGAGTACGATGTACGGAAACTGCGTGCGGTCGATCAGGATCGGCACTGAATTATGCGCATAGGTCAGGAAGAAATGAACCTCTCCTTCCGTCAGCGTCGCGATATTGTCCTCGAAACCACCCCGATCCGGACTGAGCTGCGAGCGGATACTGCCGACATCGTCATCGATCTGCTTCAGCCAGTGCGGAAAGAATGTGACTGTCAGCGTGTGCAAGGCGGAAAACGTGAGGACGGGGTTTTGGACCTCGCGGCTCGGCTGCAGCGCCTTGCGTGTGTTGTAGAACTGGCGAACGGTATCCTGCGCGACTGGCAGGAAGGTTCGTCCCTCGCGAGTAAGCTCTGCAGGAAAAGTCGCGCGATTGACGAGAGTAACGCCAAGCCAGAGTTCAAGCTGCTTGATGCGACGGGAAAACGCGGATTGCGTCACATGCCGGGTATCCGCCGCGCGCGAGAAACTGGACGTTGCCGCCAGCGCGATGAAGTCTTCCAGCCATTTCAGTTCCATTGGGTCGG
This sequence comes from Brucella lupini, assembly GCF_002252535.1. Lineage (NCBI taxonomy): Bacteria > Pseudomonadati > Pseudomonadota > Alphaproteobacteria > Hyphomicrobiales > Brucellaceae > Brucella > Brucella lupini. Next base: position 557,312 of record NZ_NNRN01000062.1, read on the forward strand.
GGCCTTTCCAGCAAAGGGCAATAAGGCAGTATGGCAATAGGGCAGTATGTTTGGTTCGGCTTGAACGAGACCTTTTTCCTGCTGCCTTACCCCTTATGCAATTTCTGCATAGTGATTGCAAAACATAGCATTGGCAGCTCCCAAGCTTTTTCCATACCGTCCGGCAAAACTGTTAAACGCGCATCTGTTCCGAAAACCGCTTCACGTTTTTCGGGGTGCGCACAATCAATCACATAGATGTCCGAGGACGTGTTTTGGCCAGGGTAATTTATTTGAACGGCGCTTTCGTTGCTGAGAACGAGGCGAAAGTGTCGGTTTTCGATCGCGGCTTTCTGTTTGGTGACGGTATTTACGAAGTCAGTGCTGTCATCGATGGCCGCCTTGTTGATAACGAACTTCACCTCGCCCGTCTGGAGCGCTCCGTCAGGGAACTCGGAATTCCGTTGCCTGCTTCGCTGGACGCCATTCGCGCCGCACAGATCGAGCTGATGAAGCGCAATGAACTGCATGAAGGCGTCGTCTATATGCAGGTGACGCGCGGCGAAGCCGAACGCGATTTCGTCTATACTGACGACATCAAGCCGAATTTCGTCATGTTCACGCAGGCCAAGAACCTCGCCAATTCGCCGTCGGTCCAGAATGGCGTAAGGGTGGATGTTGCACCGGATACGCGCTGGGCGCGCCGCGACATCAAGACTGTCATGCTTCTGGCGCAGGTGCTGGCAAAGAAGCAGGCCAAGAGCAGGGGCTACCATGAAGTCTGGCTGGTTGAAGACGGCTTCGTTACCGAAGGCGGTTCATCGACGGCATTCATCATCACCAATGACAATGTGCTGGTAACGCGGCCGAATTCGCACGCTATCCTCCCTGGCTGCACGCGTCGCGCCGTGATCAAGATCGCGGAAGAACAGCACCTTCGCATTGAAGAGCGCCTGTTCACGGTCGATGAGGCGAAGGCCGCCAAGGAAGCGTTTCTCACGAGCGCATCAAGCTTCGTGACGCCAATCATCGGCATTCAGGATCATACGATTTCCGACGGCAAGCCGGGGCCGATCACCCGCCGTTTGCAGGAGATCTACATGGATATGGCTCGCACGGGATCGGAGCCGGTACTTCAGTCGTAACTAACGAACGGGTTTTGCCTGCAAGGTTGCGAACAAGACCTGTTTTCTGCAAAACGATAGAATCTTAGAGCAAGGCCCGTCGATGCGGGCCTTGCTCATGCGCATTATCGAGGCCAGCACACGGAAATAACCATGACAGGCAAGGCACGCGACTACGGCATCATCTGCGGCATCATGCAGCCGGGCGATAACAACGCCATCACCGATGTGCCGGGCGTGCGCGTGGGGCACCGCACCTTGCGCAACGGCGATATCAATACCGGCGTGACAGCAATCATCCCACATGACGGCAACATATATCGCCGCAAGGTGCTGGCCGCCTGCGATGTCATCAATGGTTTTGGCAAAAGCACCGGTCTCGTGCAGGTTGAGGAACTGGGCACGCTGGAAACGCCGATCCTGCTCACCAATACATTTGGTGTCGGAACCTGCGCCAATGCGTTGATCCGAGAGGCGATTGCAGGCAATCCCGATATCGGACGCACCACGGCGACCGTCAATCCAGTCGTTTTGGAATGCAATGACGGTCCGCTCAACGACATTCAGGCCATGGCCGTCACGGAAGCCGATGCGCAGGAAGCCTTGCAGATTGCGGGAACGGACGTTAGCGAAGGCAATGTCGGTGCAGGAACCGGCATGAGCTGTTTCGGTTTCAAGGGTGGCATCGGCACATCCTCGCGCCAGTTCGAACTTGACGGCAAGGTGCATCACCTCGGTGTTCTGGCGCTGACCAATTTTGGCCGCGCCGGTGATCTGGTTCTTCCGGACGGGCGCAGGCCTTCGCCGAAGGCCGAAGCACAGCCGGAAAAAGGCTCAGTCATTCTGGTGCTGGCGACAGATGTTCCGATGGAACACCGCCAGTTGAAGCGCGTGACCCGCCGCTGTGGCGCGGGACTGGCACGCCTCGGTGCATTCTGGGGCCACGGAAGCGGTGATATCGCCATCGGCTTTTCAACGGCTGTGACATTCGACCATGATGAAACGCGTGATGTGGTCGAGATCGCGGTGCTCAACGAAAACCGTATCGATACGCTGTTTCGCGCAGCAGTTGAATGCACGCAGGAAGCCGTCCTCAACTCCATGTGCATGGCTGAACCTATGCGCGGACGCGCCGCAAACCGCCGCTCGCTGGCCGGCTGGCTGGCCGACTGGCTGGAAAGCAACAAAGATTAGACGCGGCAACCTCTGACGGGGTCCACATCAAATCCTGATATTTTCTGTGTATTGCCACATTTGGCTTCGATCATTCCCTAATGGTCGAAGTCGAAGGATGGCAATATGCTGCAAAACCGCGACTCGGCGCGACCCATGGCACGCTCCCACGAGTTTGGGCTGCTTAGGCACAACCGTTGCCGGTATAAGGGCGCTTCGTTTTCGGGGCAGTCATATGCCGAATCGATGACAGCGCTGAAATTTCAGGACCAATTTTTTGACGACATCGTTTGTTCGCCTGACTGTACTGGGAAGTATCCTGCCATTGCTGGCGGCATGCGTCACCGTTGGTCCTGACTATCAGAAGCCAAATGTGCTGACGCCTGCTGGTTGGAACAGCAAGGCTGACAAGCGTGCCCCTCAATTGGGTGATTGGTGGAAAAACCTGAAAGACCCGGTTCTGGATCAGCTGATAGCGGACGGAATTGCCGGTAGCCCGGATGTTGCTACTGCGAAGGCGAAGGTGCGGCAGACCCGCGCCAATTACACCTCGGCCGGTGGCGCGCTTTATCCGCAGTTGGATGGAAGCGGAAGCTTCACGCGATCTGACAGTGGAACTACTCTCGCCTCCAATCAGTCGAGCATGGGTTTCAAAACCCAATGGGAACTCGATCTTTTCGGCGGCAACAGGCGCGGTGTGGAAGCAGCCTACTACAATGTCGAATCCGCAAATGAGCAATTGCGGGCAGCGCTCGTTACGCTGATCGGCGACATCGCAACCAACTATGCAAACTTGCGCGGTGCGCAGGCCAATATTGCCATTGCGCAGCGCAATGCAGCGTCCCAGCGGCAGACCGTAGCACTGACGCGCAGCCAGCTGGAAGCCGGACAAATCTCGCAGGTTGATCTTTTGAGCGCCGAGACACAGGCAGCATCGACTGAAGCCCAGATACCGGGTCTGCGGATCAGCTACGCCCAATATCTCAATCAGTTGTCAGTGTTGACTGGCCGGTCTTCTTCGGCACTGGCGAGCGTTCTGGACAAATCACGTCCGATACCCGCGATCCCACGCAAAATTTCAGCCGGTCTGCCTGCCGATTTGCTGCTCAGCCGCCCGGATGTCCGCGCAGCGGAACGCGATTATGCAAGTTCAACTGCCAGCATCGGCCAGAAACAGGCCCTCCTCTATCCAAGCATTTCGCTCACCGGCAACATCAATACAGGCGGCGCCAATTTCGGTGACCTTGGAAAACTGTCGACAATCAGCTGGGCTTTCGGTCCAAGTTTGAGCGTACCGATCTTCCATGGCGGCCAGCTGAATGCGGATGTCGACGCGGCGAAAGCGGCACGCGACCAGTCGTTTATCGCCTATCGGAAGTCCATCCTGATGGCGCTCAGCGAAGTCGAGAATGCCAGCGTATCGCTCAACCAGAACCGTTTGCGCACCGCACAGCTACAGAAAATCGTTGGCAACAGCCGCAAGATCAACGAGCTGACGCTGGAACAATATAGAGCTGGCACGAAGAGCTTCGTGGATGTGCTGACGGCGCAGCGCGACCTTCTGAGCGCAGAAACCAACCTTAGTCAGGCCCGGACCGATCTGGTCCTGAATTATGTCGCCCTGCAGAAAGCACTGGGTGGTGGCTGGAACGGCATCATTGATGTTGCGAAACCTGAAGTCGTTGACGGTTATACAGGTCCGCGCATCGTCAAGACCCCGCCGCTTCCTCCGCTGACAACCGATAAGAGACCACTATGAAACCCAAGTCGAAACGTCGTTTTCGCTGGCGCCTGTGGCTGGCCGTCCTCATCGCATTGCTGATCGTGGGCTATTTTGTCGTCCGCTCCCTCACGAAAGAAGAACCTCTGCCCGCCACGACTGAAATCAAGCGCGGCGAAATCGAAAGTTCGGTTCTTGCAACGGGTACTTTGCGGCCTAAAAATCTGGTTGCCATCGGCGCGCAGGCGACAGGCCGCATTCTCTCGCTCAAAGTCAAACCGGGCCAGCAGATAAAGGCTGGCGAAGTCGTTGCCCTGATTGACTCGACCAATCAGCAGAACGAGCTGAACAAGGCCCAGGCATCGCTTCGCCAGAACGAAGCCACCCGTGCACAGAACCTTGCCGATCTGGAGCTGGCCAGGCAGGATCTGGCGCGAAACCAGATGATGATCGGCAAGAATGCCGTTGCACGTGCGGATTACGACAAGGCGGTCAGCACCGTAAAGTCGAAGGAAGCACAGGTCGCCAACAGCGAAGCGGCGATTGCGGCGGCGAAAGTCGACGTCCAGATCGCCGAAACCAATCTCGCTTATACCCGCATTACAGCGCCGATTGACGGCACGATCCTTGCGACGGTGGTTCAGGAAGGCCAAACCGTTAACGCGCAGCAAAGCGCGCCGACGATCGCTATTCTCGGGCAGCTCGACACGATGACCGTCGAGGCGGACATTTCGGAAGCGGATGTTACTCAGGTTCGCGAAGGAATGCCGCTTTATTTCACCATATCGGGACAAAACCTGAAGCGTTATGACGCGACGCTGGAAAAGATTGAACCGGCTCCGGATTCTATCGTCAGTGACAAAAGCTTCACGACAACGGCTGTGAGCGCATCGAGCTCGGCGACTGCCTCGGCCATTTACTACAAGGGTATTTTTAGCGTTCCCAATCCGGATGGGCTGCTCAGAACCTACATGACGACCGAAGTTCATGTTCTGCTTGCGAAGGCAAAAGACGCCTTGATTGCGCCTGTGACCGCTCTCAAGGACACGAGTGAACCGGGCAAGGCCACGGTTCGCGTGGTGACAAGCACCAACAAGATCGAAGAACGCACGGTCGAAACCGGCATTACCGACAAGGTCAACACCGAAATCCGTTCGGGTCTGAACGAGGGGGATAAGGTCGTCACCGATAATCAGGTTACCGTTCCTGCCCCGGACAGTTTCTGACATGAGCGATACGCCGCTTCTCTCGCTCAAGGGCGTTTCCCGACAGTACCCGTCAGGTGACGACTTCACGACGGTTCTGAACCATGTGAACCTGACCATCGAGCGCGGAGAGATGGTGGCGATCATTGGCGCGTCCGGTTCGGGCAAATCCACGCTGATGAATATTCTCGGCTGTCTGGATCGTCCGTCGGAAGGCGAATATCTGATTTCCGGTCGCGCTACGTCGGAGCTTGAAGCTGATGAGCTGGCACAATTGCGGCGTGAGCATTTCGGTTTCATTTTTCAGCGCTATCATCTGCTTGGTGAACTGGACGCCGTAGGCAATGTCGAGATCCCGGCCATTTATGCAGGCCAGAAAAAGGCGGAACGGCGCGAAAAGGCTGAAATGATCCTTCAGCGGCTTGGTATGGGCGAACGCACCCATCACCGGCCCAGCCAGCTTTCCGGGGGCCAGCAGCAGCGCGTTTCCATCGCCCGCGCCCTCATCAACGATGCTGATGTTATTCTGGCGGACGAGCCCACGGGTGCGCTCGACAGCCATAGTGGCGAGGAAGTCCTTGGCATCCTTCAGGAACTGAACCGCGAAGGACGCACCATCGTCATCGTCACGCATGACCGGCAGGTTGCAGCGCGGGCGCAGCGCATCATCGAAATTCGCGATGGCGAAATCATCTCCGACACACGTAACGGTGAGACCGAGCGGCGAGTGATGTCTGTGCCGGTTGAGCAGCAGCAGGCCAAGCCGAGGCTACTGGCCGGGCTTCGCGACCGCTTCAACGAGGCATTCGCAATGGCGCTCCGGTCGATGAATGCGCATCGGCTGCGCACGTTTCTGACTATGCTCGGCATCATTATTGGCACGGCATCGGTCGTCTGCGTCGTGGCGCTGGGACAAGGGTCACAGCGGCAGATTCTGGAGCGGATCAGCGATCTTGGCACCAATACGCTCTACATCAGTCCCGGCAGGGGATTTGGTGACCTGAAAGCCGCGCAGATTACAACACTCAATCTGGACGATGCCAAGGAGATCGCGAAACTGCCCTATGTGGTGGCTGCGACGCCATCCGGTTCGACAAGTTCCACGATCCGTGTCGGCGACAAGGAAGTCAGCGTTTCGGTGAATGGTGTGGGTGCGGAATATTTCGTCACACGCAACAGCAAGTTGCTCGAAGGCCGGTTTTTCGATCAGCGCAATGTCGATGATCTGGAACAGGTGGCTGTGGTTGATGAAACAGCCAAGACGACACTCTTTCCCCATGAAGTAGGCTCTGTCATCGGCAAGATCATCCTTTTGAACAAAGTGCCAGTGCGCATTGTCGGTGTCGTCAAGGCCGAGGAACGCGGACCGGGTGGCGCGCAGACGCTTGAAGTCTACCTGCCCTACACGACTGTGCAGACACGCATGACCGGCTCACGTTCATTGCAGATGATCCTCGTTCGCGTCGCCGACACAATGGACCCGTCGGAAGCCGAAAAACTGATTACGGCCTTCCTGACCAAACGGCATGGCGAGAAGGACTTCTCAGTCTTCAATACCGACAGCCTGCAAAAGACCATTCAGGCCACGACAGCGACGCTTGCCCTTCTCGTGTCCAGCATTGCAGGCATATCGCTTTTTGTCGGCGGCATCGGTGTCATGAACATCATGCTTGTCGCCGTATCGGAAAGAATCAACGAGATCGGTGTCCGCATGGCCATTGGCGCACGCCAGAGCGATATCTTGCAGCAGTTCCTGATCGAGGCGATTCTCGTTTGTCTGATCGGTGGCGTGCTTGGTGTTCTCATCGCTGCCGGATTCGGCCTGCTGTTTGCGCAGTTCAGTTCGATGTTCCAGCTCATCTATTCGCCCGCCTCCATCGTGGTTGCGCTTGTCTGCTCGAGCCTGATCGGCATCGGATTCGGCTTTATTCCGGCTCGCAACGCCTCCAAACTCGATCCGGTCGTCGCCCTCGCACGGGACTGATCGGTGAGTCTCTGACTTGACGGCTCTCTGCCGCCGGATGCCGTTCACGGCTGCAGAATTAACAGGCAGCGGAAACTACCTTTGATTGTTGCATTGCGCATAAATCAATATAAGAAATATCTTTATTAGATTGATATTGTTGATTTTATATATGCAACCGAAGGTAATATAGCCTTTGGGAGGCTATGCATGAGGATATATGTCCCGCAAGAAATTTCTGTCTTTTGGGTCGTTTCGGAAGGGGGTTGTTAACCTTCATTTTTTATTACTTGGGCTCATTCAGGCGACAGTATCTATGGTTCAGGTATCATGCGTAATTTGAGAGAAAATTTCCCCCAGTCTACAGGAAATCGTGCAGAGAACGCTCAGGACCCGAAGCAGCCTAGCGGTCAGACGGGTAGTCAAAATCCCGCCAGTGACGATGCCTGGAAAATCCATTTTTCGCTCGGTGCGAATGTTCGTTTTACCCGTACGCCAGAAGTTGAGCTTTTGCGTCGTCGCGGCGAGGAACTCCCGAGCATCAATGAGCGCACTCAAGCTGAAGCTGCGCCAGAGATCAGCGTCGAGAAGGTTGCCGAAGCCCAGCCTATGGCTGTCGCACAATTGCAGAAGACCGTGTCGCAGAGCATGGTTCGCTCGCCAATAGCACCGGTGCCGCCCGCAATGCCTGCGGTTCCTGTGGCAGTTGTTGCAGCTTCTGCAGAGCCCGCTCTGGAAGTAGCCCCAGTTGCGGTTGAACCGGTCGCGGCTGACATTGTAAATCCGGCCAAGCCATCGGCCTTCACCTATCTTTCAGACTTCGCTTTCTGGGAAGGTTGCGACATCGATACGGCAATCGTGCCGGCGGAGCCTCTGGTTTCTGCTGTTCCAGCAGAACCGCGCAAGCCTTTGCCGACCGTTGAATCCATTCTGGCACAGTTCCGTATTCGCGAATGGAACAAGCAACCGGCGCCAGCTGCAGTAGCCACGATTCAGCCAGTCGTAGAGGCACCGGTTGCCATTGCGCCAATTGAAACGGTTGCACCGAAACCTGTTGCTACCGTTCAGGTCGAAACGCCCGCGCCGCAGCCGATTGTGGCTGCGCCAGAGATCGCACCCGAAGTTATCGGCGAAGCCACCGAGGACGAAGTTGTACTCACCGTTGCTGAAGCGGAAGAACATGTCTTCGAGGAAGTAGTGGTTCCGGAGCCGGTCATCGAAAAGCCCGTTGCGGCCAAGGCAGCGCCTTCGATTGCATTGTACCAGCCGCAACCCCTCCCCCGCGCCGAAACGCCTGTCATTCACGGCAGCTATGAGTTTCCCCCGCGAGACCTTCTGCAGATGCCGCCCGAACAGGACGGAAATGTGATCACGCAGGAAATGCTGGAACGCAGCGCGGGATTGCTCGAAAGCGTGCTGGAGGATTTCGGCGTGCGCGGCGAGATCATTCATGTCCGCCCCGGCCCTGTCGTCACGCTCTACGAGTTTGAACCGGCGCCCGGCGTCAAGTCCTCGCGCGTCATCGGCCTTGCCGATGATATCGCCCGCTCCATGTCGGCGCTTTCCGCCCGCGTGGCTGTGGTTCCCGGCCGCAATGTCATCGGCATCGAACTGCCGAATGCCAATCGCGAAACTGTTTACCTGCGCGAAATGATCGATAGCCGCACTTTCGAGGCATCGAATTACCGTCTGCCGCTTTGCCTCGGCAAGGGTATTGGTGGCGAGCCGATCATCGCTGAACTGGCCAAGATGCCTCACCTTCTGGTGGCAGGCACCACCGGCTCAGGTAAGTCGGTTGCCATCAACACGATGATCCTCTCGCTGCTCTACCGTTTCAAGCCGGAAGAATGCCGCCTGATCATGGTTGATCCGAAGATGCTGGAACTGTCCATCTATGACGGTATTCCACATCTGCTGACCCCGGTTGTTACCGATCCGAAAAAGGCCGTCGTCGCTCTGAAATGGGCCGTGCGCGAGATGGAAGAACGCTATCGCAAGATGGCCCGCCTTGGCGTGCGTAACATCGAAGGCTTCAATGCCCGTGCCGCCTCGGCCAAGGGCAAGGGCGAAACCGTGATGTGCACGGTGCAATCCGGCTTCGACAAGGAAACGGGTGAAGCGACCTATATTCAGGAAGAGCTCGACCTCACGCCGATGCCGTACATCGTGGTCATCATCGACGAGATGGCCGACCTGATGATGGTTGCTGGCAAGGACATTGAAGGTGCTGTCCAGCGTCTTGCCCAGATGGCCCGCGCCGCCGGTATCCACCTCATCATGGCAACCCAACGCCCTTCAGTCGATGTCATTACTGGCACGATCAAGGCAAACTTCCCGACCCGCATCTCGTTCCAGGTCACCTCGAAGATCGACAGCCGCACGATCCTCGGTGAAATGGGTGCCGAGCAGCTTCTCGGTCAGGGCGACATGCTTCATATGGCAGGCGGCGGACGCATCGTCCGTGTCCATGGCCCGTTCGTTTCCGATGAGGAAGTCGAAAAAGTGGTCAACCACCTGAAGGAACAGGGACGTCCGGATTATCTGGCGACCGTCACGGAAGACGAGGAAGACGAAGACGCAACGCAGGACGCAGCGGTTTTCGATGCAACCTCGATGGGTTCGGAAGATGGTGATGACGTATATGAACAGGCCATCAAGGTCGTGATGCGCGACAAGAAGTGCTCCACGTCCTATATCCAGCGCCGCCTCGGTATCGGTTATAACCGTGCTGCCTCGCTCGTAGAGCGTATGGAGAAGGACGGTCTGGTCGGCCCTGCCAATCATGTCGGCAAGCGCGAGATCCTGACGGGCAACCGCGACTGATCACTGCTAAATCCAAGTTATAAAAAGCCGGATCGCACACGCGATTCGGCTTTTTGCTGTGCCTTGCCAATAGGTTGGAAACTGTTGCGCCAATGCGCTTGTCAAGATGTAAAATTTGGTTAATACTTAGTTCATTCGTACATTCTTGATAATCGGTCGAGATAGCCTCTAAAGCGGTCTCGCGCCCAGAAGATAGGGAGAATGATCGATGAAGAGCATTATTATCGGTCCTGCGGCTACCGAAAAGGATCGTACAGTTACGCAGCAGATTTTGCTGCGCATTCATGAGCAGATGCCAAAGCCTTCCGAAGACAAAACACAGGTTTGCAACGTATTGCGCCTGTCGAAGGGTGGCTATTCGCACCGCAGACGCAGAATTCATAAACTAGCCTGAGTTTAATTAATCGTATCACGTTTTTCTTCAGCGTCGCTCGCATCCCAGCGCAGCAGGCGCTGCATTTTTTATTTTCCGATATTTGCTGGTCGGCAGTGTCGATCACGGTCTTGTTCCAGCCCTACCCTTTTTAAAAGGAGACGTCTGGGGTAAGGGATAGCAATTGTCTCTCTTCATCCAGACATCAAGGAAATGCTATGCCCTCGCCCGCTCAAACCGACGGACAGCCGGAAAATAAGAAGTCTGGCATCTTTCTGGGGTTATTGACGATTCTGGTGGGCTTCTTCTTCATTCTCTTCATGGGGCTGGGCATCTGGCAGGTGGAGCGTCTGCAATGGAAGCTCGATCTCATCGCAAGGGTCGATGCGCGCGTTCACGCCGAACCAGTTGCAGCGCCGGGTCCGGACGATTGGGCCAACGTCAACCAGAAGGATGACGAGTATCGTCATGTCATGCTGACCGGCACCTATCTGAACGACAAGGAAGTGCTGGTCCATGCGCTGACCGAGCGCGGCGCGGGCTATTGGGTCTTGACACCGATGCGTTCGCCCGATGGGGCGCTGACCTTCATCAATCGCGGCTTTGTTCCAAGCGACAAGCGCGATCCGTCATCGCGGATGGAAACGCAGATTGCTGGTGAAACGACCGTAACTGGCCTGTTGCGTATGCCGGAACCGGATGGGTTTTTCCTGCGTCCGAACGATCCGGCGCGCAATGACTGGAATTCACGCGATGTCGCAGCCTTTGCGCTGAAGGAAAATCTGGGGCCTGTTGCGCCCTATTTCATCGATGCCGATGCAACTACCAGCGCTGGAGCGCTTCCCATTGGCGGGCTGACGGTCGTGAAATTCCGTAACAGCCATCTTTCCTATGCAATCACATGGTTTGCGCTTGCTGCCATGGTTGCCGGTGCCGCCATTTTCCTCTGGCGGCACGAGCGTAAGTTGAAGAGCTAGATGTGCAACGCGTGGCCGAGCGCTTTCATGCTGGCTTCGACAAAGCCTTCACTCAATGTCGGATGTGCGTGGATCGTACCGGCGATGTCTTCCAGTCTTGCCCCCATCTCCACCGCCTGCGCAAAGGATGATGAAAGCTCGGATATGCCGACGCCAACAGCCTGAATACCGAGGATGAGGTGATTATCCGCACGTGCAACGACACGGATCATGCCGTCTTCACGCTCGATCGTCATTGCCCGGCCATTGGCCTGAAACGGGAAAATGCCCACCTGAATCTCATGACCGGCCTTGCGTGCCTCATCCGGCGATAGCCCGACCGTAACGATTTCCGGATCGGTGAAGCAGACGGCGGGAATGCAGCGCTTATCCCAAAGCTGATTGCCGCCTGCGATGATTTCCGCCACCATCTCGCCCTGTGCCATGGCACGATGCGCAAGCATTGGCTCGCCGGTCACGTCACCGATGGCATAGACACCGCGCATGGAGGTGCGGCAGCGCTCGTCGATACGGATGAAACGTCCATCCATATCGAGACGAATTTCACTGAGACCCCAACCGTCGGTCTGCGGCTTGCGGCCCACAGTGACGAGGATCTTGTCGGCCTCGATGGTCTTCGTAGCGCCGTCGGCGGTCAGGACTTCAAGCCCTGCCTCATCCTTCGATAGTCCCTTGGCTGAAGTGCTGGTCAGGACTTCGACGCCAAGCGCCTTCAAACGCGCCATGACCGGACGCGTCAGCTCGGCATCATATTGCGGCAGGATGCCGTCAGTGGCTTCCACCACAGTGACTTTCGCGCCAAGCTTGGCAAAGGCCGTGCCGATTTCCAGTCCGATATAGCCGCCACCGACGATGGCCAGCTTTTCCGGCACCTTTTCCAGCGACAGCGCTTCAGTGGACGAAATGACTTTTCCGCCAAATGGCAGCGCCTGAATTTCCACCGGGACCGACCCGGTTGCGATCACGATGTTTTCGGCGTGGATCGTCTGGCGGCCGGTATCGGTTTCGACGAGAACGGTCTTCCCGTCGAGAAAGCGAGCCTGCCCATGGAACATGCGCACGCGCGACCGTTTCAGAAGACCGGCGACACCGCCATTCAGACGGCTCACAATGCCGTCTTTCCATTCAAGCGTTCTGGCAAAATCAATGGCCGGATTCTGCGCCGTAATGCCGAGCGCGCCCTTCGATGCAAAGACGGAAAGGTGGTGGAATTCATCGGCTGCGTGGATCAGAGCCTTGGATGGGATACAGCCCACATTGAGGCACGTGCCGCCCAGTCGTGTCTTTTCCACCAGCACCGTATCAATGCCAAGCTGGCCTGCCCGGATGCCGCATACATAGCCGCCGGGGCCGCCGCCGATGATCAGGAGTTTGCAGGAAATCTCGCTCATTCGATCAGCCTTCTACAAAAATCATCGCGGGCGTCTCCAGAAGGCTTTTCAGCTTCTGCACGAAGACCGCTGCATCCCAGCCGTCGATCACGCGATGGTCGAAACTGCACGACAGGTTCATCATCTTGCGCGGCACGAACTGCACGCCGTCCCACATAGGACGCACGGCCATCTTGTTGATGCCGACGATTGCGACTTCCGGGCGGTTGATGATCGGTGTCGTGGCGATTGCACCGAGTGGTCCAAGCGATGTGATGGTGATGGTGGAACCTGTCAGTTCTTCCCGCTTCGCCGTACCGTTGCGCGCCGCGTCAGTAACGCGCGACAACTCAGAAGCTGCAGCGAACACGCTCATGCTTTCCGCATGGCGTACCACCGGCACAATCAGACCGTTGGGCGTCTGCGTGGCGATGCCGATATGCACACCACCAAACTGGCGGATGATGTCGGCCTCGTCATCGAAATGCGCATTGAGACCGGGCTGTTCTTTCACTGCCTTGACGATAGTGCGAATAATGAAAGGCAGAAGCGTCAGACGCGGGCGATCTTCTTTCTTTTCATTGTTGAGGCCGCTACGCAGCTCTTCCAACTGTGTAACATCGACCTCTTCGACGATGGTAATATGCGGAATATGGCGCTTCGCCTCGGCCATGCGTTCGGCAATCTTGCGGCGAAGGCCGATGACCTTGATCTCGTTGACCGAGGTGTCGGTTGCATAACCGGACAGAGCCGGTGACGCGCCTGTTTCCTGTTGGAAAAAGACGTCCAGATCTTCATGCGTGATGCGTCCCGCCGGACCCGTACCGCGAACACGACGCAGATCGACGCCTGCATCGCGAGCGCGCAGTCTGACGGACGGTGTTGCCAGCGGCCTTTCGCCTTCGCTGCGTATTGGACCCGCACCAGAGAATGCGCGGCCTGCGCTCTCACGTTTCGGCGCAGCGGGCTTCGGAGGAACCGGCGTCTGCAACAGAACCGGTGTTTCGGGAGTTGGCGCCGGTTGCGGCTTGGCCGTTTCAACAGCAGTCGGAGCCGGTTCTTCTGCGTTCCCTTCGGATTTCTCTTCCGTCACACCGCCCTCGATCTCCAGACGGACGAGTTCAGACCCGACAGCGATCTTCTCGCCGACTTCACCATTGACGGCGATGACCTTGCCGCCGCGTGACGATGGAATTTCCACTGTTGCCTTGTCGGTCATGACGGCTGCGAGAAGATCGTCCTCGCGCACGACATCGCCAACCTTCACATGCCATTCGACCAATTCGGCCTCGGCAACGCCTTCACCAACATCGGGGAGTTTAATTGTAAAATGTGCCATCTTTCCTCCCCCTCAAGCTTCCATGATGGATGTTAGCGCGCGGCCCACCCGGTCGGGTCCGGGGAAATAGGCCCATTCCTGCGCATGCGGATAAGGCGTATCCCAACCGGTAACGCGGAGGATCGGCGCTTCCAGATGATAGAAGCAATCACGCTGCACGAGTGCGGCAAGTTCTGCACCATAACCGCAGGTCAGCGTCGCCTCATGCACGATTACGCAGCGCCCGGTCTTCTTCACAGACGCCATGATGGTGTCCGTATCGAGTGGAAGCAGCGTGCGAAGATCGATCACCTCAGCATCGACGCCGGTTTCCTCGGCGGCGGCAAGCGCCACATGGACCATGGTGCCATAGGCAAGCACCGTCACGTCGCTGCCCTCGCGGCGAATGGCAGCCTTGCCCAGCGGCACGGTATAATAGCCTTCCGGCACATCACCGAGATCATGTTTCTTCCAGGATGTCACCGGACGGTCGTGATGCCCGTCGAAAGGACCGTTATAAAGACGCTTCGGTTCGAACATGATAACGGGATCAGGGTCTTCGATGGCCGCCAGCAGCAGTCCCTTGGCATCGGCAGGCGTCGACGGCATGACCGTCTTCAGGCCCGATACATGGGTGAAAAGCGCTTCCGGACTCTGGCTGTGCGTCTGGCCACCATAGATGCCGCCGCCGGAAGGCATGCGGATCACGATAGGACAGGTGAACTCGCCCGCAGAGCGATAGCGTAGGCGTGCGGCCTCGGAAACGATCTGGTCGTAGGCCGGGTAGACATAGTCCGCGAACTGCACTTCGATGCAGGGGCGAAGACCGTAAGCGGCCATGCCGATGGCGGTGCCGACAATGCCGAGCTCGCTGATCGGCGCGTCAAAGCAGCGTTCCTTGCCGTATTTCTTCTGGAGGCCAGCCGTACAGCGGAAAACACCGCCGAAATAACCAACATCCTCGCCGAACACGACGACCTTCTTGTCGCGTTCCATGGCGATATCGTGGGCGTTCTGGATCGCCTCGATCATAGTCATTTTGGTCATGAATTATTTCCTCCGCATTTCCGAACGGAAAACCGCTTCACACTTTTCCTGGAAATGCTCAAAACCCCGCCTCCTGACGCTGGCGGATAAGATGCGGCGGCGTTTCGGCATAGACATCCTCAAACATGTCGCGCATCGACGGCTTGCGACCGTCATGCAGAGTGCCAATGGCTTCCGCTTCGCGCTGTGCAGCCACCACCAGATCCATCACTTCGGCTTCGGCCTGCTTGTGACGTTCATCCGACCAGACGCCGCGCTTGATAAGATGGTTCTTGAGCCGCAGGATCGGATCGCCGAGCGGCCATGCGTCGCTTTCGGCCTTCGGACGATAGGCGGATGGATCGTCAGAGGTTGAGTGTCCGCCAGCGCGATAGGTCACATATTCGATGATGGTCGGTCCGAGATTGCGCCGGGCGCGTTCCACAGCCCATTTGGCAACCGCATGAACGGCCAGATAGTCATTGCCATCGACACGCAGGGCAGGAATGCCGAAGCCGTGGCCGCGTGCTGCGAAAGTGCCGGAGCCGCCGCGCGCAATGCCCTGAAAGGTGGAAATGGCCCATTGGTTATTGACGATATTCATCACCACCGGGGCTTTGTAGGTCGAAGCAAAAACCAATGCGGCGTGGAAATCGCTTTCTGCGGTCGAGCCATCGCCGATCCATGCTGCCGCGATCTTCGTATCGTGGCTGATGGCCGAAGCCATGGCCCAGCCGACGGCCTGCGTATATTGCGTCGCGAGGTTGCCGGAAATGGTGAAGAAGCCATGTTCCTGTGACGAGTACATCACCGGAAGCTGACGGCCTTTCAACGGGTCCTGCTCGTTGGAGAAAATCTGGTTCATCATCGTGACGAGCGGATAATCGTCGGCAATGAGCAGACCGGCCTGACGATAGGTCGGGAAATTCATGTCGCCTTTGCGCAATGCCTTGCGGAAAGCACAGCTGACCGCCTCTTCACCCAAATGCTGCATATAGAACGAGGTCTTGCCCTGACGCTGGGCCATCATCATACGCGCATCGTAGGCGCGCAGGATCATCATGTGACGAAGCCCGTCTTTCAACTCATCATCGGTCAAGGTGCCCGCCCAGGGGCCGACCGCCTCGCCTTCGCGGTTCAAAACGCGGATGATGCTGAAAGCCAGATCGCGCATTGCTTCCGGCTTTTCGTCGATTTCCGGCCTGCGAACGCTTCCCGCACGCGGGATTTTGACATGGGAGAAATCCGGTGCATCGCCAGGCCGCCACTCCGGCTCGGGAACATGCAGGGATAGTACGACATCATCACTCATGCGGGTAACCCTCGAAACTGGCCTCGCAACTGGCCTAGGGAACTTACAAAATGTCGAACGGGAGAATATCGGATTGGTTCCGTGCGTTTCGGAAACCCTATCGTCGGCGTTGTTGGTCACATCTGCCGACCTTGTTCCTCCCATGCGACATGGCGCCGATTTCCTCCTTCGGCACCATCCGTTTTCAGGGTGGAACGGGTTCAAAAATAAAGCAAGATTATTTTTCGGCCGCTTCGGCACTCTTTTGTGAAACGGGTTCGCTCGTGCTTTGGCCGCAGCTAAGGTGCACCGGACGAAACAAGCTTATTCCCGTGATTTCGATGGGATTTTAAGTGGAATGTTTAACTATCTAGTACCGCAATAATATTGCTTTTGATTGACGAGAACGTCAGTACTTATTGGTACTCTTTCGGCCCTTTCGAGCACGGTTTTCGTTTCTCACAAACTCAGCATGAGGCGTTTTGTCCATGTATCCCAGCGAGAATTACGTCCATCAAACGACGCCGATTCTCCAAAAAGAAAAGCCGCACCCGAGGGCGCGGCTTGTGGGTAAGGCTTGGTAAGAAGCTGCGAAATGTTCGGTTCAGCGGATCGCTTTGCCGTTCGCATCGAACCGATGCGTCTTGCTATCATCAGGCGTAATGAAGATCATGTCGCCTTCGTTGTAGTGATGTTCGCCGAAGAGCCGCACCGTAATCAGGCCTGCAGCTTCGGTTTCGACGTAAAGGATCGTATCGGCACCGAGATGTTCGGCGTGGATGACTTTGCCTTTCCATTTGCCGCTGTCGCGGCTGACGGAAATGTGCTCGGGACGGATACCGACCGTCTTCGCTCCTGTGTCGCCAACACGGGTGCCGTCCACGAAATTCATCTGCGGCGATCCGATGAAGCCCGCGACAAACAGATTGTCAGGCTTGTTATAGAGTTCCATCGGCGAACCGACCTGCTCGATGCGGCCGGCATTGAGGACAACGATACGGTCCGCAAGCGTCATGGCCTCAACCTGATCATGCGTGACATAGATCATCGTCGCCTTGAGCTCGCGGTGTAACTTGGCGATTTCAAGCCGCGTCTGCACGCGAAGTGCAGCATCGAGGTTCGACAGCGGTTCATCGAACAGGAACAGTTCCGGTTCGCGCACCAGTGCACGCCCGATGGCGACGCGCTGGCGCTGGCCACCTGACATTTCAGCCGGACGGCGCCCCAGATAAGGGTCAAGCGACAGCATTGCCGAAGCTTTCGAAACGCGTGTTTCGATTTCAGCCTTGGCCGTGCCTGCCTGCTTGAGGCCAAGCCCCATATTGTCCTTGACCGTCAGGTGCGGATAAAGCGCATAGGACTGGAACACCATCGCGATGCCGCGCTTGGAAGGCGGCGTGACGGTGACATCATCGCCATTGATGAGCACCTGGCCGGAAGAAACATCTTCCAGACCGGCTATGGAGCGCAGCAGCGTTGACTTGCCGCAACCGGAAGGTCCGACGAAGATGATGAATTCGCCGTCCTGCACTTCAAGATTGATATCCTGCAGAACTTCCTGTGCGCCGTAGCGCTTGTGTACCGATTTGAGTAGCAGCGATCCCACGTAACTAATTCCCTTAGAGCATTTCCAGCAAAAGTGCGAAGCGGTTTTGCGTAGGATAATGCGTGAAAACAAAGAGATAGAGCGGTTCCACGAATCCGTTTTAACTGGAACCGCTCTAATTTCTACCGGCTTACAGTTTGACAGGCTGGCCCGAGCGCACGCTTTCATCTGCCGCAAGGCAGATGCGCAGCGATTGCAGCGCGTCATCCATATGTCGGTTGAGATCGATATCTTCGCGAATGGCCTTCAGCATGTAAGCCTGCTCGCGTTCACACAATTCCTGATGTCCGGGCTCGTCGGCCATGGAGAGATCCGTATCCGGTTTCAGGAACTTTCCATCTGCTCCGCGCTCGGCGCGGTGAACACGGATGGTCGAAGTCTTGGTATGGGCGTCCACATCGTCGGACTTGGTCACGGCCTCGTTCATGACGATCGAGACGCAGCCGTTCGGCGAGATGACGTCCTTCACGAAGAAGGCTGTTTCCGACATCATCGGTCCCCAGCCCGCTTCATACCAGCCGACCGTGCCGTCATCGAACAACACCTGAAGATGGCCGTAATTATACATGTCCGGCTTGATCTCGTCGGAGAGGCGCAATCCCATGCCGCGCACTTCCACCGGCTTGGCGTCAGTGATCTGGCACATGACGTCCACATAATGCACGCCACAATCGACAATGGGCGACGTGGTGTTCATCAGGTTCTTGTGCGTCTCCCAGGTTGCGCCACTGGATTGCTGGTTGAGATTCATGCGGAAGACGTAAGGTCCACCGAGCTGGCGTGCCTCGGAAATAAGCCGCATCCACGACGGATGATGGCGCAGAATATAGCCGATGACGAGCTTGCGCCCGTTGGCGCGTGCGCAGTCGATTACCCGACGCGCATCCTCAACCGTCGTTGCCAGCGGCTTTTCCACGAACACATGCGCGCCCTGCTCCAGCGCCGCGACGGCATAATCCGCATGGCTTTCCGAATAGGTGGCGACACAGGCGAGATCGGGCTTCAGTTCCTTCAATGCTTCATGGAAGGAAGGATGAGTTTCATAGCCTGCCAGTTCATCCGGAACGGCAACCTTGGTGCGATTGACGAGGCCGATGACCTCGAAGCCTGGATTGCGGTGGTAGGCGAGCGCATGGCTGCGGCCCATATTGCCGAGCCCGGCGGAAAGAACACGAACAGGATTTTGCATTGCAGAACTCATTTTACAGCCCCCGCGGTGATGCCGCGGATCAGCTGCCGCGAGAATATGACGTAAAGGACGAGGATCGGGAACATCGCCAGCGAAAGCGCTGACAGAACCGCATTCCAGTTGGTGACGAACTGACCGATGAACAGCTGCGAACCGAGCGTCACCGTCTTGGTGGCTTCACTTGGCGCAAGGATCAGCGGGAACCAGAGATCGTTCCAGATCGGGATCATGGTGAAGACGGCGACCGTGGCCATGGCAGGCCTGATCAACGGCAACACCAGCTTGAAGAAGATCGCATATTCCGACATGCCGTCTATTCGCCCGGCATTTTTCAAATCATCGGACACGGTTCGCATGAATTCCGACAGGATGAAGATCGCAAGCGGCAGGCCCTGCGCGGTATAAACGAGGATCAGCGCCGTCAGCGTGTTGACCAGACCTGCGGCTACCATGCCTTGCAGCAGTGCAACCGTGCCGAGCCGGATCGGGATCATGATGCCGATGGCGAGATAAAGCCCCATCAGCGTGTTGCCCTTGAAGCGATATTCAGCGAGCGCAAAGGCTGCCATCGCACCGAACAGGATCACAAGGAAGATGCTCACCACCGTGACGATGGTGCTGTTCTGAAAATAAGTCAGGAAGGAGCCCTGTTTCAGAACCGTTTCATAGCCGATGAGGCTGAAACTTTCCGGTGTCGGAAACTGCAACGGCGTGCGGAAAATCGCATTACGATCCTTGAACGAATTGATCAGCGTCAGCGCCACCGGGAACACGGCGATCAGCATGTAGAAGATCAGGGCCGCATGAACGAGAGTGGTGCGAATGGGCGATGTGCGTGCTTTCGACATGGTCTCGTCCTTCAGAACTGGTAGCGGCGCATGCGACGCTGGATGCCGAACAGGTAGAGCGACACACCTGCCAGAATGATGAGGAACATCACGGCGGCGATGGTTGCGCCCATGGACGGGTTGCCAAGCTGCAGCTGGAAGCCGAAGAAAGTACGATAAAGGAACGTGCCCAGAATATCTGTCGACTTGTCCGGTCCGGCAAGCGCACCCTGCATCGAATAGACGAGGTCGAACGCGTTGAAGTTGGCAACGAAGGTCATCACCGAGATCAGGCCGATTGAAGGCAGGATCAGCGGCAGCTTGATCTTGAAGAACTGGCTCCAACCGGTGATGCCGTCACATTCGGCCGCTTCGATGATTTCATCGGGAATATTCAGAAGAGCTGCATAGATCAGCATCATCGGAATGCCGACGAACTGCCAGACCGAGACGAGCGACACGGTGACAAGCGCCGTATCCGCCTTGCCGAGCCACGGGCCAAACAGCCATTTGAGACCGACAAGGTCCATCATCCACGGTGCGACGCCCCAGATCGGCGACAGGATCAGCTTCCAGATAAAGCCCACGATCACGAAGGACAGCAGCGTTGGGAGAAAGATTGCCGTGCGGTAGAAGGCAGCAAAATGCAGCTTCGGCAGGGACAGCATGGCTGCCAGCAGAATGCCGATCGGGTTTTGAACAAGCATGTGAATACAAAAGAATATAACGTTGTTTTTCAACGCATTCCAGAAATCGCGTGACCAGTTCGGATCACCGAAAAGTGCCTGGAAATTGGCGAACCCCACAAAAGCGCGCTGTCCGTCGACGACATTGAAGAATGCCTGCCGAAGTGTCTCGATCAATGGCAGCACCATCACCGCCGTATAGATCAGGACGCAGGGCAGAAGAAATACAAGTATATGCCAACGCCTTGGGCGCTTGTGCACAATACCTGTCATGTCGGCAGATTGGCTCATATAGGCATTCGCTCTTCAAGAGCATTTCCAGCAAAGGTATGAACCATTTGCGTTCGGAAATGCATAAAACCGATGGTTAGCGTTCTCGTTCACGAGAATGCGTGCAAACCGGGAAACAATATTTCCCATCCCTGCCCGCTCGCGTCATTTTAAACTGACACGGAATGCACCGATTGCAAAACTGCATGTCGATGCGACAGACGAAAAGATATGGGCGGCGCGCCCCCGCGATCGCCGCCCATATTGTCCCGCGTTTTTACTTCGCAGGCTTGTACCAGCTGTCCAGACCTTCCTGCAGCTTCTTCGCGGCATCTTCCGGCGTCACAGTGCCGTTGATGACGTTGGCCGACTGAACCCAGGTTTCATTTTCGAGGTTCGGCGTGCCACGCGAGAGAATCTGGTAGGTCGAACGAATGGTTGGCTTGCACTTTTCGCGCCAGGAAACGAATTCCTGTGCCAGCGGATCGCTCATCTTCACAGCCGTCGAATTGAGGCTGAAGAAGCCCGGCAGCGCATTGGCATAGATTTCAGCGAACTCAGGCGAAGATACCCAGTTCAGGAAAACCTTTGCCTGTTCTGCGTGCTTGCTCGAAGCGTTGAGGCCGAGGCCGATATCGTTGTGGTCGGAGATGTAGCAGGTATCGCCTGCATTCTTGACCGGTGGCGGGAATGCGCCCATCTTGAATTGCGCCTGCGTATTGAACAGGCCGATTTCCCACGAACCAGCCGGATAGATGGCGGCGCGGCCAAGCGTGAACAGGTTCTGGCTGTCCGGATAAGTCTGCGCTTCGAAACCGTCGCCCAGATAATCCTTCCACTTGGCAAGAACCTTGAACGGTTCGACCCACTGCGGATCGGTGAGCTTTTCCGTACCGGCGATCAGCGCCTTGCGGCCTTCCTCGCCTTTCCAGTAGGTTGGTCCGATATTCTGGTAGCCCATGGTCGCGGCTTCCCACATATCCTTCGTGCCCATGGCCATCGGGATGTAGGTGCCGTCTGCCTTGATCTTGTCGAGAGCTGCGAAGAATTCGGCTTCCGTGGTCGGAGCCTTGAGCCCCAGCTTGTCGAAAGCTTCCTGATTGTAGATGAAGCCGTGAATAACCGAAGCCATCGGCACGCAGAAGGTCTTCGAACCGTCGTCGGTGCTCCAAGCGGACTTGGCAACGTCGGAGAAGTTCTTCATGCCTTCAAGATCGGTCAGGTCGGAGAGCTTGCCCTTGTTGAACAGTTCGAGCGACGTGTCGAACGGACGGCAGGAAATAAGGTCGCCGCCTGAACCGGCGTCGAGCTTGGCATTGAGGGCCGCGTTATATTCGGTCGGCGCGCTCGGTGCGAAATTGATCTTGATGCCAGGATTCTTGGCTTCAAAAGCCGGAATGATTTTTTCCTGCCAGATCTGCAGATCGTCGTTACGCCAGCTTTCAACCGTCAGCGTGACATCTTCGGCAAGCGCAGCCGATCCCGACGCCAGAAGCGTGGAACCCAGCAGCATGAGTTTCAACGTATTACGAACCATTTGACCTTCTCCCGTTTTTTAGCGCGGATGCGCAACAGAGGCGAAAGTACGCCAGACCGCTTCAGTACGATCGCTCCTCGCGTTGCGGGAAAAGTACCGGCCCCCGCCGGTGATCTCCATCCCTATTCCGCGTGCTCCTCGCCCTCAGCGGCATTGCGCTCCCCTTCTGTTGAAATTAATGCCAAAAACGTACCAATTGTCCAGAGAAGTTTACAACTTTCGCGCATAAAAATTTAAAACAGTCGTTTTTCTCAAATTTTATCAACGAATTAATCAATTTTTTCAAAAGCCGACAAATCTGCTTGGTTAATGGTATTTTTTTGGTATCTTCAAGCCGGAGGTATCTTCATGACTGAATTCTTCATTGGCGTCGATGGTGGCGGCACGGGATGTCGCGCCGTGGTGGCGGGTAGCGATGGTGCGATTCTGGGTTCGGGGCGCAGCGGCTCCGCCAATATCGTCACCGATCCGCGAACGGCGCTGATCAATGTGATCGCGGCGATCGATAACGCTTTTGATGATGCCGGGCTGGACAAGACGCATTATGCGACCAGTCACGCAGTTCTCGGTCTGGCAGGCGGCAATGTCGTGGGTGCAGGCACCCCGATAGAACGCGGCCTGCCCTTCGCGCACTCCAATGTGGAGTTTGACGGCGTGATCGCCCTGCAGGGTGCGCTTGGCGATCAGGACGGCATCGTTGCCATTCTCGGCACGGGCACGGCCTATATCACACGCCGGAGCGGTCGAATTCATTCAGTCGGCGGATGGGGTTTTCCCCTGAGCGATCTCGGCAGTGGCGCGCGGCTCGGTCAAAGCTTGTTGCAGGAAAGCCTGCTCGTGCATGACGGCATTCATCCACGCACGCGCCTGACGACGGACCTTTTGAACGAGTTCGACAACAATCCGGATAATCTGGTCGAATTTGCCTGGACTGCGAAGCCGGGCGACTTCGGCAAATATGCTCCACGTATTTTCCAGTATGCGAACGAGGGAGACGAAACCGCACGGATGTTGCTGGAGCGTTCTGCCAGTTATGTGAGTGAAACGCTTGACGTACTGATCAAACAGGGCGCCGAACGCATCAGCCTGCTTGGCGGCATGGCACCGCTTTATGTGGAATGGCTGCCGCCACACCAGCAGAAGCTTCTGGTCAAACCGGCGGCGGATGCTTTGACAGGCGCTCTGCAACTGGCCCTCAAGCGATATGGGTCGCAAAATGGAAAGGCGCGCGAATGAGCGGAAATTTCAGCGCTTTCCTGCCCAAGAACCTGCAGGGTTCTGCTCCCTCTTCTGGTGGCCCACTCTATATGCAGCTGCGTCAGTCACTGGAGACTGCGATCCGCGCCGGGCAGCTGGTTGACGGTGAAGCCCTGCCGCCGGAACGCGACATTGCTGAATATGCCAATATCAGCCGTGTGACGGTGCGCAAGGCGGTTGATGATCTCGTCAAGGCCGGGCTTCTCGTGCGCCGTCATGGTTCGGGCACGTTCGTTGTGCGCCCGAGCGAGCGCGTGCAGCAGTCGCTCTCGATGCTGACTTCATTTACTGAGGACATGGCGCGCCGCGGCATCACCACGCAATCCAGATGGCTGGAGCGCGGCCTTTACTACCCTTCGCCTGAAGAGATGATGAAGCTGGGCGTTTCCTCGGAAACCCGCGTTGCCCGCCTCGGTCGTCTGCGCATTGCGAGTGACATGCCGTTGGCCATCGAGCGCGCAAGTCTTTCAAGCGAAATCCTGCCCGACCCGGATGCGGTCAAGGGCTCGCTCTATGCCGAGCTGAGCCGCACCGGATTTCGCCCTGTGCGTGCGGTCCAGCGCATAGCAGCCTGCAACATCAAGGACCCCGACGCACGCATTCTGGGCGTCAAGGAAGGCGATGCGGGCCTGTCCATCGAACGGATTTCCTATCTGTCGTCCGGTCGGGTGGTGGAGTTTACAAAATCACTCTATCGCGGCGATGCCTATGATTTCGTAGCCGAGCTGACAATACCGCAGCCTTAGAGCGCGTTTCGATCTGATTGGATCAGATCGGCGCTCTAACTTCTTCTGTTTTAAGCATAATCTTCTCGATCCTCGTTTCACTCCGGTCGGATTATGCTCTAAGCGACCTCTATCGACGAAAACGGCCCGTTTCCGGGCCGTTTTTATTTCATGTCAGTGATGTTTCTTGCCTTCACGAGCCAGATCCGCTGTTGGATCGGCCGCGAGACGCTTGCGTGCCCGGTCATCCATCAGCTCATACCACATGGCGTTGAGCACGGCGAAAGCCGCAGCAAGCGGAAGCCCCAACAACCAGGAAAAATACCACATATCGCTTTCCTTTCTCGGTTGTTCCAAGCGCATCCTGAAAAGTGTGAAACGGTTTTCAGGATGCGCGTTGAAACGAAACTCATAGAGCGCCGATCTGATGCAATCAGATCGAAATGTACTCTAGTAAGCGTGATTGCTGTCGTCTTCGATCATGTCCTTGTCGACCTTGCCCCACAGGACCTTGTAAACCCAGGACGTGTAGACAACGATTAGCGGCAGGAAGATGAGCGTCACAACCAGCATGATGAACAGTGTCATATGGCTGGAAGACGAATCCCATACCGTCAGGCTTGAGCGCGGATCGAGCGACGATGGCAGAATGAACGGGAACATCGACACGCCGACCGACGAAATAATGCCGAAGATCGACAGCTTTCCGAACAGCAGCGGGGCTAATTCACGACGGCTACGCAATGCGATGAAGACCGCCAGTGCCCCCAAAATGCCGAGCGCCGGAGCGATCAGCAGGACAGGATAGTTCACATAGTTGGTGAACCATGCACCGTGATCCAGTTCCACAGTCTTGCGCAGCGGATTGGATGGCCCGTCAGTGACGATGGCGCTCGTGATCCGGTAGCCCGAAACCCAGAACCAGCTGACGACGCCAGCCAGCACATAGAGCACGACAGTCAGAAGAGCTGCGATGCTGCCGTAGGACCGGGCACGCGCCTGAATATCCCCGGTCGTCTTCAGCATCAGCCAAGAGGCGCCATGCATGCAGAGCATTGTCACCGAAAGCACGCCGCAAAGCAGTGCAAACGGATTCAGCAGACCGAAGAACGAACCTTCATAGAATATCTGAAAGTCGTCGGCAATACGGAATGGAACGCCCTGTAGGACATTGCCGACGGCAACGCCGAAGATAAGGGCAGGAACGAAACCGCCGATGAAAAGCGCCCAGTCCCAGCCTCTCCTCCAGGCCTCACTCTCGCGCTTGGAACGATATTTGAACCCGACCGGACGCAGGATGAGTGCGAACAGGATGACAAACATCGCCAGATAGAATCCGGAGAAAGACACCGCATAGAGCTGTGGCCAGGCGGCGAAAATAGCACCGCCCCCGAGGATCAACCAGACCTGATTGCCTTCCCAGACCGGGCCGATCGTGTTGATGATGATGCGTCGCTCGACATCGGTTTTGCCAACGACGGGCATGAGTATGTCGACACCGAGGTCGAACCCGTCCATCGCGGCAAAAGCGATCAGCAATACGCCGAGCAGCACCCACCAGATGAGACGCAGGGTTTCATAGTCCAACAAATCGCTGAGTATCATGATCCTTACTCCGCAGGTGCGATGCTGGCCGGAGCGAGCATTGCTTCCGGCTTGCTGTCGGGCTCAGGTCCAGCCTTGATAGCACGGATCATCAGGCCCATCTCGATGATGAAGAGAACCGTATAGATCGCCACGAAACCAAGTATGGTCAGCAGCACTGTGGATGCTCCGAGATTGGAAACCCCGACTGCCGTCGGCAATATGCCTTCGATGACCCATGGCTGGCGGCCAAACTCCGCGACGATCCAGCCCATTTCGGCTGCGATCCACGGTAGCGGTATCGCAAACACGGCAATCCGCAACAGGAACGGATAACGGTCGAGTTTACGACGCGCAGACAGCACGAAGAATGTGCCCGTCAGCAGGATCAGGAAGAAGCCGATGCCGACCATGATGCGGAAGGCCCAGAACAGGGGCAGGACACCGGGAACGGTATCGTTTGCGGCCTGTGTGATCTGTGCGTCGGTTGCCTGACGCGGATCGTCGACATAGCGCTTCAGCAGAAGCGCATAGCCCATCCACTGACTGTTATCGGCAAAGACGTCCTTCACTTCCTGCGGCACGGCATTCGTGTCGCCAGCCGCACGGATTTTCTGCAAGGCGTCATAGGCGACGATGCCATTGCGGATATGGTTCTCCGCACTTTCAACAAGATCGTTGATGCCCTGAATTGGGGTGGTGAGAGAACGCGTACCGATCAGGCCCATGACCCACGGAATATGCACCGCGAAGTGGGTTTCGCGTGCTGCCTGATCCGGGAAACCGAATACGGTGAACGAAGCCGGAGCCGGTTCTGTTTCCCACATGGCTTCAATCGCCGCGATCTTCATCTTCTGATGTTCGTTGGCCAGATAGCCGCTTTCGTCACCAAGGACGACGACGGAAAGTGTCGCGGCAAGACCGAACGATGCTGCAATGGTCATCGAGCGCTTGGCGAGTTCTACCGAGCGTCCCTTGAGCAGATACCAGGCCGAAACACCGAGGACGAAAACAGACGCGGTGACATAACCGGCAGAAACCGTATGCACGAACTTGGCCTGCGCGACCGGGTTCATCAGCACTGCGAAGAAATCGGTGATTTCCATACGCATGGTTTCGGGATTGAATGCCGACCCGACCGGATTCTGCATCCAGCCATTGGCGATCAGAATCCACAGTGCCGAGAAGTTGGAACCTGCCGCGACCGCATAGGTCGCCATGAGGTGCCCGACTTTCGACAGGCGATCCCAGCCGAAGAAGAAAAGCCCCACGAAGGTCGCTTCAAGGAAGAAGGCCATAAGGCCTTCGATGGCGAGCGGTGCGCCGAAGATGTCGCCGACATAGTGGCTGTAATAACTCCAGTTCATGCCGAACTGGAATTCCATCACGATGCCCGTCGCGACGCCCATGACAAAGTTGATGCCAAACAGCGTACCCCAAAATTTCGTCATCTGCCGCCAGATGAGTCGCCCCGTCATCACGTAAACGGTTTCCATGATGGCAAGCAGCACGGAAAGACCCAAGGTCAGAGGTACGAAGAGGAAGTGATAAAGTGCCGTGATTGCAAACTGCAATCGCGACAGGGAGACAATATCGAGTTCCATCTCTTTAAGCCGGTAACCCGGCCCTCCTGGTGTTATGAGCGGCGCTTCAGCGCGGCCCCCTTTTGAATGCGGCGGCTTCCTGGAAACCGTACTCCGCTTCAATTTCAAATATCGGTCCAGATATGGACACGGACTTCAAATCATTTCCATGTCCGCGCAGCTCACCTCATGGTTTCGAGGA
This sequence comes from Brucella lupini, assembly GCF_002252535.1. NCBI lineage: Bacteria > Pseudomonadati > Pseudomonadota > Alphaproteobacteria > Hyphomicrobiales > Brucellaceae > Brucella > Brucella lupini. The sequence continues at coordinate 585,120 of NZ_NNRN01000062.1, forward strand.
TTTCGCCGAAGCGCGGCGAACTCTTACCTACAGACTCAACTAGAGCGCCTTGATTTAAAACAATGATCCGTTCGCAAATTCGCGCTTCGCGACTGATATGCGTTGCGATCAGCAATGCGCGAGAACCTGCTCTCGCCTTGAGGCGATCGAGAACATCCTGTGCGGTTGCGTTATCGAGACCTTCGGTCGGTTCATCCAGTAGCCAGAGCGGCGCATCGGTCAGGAAAAGCCGCGCCAGGGCCAGACGACGTGCTTGCCCGCCCGAAAGCCCCAACCCGCCCTCGCCCAGCATTGCGTCCAGTCCGGCAGGCAATTCATCGATAAACGCGCCAAGGCCCGCAGCCCGCAAAGCGTCAATCAGTTCCTCATCGCTCGCATCGGCACGCGCCAGCCGGAGATTGTCGCGAAGACTATCCTGAAATAGCTCTGTCCGCTGCGTGAGAAGGCGCGCGGGCAAAACCGAAACGCTGCCCTGATCAGCCGGAATTTCTCCGGCAAGGAGATTGAACAAGGTCGATTTGCCTGCGCCGCTTGTGCCGACGATGGCAATACGCTCGCCCGCTGCAATATCGAGATCGAGGTTTTTGAGGGCATCGTGATCCGCGCCCTCGTGACGAACCGACACGTTTTTCAGATGAACCGCTACGCCATTCTCAGGTTTTTTGGGTGCCGTTAGTTCAGCGTCATCGTTCAGTTGAGGTGCAACCCGCCTGGCAGCAAGTATCGTGCGCCCGAGTTCCATCGCGCCGCGCCGCAATGCTGAAAACGGCTCCATCGCACCAAGAATGATAAGCATTCCGAGCGCTGCGACGGGCGCACCGATCATTCCTGACTGCATCAGCAAACCAACGGCGACAAGGCCACCTGCAAGCAACGCAGCGTGAACAATGCCGAAACCAGCCCCGGTAGCGATCTCTATGCGATTAAGCTTGCGATCCGAAGCGGCGACATAGCCGTCTGCACGGACCAAAGCCAGCTTCTGATCTTCGAGGCGCCCAGCCATAAGAAGTTCAGTCTGCCCGGCAACGAGATCGACGGTACGGGCGCGCAGCGCTTCCGTGCCTTTTGCTCGTTGTCGCATGGATTTTTCGGAACGACGAGCCGCAGCAAGCGGAAGGCCCAGACCGGCAACAAGCAGGACAAGAGCAACCAGCAACCCGAAAAGGGGGCTCATCAGGCCGAGAGCGATGCCAGCCACAAGCGCGGTAGCGAGTGCAGCACCGACAGGCACCACCACGCGCAGATAAAGCGAGTCGAGTGCATCAATGTCTGCCGTCAGGCGGAACAGGAGACGCGCAGGGCGCTTCAATAGCGCGTTTGCAGCGGTCGGGCGCGCCCAGCTACGGAACAGCTTTTCGCGCAGTGCGGCAAGGATCGCAAGCGTTGCATCATGGGTGACGAGCCGCTCCAGATAACGCGAACCGGTACGCAAGATCGCCAGCAGACGAATACCGGCTGCAGGAGCGAACACATCGAACACAACCGCCGTCGCCATGCTCAAGCCCGCAATCGCCGTTGCCGTTATGAACCAGCCTGACAGACCGAGAAGAGCGATGCCGGCAAGGACCGTTACAGTAGCCGTCGCGATACCGGCAAGAAGTGCTGTCCCCTTGGTGCGGAAAAAGAGGCGCAGGATCGGTTGCAACGATTGAAAACCGTTCATTCTGCCGCCCTCCTCTGCCAGACAGGATCGTTATCCACGCTGCCGTCCAGACGGACGATACGGTCCATCCTGAGGGCAAGGGTTTCGTCATGGGTAGCGACGATGAGCGTCTTGCCTTTGGCTAGCCTGAGAAGGCTGTCGGCAATGACCTTCGCGGTTTCCTGGTCAAGATGGGCTGTAGGTTCATCGGCCAGGATAATATCGGCATTGAGATCAACTGCCGCTCGAGACAGCGCCAGCCGCAGGGCCTCGCCACCGGATATTCCCGCACCGTTCTCGCCGATGAGACTGTTGCCGGTGACACCCAGAACATGACCGAGCGCCATGTCATCAATAATGGCTTTGGTGGTTTCCACATCGGCTTGCCGACCGAGCGTGATGTTCTGACGAGCAGAACCGGCAAAGATATGTGGCTTCTGTCCGATCCAGCTCATCCTTGAGCGAAGCGCCTCTGCCGTATCGTCGGCCAGCCCGATTCCACCGATTTCGATTTGGCCAGTTTGAGGAGCCGTCAGCCCGGCAACAAGAGCCAGAACAGTCGATTTTCCATAGCCGCTCGGCGCCAGCAGAGCCACGTGCTCGCCTGCCGCAATATCGAGATTGAATGCGGTGAGAACCTTGCCCCCAGCCCCATAACCAAAGTCGATATTGTGTAGAGTTACGGTAGGAGCATCACCAGTTGCTGCGTGGCTTCCAACCTTGCCGACAATTGGTATCGGATGTTCAGCCAGCTTTTCCAGTGCATCAATTGAAGCTTCGCCCGATGCACGGTCGTGCCAGACCGCTGAAAGATCGCGCAATGGTTCGAAGAATGCAGGAGACAGAAGCAGGACGAAAAGGCCTTCTGCCAAAGTCAGCTTATGGCCCCACGCTCCGAAGTTGAGCTGGCCCAGCAGATGGAAGCCGATATAAACCGCGACCATGGCAACGCCGATAGCAGCGAAGAGTTCAAGCACAGCCGACGACAGAAATGCGATGCGCAGGACAGACATCGTCTTGGACCGCAAGGTTTCGGCGTTCTGGCGCAGCCGGTTCGCCGTCGCGTCCACGGCATGGAATGTGCGAATGGTTGCAAGGCCGCGCAGACGGTCAAGCAGAAAGCCGTTCATTCCGCCAAGGGCTGTGAGTTGCTTTTCGCTGGCGGCCTTTGCACGCCAGCCGATCAATGCCATAAAGATCGGTATCAGCGGTGCGGCCACCATCAGGACAAGTGCTGCAGCCCAGGAATACCAGAGTACGACGGCAAGTATTGCGAATGGGATCAGCATCACGCGGATGCGGACCGGCACAAAGCGCGAAAGATAGGGAACGACCATTTCCGCCTGTTCGGCAAGAATGCTTGCCGCCTCACCGGATGACGGGCGCGTCACATCAAGCGGTGAACGTTGCGCAAGCGCTGAAACAGCATTGGTTCGAAGTCGGGAAAGTTCCAGTCGGGCGGCGTCGAAAGCTTTGGTAGCGCCTGCACTATCGAGAAGGCTGCGCAGACAGCCGAGAACGAATATGCCCGCCGCGCTGTAATAGATGGAATTATCGAAGCCAGTGTCGGCCAGTCGTCCGATTGCGTATGCGAGAATGCCCGCTTGCGGCAGCCACAAAAGTGCGGCTAACGCCTGAAGATATGCCCCCCGCTTCAGCAAAGACGGAACAGGACGACGCTGCGAGCGGCGCGAACCTTGTTGGTCGCTTGCCGCTTCGCCGTCTTCTGCCGTCAAAGTTTCCGTTCGGGGGACAACGGATGTCACTCTCTCTTAGGCTCCTTTTTGGCCGATGTTCGCCCGCGTCCGAGCGCCACGATCCTGTCCGTGGTTTCAAGGAAGCGGGTCACCTTGGCGCCAAGCGCCAGAAGACTTGTCAAACGGTCGGTATCGAGTCGCTTGACGTCGTCGTACCAGTTGGTCAGCCTTTCGATCAGGCCGTACATGTCCTTCATGCGATCCTGCGCATAAAGATCGCTGTCGCCTTTCGGCTGCTCCATCAGGATTTCACGCAGAACCGAGAGCGTGGGATCGATCTCGCGCTTCTTGCGCTCTTCAGCGAGCGTGCGCAGAATCTGCCACACATCGTCGGGCGTCGTGAAGAAATCGCGGCGATCACCGGGAATGTGCTTCAGCAGCACCAGATTCCAGCCCTGCAATTCACGAATACCCATGGACACATTCGAACGTGACACACCGAGAGCATCGACGATCTGGTCAGCGCAAAGAGGCTCAGGCGACACGTAAAGCAGTGCATAAATCTGCCCCACCGTGCGGTTGATGCCCCAACGGCTGCCCATTTCTCCGAAGTGGAGCACGAACGACTGAACGATTGGCGACAATTCCAAAATTCTCTCTCCCGTAAATTCTGAATTTTCAGAAATTACTGAAATTCAGATAATTCAAATGGCTTGAACCTTCAATCCGTTTGTCCCGGGCGAAAGCCCGAATGGACAATTGGCCGCAGCCCCGGACACTCCTCCAAATGCCCGAAAACACGATAGACCACCGCTTCCGCTCCGCAGTCGGTGGGCAGTCAGGCCAGAGATTCGGCAAATGGCAGATAATGTTTCCGATCGGCAGGATAGCCGGTCTTGAAGCGAACTCCAAAACAGGTCTCCGGTCAGCCCGGAAGCAACAGCCGCCGCTTCCATGACGGAGCAGCGAATTTCCCCATTTGGTGCGACGGAAAACGCAAGCTTTCCGCCCTCTCCGCACCCTCAAGCATGATACCTACAGACCTATAGCGGGTCGGAAGATGAAGGCAGCTCCTTGCTGTCCTGCGTTCTGTCGCGATGGATCACGGCGCGGCTGAGCAGCATGAGCGTTACCGGCGTTGTGATGACCACAAAGACGGTAATCAGCACTTCATGCAGAATCGGCTTCGATTGCAAGATGGAGAAAAATATGATCGAGGCGATCAAGATTCCGCCAGCACCAAACGACGAGCCAAGCGTGGGGGCGTGAACACGCTCGTAAAAGCTTTTGAAGCGGACGAGTCCGATGCATCCGACGAGTGTCAGGAAGGCGCCGGAGACCAGAAAAAACGCAATGATCACAGCGGCCCATACGGGAAGTTCACCTGCATTGATCATTCGATCACCTCCCCGCGCATGAGGAATTTTGAAAGTGCCACGGTGGCAACGAAACCCAGAAGAGCGATAATCAGCGCCGTCTCAAAATAGATGATGCTGCCCGTACGTATGCCGAACGTGATCAGGAGAAGCAGCGCGTTGAGGTAGAGCGCATCGGCCGCAAGAATGCGATCCTGCGCACGCGGGCCTACAAGCAGCCGATAAACTACACAAGCCAGAGCGCCAAGAAGCATCAGCTGAGCAGCAAGCAGGGACCAGAAGATAATGACTGCACTCATGCGGATTTCTCCTCTTCCATGACGTCCGCCGCTCCGAATATCTTGATGAGCGGCTGCTCATATCTTCCCTTGATCGTGTCCCGCCACGCCTGCGCATCATCCAGATCGAGTACGTGGATGGTCAGTTCGTGCCTTGCAGCGTTGTAATCCACCCAGGCCGTGCCCGGCGTCGCTGTGATTATGCAGGCGAGAACGGCAAGAGCGGTCCGGTTTTCCAGATCAAGCTGGATAACGACAAAGCCCGGACGTCGCTTACGCTTGCGTGACAGAATGATGCCAGCCACCGCGATATTGGATTGCAGGATGTCATAGCTCATGGTGCCGAACAGCAAGAGCATCGTCGGGATCGAACGAATATGGTTCTTCTGCGGTTGCAGGGCCGTCATGATGAGACAAGCCACGAGCGCGATGATCGCACCAAGCAGGAGCTGTGCCCGTGTGAAGCCGTTCAAAAGCAGCCAGAACAGAAGCAACGAGGCGAACAGAAGCGGGTAAGGCAGGATCTTTTTCACTGTGCCCCCTCCGTTTCGGTGCCTGCACGGGGCGCATTGAGGACACTGCTGATATAAGATGCGGGATTGTGCAGCGAACGCGCCGTTTCATCCATATAACGCATCGCCGGGCCGGCAGCGATTGTCAGCGCCAGACAGATTGCCAGAAGCCCCGCAATCGGAACGACTTCCCGGACCAGAACGCGTGGCACGTTGCCTTCGAGCGATGCCCAAAACGTGCGAATGCCGGTACGTGTCATCGCGATCAGTGCTGAAAGACCAGACAGCAGAAGGAGCGCGACCAAAGCCCAGCTTGCCGGACTGACTGGCATTGCGAGCTGCGGTGTCGGACTGTCGCCGTTGAAAACCGCTGCCAGAATCAGGAATTTGGCAATGAATCCAGAGAATGGCGGCAGGCCGATCAGCAATATCGCACAAATGCCGAAAAACGTTCCCAGGACGGCAAGGGTTGCAGGCAACACAGCCCCGACTTCGTCTTCGTCTTCTTCCTCCTCATCGTCACCATAGGCTTCCATGGTAACGGCGAGAACGTTTGCAGCCGCATCCTGACCGCGTTCGATCAGTTCGATCAGCAGGAAAAAAGCCGCGATGGTAAGCGTGGAACTCACCATATAGAACAGCGCGGCGCCGGTCATGGCGGTGTTACCGCTGCCAATGGCAGCCAGCAACGTGCCAGAGGATACGAGGATACTATAGCTGGCAAGACGTCCCATTGCTTGCGATGCGACCACCCCGATCAGGCCGAAGGCCAGTGTGACCATTCCACCGAAATAGAGCCAGTCATTGCCGAAACCATAGGAAGAACCGGCACCGATGCCGAACATCAGAGGCGACAGGCGCAAAAGGACGTAAATGCCGACCTTGCTCATGATGGCGAAGACCGCCGCCACCGGTGCTGCTGCTGCCGTATAGGTTGGCGCAAGCCAGAAATTGAGCGGCCACATGCCTGCCTTGACGAGGAAGGCAACGCCCAGAACCGCAGCACCTGCTTCAAGCAGCATACGATCTTCAGCTGCGACCTGCGGAATTCTCTGTGCAAGATCGGCCATATTCAAGGTGCCGGTCACGCCATAGATCAGGCTGACGCCGATCAGAAACAGAGACGACGCGACGAGATTGACGGCAATATAATGCATGCCGGCCTTTACGCGCGCCGGACCTGATCCATGCAGCGCCAGGCCGTAGGATGCCGCCAGCATCACTTCGAAGAACACGAAGAGGTTGAACAGATCACCAGTCAGAAATGCGCCGTTCAGCCCCATCAGCAAAAGCTGGAAGATTGTATGGAAATGCGGGCTGGCTTTGTGCCAGTGCGCGAGTGCGAAGCTGAGTGAAGCCATGCCGAGCAGGCTGGTCAGCACAAGCATAAGGGCCGCGAGACGATCCAGAACCAGCACGATGCCAAACGGTGCGGGCCAGTTGCCGATCAGGTAAACCAGAGCGTCAGGGGCCTTGTCGCTCGCCATGCCAGCAAGCGTGATGGCAATCGCGATCAAACCCAATGTCGAGATGGAGTTGATGGCCATCTTGAGCTTGCGCTTGCGCTCATCGAACAGCAGCAAGACAGCTGCCGTGACGAGCGGCAGAATGATTGGAGCAACGATGAGGTGCGTTTTCCAGTCCAACATCAGTTCTCCTTGCCGTCCACGTGGTCCGTACGCGTCAACCCGCGCGAAGCGAGCAGCACGACAAGGAAAAGTGCGGTCATTGCGAAACCGATGACGATGGCGGTCAGTACGAGCGCCTGTGGTACCGGATCGGTATATTGTGCGGCCTGAACGTCAACACCGCTATCGAGCACCGGGGCAGCATTCGTGCGCAAGCGTCCCATCGAAAAGATGAAGAGATTGACCGCGTAGGAAATCAGCGACAGGCCGATTGCCACCTGGAAGGTACGCGGGCGGAGAATGAGCCAAACGCCGGATGCCATCAACACGCCGATTGCCAGAGCAAGAACGAGTTCCATCAGTTCTCCTCCTTCGTTGCGGCCAGCTTCTCGACACGGTGTTTACGGAGTGATTGGTGTGCGAGTGCAATCAAAACCAGCACGGTAGCGCCAACCACGAGGGTGAAGACGCCAAGATCGAACAGCAGGGCGCTGGCTGTCGGCATTTTTCCGATATGCGGTATTTCCGTATATTGGAAGAATGTGGTGAGGAACGGATAGCCAAAGAACCACGACCCCGCGCCTGTTGCCGCTGCAAACAGCAGTCCGAGCCCGATCCAGCGCAATGGCAGAATGCGTAAGCGGTCCTCGACCACGCGTGCACCAGACGCCAGATATTGCAGCAAAAATGCAATTGCGAGCGTAATACCGGCCGCGAATCCGCCGCCTGGCAGATCATGACCGCGCAGGAACAGATGCACTGCCAGCACAATGATAACCGGGAACAACCATTGCATGATGACGGACGGCACGGCCAGATAATCGGCCAGTGTTTCACCTGCCTTGCGGTCAGGCGCTGCCTCGTCATAGGCGTCCTGGATTTTCTGCTGGGCTGTCGATCCGGTTGTGTCAGGGGCAGGACGGAAACGACGCAGGAGCGCAAAAACCGTGAGGCCCACAATACCGAGGACGGCAATTTCGCCAAACGTATCGAAAGCACGAAAGTCGACCAGAATGACGTTTACGACATTCTTGCCACCGCCGCCTGAATAGGCGTTTTCGAGGAAATAGTCGCCGATGCTGCTGGGCGAAATACGCGTCATAACAGCATAGGCGATGACAGCGACCCCTGCCCCGCTGCCGATTGCAAGCAGCAAGTCGCGATAACGGCGGATGCGCGGACCTATCTGCACCGGGAGCGGATCAGGATCCTCCCAACGCTTCGGCAGCCAGCGAAGCCCGAGCAGCAGCAGAACAGTGGTGACGATCTCGACCAGCAACTGGGTCACAGCAAGATCGGGCGCGGACAGCCAGACGAAGGTGATGCAGGTAACGAGCCCCGCCCCTCCGAGGAGGATCAACGCCGCAAGTCGGTGGTACTTGGCCTGATAGGCCGCGCCGATAGCACAGGCGCCACCAAGTATCCAAAGTCCGGCAAAAATCGGGTCCACGGGCTGGGCGCCAAGCGAACCTGACTGCAAGCCGGAAACGAAAATCGGCCAGGCAGCTGCAAGGACGGCCACCGCAACCACGATACGGAGCTGCGGCTGCAGACGACGCGTGCTGAGGAAGGATTCTGCCTTACGTGCCCAGTTCCATGACAAGGTCACGAGAACACGTTCGAAAATGCGCTGCCCTTGCAAATGTCGGAATAAGGGGGGGCCGTCTTCACTGGTGGCAAGATAGTTTTTCAGCATCCAGTGCAGAAGAATACCGCCGATCATGGCGACGATACTCATCATCAGCGGCAGGTTGAATCCGTGCCAGACCGAGAGACTATATTCAGGCGTCGCCTTGCCCAGCACCGACAGAACTGCCGAATGCAGGAACGGTCCGATGGAAAGGCCCGGAATGATGCCTATCAACAGGCAAAGCAGCACCAGAAGTTCAATGGGACGACGCATCCAGTGCGGCGGTTCGTGCGGCTCATGCGGCAGGTCATGCGGTGGTGGTCCGAAGAACGTCGAATAAATAAAGCGCACCGAATAGGCGACCGTAAAGATACCGGCAATCGTGGCGACATAGGGCGTGATCGTATCAAGCCACGACGCCATGTGCGTTTCCACCGCCTCAGCGAAGAACATTTCCTTGGAAATAAAGCCGTTGAGCAACGGTACGCCTGCCATTGCCGCACTCGCGACCATGGCGAGCGTTGCTGTATAGGGCATGGGACGCAACAGCCCGCTCAACTTTCGCATGTCGCGCGTGCCGGTCTCATGATCGATGATGCCCGCAGCCATGAACAGCGATGCCTTGAAAATCGCATGGTTGACCATGTGAAAGATCGCGGCAACCGCAGCAAGTGGGCTGCCAAGAGAAAGCAGAACGGTAATCAGACCAAGGTTACTGATGGTCGAATAGGCAAGCAGCCCTTTGAGGTCCTGCTGGAAAACTGCGAAGAAGCTGGCAATCAGAAGCGTGATCAGCCCTGCCGAACCGACGATCCAGAACCACTCTTCTGTTCCGCTCAGAACCGGCCACAGGCGCGCCAGCAGGAAGACGCCAGCCTTCACCATGGTGGCCGAATGCAGATAGGCCGAAACGGGCGTTGGCGCTGCCATCGCATTGGGAAGCCAGAAGTGGAACGGAAACTGCGCGCTTTTCGTGAATGCTCCGAGCAGGATCAGAATGAGCGCCACGCTATAAAGCGGATGTGTCCGAACGATGTTCCCCGCCGCCAGAACTGTGTCGAGATCGTAGCTTCCGACAATATGGCCGAGGATCAGAACGCCTGCCAGCAGACAGAAACCACCGATACCCGTCACGGTCAGCGCCATGCGTGCGCCGTCGCGGGCACTGGCATTATGATACCAATAGCCGATCAGCAGGAACGAGAAGATGCTGGTCAGCTCCCAGAACACGGCGAGCAATATCAGATTGCCGGATAGAACTACGCCGAGCATCGATCCCATAAAGGACAGCAGGAACGAGAAGAACCTCGGCACGGGATCTTCGGGCGACATGTAATAACGCGCATAAATGACGACCAGCAGGCCGATACCCGTAATGAGCATCGCGAAAAGCCAGGCGAAGCCATCCATTCGGAAGGTGACATTGAGGCCATAGGCCGGAAGCCATTCCACAGTGCCATGAAGCACCTTGCCGTCCGACACGATGGGATAAAGGCTGGCGGTGACAATAAAGGCAACAAGCGCAATCGCTGCCGTAAACCAGGCCGAACCGCTACGATCCGCCCCCCTGAATAAGCCGGTTATGGCGCTGCCAAGAAATGGTAGAAGGACAAGCAGGAAAAGCATTCTGCCGTCCATCGTCATGCGCCACAGGCCTCCTAGCCGAAATCAAGGTTGATCCGAAGCAGGCACCGCTCGAGAAAACAGCAACAGAATCGCTCCGGCAAGTTGTAGTGAGGAATCATATATTCCGATGGCCTTATTATGACCGGCCACGGAACATTATGGCAATAGCTTTCAATGGCTTATCGCATAGATTTGAATTATTTTATCGTTCCCTGCGCCGGAAAATCTATAATTTGTCGACTGCTGCGAACCTCGATACCTGATTGTCGACCATACTGACCTGAAAATCTTTCAGCCGGATGACACAAAACTTGCCATGAATTTTACCGCAGATGCGGCTTCATCCTTCAAGCAAAATCGCCGATAGCCGTTCGGCCTGAACACGAATGTCCGGTACGGCAGTAACCTCCCAGAACGCGCCTTTCGTAACAGGTCCGATACCGAAAAACGGACCGGATGGCTCTCCTCGCTTATTGAGAAGCTGCAGATCCCGTGTGACATCAAAACCGAGATCGAGTGCATCCGGTCGGGCCAAGCCATGCTCCATGAGACCAATCAGTGCCGCATTGCGGGTTGTCGAAAAACGTGGATTGCCGCCACGACAATCAATAACCGTCGATACCTGCAGTTTTTCGACATGCTCACTACGCCGAGGGCGATAACGGACTTCAATCTCGTCGCCTTGGTCGCGCACCGAAACCAGATGGCCTGCTGCGACTTTAAGCTGGCCGCTGTTCACGGCAGCTTCGATACGTTCTGCGACAGCCGGTGCCATGCGATGCCGGTGCACATCCCACCAAGGACGCAGATGACGGAGGAAGCTGCGGCGTTGCGACGTCGGCAGGCTCGCCCAGATGTGTTGTGCATGCGGACGCAGACCATCCATCACGCCACGCCAGCCGGAACCGGTTTTTTCCGCTTCCGTCATCATGGCACGCACGTGCTGCACAAGCTTGGAAAGGCCCAGCGATACCGGCAGATCGTCCGCCGCGATTGGGAAAGCTTGCGTGGGGGCATGAGACGCAGGAAGCAGTCCACGGCGCGAGATCGCATAGATTTCCGCACGATGCCCGTTGTCGAGCAGCGACAGGACGCTGTCGATCATCGACAGACCTGTGCCGAATATAGTCACCGGCGCATCTGTCGGCACATCGAAATAGCCATTGCTCGACCAGTATTCCGTAACGTGATTGCCGGATTTCGCGATGGCGGCCTCATTTCCCGTGGCCACAATCACCGCATCGGCAATGAACGTGTCTCCTGTCTCAGCGGTAACGGCTGCTCTGCCGTCCTTCAGTGCGACATCGACGACGCCGGTCTTTTCAACCCTCAAACGTGTATCATCGTCAGAAAGATAAGGCGCGATAAGATGCTTCATATAGGAGCGGTAGAGTTTGCGTGGTGCAAAACTGTGTGGCTCCCACAAATGGCCGGGAGCGGCAATGTCGCTCGACTGCAACCAGTTCAGGAAATGATCCGGCTGATCGGGATATGCGCTCATATTGCTGGCGCGGACATTGAGAAGATGGCTCGGATTTTCCGTCGCGTATGCGATGCCTGCCCCTAATTGACCTGAACGCTCGAAAATCCGCGCAGTCGAATCTGGTGAGCGCCGAAGCAATTGTGCAGCCAGGATGATGCCGCTTGCGCCCGCTCCGATGATAATGAATGACTTCAAACTATCGTGACCTCGTCCCTTTTCACGACAACGATAAGAAAAGCGCGTCGTCAAACTATCGTTTTTAAATCCCACTGTTTTAGTTAGATTCCGATAAACAATCGCTCTTGTAAACCCCATAAAGCTGGGATGTTGCGCTGTTCAGATGCCTGCAGGGCGCGGACAGCACATGGACGCAACGATCAAAACGTAAACAATAAAACCCGGCTAACAACGGATCGTTGACAGTGTGTTTCAGAAACACGGGCTGGCTTCGACAGCCAAAATAACAATATTTCCCTCAACATCATTCATGAGGTTGTCTTGAAAATCCCAAGCCAGACAGCCTGTTGGACCGCTGAAAAACAGGACAGAATAATGAACAATTCTCTGCTGAATTCCATCAAGAAGCGCCGCACACAGTACGCTCTGGGCAAGTCCCTTCCGCTGTCGAATGAAGACACCGCCGAGCTGATCCGTGAAGCGGTCAAGCACACGCCGTCTTCGTTTAATTCGCAGAGCTCGCGCGCTGTGATCCTGTTTGACGCCGAGAGCGACAGGCTGTGGAACATCGTGAAGGAAACACTTCGCAAGATCGTTCCTGCCGACGCTTTCGCCCAGACCGAAGCCAAAATCGACAGCTTCTCCGCCGGTGCAGGCACGGTTCTGTTCTATGAAGACCAGAACGTCGTTAAGGGTCTTCAGGAAAACTTCCCGCTTTACGCTGACAACTTCCCGGTCTGGTCCGAACAGTCGGGCGGTATGGCGCAACATTCGGTCTGGACCGCGCTCGCCAACGCCGGCATTGGTGCCAGCCTTCAGCACTACAACCCGCTGATCGACCACGAAGTCGCCAAGGCTTGGGACGTTCCGGCTTCGTGGAAGCTCCGCGCACAGATGCCGTTCGGCTCGAACGAACAGCCTTTTGCTGAAAAGGCTTTCATGGACGATGGCGACCGCTTCAAAGTGTTCTTCTAATCGCCTGATTGTACTGTATGAATTGAGCCGGGGGAATTTTCCTCCGGCTTTTGCATTTCCGCGGAAAAATATTTCATCAGACCGTTGTCCCCTCCCCAAAAGCTGGCCTCAAGGACGGTTTCAAGGTGACGCTCGATGTACGTAACAGCCAGCCATTCGTCGGCATAGCGGAAAGCATTCAGCAGACGATGGGTAAGGCAGGCGTTCAGGTGGAAGTCCTGCAGGGTGACGGCAAGCTGACCACCACCAAGGTTCGCGCACGCAAGCACCAGTTGGCGCTGGGTATATGGGGACCGGATTATTGGGATCCGCATACCAATGCGGTCACGTTCATCAACAATCCAAACAATGGCGAAGATGTCTCAATGCGCACCAACGCCTGGCAGGCGCATTGGGAAATTCCGGAACTGACGGCGGAAACAATGGCTGCTGTTGAAGAGCGCGATACAGCCAAACGTGAGACGATGTATCATGATCTTCAAAAGAAGTTTCAGGAAACAAGCCCGTTCGCGATCATCTATCAGCAAATTGAAACGGCTGTGACGGGTCCGAATGTGCACGATTTCAACATGGTGGCCGATGCCAACTATGTTCAGACCGTAACCAAGGACTGATGCGATACGAAAAGGCCGGGCAAAGTGCCCGGCCTTTTTACTCGTCGTCGAAACTGAACGGCGGCAATTTTTCCAGTGCGGATTTCAGCGCTTCCGACCAGCTTTCCGATACGGTTTGATAGTAAGGATCGGTGGCCTCGAACCGTCTGCGAGCGCCAGTTACAAAACTGTCCGCTTCATAAATCTGCATGTCGAGCGGAAGCCCAACTGAAAGGTTGGCTTTCAGTGTGGAATCGAACGAAACCAGCAGCAGCTTCACCGCTTCCTCGAAACTCATCTGCTCCTGATAAGCGCGCACGAGGATCGGTTTTCCATATTTGTTCTCGCCAATCTGGAAAAAAGGCGTATCGGCCGAGCTCTCGATAAAATTGCCTTCGGGATAGATATAGAAAAGGCGCGATTGTCCGCCCTTGATCTGTCCGCCGAGAATAAACGATGCGCCGAAAGCATCGGCATTCTGTCCACCGGTAGCGGAGTTCTGGATCACTTCCTTGACGGTGTCGCCGACAAGACGCGCAACCTGAAACATGGAAGGCGCGTCGAAAACCGAAGGGTGCCTGTCTGCCGGAGCTTTCATCCGTTCTTCCAGAAGACTTGCAACGGCTTGCGTTGTCGCGAGGTTTCCCGCCGAAAGCAGAACAATCACGCGCTCGCCGGGCTCTGACCAGCTTCGCATTTTTGAGAAGACAGAAATATTGTCGAGCCCGGCATTCGTCCGTGTATCGGACATGAACACAAGGCCACGATCGATTTTCATTCCAACACAATAGGTCATAAGCAATATCCGGCAGGCAACTCGCTATCCAGAAAGATCACTGCCCTACATTGATGTGAACCGCAAGGCTTTCCACCGTGCCGCCCAGACGAACGCCGGAAATCGGGGCCGCATCACGATAGTCGAGGCCGGTTGCAATCCGCACGTAACGGTCATTCGGACAAATATTGTTGGCGGCATCGAACCCCACCCATCCCAGACCATCAATATGGGCTTCAGCCCATGCGTGACTTGCGGTTTGTTCTTCCACACCTTCCATCATCAGATATCCCGATACGTATCGCGCCGGAATGCCGATCAATCGGGCTGTGGAAAGGAAAACATGCGTGTGATCCTGGCAAACGCCCTTCCCACTTTCCAGAGCGCTTTCAGCATCCGTTGAAACGCTCGTCGTCCCCGGCATATAGGCGACCGCCTTGTGGATGGTGTTCATCAGATCGTGCATCAGGGCAAGCCGTTCCTGCCCGGTCGTGAGATCAGCTGCCAGCGCCTTGATGCGTTCGCCCGGCGCAGTCAGCGGCGTCTCGCGCTCGAAGAGCCAGAGCGGCGCATAACCATAGACTGATCCAAGCACTCCGGCCCGGTCTTCCATCTCGACGCTGCCGCTGGCGGTTATGACAATTTCATTGATATTGCGAGAATGCTGGACCAGATCGGTCTTGTTGCCGAAGCCGTCGACATAGGAAACCTCCGGCTCACCGCCTTCGATTTTTAACTCCCAGTGCTTGACCATCTGGCCCGGCACCGTTGGCGGACGCAGCCGCAACCTTTGCACCGCATAAGGAACCGGATGCTCATAGCGATAATGTGAAACGTGCCGGATGTTGAGCAGCAAGCGAAGACCTCAATAGAAATTATAGGTTTCAGCAATCTCGTTGCCGAGCCGGTTGTTGCGAGTGATGAATTCGGTCAGAAACTCATGTAAGCCCACATCGAAGATCGCGGATATGTCCTGATTTTGCAGGCTTGCATAGATTTTGTCCGCTGTCGCGTGGCAGGCAGCACGATTGCCATAATCTTTCGACAGGTAATCCAGATGTTCGGCGATGCTGCGATAACAGTAATGGAGTGAACGCGGCATACGGCCGTTCAGGATCAGGTAGTCCGCGACTTGCGCAGGACGGTAATCACCATCATAGACCCACCGATAAGAGCGGTGCGCGGAGACCGACCGCAGGATCGATTCCCATTGATAATTGTCCAGCGTCGTGCCGACATAGGATATCGCAGGCAGCAGGACATAATATTTCACATCGAGAATACGAGCCGTATTATCAGCGCGTTCGATGAAAGTACCAAGGCTTGCAAAGTCGAAGATTTCGTTGCGCAGCATCGTGCCATGGAAAGAGCCGCGAATGAGCGCCGTCTCGCGCTTGATCTGGTCGAGAAGCTGCGGAAGGTCACTTTCCTTCAACGGCTTACACAGCGACTTTTTCAGTGACATCCATGCTTCGTTTACGCTTTCCCACGCCTCGCGCGTCAGCGCCGTGCGCACCATGCGGGCATTGGAACGCGCGGTTTCAATGCAGGTCATCACGCTTGATGGATTGTCTGCATCGCGCAGCAGGAAGTCCGCAACATTGGCGGCGTTATAGACGTCGTATTTTGCAGAGAAGCCCTGACTTGCACCCGCTGAAACCGCGACCGAAGACCACTCCTCGGGTGCGTCAGACGTTTTCGTCAGCGCCATGCGAAGCCCCGCATCGACGAGACGTGCCATGTTTTCGGCACGCTCTATGTAGCGGAACATCCAGTAAAGTCCGTTTGCCGTACGGCCAAGAAGCATAAATCATTCCCCTTTTCGCGCCCTGATCTTGTCGTCAGTTGCAGCACGTTAATGCAGTTTCAGTCGTCGAGTACCCACGTATCCTTGGTTCCGCCGCCCTGGCTGGAATTCACGACAAGCGATCCCTCCTTCAATGCCACACGGGTGAGCCCGCCGGGTGTGATGCGGATGCGATCCGAAACCAGAACAAATGGGCGCAGATCGACATGGCGTGGCGCCAGCCCGCTCTCGGTAAAGATGGGCGTCGTTGAGAGCGCAAGCGTGGGCTGCGCGATATAGTTGCGCGGCCTTGCCTTCAGTTTCTCTGAAAAAGCATCGCGTTCGGCCTTTGTCGACGCGGGGCCTACCAGCATTCCATAACCACCGGAGCCGTGCACTTCCTTGACGACAAGCTCGGCAAGATTGTCGAGCACATAAGCAAGGCTATCTGGTTCGGAACAACGCCAGGTCGGAACATTTTCGAGAATGGCCTTGCGACCCGTATAGAACTCCACGATCTCCGGCATGTAGGAATAGATCGCCTTGTCGTCGGCGATGCCGGTTCCGGGCGCATTGGCAATCGTGATATTCCCTGCCCGGTAGACATCCATGATGCCTGCAACGCCGAGCGTCGAATCCGGCCTGAATGTCAGCGGGTCGAGAAACGCATCGTCCACACGCCGATAGAGCACGTCGATAGCGCGATAACCTTGTGTGGTACGCATCGCGACACGTCCGTCAACGACGCGCAGATCGCTTCCCTCGACCAGTTCGACGCCCATCTGGTCGGCAAGGAATGCGTGTTCAAAATAGGCTGAATTATAAATGCCGGGTGTCAGCACCGCGACGGTCGGCACATCCTGCGTGCCGGGAGGCGCAACACTTGCCAGCGACTGGCGCAACAATTGCGGATAATTCTCAACCGGGCGAACCTTGACGTTCTGAAACAGCTCGGGAAAGAGTTGCATCATCGTCTCGCGATTTTCCAGCATATAGGAAACGCCGGATGGCGTGCGGGCATTGTCCTCCAGCACATAGAACTGGTTCTCGGCGGTGCGCACGATATCGACGCCGATAATATGGGTGTAGACATTGCCCGGAGGACGGAAGCCGATCATCTCGGGCAAGAAGGCTTCATTCTTGGAAATCAGGTCTTTCGGAATGCGCCCTGCCCGGACAATCTCCTGACGGTGATAAATGTCATCGAGGAAGGCGTTAAGCGCCATCACACGCTGTTCGATGCCCTGCGACAGACGCCGCCATTCCTGACCTGAAATGATACGCGGGATGATATCGAAGGGAATGAGGCGCTCGCCCGCTTCCTGATCGCCGTAGACAGCAAAGGTGATGCCCGTCTTGCGGAAAACGCTTTCGGCGTCATCGCTTTTCTGCAGAAGTTTGTGCGGGTCTTGGCTGTCGAGCCACTGCTTGAGAAATTCATATGGTTGGCGGACATTCCCGCCATGGTTGAGCATCTCGTCAAATGGCTTCACTTAATTCCCCTTCTTTTTCCCTATTATTCAGTCCTGACTCAGGGAAAAGCAAGCATGGAAATTATGCAAAAGCGCAAAGCTGGGTTGCGCAATTTCGTCGCGACATGAGCCCCGAGGTGCGTTCTACTACGCCCGCAAACACAGCTCTGGCGAAAATTCAACCCGGTCGATGGGCTTTCACGACTGCCGGATCGGTGTCGATACGCCCGGCTTCGATGAGGTCGAGACAATAAGGCACTGCCGGAAAAATTGCCTGCAAGGTCATGGCAATTGAAGCTGGTTTACCGGGAAGATTGAGGATGAAGCTCTTGCCGCGACTGCCTGCCGTTTGGCGGGATAGAATGGCGGTCGGGGTTTGTTCCAGGCTGACGCGGCGCATCAGTTCGCCGAAACCGGGTAGTTCCTTATGCAAAACGGCCTGCATGGCTTCCGGTGTTTCATCGCGCGGGCTTGGTCCCGTGCCACCCGTGGTCAGGATCAGATCGCAGGCTTCGTTGTCACAAAGATCGATAAGCGTGTCGCGTACCGATTCCATGCCATCGGGAATGACACGGCGAATTGTTTCATAAGGCGTGACGACAGCGCTTTTCAGCCATGCTTCCATGGCTGGGCCACTCAGATCTTCGTATTCCCCACGACTTGCGCGGTCGGAAACAGTCACGAAACCGATCTTTACCATCATACCCTCTCAGCAAATCTCTGGCTTTCATCAAATGTCCGGCGATCTTATAGGCGCTCGCCGGTTTGATGTGAAGGTTTGCATACTCCCAAATGAAAACGCCGCCCGAAGGCGGCGCTTTGCTTATGATGTCACTCGAAAATTACGGCGTAACGTCGAAGCCGAACCACTTTTCCGACAAACGTTTGATCGTGCCGTCAGCCTTTGCAGCTTCAATGGCAACGTCGAACATCTTCTTCAGTTCGGTATCGTCCTTGCGCAGACCGACAGCAACGCCACGGCCCAGAATGCCGCCCTTGAAGAACGGACCGGTCATGACGATGTCTTCGTTGCCCGGCTTCTTGGCCGCATCCGTGAGGTAAGCGAGCGAAGCCACGATCAGATCTACGCGGCCAGACTTCAGGTCGAGGTCGTGCTGTTCCGTGGTCTTGTATTCACGGATGTCGATGCCATCCTTGAAATACTTGTCGAGCAGCGACAGGCCGAGCGAAGCGGTCTGGACGCCGACGGTGCGGCCCTTGATTTCAGCCGATACTTCGTCGATTGCTTTCTGGGCAGCCGCTTCATCCTTGGCGAGATAAAGGGTTTCGCCGGTATGCGGCAGCTTGGCGTAAGGGCTGTCCTTCAGCGTCGCAAAGGTCTGCGGCGTCAAGCCATAGGAAATCGAGAAGCTGATAGTTTCTTCGCGCTTCGGCGTAGCAGTAAGGCCAGCCATGATCGCATCGAACTTGCCGGCATTGAGCGCCGGAATGATGCTGTCGAAAGGCTGCGCAACCATCGTGCACTCAACCTTCATGCGGGCGCAGAGGTCCTTGTAGAGATCGACTTCATAGCCATCCAGCGAGCCATCGGGCTTGGTGAAGTTGTAAGGGCGGAAAGCACCTTCCGTGGCGATGGTGATCTTTGTCCACTTCTTTTCCTCGGCATGGGCCGAGACGCTCGTCAGAGCGAGAGCGGAAATGAACACGGCTTTGAAAAGTCCGGTGGTCTTCATTGCAGATATCCTGTTGCGGTTATTTCTGTCCGGCTTACGCCGGAACACAGAATTTCGGTAATTAGGCAGCGTTTTCGTGGCTGATAAACTTGCGGAAACGTTCCGACTTCGAGTTGCCGAACACGTCTTCCGGCGCACCGTCTTCTTCCACCAGACCCTGATGGAAAAATACGACGCGGTTGGAGACGTCGCGCGCGAAGCCCATTTCGTGGGTCACGACCAGCATGGTGCGGCCTTCTTCGGCAAGGCCGCGCATGACGCGCAACACTTCACCGACCAGTTCCGGATCGAGTGCTGAAGTCGGCTCGTCAAAGAGCATGACTTTCGGCTTCATCGCCAGTCCGCGGGCGATTGCGGCGCGCTGCTGCTGTCCGCCCGAAAGATGGGCCGGATAGAAATCGCGCTTGTCAGCAATGCCGACCTTTGCCAGCAAAGCTTCCGCTTCTGCCACGCATTCCGCGCGCGGGCGTCCCTGCACATAGATCGGCGCTTCGATGATGTTTTCCAGAATGGTCTTGTGCGACCACAGATTGAAGCTCTGGAACACCATGCCCAGTTCCGAACGAATGCGCGAAACCTGTTTCTTGTCGGTCGGGTAGGCTTCACCCTTCGAATTCTTCGCCATACGGATGGTTTCGCCCGAAACCGTCACAGTGCCTGACGTCGGTGTTTCCAGAAGGTTGATGCAGCGCAGGAAAGTCGACTTGCCGGAACCCGACGAACCGAGGATCGAAATGACCTCACCTTCACGTGCTTCAAGCGAAATGCCTTTCAGCACTTCATTCGCACCAAAGCTCTTGCGCAGGTTTTCGACTTTCAGCGCCACCGGTGCATTGGGGGAAACGATTTTGCTCACGATGTTTGTCCTTCGGAGGAAAGCTTGACGACCGGCTGGCGCAGATAAGGGGTCAGCTTATATTCTGCGAACATCAGCGCACGTGTCAGAACGAAGTTGATGGCAAGGTAGATCGCTCCGGCGATCACGAAGATTTCTATGGCTCGATAGCTCTCGGCGATCAGCTTTGCTGCGATACCAGTCACTTCCATGAGTGTGATGATCGACGCAAGCGAGGTTGCCTTGATCATCGATATCATCTCGTTGCCGTAACCCGGCAATGCCTGACGGACCGCAAGTGGCATGACGATGCGACGGAAGCAGGTGAAGGACGACATGCCACAGGCTTTTGCAGCTTCGATCTGGCCATGCGGCACCGACAGCAGGCCACCACGGATGATTTCGCTCGCATAGGCGGCGTTGTTCAAAGTCAGCGCAATGATCGCACACCAGTAAGGCTCGCGCAAAACCGGCCACAGGAACGAGTAACGGATGGCCGGAAACTGGCTGAGACCGTAATAGATGATGAATATCTGCACCAGAAGCGGTGTTCCGCGGAACACGAACACATAAAGGCGGGCAATCCAGTCCAGCACCTTGATGCCCGACAGGCGCATCAAGGCGAAAAGCAAGGCAAGTATGGCGCCAAACACGATGGAAGTTGCCGCAAGCTTCAGGGTCAGCGGCACGCCGCCCAGCATCTGGAGGAATGCATCGGAATAGAATTCAAGGTTCATTTTGCCCTCCGGACGCCACGCGAGAAGTGACGCTCGGCAAACTGCAGAAGCCCGCCGGAAACAGACGAAATCAGCAGGTAGAGCGCACCGGCAATGAGGAAGAAGTTGAAGGGCAGTCCGGTCGAGCCAGCGCCGATCTGTGCCTGACGCAGAAGCTCAACCACACCGGCAACCGACACCAGAGCGGATTCCTTGAGCGAAACCTGCCAGACATTGCCAAGACCCGGCAATGCATGTCGCAGCGCCAGCGGCGCAATGATGCGGCGGAATTTCAGCATCTGGCCCATGCCGCAAGCAGTAGCGGCTTCGAGTTCACCTTTGGAAACGGCCCGGAATGCACCACGAAACACTTCGGTGTGGTGCGCACCACAGGAAATGGCAATTGCCAGCACACCCGCAAGAAAGCCCGGAAAGCCAATGAAGCCTTCCGCGCCGAAATATTTGCCAAGTGCTGTGACTGCCGCACTGCCACCGAAGTAAAACAGATAGATGACGAGGAGATCCGGAATACCGCGAATGATCGTGGTGTAGCCATCGGCGACAGCGCGAAGCGTGCGCCCGCCGGAAATCTTCGCCCAGGCAGCAAAAACGCCGATGGCAGCGCCAAGAAGGAAGCCCAGGACGGCGAGCGCCACGCTCACCAGTGCACCCATCATCAGCACGTAGCCCCAGCCGTCGGGCCCGAAGCTCAAAATATCGAGAAAGCCCATCTGCTTCATGATGCGTCAGGCCCTGTTGGAATTGGGGGATTGAATGTCATTTCTATTTTCAGATTCTGTCTGCCCGCCCGCGTCATTTCGCGGTTTCGGGCAGAGCGGGTTGAACGCTGTCTGGAATCGGATTGACGAACACGGTTCCGTCGAGCCGTTTTTCGTGATCCTGCTTGGCTTTCTTGATCTGCTCCGGATTACGGAACAATTCGATGGCCGTGCTGCCTATGATCTTTGCAGCATGGGCCATGCCTTTATGCGCCGCGGGCAGCTTGCCCTGCGCCACCATCTGCCACGAATGAAGCGGCGTGCCAATTGCGCAGGTCGCGCCGCGCATCTGCACGGTGGGCACGACCCAGCTCACGCTGCCGACATCGGTAGAGCCGACGAGGGTATTATCGCCTTTATAGGGCGTATAGATATCTTCACAAAGCGCGAGGCCATCTTTCGGCTCGACGCCGAAGCGGCGGAAAGCATCTGAAATGTCTTCCCTGGACAGTGTCTTCTGGAAACGGCTTGCAGTTTCACGGTCCTGCTCATCGAAGTCCGGAGGTCCGAGTCGCTCGAGCTGAAGCTGCATCATCTGTTCCAGCGGCGTGTTGCCAATCAGATCGGCATCGCCGCTGACGATTTCGCTGCGGACCGTCGTTTCGGTCATCAGCGCCGCGCCGTCGGCAATCTTCTTGACGCGTTCCAGAAGGGTCTGCATTTCCGGCAGGCTGCGGGCGCGAACGAGATAACGCACCGTTGCCTTGGCCTGCACGACATTCGGCGCAAAACCACCTGTATCGGTCACAGCGTAATGAATGCGCGCCGTGGACGGCATATGCTCACGCATATAGTTCACGCCGACATTCATCAGTTCAACTGCGTCCAGCGCACTGCGCCCCAGATGCGGGGCTGACGAAGCATGGGCTGCGCGACCGCTGAAGTGAAAATTGATTTCGTTGCAGGCAAGCGAAACCGGATCGTTTACACCAGCAAAAGGCGCCGGGTGCCAGCAAAACGCGATATCCACATCGTCAAAAAGTCCTTCGCGGACCATGAACCCCTTGGCTGAACCGCCCTCTTCCGCCGGGCAACCGTAATAGCGCACGCGGCCCTTGATGCCCTGTGCGGCAAGATAATCCTTCACTGCCGCAGCAGCGAGCAACGACCCTGAGCCCAACAGGTTATGACCGCAGCCATGTCCATGGCCGCCGGCCTCGACTGGCTGCTCTTCAACCAGTCCAGATATCTGGCTGAGGCCCGGCAATGCATCGAACTCACCAAGGATGGCGATGACCGGTCCTTCGTCGCCAGCTTCGCCCATCACCGCAGTCGGCAGGCCCGCAATACCACGCTCGACGCGAAACCCTTCGGCTTCCAGCATCGCCGCATGGGCATCGCTCGATTTGTACTCTTCGTAGTTTGTTTCAGGATTATCCCAAACCGTATCGCTCAGTTCGAAATATGCGGCGCTCTTGGCGTCGACGATATCCCAGATATCGTGATGGTTTTTCAACTCGGCTCCATCGATCATTTCACCGACGCCATACAAGATGGCGGCGGGCATCAGGACATTCAGGCAATGCAATTGCCGAACCTTCCTCAGACTGCATTTTTTGATGATGCTGATAGAACTCAGGCCCCGCTCTCGCAAGGGCAGATCGGAGAGTTGATGCGAAATTGCTCATTTTCAGGCAGTTTTCTGCCCTCAACAAGCTGTTTCGGTCAATTCGTCCGATTGAAGTTAGCTGTTAGCCTCCCACACGCCTCAATATTCCTCGCACCTGTACTCAGCAGTACCCGAGACAAATGGCGGGGAGTAGCCATGATATTGGTCAAAATTATTGTGAGTTTTTGCAATATGAGAGGTTCCTCCTGACAAATTGCCAACAAGTTCGTAGAAGCGCTGCGATCGCCACTTCTGCTCCCCCTTGAGTGCCTATCGATGAAACGATAATTCATCGTACAAATGAAATTTCGAAGGCGGCGCTCATGGTACACGAAAAGAAGCATGCGGATTTCATCATACGTCCACTGCAGCGCAGCGAAGTGACTGACATCTGGCAAATCGATCGCAGCGAGATCATCGAGGAAATGTATCGCCTCGAAGGAGAGCAACTCCTGCTGGAGCCGCAATTCTACGATGTGCAGGGCTGGCCGGAGGGCGAAGCGGAAATCTACACACATATCCTGCTCGACTGTTACGACCATGGCGGCGTATTTCTTGGCGCCTATCTCGATGGCACCCTGGTGGCCGTCGCAGTTACGGATGTACGCCCTGTCGGTGCCTATCCCGAATTGTACCAGCTCGGCTTCATGCATGTGGGGAAGACAGTCCGGGGATTGGGACTTGCTGGTGAACTTTATCGTCGCAGCGTGGCCATTGCGAAGGAGGCCGGAGCAGAAGGTTTCTATATTTCTGCGACACCCACACGGCGGACCATCGATTTTTATGTGAAGCAAGGTGCAAAAGTCACCACGACGCCTGATCCATTGCTCTTCAAGCGCGAGCCGGAAGATATTCATCTCATCCATCGTTTCAACGCCCAAGCTTCTTGACGCGGAACAGAAACCACTATCATCGTCACTCATGCGAATTCTGCTCGTCGAAGACAATCTCACCCTCGCAAACTGGCTGGCAAAAAGCTTGCAGCAGTCGAACTACAGCGTCGATACTGTGCACGACGCGGCGGATGCGGAACAGGCGCTCGCCTTCACGGAGTATGATCTCGTGGTTCTCGACCTCGGATTGCCGGACAAAACCGGGCTCGACGTGCTGGAGCACATCCGCGGCAGAGGCAATGAGGTGCCTGTCATCATCCTGACGGCCAATGCAAGTCTTGACGGACGTATCCGCGGATTGGATGCCGGTGCTGACGATTATCTGGCAAAGCCGTTCGAACTCAGCGAACTTGAAGCGCGCATCCGTGCGCATCTTCGCCGGTCCAGTCAGCGGACAGCGCCTGTTGTGACCTGCGGCCTTTTGCGTTTCGACACCAACACCCGGCTGTTTTCACTCGGAGACGATCCACTGTCACTTGCACCCAAAGAACATGCAGTTCTGGAACAGCTTCTGCGGCGCATCGGAACCACCGTCAGCAAGACAACACTTGTTCAAGGTATTTACGATTTCGACAGCGAGACTGATGAGAACGCCATCGAGATTTACATTCATCGTCTGCGCAAAAAGCTGGAGGGCAGCAAAGCCGAGATCGTAACCTTGCGCGGCCTGGGCTATCTGCTGCGTGAGGCGAGTTGAGATGAAACGGCTGTTCACTCGCCTCTCCCAAAGCCTGCGTGCACAGCTCGTTTCCTGGATCGTGATTCCGCTGATTGTCGTGGCCGGGATCAACCTTTGGACCGCATGGCGTGCGTCGGAAAATATGGCCGGGATCGTGTCAGACAGAATGCTGACAGCGTCAGCACGCGCCATTGGCGAAGCGACTGCTGCCTCGCATAATGCCATCGATGCTGTCATTCCGCCGGTAGCGCTGGAGATGTTTTCGACGGGAAATGGCGACCGGGTCTATTATCGGGTCGAAACTTCTGACGGACGCCTGCTTGCAGGGTTTCCCGACTTGCCGAAACCGGCTGAAATCGCGAATTACGACCCACTCCATTATGAGGGCAGCTATCGCGACCATCCCTTGCGTCTGGTTGTCTTGCGCCATCCCGTTGCAGCACCGTCCAACCTGCCACAAGCTGTCGACGTGGTCGTGGGTGTCACCCTTGCAGGATACACCGCCATGCAGCGGGAGCTTTGGCTGAACTCTGTGCTGGAACAATCGCTGCTCATCATCGTCGCGGGTGCCCTTTCGTTAATGGGCTTGCGCTTTGTATTGCGCCCGTTGATCCGGCTCCGCAACGAAGTTCGCAATCGCACATCCGAGCTGGAACCATTCGATCCACAGACAGTTCAGACCGAACTTCGACCGCTCGTCACAGCGCTGAACCAGTATATGGAACGCGTGCGCAAGCAGATGTCGGCGCAGCACCGTTTCATCCAGAATGCAGCACATCAGTTGCGCACGCCACTTGCTACACTATCAACGCAGGCCAGTTTCGCAGAACGGACAACCTGCGAAAGTGACCGCAAAGACGTTCTGGCAGGTATCAAGAATACCACCATGCAGCTGTCGCGGCTTGCTGGACAATTGCTGACGCTTTCGCGTGCCGAACCAGGCAGCAGGCGTCCTCGCGCTGACCGGGTTGATCTGGCGGAAGCGGGACAACAAATTCTGGAAAGCCTCTCGGGCAAGGCGTTCGACCGCAAGATCGATCTCGGGTTCGAGCTCAAAGCAACCAAAGCCATCATTTCTGGCGACGGCACCATGCTGCGAGAAATGATCGTCAATCTGGTGGACAACGCCCTTACCTACACGCCCGAAGGCGGCACAGTAACGCTTGTGATTGATCAGGATGGGCCCAAAATCGACATACGGGTCGAGGACAACGGACCCGGAATCCCCGCAAATGAATATGAACACGTTTTCGAGCGTTTCTATCGTGTTCCGGGCACTGTCGTGGATGGAAGCGGATTGGGCCTTGCCATCGTGCGCGAAGTTGCCGACACGGCGGGCGGCCATGTCGAGCTTTCCCAAACGAAAGGCGGCGGGCTTACGGTGACTGTCACCTTGCCCGCCGCCTGACTCGTTTGCATCTATCCGACTATCAGCTTCCCTGTTCGGAAAGCGCCTGTGGACGCCATTTCACCAGATGGTTTTCGACCAGTGTGATGATGTATTCCACGACGAGCGCCAGTACCGCCAGAATGACCATGGCCGCAAAGACGCCGTTGGCATTGAATGTGCCCTGCGCCGTGGAAATCATCAGTCCAACGCCTTTCTTGGCGCCGAGGAATTCACCGACGACCGCACCGACGAGCGCGAAACCGAAACTGACGTGAAGGCTTGCCAGAATCCAGCTCATGGCCGACGGCACGATGACGGTGCGCGTGATCTGCGAACGGGATGCACCCAATATCTGCGCATTGGCGATCAGCGCGCGGTCGGCTTCGCGCACGCCCTGAAACGCATTGGCGAACACGACGAAGAAAACCATGACGACGGCCAGCGCCACCTTGGATGCCATGCCGAGGCCAAGCGCGATGATGAAGATCGAGCCCAGCACGACACGCGGGATGGAATTGGCGATCTTGATGTAAATCGAGAACACATCGGCGAGGAACTTGTTGCGACCCAGCAGGATGCCGCAAATGACGCCGCCGACCGCACCGATAAGGAAACCAAGCGCGGTTTCCTCAAGCGTTACGATGATCTGCTCCGAAAGCGGTCCCTGTGACGTGCCTTCCGTGACCCAGATCCATATCTGGTCGGCAATGCCGGAGGGGCTCGCAAAGAAGAATGGATCGATCAGGCCGGTCCGTGCGCCGAGTTCCCAACCGCCCAGAACGGCGACCAGAATGGCGAGGCGTACAAGAATAACGACCGCTCGGCGGCGGCGCATATCGGCACGAAATTTCGCTTCGGTGCGGGCAAGTTCGTCGGCACTTGCATTGACCTGCAAGCTTGGTGACGCGGAGAGAGCTTGTGTTGTCATATCATTTTCTCCGATTAGTTTCCGTTTGCCAGCGCGCGCTTCTGGCCGATCTGCACTTCCTCGCGCAAATCGTCCCAGATGACCTTGGCGATATCCACAAACTGGCTGTCGTAGCGGATGTCTTCCATGACGCGCGGGCGCGGGATGTCGATATCGTAGACACTCTTGACCGTGGCTGGACCGGCGGTCAGCACATAGACTTTATCGGCCAGCGCAATCGCTTCTTCGAGATCGTGCGTGACGAAGATGACGGACGCGCCAGATTGTTGCCAGAGATCGAGCAATTCACCCTGCATCAGCGTGCGCGTCTGTACGTCAAGCGCACTGAACGGTTCGTCCATGAGCAGGATTTTCGGTTCGTTGATGAAGGTCTGTGCCAGCGCCACGCGCTTGCGCATGCCGCCAGACAATTGGTGCGGATAGTGCTTTTCAAAACGGGCCAGACCAACACGGGCGATCCAGCTACGCGCTTTCTCATAGGCTTCTTCCTTGCCCATACCGCGATAACGCGGACCGGCACTCACATTGTCGATGACATTAAGCCACGGAAAAAGCGCATCGGCCTGAAACACGAAGCCGATATCAGGGCTGATACCTTCGATAGGCTTGCCCATCAGGCGGACTTCGCCGGCACTTGGCTTGGCGAGACCGGTTACGAGATTAAGCGTCGTTGACTTGCCGCAGCCGGTCGGACCGACAACACAGGCAAACTCGCCCTGTGCAACATTCATGGTGAAGTCGCGCAATGCGGTCATCATCTTGCCGTCGGGGGTGACGAAACGGCGAGTTACATTGTTGAGCGCGATTGCAGTAGCTTTCTCACGCGCAATGGTTCTGGGGGCTTCCATCAGCATGGGTTCCTCGCGGGTATGCGGCACCGCTCGCGCGCGATAGTTTCGTTATCAAAGATCTCCGAGCGCAAAACCGTCTTACACGTTTGCTGGAAATGCTCTGTCGCGCGCCTGCAATGCGGTTGAATCTTTGGAGGACAGCGGGACTGACGTTCATGTTTGAACGCCAGTCGAAGGCTGTTTATTTCGCAGCGTCAAGCGTTGCGTTGGCCTTGTCCACGAACTCGGTCGTGAAGGTCTTCGAAAGATCGACCTGCTTCTCCTGAAGCGGCTTCTTGAAGGTTGCGAGAACCTTGAGAACGGTTTCAGGTCCATCCTTCGGCATCCGGCCGTCCGGCGTGTACTGCGCCTTGCCCTCGGCAAGTCCCTTTACGTAAAGGTCCTTGTCACCGACGTAATAATCCTTGGGCATCTGGTCGGCGATTTCTTCGCCACTGTGCGAAGCGATGTAACGCATGGTCTTGACCAGAGCATTGGCAAGCTTCTGCGCGTCTTCCTTGTGCGTCTCAAGCCATGCGCTTTGCACATAGAACGACGCAGCCGGGTAAGGTCCACCAAGCGCTTCGATGGTTTTGTCGGGCGTGCGCATATCGACCAGCACCTTGGCATCGCCGCTCTTCAGCATATTGGCGACGGTCGGTTCCGTGGTCATGCCTGCCTGAACGGCATCCTGCTTGAAGGCGGCAATGAAAGTATTGCCCGCTCCGACAGGAAGCAGCGTGTAGTCGCCCTGCTTGAGGCCATTGCGCATGGCAAGGTATTGAGTCAGGAAGTCCGTCGAGGAGCCGAGCCCGGTGACGCCAAGCGTATGCCCCTTGAAATCGCCCGGCGACTTGATCTGGTCGGCATATTTGCTGGAAACGAGTTCCACTTCACCCGGAGCCTGACTGAACTGGACGATGGACTGAATAAACTTGCCCTTCGACTGCAGGTCGATCGTGTGATCGTAAAAGCCGACCACAGCCTGAGCCGCACCGGCCAAAAGTTCGTTTTCAGCATCCACGCCGGCGCGGCTGTTGATCAGCTCGACATCAAGGCCTTCATCCTTGAAGTAACCCAGCTTTTCCGTCAGCACTGCCGGAAGGTAAATCTGCTTTTCCATACCGCCGACAATCACTGTCAGCTTTTCGGCATGGGCAACGCCTGCACCAAGTACCATTGCGCCGCCAATGAAGGCCGCGCCAAATAGATGGCGGCATGAATCGATAGAGATTTTCATCTACGCTCCTCCGAGAGCTCCTGTTGGCCCGGCAATGCCAGACCCCTCCTGATATGCAGCCGATTCCTCAATCGGTTTTGAATGGTTAGCGCAGGCAAGCTTTCAACCAGCTTTCAACAAACTCGCGGCGAGATTTCGAACGCCGTAAACCGGTAGCCAGAGATTATCGCTATTTATATTCGGAAGAACCGGATCACCAAGAACACTATCGTGATGCGTCTGATATCGCTGTCATAAAACGATCTGTTGCTTTCCCTCTGAATTAGAGGTTCAATCAATCAAACGGGGAGGCGTCCATGCCATTTCGCGGCAACAAATATCAGGGAACATATGCGCCAAACGATCTCCAAGTGCTGCAGATTGCCTATAATCGCTGCTGCGCACTGCTTGATCGATGTTCAACGACGCACGAAAGCAAAGAAGCGCTTGCACGCGCAATTATAAGAACATTTGAATCCGGTGAACAAAATCCGGACAAGATCGCTGAAATAGTAGCCAAACTGGAACTTGATCGCGTTTAACGGCATTGGTTGGAAAAGAGTCTGCTTACGATCCCTCAGCAAATTTTAACTCTCTAATGCTTTCGGTTTTGCAACTGATTGAATATTTTACATAAACTAAATAATTCTGGATTATAATGCTTTGCAATCAGCTATGTTTTAGTATAGCGGGTCGCAAGAATTTTCAGGCTTTCAGATCGGATTATCTGTCTGTCGCCATCTGCGGAATGCATAAAATGCCATTTTCGAGAGATTACTACTTCGGGCGTTTCAAGCCCATTGAGTTGGAGGAGCTGCAAGCGGCTTATGTCAAGTCGTGTGAAGCGATGGCTCGTTGTCCAATCACTTCTCCCCAGAAAGACGAAATGGCGCGCGAAATCATCCAGATTTATGAATGCGGCGTCATGGATGCCGAGAAGATCGCCGAACTCATGGTGCAGATCGAAGCGGTCAAACCACGTCCGTTGAGCGAACAGATGCTCGACCGTGTGACGACGATCCAGCCCAAGATTGCCTGAGCAAAATTACTTCATGAAAAACACCCGGATGCAAAATCGCATCCGGGTGTTTGTTTGTTCAGCGCTGAGCCACCGGGCGGACAAGCGGAGTCACACGGCGGATCGTGACACGACGATTTTCCTGTTCAGCTGCTTGCGTGCGAATTTTCAGGAAGCGTTCGCCATAGCCTTGCGTGACAAGGTTTTCTGGTGGAATTTCATAGACTTCCGTCAAAAGGCTTGCAACTGATTCAGCACGTTTATCGGACAGGACGAGATTTGAACGGTCCGATCCAACCGCATCCGTATGCCCTTCAATGAAGAAGGTTTCGCCCGGATCCTTTGCCAGTACCTTCTGCATGGCGGTTGCAACCTTGCGTAGCGTCTTCGCCTGCGAAAGCGAAATCTCGGCGCTGCCCGTCGCGAAGTGGATTGTATCCAGATCGATACGACGCACCTTGTCGCGCAGGCGGGCTGAATGACGAACCTCGTCGATCGTATAGACACGCTCCACACGTTCTACCGGAGGCATGGCAAGGAAGTCATAGAAATCGCGATCCGGATCGTCCGCGACGTCGATGATGTAATCTCTTACCGGAATGGTCAGACGCATCGGCGGCAGTTCGTAACCAACATCGATAATCGAAGCGCGCGGATTGTCGTCATATTCCGGCGCATATATCATCAGATATTCATTGCCGTCCCGGTCGATACGGGAACGCTGAAGAATATCGCCGTAGCGATCATAGACTGTGACGATCTGGTTGCCACCCGGGCGGACAATGGTTTCACGGGTGCGCCCGCGCGGCAGTTCATCGTAATAGGTTTCCTCGGCATCACGGCGCAACCTTGGGCGATCATCGCCGCGAACGAAGATACGGTCGCCCACGTCCAGAATGACACGATTATCCACCTCCTCGATCACTTTGACGTTGGTGACATTGTTGGTCACGTTATTGACCGTCGTATTATTGATGACCGTATTGTTCACCACCGTGTTGTTGATGATATTGGTGGTTTCCGGCACGGCAAAAACCGGCGCTTCCTTGATACGGGTGCCCTCTTCCTTGAGATTGGCTTCGATCTTCTGCGGCAGCGCTGCCTTCACTTCCTCTGGAATCGCAACCTGTGCCGCCGCATCATTTACGGGCGGTGGTGCACTTTCCTCAGCGGAACGTTGCTGTTCGCGCTGCTTGCGACGCTCTTCACGCGACTGGCTTCCGCCGGAATTGTCGGCGTCCTTGTCGCTGTCGAGAATGGCAGCGCCATTTTCGACTGGCAAGACAACCGTATCGTCCGTCTTCGCAGGGTCTTTCGCAATCTCCTGCTTTTCCTCGGTCGAACGCTGATCGACTATCTCTGGCGCTGGCTCCGAAGACGGTTTTTGCTGGTCTTCGGTTGATTGCGGCTGTTCGACCGGCTGTGCAGGCTGAGCCTCATTCTGTGGCTCTTCCTTTGCTTTCGGTTCTTGCGGTTGAGCTTCTTCGGGATGCTCAACAGCGGATTCTTCCGCTGGTTCTTTCTGAGGAGGCGAGACCGGAGATGCGTCTGCCGGTTGTTCGGCTGGCTTTTCCGGTTCCTGCGCCGGAGCTTCCTTGGCAGGTTGCTCGGCCTGCTTGGCCGGTTCTTTCGCCGCCGGCTGCTCAGGTTTCGCTTGCGGTTCCTGTGCAGGCTCTTCCTTCACCGGCTTTTCAGCGGGAGCGGTCTGTTCCTGCGTCTCATTGGCCTTGCGAGCCGCCTCTTCATCAGCCTTCTTCTGTTCTTCAGCGCGACGCTGAGCTTCCTCTTCGGCGGCCTTCTGCTGCTGTTCGCTCTGACGCTGTGCCTCTTCGTCAGCCTTTTTCTGTTCGGCAGCCTGCCTGGCCTGCTCTTCGGCCTGTTTCTGCGCTTCGCGCTCGGCTGCCTTTTGTTGTTCCTCGGCTTGCTTCTGTACTTCGCGCTCGGCGGCTTTTTGCTGCTCTTCAGCCTGGCGTTGCGCCTCTGCCTCCGCAGCGCGCTTCTGTTCCTCCGCTTGACGCTGGGCTTCCTCTTGAGCAGCCTTCTGCTGCTCTTCGGCCTGACGACGATTTTCTTCCTCGGCAGCGCGCTGTTGTTCCTCAGCCCGACGCGCTTCTTCTTCCGCTGCCTTTTGCTGTTCTTCAGCCTCGCGCTGTTGCTGCTGCAACTGCTCGTCGGATGGCTGGTCTCCGTTCTCCTGTGCCAGCAGGATTGGAGCCATCAATGAATCCGCCAGTACGGGTTGCGCTAGAATGGAGGCCGACAGAACCGGCACGGCAACAGTGGCAAGAAGCTTCGAACGAATAGACATAAATCCTTCTCCTTCTGGAAGGCAGAATTGATATGCGTCTCATCCACAGAATCGCGGGCAAAAACGCCGTAGAACCGCCAGCGATATCCATCGAATTGGGACAAATTCCGGCAACTTCACAAATCCGTTATCGTAATCCACATGAACGCAGCCTGAACCCAAGCGTTCCAAAACTACGAGATTTGCCGCATTCTTTTGGCCAGAAGCTCGATGCCTTCCGCAATCCGATTAATCGGAATGGAAGAATAAGCGATGCGAAAATAGCGGCATGGCCTGTCATCGCTCCAGAAGAAAGGGGACCCCGACTCGATCAGCACGCCATCCTCGCGCAGATCACGTGCGAGTTTGTCGGCATCCATGCCCTCCGGTCCTTCGATCCAGAATGCCGTACCGCCAAAGGCCGATTTACCAGCGATTTTCAATCCTTCGCGATTAAGGGCCTCGATCATGACAATATGGCGCTTGTGATATTCAATCCGCATACGATGAATAACCGCATCGTAGTGACCAAGAGCCAGAAAATAGGCCGCTGTTCGCTGCAAATGTCCGGGCGGATGACGAAGCATGAGCGCGCGTAGCGCCCTCGCCTCACGGATGACAGGTGCCGGAGCAACCAAGTAGCCAAGCCGAAGCCCCGGAAACAGCGACTTTGAAAAACTGCCCACATAGAGAACGCGGCCATACTGGTCGAGCGACTTTAACGCTGGCGTCGGCGGCTGCAAAAAGCTCATCTCGAATTCGTAATCATCCTCGACAATGACGAAATCGCGCTCGGCTGCAGCCTCCAGAAGTGCGATACGCCGCGCACGTGGCATAGTGGCAGCCGTGGGTGACTGGTGGCTCGGCGTGACGAAGACCGCGTCGATCTCATCTGGCAGCAACTCGGGTGGCAAGCCGCCTTCATCGACGTCAAGCGCCGTTACATTGGCCCCTGTCAGATGGAGCGTAGCGCTGATATCGGGATGTCCGGGATTTTCGCACACGACATGCGAGCGCCGTGTCAAAAGCAGATGACTGATGATCCAGAGCGCGTTCTGCGCGCCAACGGTAACAAGTATCTCGTCTGGCTCCGCGTGTATTCCGCGGCTAGGCAGCGTGCGCGAACGGATATAATTGACAAGTTCCACATCATCGGCAGCGGCGAAATCACCCGCCATAAGGATAAAGTCTTCTCTGGCCAGCGCGCGCCGTGCGCAATCGCGCCATGCGGCGAGATCAAACAAGGTCTGATCCATCTGGCCATAGAGAAAGGGGTAGCGATACTTCCGCCAATCCAGAGGCTTGCGAATGGTCTTGGCAATGTTGAAGCCGAGACGCAACTTGGATGACCAATCGACGGCGGTGTCAGGCGCTTGCAAAAAATCCTTGTCTGGACGGCTGATGGGCGGCGCTGCAGCCACGTGATAGGCACTGCGGGAATGCACTTCCAGATAACCTTGGGACACAAGCTCCTGATAGGCCAGCGTTACCGTGAGGCGCGAGACTTTCAGATAATCCGCCAGCCGCCGCGTGGAGGGCATGCGGGCACCGGGCAAAACAGCGCCGGAAAGAATGGCTGATACCGTTGTTTCCCGGATTTGCGACTGCAATCCGGTATTTCTGCTGCCATCTATGAAGAAGATCGTCGGCGAGATGGCATCCAAAACGCTGCTCCATTAGTGAATCTGCGATTACACCCAAGTTCGCGTCAGTTTTTCCGCTTCGTGCTCTACTTAGCAATAGCGTTTCTTCTTTCTGTTTCTCCTCGTGGAATAATTTCGACGGTAAAGTGAGCACGAACCCCAATTCCCGGGTAGCGCCATCTTTAATGCCAAACTGGACTTATTGACTATTCCAACTGGATATAAGGCAAATTTCATGAGATGGCTATCGTTTGTAACTGGAACTGCAGATTGGCGAAAAACGTCAACAGTCGTGACCAAGTCAGGCATGGTTCTTAAATGGAAGGGGAACTCCATGAACTATTTCAATAGCATAAAACGGGTGGTGTTATTTTCGGCCGTAGCAGCGCTTTCAACGTCTGCGGCCTATGCCGAAACCACGGTCGTGGTCGGTTATCAGCAGATCGTCGGGCCGTTTCTGACCGCAATCGCTAACGGAAAATTCGATGCGGCAGCCAAGGAAGCCGGATACAAGATTGACTGGCGCCAGTTCGCATCGGGTGGCGATATTTCGACGGCACTTGCTTCCGGCAACGTGCCGATAGGCGTTATCGGTTCAACGGGCATCGCAGCAGCCGCCACACGCGGTGTTGACCTTCAACTCTTCTGGATTCTCGATAATATCGGCAAATCGGAAGCACTGGTAGCGCGCGAAGGTTCGGGCATAGAGAAGCCGGAAGACCTCAAGGGCAAGAAGGTCGGCGTGCCTTTTGTCTCGACCTCGCATTTCCATCTCCTTGTCGGCATGAGCGACATCTGGAAGATCAATCCGCGCGACGCGGAAATACTCAACATGACACCGCCGCAGATCGTTGCCGCCTGGCAGCGCGGCGATATCGACGCAGCCTATGTCTGGCCTCCTGCTCTTTCCGAAATCCTCAAGACCGGCAAGGAAATTGCCAATTCCGAAGAAATCGGCGCGAAAAGCGTCCCGACTTTCGACGGCCTTGTGGTGGATAAGAGCTTCGCCAGCGAAAACCCCAAATTCATGACCGCCTTCACCACGGTGCTGAAGGATGCCTATGCCGACTACAAGGCCAATGGCGGCCAGTGGACAGCAGACTCCGAACAGGTCAAAGGCATGGTCAAGCTGATCGGTGGCAATGCCGCTGACATACCGGGCGCACTCGCGCTGTTGTCCTTCCCCACAGTGGAAGAACAAGCCTCCCCGACATGGCTCGGCGGTGGCAAGGACAGCGGAGCGCTCAAATCCGTCACCCAGAGTGCAAAATTTCTTGTCGACCAAAAACAGCTCGACCAAGCTCTGGATGACTATAGCGGCAACGTGAATGGCAGTTTTGCCGAAGCCGCAGCGAAGTAATTACGTAAAGTAATTCAAGCGCCTCCGCCAGCGGCATGCCTTCGGGCAAGCCGCTGAACCGAGACGGTTCCTGCAATGTTGTGTGTGCCTTCTGGCTTTTGCCGGAACCGCTTCTTCGTTCCCGAAAGGTGACGTAATGGAAACCTTGAACGTATCGAATGTCAGTCTGACCTATCCCGGTCTTTATGTGGAAGAAGCCGTGATTGCGCTGAAGGGCGTTAATTTGCGGATCGACAGCGGGGATTTCGTGGTGGCGCTTGGTGCGTCCGGCTGCGGCAAGACCACGCTTCTCAATCTGATGGCAGGGTTCATGATCCCGTCATCCGGCGAAATCACGTTGGGCGGAAGGCAAGTGCGTGGTCCCGGCGCCGACCGGGGTGTCGTGTTCCAGAAACATGCTCTGCTTCCCTGGCTCAATGTCGTTGACAACACCGAGTTTGGCCTGAAGCTTCAAGGTGTACCGAAGGCAGAACGCCGGGCGCGTGCCACGAAAAATCTGGCGCTGGTCGGCCTGCAGGATTTCCACAATCACAAGATTTACCAGCTTTCCGGCGGTATGCAGCAGCGTGTCGGCATTGCTCGCGCACTGACCTGCGACCCGGCGATGCTGCTTATGGACGAGCCCATGGCAGCGCTTGATGCCCTCACCCGCGAAACAATCCAGGAATTGCTTTTGCGGGTATGGCAAGTGACCAACAAAATGTTCTTCTTCATCACTCACAGCGTCGAAGAGGCCTTGTTCCTCGGTTCGCGGCTGATCGTCATGTCGCCGCGCCCCGGACGGATCACCCATACCTATGATCTGGATTTCAACCGACGCTTTCTGGAATGCGGTGACGCGCGCGCCGTCAAGTCCAGTCCCGACTTCATCAAGATGCGTGAGACAATTCTGGGGATTATCTATGGCGATGAACGTGCATCAGGAAACCCGGAACTGGTCCATGCTTGAGTTCGTAACTCGGGCAAGACCAGTCAAACCCGGTAAAATCTATGGCGCCCCCGGCGACGGCAATAGCGGCTTCATCAGCCTTGTAACCGCACTGATTTTGCTGGGGCTCTGGTTTCTCGTAACGGGAATGGGCTGGGTCAAACCGCTGTTTCTCCCCTCTCCCTTCGCTGTCTATGGCAAGTTCATGGTTGCCATGACAGACGGCGTGGCAAACTCCACTCTGGCCGAACATACGCTCGCCAGCCTTGGACGTGTATTGGGTGCCTTCGCGATTGCCTGCATCACGGCAATTCCCATCGGCATCATGATGGGTATGAGCAGCTTTGTTCGTGGCGTGCTGGACCCGATTATCGAGTTTTACCGACCACTGCCGCCGCTTGCCTACCTGCCGCTGATCATCATCTGGCTTGGTATTGGCGAGTTCCCGAAGGTGTTCCTCATCTTTCTCGCGATCTTTGCGCCAATGGCGATCGCAGCGAGAGCTGGCGTGCGCTCGGTCTCAACCGAACAGATCCATGCCGCCTATGCGATGGGCGCATCCCGGACGCAGGTAATAACGCAGGTCATCATGAAAGCGGCCATGCCGGAAATCTTCACCGGCATGCGCATCGGGATCGGTGTGGGCTGGACGACGCTGGTAGCGGCGGAAATGGTGGCGGCGCATCGCGGTCTTGGCTTCATGGTACTCAATGCAGCGCAGTTTTTGGCCAGCGACACCGTCATCATGGGCATCATCGTCATCGGTGTATTCGCTTTCGCCTTCGACCTTTTGATCCGTTACATGGAAAAGGTCCTCATCCCGTGGAAGGGTAAAGTCTGATGGCGCTACAACCGCTTTAACCAGCCCGACCGAAATCCAATTCGCAATATCAATCGCGCGGCAACTCTGCCGTGCCACAGGGAAGCTTTGCCCGAAATCAGGGCAGATTTCAGACGTATCAAGGAGCATTCGAATGTCCGCCGGACAACTCACAGAGAAGCATTTTTCCGACCTCTTCGACGCCTTTAATCGGCACGACATCGACGCGATCATGGCCTTCTTTGCCGACGATTGCGTGTTTTACACCATCGGTGGTGAGGAAGTTTACGGCACCCGTCTCGAAGGCAAGGATGCGATTGCCAAGGCTTTTTCCGGCGTCTGGGCCGCGATGCCCGACGTGAAATGGGACGGACACAGACATTTCGTGAGCGGCGACCGTGCCGTGTCGGAATGGACCTTTCGCGGAACGGATGCCAACGGCGCACGCGTCGAGGCAGAAGGCTGCGATCTCTTCACACAGCGCGACGGCAAGATCGTCCGCAAACAGGCATTCCGTAAGAACCGGCCATTGCTGAAGGCGTAAGCCCCAACATCGCCAGTCGGTGTTTTGGAGGACCGACATATGGATACCCACACTCTCAACAGTTTCTCGGCCACCCAGCCATTCGACCCCGCTTATGATCCGGTGGTTTCGAAGACGCCAGGACAAGGCCGCGACTATGCCCCGACTTACTGGATAGGCACTGCCGGACCGGCGCCGGAAGACGATGGCCCTATTCGCGGAGACGTCGATGCCGATGTCGTTATCGTCGGCTCAGGCTATACCGGTCTTTCGGCGGCAATCCATCTCGCTCGGGATCATGGCGTCAAGGCCGTGGTGCTGGAAGCAAATGGCGTCGCCTGGGGCTGCAGCACCCGCAATGGCGGTCAGGCGCAGATTTCAGCCGGCCGGCTCAAGCGTTCACAATGGATCGAGCGCTGGGGTGTGGACATCGCCCGGAAATTGCATAAGGAAATTGCCGAGGGTTTTGATCTCTTTCGTTCACTCATTGCCGAACCGGAAATTGATTGTGATCCGCAGGATGGCGGTCATCTCTACATCGCCCATCGCGACAAGGTCATTCCTTCGCTGGAAAAAGAATCCCGCCTGCTGAATGACGTATTCGGCTATCGGACGCGCATGGTCGGTCGCGACGAGATTCACCGCGATTTCATCCGGGATCAGGAAGCTCGCGGAGCTATGTATGAGCCAGACGGCATTGGCATTCACGCCGCGAAACTCGCCTTCGGCTATCTCCGGCTTGCACGCAAGCTGGGCGCAAAGGTGCATACCGCAAGCCCGGTTCTCAGCTGCCGCAAGAACGGCAATGTATTCCATCTCAACACGCCGAACGGTACGGTCACGGCGCGACAGGTTTGCTTCGCGACAGCGGGTTACACCTCACCCGGCCTCCATCCTCTCACCCGTTACCGGCTGATGCCGGTGCTGTCTAACTCTGTCGTGACACGCCCACTGACGCCCGATGAAATTGAAGCATGCGGCCCCAAGACCGGCATTCCGCTAACCGACACGCGCACGCTTCGTCACTATTATCGTTTTCTGCCCGACGGGCGGATGCAGATCGGCAGCCGCAGCGCCATTACCGGGGCTGATGCACCGAACCCTAAACATTACGATCTGCTGCTTTCGGGCCTTTACCGGAAGTTCCCGGCTCTGAAAGGCATCAAGATCGATTATTCCTGGTGGGGGTGGGTTGATGTCAGTCATGACATGATGCCCCGCATCTATCGTCCTGATCCGACGCAGGAAATCTACTATGCCATGGGCTACGGCGGCAACGGCGTGATGTATTCAGCGCAGGCCGGACGCCGGGTTGCCCAACTGATGACGGGTCGGGGACAGGAACTCGACCTGCCGATCTTCACCTCTGAATTGCCGAGTTACGGCATGCTGACGCCATTCAGGCGCATAGGCCAGCGCGCAATGTATCACTGGTATGCGCTGAAAGACGAAGTTCTCTGAATTCCAAGGAAAGGTACGCGCCATGAAAATGACGACGGAAGAAGCATTTGTTAAGGTCTTGCAGATGCATGGGATAGAACATGCATTCGGGATCATCGGCTCCGCGATGATGCCGGTATCGGATTTGTTTCCGAAGGCGGGCATTACCTTCTGGGATTGCGCCCATGAGACGAATGCGGC